>NZ_WOTG01000003.1 GCF_011516925.1 Acetobacter fabarum
CAACGCAGGTTACCCGTCGCCCATATCCTCAGATGGTCCGTCTTTCGACGAACACATCAGGCAAACGCTATGCGCTCTCACTCACAATACAAAATGCAACTGTAGTGCTAGGCTCAGGACCTATTAATTTATTGAAATGAACGAGAGGTTGTGATCACAGGCTCACCGATGGAGGGTGGGCATGTGAGTGATGTGTTTATGCTGTCTGAGCGCCAGATGGAGCGGATTGAGCCGTTTTTGCCTCTGGCGTACGGAGTGCCACGCGTGAATGACCGGCGTGTTCTGAGCGGGATCGTTTATGTCATCCGCAACAGCCTTCAGTGGAAGGATGCTCCGCAAGCGTATGGTCCACACAAGACTTTATACAACCGCTTTATCCGGTGGAGCCGTCTGGGTGTCTTTGACAGGATCTTTGTCGCCCTGACAGAGCAGGCTGGCCGTTCGAAGCGCTTGATGATTGATGCAACACACCTTAAGGCACACCGGACATCGGCGTCCCTGCTCAAAAAGGAGCTTTTCCCCGCCATATCGGACGGACAAAAGGCGGCCTGAACTCAAAACTTCATGCCGTGTGCGATGATCAGGACCGACCTGTCCGCCTTCATCTGACTGCGGGACAGGTCAGCGACTTCAGAGGCGCAGACGTGCTTCTGACAGATCTTCCCGATGAGATAGAAGAAGTCATCGGGGACAGAGGCTATGACAGCAACCGGGTCAGGTTATCGCTTGCAGAACGCAATATCACCGCCTGTATTCCCCCGAAAAAGAACCGGAAATCAAAGCAGCCTTACGACTGGCATCTATATAAGAAGCGCCATCTGATCGAAAACATCATCGCAAAGCTGAAGGACTGGCGACGTGTTGCAACCCGACAGCACAAAAAAAGTCGTTCAGCCGACGTGATGCAGACATGAAGCAAGAATGATGCAAACTGCTGCCAATCAATGAATGATTTTGAGGCATTAAGCGGGATGAATACCAAGCAACTCAACGAGACCAGCAAATTTCTTAGCTATGTTCTCAGGCATGAACCACACGCCATCGGCTTGCAGCTAGACAGCGAGGGCTGGGCAAATGTCGAATCCTTGGTAGCTGGTGCAGCTAAAGATGGGCGAATTTTAGATATCGCCCTGATTCAGGCTGTTGTCAGCAGCAGCGATAAAAAACGCTTCAGTCTCTCGGAAGATGGCCTGCGTATTCGCGCCGTACAGGGCCACTCAACTGCCAGTGTGAGCCTTCAGCACGTAGAGAAAGAGCCGCCAGAGTTTCTCTACCACGGCACCGCTACGCGCTTCTTGGAATCGATCCGCCAGCAAGGCTTGATCGCAGGCGCTCGTCACCATGTACACCTGTCGCAAGACATAACTACGGCTACTGCTGTCGGGCAACGCTATGGCGAACCTGTGGTACTAAAAATTGAAGCCCTGCGGATGCACCAACAGGGCTTCAAGTTTTTTCAGGCAGAGAATGGAGTCTGGTTAACTACACATGTACAAGCTGGGTTCATAAATCAACATAGCGATGACCTATAATCTGACGACTCCTTCTTAGCCGTCTCAAGCCAATCTGAGAAACTCTGATAAGACCTATTCTCCCAAGGCGACGCTTTGGGATTGGAGTAGTCATATATTCTTACCGGCGGATTACCCGAGAAATCCGCCCCATCAAAACACGCCAAAACAACCCACCCGTCATTATACAAGCCCGACTCATCATTAATTATTGCAAAGGGCACCAAGGGGTTATTAGGAAACTTCAAAAGCATCGCGCCAAAATAACACAGAGAGCCAGCCATATCTGCCGCCAGAACCCTCCAAGGATACAAATCTCGAGAGCAGCCACTAACAGCAAAATCAATATATTCTTGTGGCAATTTGAAACCATCAGGTAAGATGGGAGAGTCATACAGATATGCTTTCACTTCTTGCTCCCTGTAATTCGCGGAACCTCTGAAGTCCCATAAGCGTTGCTACTAGGTTCAGGACTCATTCTTTAATATAGAAGATGGCGCTTGCTGCGATATGGGTTGCGGATATGAAGGTATGAGCGCACCGGTCATATCGGGTTGCAACACGTCGCCAGTCCTTCAGCTTTGCGAACATATTTTCGATGAGGTGGCGCTTCTTATACAGATGCCAGTTGTACGGCGGCTTTGATTTCCTGTTTTTCTTTGGCGGAATACAGGCGGTGATGTTTCGGTCTGCTAGAAACTGTCTGATTTTATTGCTGTCGTATCCCCGATCGCCGATGACTTCCTCTGTCTCATCCGGCAGGTCCGACAGCAGCGCATCAGCGCATCAGCGCATCAGCGCATCAGCGCATCAGCGCATCAGCGCATCAGCGCCTTTGAAATCACTGACCTGTCCCACAGTCAAATGAAGCCGAACGGGTCGGCCCTGATCATCGCACACGGCATGAAGTTTTGAGTTCAGGCCGCCTTTTGTCCGTCCGATATGGCGGGGAAAAGCCGCTTTTTGAGCAAGGAGGCCGCTGTCCGGTGTACCTTGAGATGCGTTGCATCGATCATCAAGCGCTTTGAACGGCCAGTCTGCTCTGTCAACGAGACGAATATCCGGTCGAAGGCACCCAGTCGGCTCCATCGGATGAAGCGATTATACAAAGTCTTGTGCGGACCATACGCTTTCGGAGCATCCTTCCACTGAAGGCCGTTGCGGATAACATAAACAATCCCGCTTAGAACGCGCCGATCATCCACGCGTGGCACTCCGTGCGCCAGAGGGAAAAATGGCTCAACCCGTTCTATCTGCCTCTCAGACAGCAAAAACAAGTCACTCACAGTCTCACCTCCATCGGTAAGACTGTGAAACACAGAACACCGTTCAATTCAATAAATGAACAGGTCCTGAGTCTAGAGGTGTGATTCAGGCGAGATCACAACACACCCGCTCAGTTTGCGGCAGGCGCCCACTGCATCGGTATGCGACAGGTTGGTGAGACGCGCACGATACAGCCGTCCCTTTTTTGCCTGCACCACAGCAATTTGCACCCGTGCACCAGAGAGGGATGTGTTCTGGTGCTGTGCCCGCCCCGATGCCTGCTGCGCCAGAGCAGCGGAACCAAACGCGCCAACCTGAATAGCCCAGTTTCTGGCATCCACACCGCGTACCTTCCTGCTCAGTAAGGGGGCGGGTTCTGCGTGCGCCATGGGGATCAGGCGTAAACTGCCCCCTTTGCGCCCATCTGCCACGCTTAGCCGGGCCGGTTCGGGATCAGACACACCCGATTCGGTCAGAGGAGCGGGAATATATGCGGGTTCATCTGTTTCCGCCTCCCCCGCCTGAGCAACCTGCACGGGTGTCTCTGGGGTGGTCTGCGCGGTTGCTCCCAACCGTTTGGCCCATATGGCCCGTACATCCGATGGGCTTTCCGTCAGCCCATCCACTCTTGTTTTACGTGAAACAGGATGCCAGTCCTGCCCATAGGTGGCTGCGGGGGCACTGGCGGTATCTACCGTATCATCCCCAATGGCGTCCGCCACCTGCACGGGCTGCATGCTCCCCTGCTGCCGGGCCGACCATGCAGCCTGTACAGCACTTATGCCGCCAGCATTCCGGCCAGCGCCATTGCCAACTGCCCTTTGTGTAAAGGAATCATGGCTGGCCACCTGCATATCGGCCTGAGAGCGATTGAGGGGTGAAATACCCACAATGCGCCGCCCGATGGAGGCCACGTAATTCCGTGTCTCCCGCGGGAGGGTCCGGTTGCGGGTGATAAAATCTTCCAGACGTCCAGGGCCCGCATTATATGCGGCCAGAAAGCCGGGGGAGCCATAAACATCGTATAACTGCCGTAAATACGCAGTCCCCGCCATGATGTTATCGTGCGGTTCGTAGGCATCCCCACCCAGATTATACGCGGCGCGCATTTCATCATAGGTTGGGGGCATAAGCTGCATCAGGCCCATCGCACCGGGGCCGGATGTCACAAGCTGGCCGTCATGGAACAGCTTGCCGCCGGATTCCTGCTGGATAACGGCGCGCACCCATTCTTCTGGCACATCAAAGCGTTTGGAAGCTTCGCGGATATAAGGGCCCCACGGGTCTTCCGCCGGGCCGGGAGGCGCATAGTAGGACCGGGCATGAGCACGGTAGAACTCGGCTTCCTGCGCTATGGGAACATCCGTATCGCTTCCACCCGGCTGGCCAGCACAGGCCGCCAGCACAGCCAGCAGCCCCAGAGCAAGCACACCCCTGATACCACGCCCAAACCTGATGGGGGCATTACGGGCGGCACAACAGTCTTGCATCCTGGAAAAGGGCTGTCTGCCTGTCATGCTGTTTTATCCATCCTTGCCGTGGCACAGGAAAACCGGCCGGTTCCATGCTCACTCCCGCATGTCCGGACCAGAAAATACGCCCATGTGTTTATACGGGCCATACCCCACATGCAAGAAAACGCTCCACCCGCGTTCAAGCGTTTTGTGGCAGAACCGGCTTTACTATACGCAAACAACACGGACATGGCTATTTTTACCCATGGGCTGGCCAGAACATGCCAAAATCCCCAGCCGGAGACTGTGTTCTTCAACTTGGCTTATTTTATGGCACGCACACCCGCACGTAACAATTCTGATGCGTGTGGTTTGCCCTGCCACATGCCACCAGCAGCTTTTACAAAAAGCGGATAAACTTGAGCAAAAACCATGTTCCCATCATGATCAGAAAACACAGTCCACCCGCATCCACCGTGCCCCAGCGGCCATCGGTCAGGAACATGCCGCCCGTATTCATGCCAAAAAAGCCGGTGACCAGCGTTGCGGGGAGCATAAGAATGGTGCCCACGGTCAAAATATACAGCCGACGGTTGGTTTCTTCCGCCTGATTGGATGTCAGTTCATCCTGCAAGGAACGGGCCCGGTCCTGAAGGGCCAGAAGGTCATCGAGCGCAGCATGAACCTGCCGGTGCGAGCGGTCCTTCAGGTCGTCCTCGGCCCATTCGGGCAGTTCCAGTTCTTCATCACGGAAAATACGGTCCACGGGGGCCAGTACCCGCCGCAGTTCCGTGGAACGGCGGCGCACCATACCCAGCAGGCCGCTCACACGGCCCAGATCCGTATCCCGGTCGAGCATCAGCAGCACATCTTCCGCCCGGTCAAGCTGGTCATCCAGCCGGGCAAAGTCACGCCGCAATGTATCTGCAAATTCCAGCAGGGCGCGGTCCACCACCTTGGCGGGGGAGCGGGGTACCAGCCCACGCTTGAGTTCGTGGAACACAACACCAAGGGCGGGAATAGGGTGGCGGCGGGTGGTGAGCAGCAGGTCCGGCTCAAGGGCAAAACGCCACGTGCTGACGTTGCGATCATCATCGGTGGAGGTATCGTCAAACGCGGGGAGTGCGCCGAACACAATATCCCCCTCGTTTTCCAGCCGGGTGCTACGTTCCAGGTTGGTCAGAACCTGCCGCACTTCTTCCGGCAGGGAGGGAATGGTCTCGATCTGATGGCGGGACATGGTGTGGACAATATCAAAATGAAACCACGCCCAGCCTTCACCCTCGGCAAATTCGGGGGGGAAGTTCCCCGTTGTCAGGCGGTGGACCACCACATCGCGCTCAAGCTCCTGCGGCTCTTGACCGGGGCGGCAGTAAATGGCCCAGACCAGACCATCACGCAGCAGGGTTCCCCCTTCAGAAAGCAGATCGGTCAGTTGAGACAAGGTGGTTCCAGCCAATTCCGATCTCCCTGCTCTGCTAATCTGTTATGGGGGTTTTTTCCAATGCACCGCAAACCATCTGATTCTGCGGTAATAAAGACGTCAAGCAAACGCTATAACACGCACAAGCCACACAGAAAGGGGAGAGGTCAACCACCTCTCCCCTTTCTGGCTCATTATTTAAAGAGACCGTATTGTTGGCCGCCGTGGTGCGTTCCCCCGCTCCTGCCGGGGGCGGGCAGTGCCGCTGGGCCGGTTGTTGGATTTGAGAACAGGAGCCGCCGTAAGCTCGGCCTCAAGCTGGGCAATGCGTTTGCGCACACTCTCCTTGAGTGCAGGAGATGTGTGGGACTTCATGGCAGCCAGCGTTTCCTTCAGGTCACGCAGCTGCTTCTGTTTTTCCGGCAGGGAGCGCCGGATTGGCTGGTTATCAGACATCTGGCCGCGAAAAGCGCGCATGAACAGACCCTCCATCAAATCAAGACCGTGCGGCGGGGTCGCGGCACGGTTTATGTCTTAAAAATTTAATACCTGACCGCCTTGCCAAACCCACCGCGCACACTGCGCGGCACAGGCCCGGGCAAGGCTGTAACGGCTGGGCGAATGACCAGACAGTTTTTACGAATTGCGAAGAACACTGTCGCGCAACACATCAAGCAAGGCCTGACACTGCTCTTGCGTTCCCACCGTAACGCGCAACCACGCCATTGTGCGTTCACCCTTGAGGTGGCGGACAAGAATGGCCCGGGCTCTCAACTGCGCCGCGAGTTCTCCTGCATCACGATCGGGATGCCGAGTGTAAACAAAGTTTGCCATGGACGGCAAGACTTCAAAACCAAGTCCACGCAGTCCTTCGCTCAGCATCGTGCGGCTGTCCATAACCCGCTGCACGCTTTTGGCAAACCAGTCCTCATCCTCAACAGAGGCCAGAGCCCCCGCCTGTGCCAGACGGTCCAGCGGGTACGAGTTAAAGCTGTCCTTGACCCGCACCAGTGCCTCAATCAGATCAGGCTGCCCAAAGGCAAAACCCACCCGAGCCCCTGCCAACGCGCGGGATTTGGAAAAAGTCTGCACAACCAGCAGGTTAGGATAATCGCGGACCAGTTCCACCGCACTCTGTGCGCCAAAATCCACATAGGCTTCATCGACCAGCACCACCCGCTCGGGGTGCATCTCCAGCAGCTTGCTTATAGCATCCAGCCCCAGAGCAATACCTGTTGGCGCATTGGGGTTGGCAATGACCACGCCACTGCATGGACCGGTGTAATCCTCCACCGCAATGCCCATATCCGCACGCAATGGCACCATGCGGTAAGGCAGTTTGTACAGCCCACAGTAAACCTTGTAAAAACTGTAGCTGACATCGGGGAAGAGCAGCGGGTCCCCGTGTGCAAACAGAGCCTGAAAAGCGTGGGCCAGCACCTCGTCCGAACCATTACCAACAAACACATGGTCCGCACCCAGCCCCACACGCTGGCCCAGCGCCGTGCGCAGTGCCAAGGCTTCCGGGTCGGGGTAAAGGCGCAGGGTGTCATTAGTGGCGGCCTTTATGGCCTCCAGCGCACGGGGGGATGGGCCATAGGGCGATTCATTGGTGTTCAGCTTGATCAGATTAGCAATTTTTGGCTGCTCACCCGGCACGTAAGGCGTAAGGGTGTGAACAAGAGGGCTCCAGAAACGGCTCATTCCGATCATTCCATGCACATAAGTTGAACGGCCTGCGCTGGCAGGCCGTTGCTCAAAAAAGCTCAGTCAAAAAATCAGGCGCGGCACAGCCTTGCAGCAGTACCCCTGCATCAGGCTCAGGCGGAAACGCCTACCGCTTTTTTCAGGTCCTGCAACAATGCGCCATTGCCCTGCCGCTGGGCCAGGTCCAGGACATTCAGGCCCTCCCCATCACGCAGCAGCACATTGGCCCGCGCCCCAAGCAGCACACGGGCAACATCGTCCCGCCCGAACATGACCGCAAACATAAGCGGCGTGCGGCCTACGGCATTGGCGGCATCTACCTCGGCACCGGCGGCAAGCAGCATGCTCACCAAGGCAACATCCCCTTTAAACGCCACACCCGAAAGGGCGGTGGAGCCTTTTTCATCCTTCAGGTTCGGGTCCGCGCCACGGTCCAGCAGTATGCGCACGGCGTCCGTGTGCCCGTTATAGGCCGCCAGAATAAGGGGGGTGTACCCTTTTTCCATCCTGAGATTCGGGTCCATGCCAGCTTCAAGGAAGCGGGCCAGCAGGTCCGCATCCCCTTCTCTGGCTGCGTTAATAAACAGGGCTTCCACCTGCTCACGCGTAAAAGCCTGCCCGCCTTCTCCGGCTGCCGGATTGGCGGGGGCCTGCTCGGACTGTGTCCGTGTAGACTCTTCTGTCATGGCTGACCTCCGGAAAAAACGGTTTATCCTGATCAGGGCAACGTCCTGCCCTGCGCGATTGTTCCATTTTGTCACATTGCCTACCCACCGCAAAGCAACTTGTTGGCATATGGCGGGCGGGGAACATGGCAGAACAACAACTCTTTTGATATAATGGGTTGAACTGGATAACTCCGCAAGGGTTCCGCTCCCGGCAAGCTCGTCTCTTGCCGAAAAATGCAGAACCGTGGAATTGTGCAAAAACGTCTTTTCATGGGGCCTCGTGCGCAGGCCCCAACCCTATATTTGCGGGCTTTGGCACTAAAGCCCAGCTGGAGGACAGGCCCGCTATGCGCGTTTCTTTTTCTACCCCCCTGCGTGCACCTGCCGGGGCAGAAGCCGGTAGAGTGAACAGCCCCGATACGCTGTGCATCAACACCATCCGCACTCTGGTGATGGATGCCGTGCAGAACGCCAATTCCGGGCACCCCGGGGCCGCCATGTCCATGGCCCCTATTGCCTACACCCTGTGGCAGAACACCCTGAATTACGATCCCACTGCCCCGCTCTGGCCCAACCGTGACCGCTTTGTGCTGTCCATCGGCCATGCCTCCATGCTGCTTTACGCGCTTATTCATGTTGCAGGCATCCGGCAGGTCACCAACGGCAAGGTTACGGACGAACCCGCCCTGAGCGTGGAAGACCTCCGCCAGTTCCGCCAGTTTGGTTCCAAAACTCCCGGCCACCCCGAATACGGCCACACAACGGGGGTGGAAACCACAACAGGGCCGCTGGGTGCAGGCTGTGGCAATTCCGTAGGCATGGCCATTGCCGAAAAATGGCTGGCCGCGCGCTACAACATGCCCGGTTTTACGCTGTTCGACCACCATGTGTACACCCTGTGCGGGGATGGGGACATGATGGAAGGCGTATCCAGCGAGGCCGCTTCCCTTGCCGCACACCTGGAACTGGGCAACCTGACATGGATCTATGATTCCAACCGGATTTCCATCGAAGGCTCGACCGATGTTGCGTTTACCGAAAACGTAGCCGAACGCTTTGCCGCCTATGGCTGGCAGGTGCTTGAGCTCAAGGACGCCAACGACACAGCCGCTTTTGCAGAACTTCTGGCCCAGTCCCGCGCCCAGACCAGCAAACCCACCCTGATTATTGCGCACTCGGTTATTGCATGGGGGGCCCCGCACAAGGCTGGCAAGGCTTCCGCCCATGGTGAACCGCTGGGTGCGGAAGAAGTGCGCGAAACCAAAAAGTTCCTCAACTGGCCCGAAGACAGCAGCTTTGCCGTGCCCGATGCCGTTCTGCCGCACATGCGCGCAGGGCTTGGCGCACGCGGGCTGGCCGCACGCACGGCATGGGAAAAACTGTTCGCGGACTACCGCACCGCCCACCCGGAAAAAGCGGGCGAACTGGACGCCATTTTCAGCGGTACCCTGCCCGAAGGCTGGGATGCGGATATTCCGCTTTACCCGGCAGACGCCAAGGGCACTGCCTCGCGCGCCAGCTCGGGCGAAGTGCTGAACGCCGTTGCAGGCCGCCTGCCGTGGCTGCTGGGTGGTTCGGCCGATCTGGCCCCCTCCACCAAAACGCTGCTCAAGGGGCAGGAGAGTTTTCAGCCTGCCAAATGGGGTGGCAGCTATGCTGGCCGCAACTTCCATTTTGGTGTGCGCGAACACGCCATGGGCGCCATTGTAAATGGCATGGCCCTGTATGGCCTGCGCCCATATGGTGCAGGGTTCCTGATTTTTTCGGACTACATGAAGGCCCCTATCCGCCTGTCCGCCCTTATGGGGCTGCCGGTGACCTATATTTTCACCCACGATTCCATTGGCGTGGGCGAGGATGGGCCAACTCACCAGCCAATTGAGCAACTGGTGCAACTGCGTGCAACCCCCGGCCTGACCACCCTGCGCCCGGCAGATGCCAACGAAGTTGCCGAGGCTTGGCGCTACCTTATTGCCAACCGTTCCGGCCCTGCGGCACTGGCCCTGAGCCGCCAGAACCTGCCGACACTGGACCGCACACGCTATGCCCCGGCCTCTGGTCTGGCAAAAGGTGCTTACGTGCTGGCCAGCAGCGAACAGACCCCCCGGGTGATCCTGATCGCAACCGGCAGTGAACTTTCGCTGGCAGTCGAAGCGTATGAAACCTTGAGTGCCCAAGGCGTGCCTGCCCGCGTGGTTTCCATGCCAAGCTGGGAACTGTTTGAAGCGCAGCCACAATCTTACCGCGAAAGCGTTCTACCTTCCGCCGTTACGGGGCGCGTGGTGGTAGAAGCCGGCTCCCCCATTGGGTGGGACCGTTACGCTGGCCCCACCGGCACCATTATTGCCATGAACGACTTTGGCGCGTCTGGCCCGGCCAGCCAGCTGCTCAAGCACTTCGGCTTTACGGTGGATGCTGTTGTAGACGCCGCCCGCAAACAGGCAGGCTGAACCAGACAGCCCCTCTGGCGTAACGGTTACAGGACTAAAGCCCGGCTACTGCCAAACAGCAGCCGGGCAGGATAAGGATATGCACGTATGACCGCCTCTGTGCCAACAGGCAGCAACCCATTACAGGCCCTGGCCACGGTCCATCAGTCCCCCTGGCTGGACTTTATCCGCCGTTCCTTTGTGGAAGACGGCTCGCTGGCCAAACTGGTGCACAGTGGCGACATACGCGGCGTAACCTCCAACCCGGCCATCTTCCAGAAAGCCATGGGAGAAGGCACGGAATATGACCCGCAGATACGCGATATTCTGGCACATGAAACACTCTCCCCCGGCGCTCTGTACGAGCGGCTTGCCGTAGCCGACATTCAGGCCGCGGCCCATGTTCTGGCCCCTGTTTACGAGCAGACCAAAGGCCGCGACGGGTTTGTAAGCCTTGAAGTGTCCCCCTATCTGGCGCGGGACGAGGCCGGGACTGCGCATGAAGCAAAACGGCTGTGGGCAGATGTAAACGCCCCGAACCTGATGATCAAAATCCCTGCAACACCGCAGAGCATTCCGGCCATCCGCCAGAGCATTGCCGCAGGGATTAACGTTAACGTCACACTCATTTTCTCACTCGCAGCCTATGCGGATGTGGTGGAAGCATGGCTGAGCGGGCTGGAAGACCTCAAGGCCCGCGGGGGGGATCTGTCCCGCGTGGCCTCTGTGGCCTCGTTCTTTGTCAGCCGGATTGATGGCAAGATTGACGCCGTCATAGACCAGCGGACCAAAGCAGCGGACAAGGACGCAGAGCACCTTAAAAGCCTGCGCGGCAAGGTTGCCATAGCCAACGCCAAAATGGCCTATGCCTACTGGCAGAACATCATGCAGACCCCGCGCTGGAAAGCGCTGGAAGACGCCGGGGCACAGACCCAGCGCCTGCTATGGGCTTCCACCGGCACCAAGGACAAAACCTATAGCGATGTGCTGTACGTGGACACGCTTATAGGCCCGCAGACAGTCAACACCCTGCCCCCTGCCACCATGGATGCCTTCCGCGACCACGGCACGGTCAGCGAAAGCCTGACACAGGGCGTGGCCGAAGCCCGCAAGGTGATGGAAGAGGCCGAACGCCTTGGCCTTGATCTGGATAGCGTAACCACCACGCTGCTCAATGAAGGTGTGAGCGCGTTTGAAGATGCGTTTGACGCCCTCCTTGGTTCCGTTGCGGCCAAACAGATCGCCCTGATGGGCAACAAGCTGACCACATCCAAAGCCAACCTGCCAGCCGACCTGCAAACGGCGCTGGATACGGGGCTGGAAGCATGGCGCAAGGATGGCACCATCCGCCGGCTGTGGCGCAAGGATGCCTCCGTCTGGACCGGCAACTCCGAATCCGACTGGCTGAACTGGCTGGATGTTGTGGACGAACGGCTGGCCCATGTGGATGAGCTGGAAGCGTTTCAGGCCGAGGTCAAGGCGCGCGGCTTCAAGCAGGTGCTGCTGATGGGCATGGGCGGCTCCAGCATGGGGCCGGAAGTGCTGGCCATGACCTTTGGCAAGCACGAAGGCTTTGGCCACCTGTATGTGCTGGACAGCACGGACCCGCAGCAGGTTGCGGCCTTTGAGCGCAAAATAGACCCCGAGCACACGCTGTTTATTGTTGCCTCCAAATCCGGCAGCACGCTTGAGCCCAATATTATGCTGTCCTATTTTCAGGATCTGGCCAAGCGCGCCCTCAAGGATAAAGCAGGCGCGCATTTTGTAGCCATTACAGACCCCGGCTCCAAGCTGGAGGCACTGGCCCGGCAGGAAGGGTTCTGGAAGGTTTTTGCAGGCGACCCCAAAATTGGCGGGCGCTATTCCATTCTCTCCAACTTCGGGCTTGTACCAGCGGCTGCCGCCGGTGTGCCCATCCGCCTGTTTTTGGAAGATGCCCTGCGTGGCGTGCGCCTGTGCGATGCCAGCGTGCCACCCGCGCTCAACCCCGGTGTGCAGCTTGGCACACTTATGGGCGTTGCCGCTCAGGCACTGGGCCGCGACAAGCTGAGCATTATTGCCACACCCCAGATTGCAAGCTTTGGTGCATGGCTGGAGCAGCTGGTGGCGGAATCCACCGGCAAGCACGGCAAGGGCATTATTCCGGTTGATAACGAAACTCTGGGTGGTCCCAGCCGCTATGGCCACGACCGGCTGTTTGTTTACCTGCGTCTGGCCCCCGAACACCGGCATGAGCAGGATGAAGCCATTGCAACCCTGATCGAAGCCGGGCAGCCGGTGCTGACCATCACCTTGCACAACAAGCGCCAGATTGCGCAGGAGTTCTTCCGCTGGGAGGTGGCAACCGCTGTTGCCGGGGCTTTTCTGGGCATAGACCCGTTTGACCAGCCCGATGTGGAATCCACAAAAATCGAAACGCGCAAGCTGACCGCAGCTTACGAACAGACCGGCACGCTGCCTGCACAGGCTCCGTTTGCCGAATTTGGGCCTCTAGCCTTTTATACGGACCCCACCAACGCCGCTGCCGTAAAGGCCGAGAGCGCCTGTGGTGTTCTCAAGGCCCATTTTGACCGCGTAAAACCGGGTGACTACGTGGCCCTGCTCGCCTTTATCGAGCGTAACCGCGAAACGGCAGAATGGCTCCAGCACATCCGCCTGCATGTGCGTGATGCCAAAACCATTGCCACCTCAACAGGTTTTGGGCCGCGCTTCCTCCACTCCACAGGGCAGGCTTATAAAGGTGGCCCCAATACGGGGGTGTTCCTCCAGATTACGGCAGACAATGCGCGTGACCTGCCCGTACCCGGCACCAGCTACACGTTTGGCGTGGTCAAGGCCGCACAGGCCCGTGGTGATTTTGACGTGCTGAGCGAGCGCAAACGCCGCGCCCTGCGCGTGCATATCCGTGGCAATCTCAAGGAAGGGCTTGCAGCACTGGCCTCCGCCCTGCATGACGCCCTGTAATAAAGACTGAAAGCGGAGAGAGATCATGCAGATAGGCATTGTTGGGCTGGGCAGGATGGGGGGCAACATTGCCGTCCGCCTGACACGCTTTGGGCACGACGTTGTTGTGTACGACCGGGACGCCGCAGCGGTGGAAAAAACCGTGGCACGGGCAGAACCCGGCCGCGCAGCAGGGGCAAGCAGTCTGGCCGATGTTGTTGCGCAGCTACGTGGCCCCAGAAAAATTGTGTGGTCCATGCTCCCCGCCGGCGACATTACGGAAGAAACCGTTATGTCTCTTGCCGGGCTAATGGGCCGGGGCGACATCGTTATTGATGGTGGCAACACCTACTACAAGGACGATATTCGCCGCGCCAAGGTGCTAGCCGAAAAAGGGATTGATTACCTTGATATTGGCACATCCGGCGGCGTGTGGGGGCTGGATCGGGGCTACTGCATGATGTACGGCGGCGCCAAAGAAGCCGCTGACCATATTGACCCCATTCTGGCAGCACTTGCTCCGGGCATGGGGGACATCCCCCGCACTCCCGAGCGTGACCGCGAAGGGCTGGACCCGCGGGCCGAGCAGGGGTACCTGTATTGTGGTCCGGCGGGGTCGGGTCATTTTGTCAAAATGGTCCATAACGGCATTGAATACGGCATGATGCAGGCCTTTGCCGAAGGCTTTGACGTTATGTACCGCAAGGACTCCCCGCTTCTGGCCGAGGACGAACGGTTCTCGCTTAACATGGCCGATATTGCCGAAGTCTGGCGCCGGGGTAGCGTGGTGTCCTCCTGGCTGCTGGACCTGACGGCACAAGCCCTTGCCAATAACGGCGAACTTTCCAAATTCAGTGGGGAGGTCAGCGATTCGGGCGAAGGCCGCTGGACCATTGAAGCCGCGATTGAAGAAGCCGTGCCCGTGCCGGTCATGACGGCCGCACTGTTTACGCGCTTTCGTTCACGCAGTGACAATACATTTGCAGAAAAAATCCTGTCCGCCATGCGCTTCGGCTTTGGCGGCCACGTAGAAAGCAAAGGCTAAACGCCTTTTACCCCCGGCCCTTATACGGGCCGGGGCATTGGGGGAAGAACACAATGGCAGGCTTTGGGCAGAACAGGCATGGCCCCGAACGCCCCCCTGCCCGCCAGATCCGCCTTGTTGTTTCCGACATGGATGGCACACTGCTCACCCCGGACAAGCAGGTTACCCCCCAAAGCATGGCGGCAGCGCAGGCATTACAGCTTGCGGGCGTGCCCCTCTGCCTTGTTAGCAGCCGCCCCCCCGGTGGGATGGAAATGTATTTTGGGCAGTTAAGGGTCAGCACTCCTTATGGCGCGCTTAATGGCGGCACCCTGTTCAACCCCGACCGGACCATCCGCTCCAGCCTCTCACTCGCCCCGCAAACCGTGCAGGAAGCACTGAACCTGCTGGCTGCCCCGCAGGTGGACCCGTGGCTGTTCCGTGGGCATGAGTGGCTTGTACGCGATGCGCAGAACCCCCTTGTGCTGGCAGAAAGCCGGACCGTGCAAAGCACACCAACACAAGTGAGCGACCTGCGTGCCTACGTGCATGATATTGGCAAGGTTACCGGCTCCACCACAGACCACGCCATGCTACAGGCGCAGGAAGCCCTGATAGGCCGCAAACTGGCAGGGCAGGCCAGTGTTGCCCTCTCCAGCAAATGGTTTTTGGACATTACCCCCCTGCACGCCAACAAAGGGCATGCCGTGCGCCAACTGGCCGCTGACTACGGCATAAGTGTGAGCGAAGTTGCCTGTATTGGGGATATGAACAACGACATTCCCATGCTGGCCATTGCCGGGCTTGCTATTGCAATGGGCCAGTCCACCCCGGATGTGCAGGCCTACGCGCATTGCATAACCACCCCCAACACGCAGGAGGGCTGGGCCCGCGCGATAACGGAGTTTGTGCTGCCCCGTTGCCATACAGCCCCCACCCTGCACTATGCTCCCGCCCCTGCAAATGCGGCACCCGCTCCATGAGTATGAAAGACCCCATGATGCCCGGACAGACCACCGCCACTGGAACCATGCATGTTTTTCCCCACCGGGAGGCGCTGATAACCGGACTGGCGGACTGGCTGCTCGAACGCAGCCTTGCCAAGGCTGATACAGCACCGTTCCGGCTGGCGCTTAGCGGGGGTTCCACCCCCCAGCATCTGTATGCCCTTATGGCCAGCACACCCTATGTTGCGCGCTTTCCGTGGCATAATATGCAGTTTTTTATTGGGGATGACCGCTTTGTGCCCCATGACCATGCCGATAGCAATTTTGGCATGATGCAGCGTCTGCTTTTTTCAAAAGCCCCTATTCCTGCCGACAACATTTTTCCCATGCCAGACCATGGGCTGGCCGAAAATGCTGCTGGAGCGTACGAACAGACCCTGAAAAACCTTTACGGAGCCAAGGATTTTTCACCAGAGCGGCCTTTTTTTGATGTGCAGCTGCTGGGCATTGGCACGGACGGGCATACGGCCTCACTTTTTCCAGGCCAGCCTGTGCTCGACAACCGTAGCGCATGGGTTGCAAGCTGCGTGCCTCCCGTGGCACCCCATACCCGCCTGACGCTGACCTACCCTGCCATTCATTCCAGCCAGCATGTGGTTTTTTTGGTGGAAGGTGCCGCCAAACGGGATATTCTGGCCCGCATTCGTGCGCAGGACCCCGCATGCCCGGCCAGCGCGGTTACGGCGCAAGGCGAACTGATATGGTTTACAGACCAGGCCGCAGCCCCATCGGGCCAAGAATAACAAGGACAAACAGACAGATGACAACCACCACACCCGACCCCGCCGCAGCCTTTAAGCAGCAGTCCGCCGTAAAAGCCGCATCTCTGGTGCAAAGCGGTATGGCCGTGGGCCTTGGCACCGGCTCCACCGCCAAATTTGTGGTTGCTGAACTTGGCCGCCGCATTCGCGAGGAAGGGCTGCGGATTACCGCCATTCCCACATCCATCGTGACAGAAAAGCAGGCCCGTGAAGAGGGTATTCCCCTGACCACCTTTGGCCAGCAGCCCGAGCTTGATCTGGCCATAGATGGCGCGGATGAAATTGAACCCAAAACCCTGAACCTGATCAAAGGGCTGGGCGGCGCACTCCTGTGGGAAAAAATTGTGGCAGCCGCAGCAGCCCAGTTTGTGGTGGTAGCTGATGCCAGCAAATACGTGGACCACTTAGGCATGCGCTGCCCCCTACCTGTAGAGGTTATTCCCTTTGGATGGGAAAATGCTGCACGCAAGCTGGGGCTTTTGGGGGCGCAGGTTACACCGCGCCGCATGCGCGATGGGTCTTTTTTTCTCACGGATGAGAAAAACCTGATCATGGATTGTGTTTTTCCAGCCATTATGGAGCCCGAAGAGCTGAGCCACGCCCTGTATGGCATTGTTGGCGTGGTAGAACATGGGCTGTTCCTGCACATGGCCACACAGACCATTACCGCAGGCCCGGAAGGTATTCGGATCATCACACCACAAGGGAGCTAGGCATGTCTTTGAACAGTTCAGCTTTTCCGCCCGGGCATGTTCTGCCCGCCCAGCCTGCGGCACATGGTATTGGCAAACGCCTTATTGTTGTCATGGGGGTTTGTGGGTCTGGTAAAACCACTATTGCCGAGGGCCTGCATAACGAACTGGGCTGGCCATGGCTGGATGCAGACACCCTGCACGATGCCAGCAGCATTACCAAAATGCGCGATGGTATTCCCCTGACCGACACAGACCGCAAAGCATGGCTGGAGCGGTGCCACGCATGGCTCAAATCCTGCGCGGAACGCAATACCGGTGGTATTCTGGCGTGCTCGGCACTCAAGCGTGCATATCGCACGATGCTGCGTGCACAGGGGCTGACTGTGCAGTTTGTTTATCTGCATGCAGATGAAGGAACTTTGCACACGCGCCTAAGCACACGCACAGGCCATTTTATGCCCCCCGAACAACTGCCCAACCAGTTGGAAACACTCGAACCCCCACACCCGGACGAGGCTGCATGGTCCTTGCCAACCCTGCACCAGCCAGCAGAAACCATTGCCGAGATCATGGGTCTGCTCAAAGCCAGCAAACACTGAAAGACCGCCAGTTATGGGGCATAACTACGCCAAACCACTGACCTCGGGCCAAAAAATGGAACGCCTGTTAGGCCGCATTCCCCCATCGTGGCATGTGGTGGTGGAGCGGCAGGCGGGGGAGGCCCAATGGCGGGCACTGGCCCATGCCCCCGG
Source organism: Acetobacter fabarum (assembly GCF_011516925.1). Lineage (GTDB taxonomy): Bacteria > Pseudomonadota > Alphaproteobacteria > Acetobacterales > Acetobacteraceae > Acetobacter > Acetobacter fabarum. The sequence goes on from NZ_WOTG01000003.1 coordinate 17,641, forward strand.
GCAGGATGGCGCATGGAGTGACCTCCACCCCGACCCGGCCGATGCACTGGAAGATAGCTGGCGCCGTAACCGCACGGTTACGGTCTGACGTTAAAAACCCAATAGTTCGCCATCCGCGCATAACATGAGCCATAAAGCTCAGGCTTTCCGTTTTGCTGCCTGCCTGCCGGTCTGGGGTTTATTGTAAGGCTTGCCGGTCAGGGGGTTTATGCGTGCTGTGCGGGTGCGCTGGGGCGTTGGGTCTGGCACAACATAAGCCTGTATGCCCTCCACCTGCCGGGCACGGGCAAAACGCTGCGCGTGCGATAACTGCGCTGCGTAATACAGAACCCTGTCCCCCACCATAACACTATGTTTGCGCACGCTCTGCCGCCTTCTGCTGGTATGGCTGCGGGGCTTTTGCCTCCCCCGCCGATGTGGCTTGCAAGCCGCCTGTCCATATTTTAATATATCTGAAATTAGGATAAGCGCATGACCTTCCACCGCCCCAGATATTTCAGCCTGCCACGCATTATGGCAGCCATGGCTGCAAGCCTCGCTTTTTGCGCTCCCCTGCACGCACAGGCCCGCCTTGTAACAGATATGAGTGGCGCAACGGTCGAGATCAAGGATGGCGCCCCCCCCATTGCCGACCTGTGGTTTGCCCATAACGAAATAAGCGTCATGCTGGGTGCGGCACCGCGCATACGGGTCACGGCGGAAAATCCGGGCGATAATCCCTGGCTTTTCAAAATTTCTCCCGTTCTGTACATGGCGCATATGGGTGTCAAACCCGATACGGCCAGCGCGGAATACCTGCTGGCCAACAGAATTGGCCTGACATTTGTGCCCACCAAAGCCAAGGCAGAAGAGCTCAGGCGCGCAGGCGTGGCAGCCCTTGCTGCCGAATACAAGACCATGCCAGACCTGCTGAGTTCGCTGGACATGAGTGCCGAGGCCATTGGCACGCAGGAGGCCCATAATACCGCCAAGCGTTACCGCCAGGAAATGGAGCGTGTGCTGGAGCTGCTCAAGTTCCGCACGGCACAGGTTCCTGCGACCGAGCGCCCGCGCGTGCTCCACATTGCCCGTTTTTCCCCCCTGCAGATTGATGGGCAGAAAACCCTGATTGATGCCTGGATTCAGGCCGCCGGGGGCATCAACGCCGCAAAAATTGCAGGCAATCACCGGCCAGTCAGCTTTGAGCAGATCGCTGTGTGGAACCCCGATGTGGTTATTGTGGATTCCGCCGCCGGGGAACTACCCGAATCTTCCCCCCTGCGTACGCTCAACGCATTCCAGCAGCAAAAATGGTGGACCAACCCCAAAGGGGTATTTGCGTGGGACCGCTACGGCTGCGAGGCCCTGCTACAGGTCCAGTGGGTTGCAAAAAAACTCCACCCCACCTTGTTCGCGGACCTGGATATACGGACCGCACTGCGCAATTTTTACAATATCTTCTTCCGCTACCATCTGAGCGAGGATGATATTTCGCGCATTCTGGCAGCACAGCCCCCTGCCCCATAAGCCAGCGCAATAGCAGGCTGCCCCATAAGCGGTATGGCATTCATACATCTTATTGGACGCCCTGCCCCCATGCTGTTATGCCATGCAGCATGACAGCGTTGCTGGAACACCTGCGCTCCCATAAGACGCCAGCCCGGTGGCTTGCGGCCCTGCGGGCACTGGTGCGCACGGATTCGCTCTGGCTGCTTGTTCTGGGGGCCATAACCGGCGTGCTGGCAGGGCTGGCCGTAAGCCTGATCACCTTTACCACCCTGCTCGCCCATAATCTGCTGGCTCCCGGTTACAAGCGTCTGTCCGGGCTGGAGCATGTGGCTCCCTGGCGCGCCCTGCTGGTACCAGCCATTGGTGGCCTGCTGCTGGGGCTTTGGCATTACACCTTGCAACGCCACAACCGCCACAGACCGGTTGACCCGATCGAGGCCAATGCCCTGCATGGGGGGCGCATGTCCCTGCGGGATAGCCTGATTGTAACGGGGCAGACCATTCTTTCCAACGGCTGTGGTATTTCTCTTGGGCTGGAAGCCGGATTTACCCAGATTGGCGCGGCCTTTGGCTCGCGCATCGGGCGCAACCTGCGCATGCACCGGGCTGATGTACGCCTGCTTGTGGGGTGTGGCGCAGCCGGGGCCATTGGTGGCGCTTTTGATGCCCCCCTCGCAGGGGCATTTTACGCATTTGAACTGATTATAGGTTCCTACGCTTTTCCCCTGCTGGCCCCGGTTGCCTGCGCCTCCTTATGTGCGCTGGCTGTTGTGCATCTGACGGGGGAAACACTCCCCGCCATTACCATGACCATTCCGCAGGATATTCCAGCACTGGCCTACCCCCTTCTGACGGTGCTGGGGGGCATTTCCGCCCTGATCGGCGTTGCACTCATGAAAAGTGCCGCCTACGCGGAACAGATTTTTGCGGTGTGCATCAAACCCCTGTGGCTGCGGCCCATGGTGGGGGGGCTGCTGGTCGGCGGGCTGGCCATTATATCCCCCACCGTTCTGTCTTCGGGCCATATTGCCATGCGGGCGGGGCTGGTCAGCCCCCCCCTGTTCTGGGCCGCATTGGGGCTTTTGCTGCTCAAGGCGGCCGCCTCTACCCTCTCAATCGGGTCGGGGTTCAGGGGGGGACTGTTTTTTGCCTCGCTTTATCTGGGGGTGCTGACCGGGGCCGCTTTTGCCAGTGTGGTTGCTCCTGTTATGGATCTTTCTCTGGGGCTGTGCACGATTGCAGGCATGTGCGCGCTGGCCACCGCCATTATTGGCGGACCGCTGACCATGATCCTGCTCACGCTGGAAACCACCCACAGCGCCAACCTGACCGCCGCCGTAGCCCTGACTGCCCTTGTTGCCTCCTTTACGGTCAAACGCATTTTTGGCTACTCCTTCGCCACATGGCGCTTCCACCTGCGGGGAGAAAATATTCGCTCCGGTGTAGATGTGGGGTGGATGCGCACCTTAACCGTAGGCCGCATGATGCGCACGGAGCTGGATACGCTAGCCGCAGACACAACCGTTGCTACGGCCCGCACAAACTTTGCCGGGCGCATGCCCCGCTATATCGTGCTGCACAATGGCCAGAACCATTACGCCGGACTGCTGGAAAGCAACCTGATCCAGTCTATTACCATTGCCCCCGACCAGCCCCTTTCCGCTCTGGTGGAGCATGACGGGGAAGTGCTTTCCCCCGATTTTTCAATCGGGCATGCCGTCGCCGCCTTTGAGCGCACAACCCGCCCGGCACTGGCCGTAACAGACAGGGAAGGCCATGTGCTGGGTATTCTCAGCGAGCGTTACGTCCTGCGCCGTTACGCGGAAGAACTCGAACGCACCCGCCGCGAACTGGCGGGGGAAAAACACGGCAAATAACCCGGCAACCGCCTGCCTCCGCGCCACGTAGCACGGACGTGATCGCCCGGCCTCTTTTGCCCCGCACGGCTACCCCCCATAATAACAGGGTCTGATTGTTATCAAAAACCGGCGGTGTCCCATGCCTGCTGCACCTGTTGTTCCATCCTCCATGCAAGCAATCTGCTTTACCGAACCCGGAGAGCCAGACGTTTTGCACCTTGAAACCCTACAGGTTCCCCAACCCGGCCGGGGGGAAGTGCTGGTACGCGTCATGGCCGCAGGCGTTAACCGCCCCGACCTTATGCAGCGCAAGGGACTTTACCCCCCTCCGCCCGGAGCCTGCCCCCGGCTTGGGCTGGAAATAGCGGGCGAAGTGGTCGCCTGTGGCCTGCCACAGGAGGGCACCCCCATGCCCGAACCCGGCAGCCGTGTATGCGCCTTAACCAATGGCGGCGGCTATGCGCAGTACTGCCTTGTGCCCGCAGGCCAGTGCCTGCCATGGCCCAAGGGTTTTAATGCCGAGCAGGCCGCCGCACTGCCGGAAACCTATTTTACCGTCTGGTCCAACCTGTTCATGCCGACCATGCCCGAACCCGGTGCACGGGTGCTGATCCATGGCGGCACCAGCGGTATTGGTACAACGGCCATTCAGCTTGTCAAAGCCTTTGGCGGGCAGGCTTTTGCAACCGCTGGCACAGATGAAAAATGCGCCCTGTGCACGGAGCTGGGGGCCACTGCCATTAACTACCGCACAGAAGATTTTTTAACCCGTATTCGCGAACTGACCCACGATCAGGGCGTGAACATTATTCTGGACATGATTGGCGGCGCGTACTTCAACCGCAACCTCAAATCCCTCACGCTTGATGGCCGGCTGGTCATTATTGCCCTTCAGGGAGGAGCCAAGGCGGAACAGGCCGATCTGGCCCGGATTATGACCCGCCGCCTGACCGTAACAGGTAGCAGCCTGCGCCCCAGAGACAGCGCCAACAAGGCCCGCATTGCCCGCGAACTGCATGAGCGGGTATGGCCCCTGCTGGACCGGGGGAGCATAAAACCGCTTATCCATGCCACCTTCCCGCTCGCACAGGCCAATCAGGCGCACAAGGCGCTGGAGGAAGGTAACCACATTGGCAAAATTGTCTTAACGGTCTCCCCCGCCTAAAAGGAAAGATACAAGAGCAGGGGCAACCCTGCCTTTCCGTTTTGCAAGCACTTCCGGGGCCCCATGGATACGTCTCTCCCTTCCGCCACGTCCAGCATTGCCGATCGGCTTTGCGCCGTGCGCCGCAGCATGCACGCCGCAGCCCTTGCCGCCGGGCGCGACCCGGCTGAGGTGACTCTGGTGGCCGTCTCCAAATTCCACCCCCTGCAAAGCGTGCAGGAGGCTCTTGCCGCGGGGCAGTGCGTGTTTGGTGAAAACCGGGTGCAGGAGGCCACAGCCAAGTTCCCGCCCCTGCGGGCCGCCAACCCCGACCTGCGGCTGCACCTGATTGGGGGCCTACAGACCAACAAGGCGCGCGATGCAGTCCGCATTGCCGATATGATTGAAAGCCTCGACCGCCCCGCACTGGTGGATGCCATTGCCCGTGCGGCAGATGCGCAGGGCCGGCTGCCCGACCTGCTGGTGGAGGTCAACACAGGCGATGAACCCCAGAAGTTTGGTGTGCCAAAAGAAGAGGCCGATGCGTTTATACGCCTGTGCCAGAAACGATTTGGCCCATCCCTGCGGGGGTTGATGTGCATCCCCCCTGCAGAGCAGAATCCGGTCCCACATTTTCAGCTCCTGCGCAGTATGGCCCAGACCCATGGCCTGCCTGTGCTGTCCATGGGCATGTCGGCCGATTTTGAGCAGGCCATTGCGCACGGTGCCACCCTTGTACGGGTTGGCAGCGCCATATTTGGCCCACGCCCGGCACTAGCCTGAACGGCCCATTCTCAATAATGGTAGCCGGTATGCCTTGCCTCTGGCACTCTGCGCACTTTATGCAGGGCATCCTAGAATTTCTTTTTTCTTCTTCTGCCCCTGACGCGGAGCCAGAAATGCCATGACCGACGCCGACAGTACAACGCCCAAAGGTTCCGCCCCGGCTCCGGGCGAGACGCCCCAGACCACCGGAGCACCAGAACCACGGCGGATTGCCGAGTTCGACGCGGATCAACCACAACATGCCATGGCACCCGTAGGCTTTGCTGCCCTGCTGAGCGTGCTGGGTGTTGTTTATGGTGATATTGGCACAAGCCCGCTTTACGCCTTTCGGTCCACGGTGGAGGTCATTTCTGACCACCACAAAGTGGAACCGTGGGAAATCATGGGGGTTGCCAGCCTTATCTTCTGGACCCTGATCCTGATCGTGACCGTTAAATATGTGCTGCTCATCATGCGGGCAGACCATAATGGCGAGGGCGGTATTCTGGCGATCATGTCCCTGGCCCAACGCGTAACCACCAGCACGCGAACGCGGCTGGTGCTTGGTATGGTCGGGATTATTGGCACCTGTCTGTTTTTTGGGGATGGCATTATTACCCCCGCCATTTCCGTGCTTTCAGCCATCGAAGGGGTGGAAGTCAGTATTCCCGCAGCGCACGAGGTGGTTATCCCGGTTGCCATACTGGTCATTATCAGCCTGTTTAGCGTGCAATGGGTGGGTACGGGCCGGGTGGGCACCATATTTGGCCCGGTGATGCTGCTCTGGTTTGGTACGCTGGGTACGCTCGGCGTTATCGAGATCATGCACCACCCGCATATTCTGCTCTCCCTCTCCCCCACCTATGCGCTGGAGTTCGTGTTTTACCACGGCAAACTCTCCTTTCTGGCTCTTGGGGCGGTTGTGCTGTGCGTAACCGGGGCAGAGGCGCTGTATGCGGATATGGGGCATTTTGGCCGCGCTCCCATCCGCTACGCATGGCTGTTTTTTGTGCTGCCCATGCTGGTACTGAACTATTTTGGGCAGGCCGCACTGGTTATTGCAGACCCCAAGGCGCTGGCTAACCCGTTCTTCCTGCTATGCCCGCACTGGATGCAGGGACCAATGGTGGTGCTGTCCACACTGGCAACGGTTATTGCCAGCCAAGCCGGGATTTCGGGCGGGTTCTCGCTCTGCCGCCAGCTTATTCAGCTCGGTTACATGCCGCGCCTGCGCATTACCCACACCAATGCGGAAGAAGAAGGCCAGATCTATCTGCCCGACTTCAACCGCTTCCTTGCTGTGGGTGCCGTGCTGCTGGTGCTGGCCTTCCGCAGTTCGGATGCTCTGGCCTCGGCCTACGGCATTGCGGTTACGGGCACGTTTATCTGCACCTCCATTCTGGCCATTGCGGTCTTTCGCAAGCACTTCAACTGGCCCGCATGGCAGGTTGGCATGGTGTTTGGTGGCTTTTTGCTGCTCGATGGCACGTTCTTTACCGCCAATGCGCTCAAAATCCCTGATGGCGGGTGGGTACCCGTAATGCTCGGCTGCGTGCTGACACTGATGATGACGACATGGAAAAAGGGCCGCGGTCTTATTATTGCCCGCCAGCGGCAGGACAGCCTGCCCATGGGCTCCTTTATTGCCCGTCTGCCCCAGTCGCGCACCATTATCCGCGTGCCGGGCATGGCCGTGTTCATGACCAGCACGCCCGACTTTGTGCCGCCCTGCCTGCTGCATAACCTGCGCCACAACAAGATCCTGCATGACCACGTGCTGTTTGTAACCGTGCAGAACCTTGACCAGCCGGAAGCCGAACGTGGCCACCGCGTAACGGTGGAAGAACTGGCACCGGATGTGTACCGGGTCATCCTGCGCTACGGCTTTATGGAAATGCCCAACATCCCCCGCGCGCTGGAAGAGCTCAAAGCCAATGGGGTGGACTTTGATGCCCTTCAGGCCTCGTACTTCACATCGCGCGAACTGGTCACACGTTCCTCGGTGCCGCGCATGTCGCGGTGGCGGATGTCCATCTTCCTGTTCATGCTGCGTAACTCGACTTCGAGCATGGAGTTCTTCCGTATTCCGCCCGATCGCGTGGTGGAACTGGGCGTAAAGGTAGCCATCTGAGCGCGTGCAGCACGAACCACTCGCCCTTTACATCCACTGGCCGTTCTGTCTGGCCAAATGCCCGTACTGTGACTTCAACTCCCATGTACGCGAGCATATTCCGCAGGCCCGGTTTGCCAAGGCACTCCGGGCCGAGCTGGCGCACGATGCCGCACGGCTGGGCCGCCGGAAGCTGACATCCATCTTCTTTGGCGGCGGCACACCCTCGCTCATGGCGCCAGAAACCGTGGCAGCCCTGATAGAAGATGCCCGCACCCTGTTTGACGCAGCTCCGGACATGGAGATCACGCTGGAAGCCAACCCGACCAGTGTGGAGGCCGGGCGGCTACACCAGTTCCGTCAGGCGGGTATCAACCGTGTCTCCCTTGGCATTCAGGCGCTAGAGGACCGGGCTCTTGCCTTTCTGGGCCGGGAGCATTCCGCGGCACAGGCCCGCGCGGCGCTGGAGACAGCACGCAGCCTGTTCCCCCGCCTGACATTTGACCTGATCTACGCCCGGCCAGAGCAGAGCATTGCCGCATGGCGGCAGGAACTGGCCACGGCCCTGCAACTGGCGGATGACCACCTTTCCCTCTACCAGCTCACAATCGAGCCGGGCACGCGGTTTGAAGCCCTCTACCGCCAAGGCACGTTTACCCTGCCCGACAGTGATACAGCCGCCGCCCTGTACGAAACCACGGCCGAACTCACACAGGCCCACGGCATGGCGGCGTATGAAGTGTCCAACTACGCGCGCCCCGGCAGCGAGAGCCAGCACAACCTGACCTACTGGCGGTATGGAGATTATCTGGGCATTGGCCCGGGGGCACATGGCCGCCTGAGCTTTGGCAATGCGCTCAAGGCCACACGCCGCCACCGTGCGCCCGAACCCTGGGCCGAACGGGTGGAACACACAGGCACCGGCCAGACATCGGAAGAAGACCTCACACCCCATGACCGTGCGCAGGAAATGCTGCTGATGGGCCTACGTGTGCATGAGGGTATTCATCTGGCCCGTTTTGTAGCCCGCACCGGCATGGAACTGGACAACGCCGTGGACCAGACCATTCTGGCGCAGGCACTGCGCGAAGGCTACCTGATACGCGACGACCAGACACTCCGCGCCACAGCAGAAGGCAGGCTGCGGCTTGAGGCCCTTTTGGCCGCTCTTGTGCTCTAACTCCGGCAGGGTGTTCCATACCTGACCACCACCATGTGAGGGACATGATAAACCTGATCAAACTTGTTGTTGGTGTTTCCTCGCTAGATGAGCTGGCGGAACGCCAGCGTTTACCCGCCAACCAGCGCCGCCACCCCGGCAGCGGCACAATGCTGCCTGTTGTGCACACACGGACTTTTCCCAAGCAGGCGGCAGCACTGCTCCAGGGTGGTTCACTTTACCGGGTTATTGCGGGGCTTATTCTGTGCCGCCAGCGCCTTGTGGACATTCAGCCCGAAACACGGGCCGATGGCACAAATGGCACATTGCTTTTTATCGACCCCACCATCATCCGGGTGGAAGCCCGCGCCCTGCGCCCTTTTCAGGGCTGGCGGTACCTGAACCCGGCTGACGCACCGCCCGACCTGAGCAGCAGCGCGCGGCATGACGACCTTCCCCCCGCGCTACAAAAGGAACTGACCCTACTTGGGTTATAAGGCAGCCCCAACCCGGCATGGAACAGCGCGCCTGCATGGGGGAATGTCAGGGCGTTGGCCCCTCGTTTAAAAAAAAATGCACAAATGTCATTTAGTTGCTTGACGCTCCGTACATTCCACTCTAAACAGCGGCTCAACAACGCCTCTGTCCCGTTCGTCTAGAGGCCTAGGACACTGCCCTTTCACGGCGGCAACACGGGTTCGAATCCCGTACGGGATACCATATGGTATCAAGCGCGTTGTTACTTTTCCACACATTGCTGAATTATGCTGCACATGGCACCATACAAGTGCTGGATAGCATCTGCTATGGCCCTGTTGGCAGGTAATAAAAAACCCCTTGCCGGGCAAGGGGCTTTTTAAGGCTATGAACCCATTATGTTATGGGCTGGCGTTCTTCCGGCACCCCGCTTTTTTTGAGAATAAAAAGAGCCAGCAGATAAACCAGCAGCCCACCAGCAGAAAGCAGCGCCCCACCCACACCCAGTGCAGCATACCCAAACTGCTGCCCCAGCAAGACACTCCCCAGCGACGCCCCCAGCGCATTGGCAATGTTAAATGCAGAATGATTAAGGGAGGCAGCCAGAGTTTGCGCATCGCCTGCAAAATCCATCAACCGTGTCTGCAAGGCGGGGCCTAGCGCGTTTACACAGGCCGGGATCAGAAATACATCAAGCATCAACGCAAGATTGCTGTGTAAAAGTGCTGAAAAAACCAGCATGGCTACCGCGCTGCCTGCCAACGCAAAAATAGCTGCCAGATTGATGTTACGGTCCACCAGCCACGCCCCGATATTGGCACCCGCCAGCATACCCACACCCCAGACCACCATATACAGCATGACCTGCCATTCGGGTACGTGCGTAACATTTTGCAAAACACTTGTCAGGTACGTGTAAATTGCAAACATGCCACCAAAGCCAATTGCTGCGGTCAGCAACGTGAGCAGCACCTGTGTATTACCCAGTGCCGTAACCTCCCTGAGCGGAGAATTGGCACGGTTTGGTGTATCCACCGGAATAAAGCGCCACACCCCGGCAAAGGTTAAAAGCCCGAACAGGCCAATAATCAGGTACGCAATGCGCCAGCCAAAATGATTGGCTGCAAAAGTGGAAAACGGTGCCCCGACCAGAGTAGAAATTGCAATGCCGGACAAAACACGCCCAACCGCCCAACCCCGGCGTGCACGCTCCACCATGGAGGCCGCAACCAGAGCCGATACGCCAAAAATGGCACCATGAGGCAATCCGGTAATAAACCGCGCCACCTCGACCAGCCTCGGTGTGGGCATGGCAACACTAAGCAGATTACCAAAAACAAACAGTAACAGCAGCACAAGCAGCAGTTCCCGCCGCGACAGGCGCGCACCCAGAATGGTAATGAGCGGCGCACCAATAACAACCCCAAGCGCGTAAGCTGTAATGGCATAACCCGCATCGGCCGTGGACAAGTGCAGGGATGCTGCAAATTCGGGCAGCATTCCCATAATGGCAAATTCACCAGTGCCAACAACAAATGCGCCAAAGGTCAGGACAAGGAGTGCCGCAGCTCTACCCGCGGGTGGGGCCATTGGGGCCATGCTGCCTACTGGGGGAGTGGTCTGTTCTGTCATGGTTTATGCTCTGTGCCAGAAACCCATCAGGCCGAAAGGGTTTTTGCAGCCACACGGGCAATGGCAATATCTTCTTCCGTGCTTGCGCCTGAAACACCAATGGCACCCAGCACCTTGCCATCTGCAGCCTTAAGCACCAGACCGCCGCCAAAGCTGGTCATACCGCCATTGGTGTTTTCCAGCGTATAGGCACGACCATCGGGATGACCAATTTTTGCAAAATCCGCGCTGTCCATCTGGAATAGAACCGCCGTGCGGGCCTTTTTGCTGGCCACATCAACCGCCCCCAGAATAACGCCTTCCATACGCAGGAAGGCAACAGGCCATGCTGCCGCGTCCAGAATGGAAATGCAGACAGTTACACCCATGCGCCGTGCCTCGGCATGGGCGGCATCCAGCATGGCGGTTGCGAGTGTTGCGTTCATGGTTCGTACATTCCTTTTGTGCAAAGGCGGGTACGTTAGCCACACGGGCAGATAAGGGAACCGGAAAAACAGGGAAAAGTTTATTTATTCAATATTGTTGAACATCAAGCTGCTCAAGTGAGCGCATCATCATCCACGCAAGCCTGATCAGGCGGTGTTGCGGAAACTGCGCAGGGGGGCCGGTCAGGCACAGGCTTGCCCTGACCTCCCCATTTATCCGCCATGGAATGGCAACACCGTTCAGCCCCGGCCTGTAGGCCTGCAGGTCCAGCGCATATCCTTTGATCCGTACATCTTCTATGCGGCTCAGTACATCTGCATCCAGCGCATTGGCACGGGTTGCCATTACCCGCTTGCCCAGACCGGGCACACAGGCCAAGAATACCCACCCAACGGCTGAACCTTCCAGATTTTCCCGCACTGGCACGCTGGGCCAAGCAGCACAAAGCCCATTGGGATCGACAATATCCAGATATGCTGCCTGATCCCCGCTAGGCACGGCCAGCCATGCCGTGCCACCACTTTTATGGGCAACGGCTTCCAGCACAGGGCGCAGGCGGGCCCGCACGCTGTTATCATCCCCCGCAATACGGGCGAGGTTGAGTATGCGTCCGCCCAGATGGTAACGCATATCCCCTGCCCTGCGCTGGACGTATCCCAAATGGTCCAGCGTTTGCAGAATATTGTGCACCGTTGTTTTGCCTATGCCCGAAATACTGGCAATCTGCTGCAAACGTGCACCACCGCCCTGCTGGGCTATAATTTCCAGAATAGCTGCGGACCGCTCTATGGACTGGATAAGCCTTGGCGTTTTGCTCATGCCGCATTCCCACTACCCAAGGGGCTGACCATACTCCGCCCGCCTTATGGCACGCAGCATAACAGCACCTTGGCAGAACGCCTGACTTTTCTGGCCACCATCCTTCAGGATGGAATACCGCTCATGACCAGCCTGAATGCAAAAAAGAGGAACACTACCCCCGTAAGCACATCCAGCGCACGCACCACTCTGGGGCTGGACAGAACACGACCGAGCGAAAACGCCAGACAGGCCAGAACCGCATACCATGCCACAGCCATAACCACCTGCACCCCCGCCAGCAGAAGGGAATAGCTGACCCGGTGCACACCTGCGGGAATAAACTGGGCAAAGGCAGTCAGGTCGAACACACCAACAAGTGGGTTAAGGCATGTGGTCAACAGCCCACGCTGGTAGCCAGCCCCCATACCGCCAACAGACCGTGCCTGAGCATCTGCCCGCGCCTGATCATGCGCCCCGGCAGAAGGCATAAGCAGGCGCACCCCCAGATAAGCCAGATAAAGCGCCCCGGCCCATTCCAGCGCCAGATACAGTGTGGGAGAGGCCGCAACCAAAGCGCTTACCCCAAACGCTGTGCCTGCTCCCCATATGGCAAGCCCTGTGCCGGTGCCCAGCGCAGCCCCAAGGGCCGCCTTGCGGCTCACATTCATGCCCAGACGGATAACAAGGGCCGTTTCTGTCCCCGGTGTGAGCACCAGAACACCCCACGCGGCGGCAAAGGTCAGTAAAGGCAAAAAAGCATGGGGCATGGCCAGGTCCTGCACAGTGCATTGAGCAACACGCACCACCCTATGGCCGGTTCAGCCCATAGGGTGGTGCGTGCTGGGTGCTAAAAAAGAACAAAAGCCACAAAAAGTCCAAGCCAACAGGCAAAAAAATACCTGTGATCACTCTAACGCTATCTGCGGTTATATAACTCCATAGCCATGTGGCGTGCGCCCACAACGTGCTGGGCCGCAATATAGGCCATGAGCATGGCATGGGCTGCGGGGTTTTCGGCCTTTTCCTCTCCCTCCTGCTTGGGGGCACAACGGGCCTTTATGGCCAGACTTAGTGCGTGCTCCAGCATGCCGCGGAAGAGGGTCTCAAGCTGCAAGGCTCTGGCGCGGTAAGGTAAGGGCTGCTCTGGCATAAACATCCCCAGCATCTGCCCTCCGGCCTGTTGCAAGGCGGCCTCTTCGGCCAGTTGAGGGGGCTCGCTGAACAGGGCCAGAACCTCCGCCCTGTTCGGCGCAACGCGCAGCAGATGCCGCAGCAAAGGGTGCAGACTCCCCACTCCACCCGCTATAGGCGCGGAGCAGGAGGAAGCATGCGGGTAAGAACCCGGCAGTAAATAGCGTGACATCAGACATCTCAGCCCCCGGTCAGTCCCGCCCGGTGACATGGTTTGCAAGACGAAGGCAGGTCTCCTGACTTGCAGATACGCGACACACCCTGCCTTCCCGGTTATGCACCAGTGGCCGCCCCTTCCGGGGCAACGGGTGTAAACTACTGCCTACAGTTGCGGGTACAGTCTCCGACTGACTTCTGGCGAAGCTTACGGTGTTCCCTTTTCATCCGCTCGCGCGGAACCTTCGACTAACAGGGGCAGGCTATAGCGGCATGCGCGCTTTGCCGCGAGCAAAAAAACAGGCTCACGCCCCTCCCGCCGGCACTCCCAGCAGACCCAAACGCCACTGACCCGCATGGCAACTGATCAGGCTGTAACTCAGGGGCGGTACATCAACCCGTGCAGCATGGGCCAGACCCACAGCTCCTTCCCCCTGATACAAAACCCGCAACAGCAGATTGCGCACCACAGCAGGCCGTGCCAGCACAATGGCTGCGGGCAGGGTCTGGCTTATATCATCCAGCCAAAGGGTCGTTCTGTGGTAAGATGCGGCAAAGCTTTCCCCTTCTGGTGGGGCAAAAGTCGCATCGGTTAAAAAGGCATGCTGCTGCACAGGGTTCAGAGCTTGCAGGCCTGTGCCCGCCCATGTTCCGTAATCCCTGTCCCGCAGGGCATCCTGTGGCCGCATGATGTGCCCTTGCCCATCCGGCACGGCCACATCCGGGGCATAGAATACCGTTAACTGGCTCACGGACGGTAGATAAGCTGCGGCTGTCTGGGGGGTATAGCCATGCGCAACCTGTTCAGCCCCATCAGGCAGTACACCCTTGCGCACAACACCGGGTAGTGCAGACGCACAGCAAAGCAGCTTCAACCCACAAACCTTTCCCGACTGGGCCATGACTGTACAGGATTTGCCAGCATGCCGCAGACACCCTACACCATCAGGCATTATTTTACCGCGATTTAAAACCGAGAATCGGATGCCCGCTTTTTCCAGCACTTTATCCAGCGCTCTGTGTTCCCGTTTTTCGTGGGTCGCGGTCTGTCTGGCCGTTTCAGGCTGTGCGGCCCCCATTACCGTGCAGCGCCTGAGCCTGACAGACAGCTACAAGGAACGCAGCCAGAGCACACTGAGCGGGCAGAAACTGAGCAACACCACCCGTATTGTGCTTGAGCGCCAGAACCTGTTGGCCATATGGAAGAAAAATCCCGAACAGGCACTGGCCATCCTGCGCGCCAGCACACAGGCGCAGTTTTACACCCCCGACCTGCAGGACCAGCTTTTTGCCCTTGCGGAACTGAACTACCTACTGGGTCGCCAGAACACGGACCGTGCGGCCTTTATGGCGGCAGCCCTGTACGCCTATGCCTACCTGAACCCCAACGGGCCGGATAACGCAAAACCCAACCCGTATGACGTACATTTCCGCCAGGCGTGTGATCTTTACATGTTTGGCCTGACCGAAGCACTGGGCAACCCTGTGGAGGTGGCACCACAACGCTGGACGCTCCCCTTCGGCACGCTGGACCTGTCCACCACCCCCGCGCAGAAGGAATGGTACGGCTATACGCTGACCGACTTCCGCCCTACAGCGCGCCTTTCGGTGCGGGGGATAAAAAATATCTATCGCAGGGCGGGGCTGGGGGTGCCACTGGCAGCAGTACCCCACCCACCAGAAAACAGCCAGATTTCCTTCTCCATTACCGACAAGCTGCGTATTCCCGTTAACCTGCTGCTGGAAATCCCCAACCCACGCGAGCAGATTTTTACAAACCATATTGATGCGCGCCTGACACTGGCAACCATTGACACAACAAGCAGCCTGCCAACCACAGACGGTGTTATTCCCCTACAATATGACCAGACCGCCTCCCGCGCGATCAGCCTGAGCAACGCGGTTGACTGGTCCGTGGAATACAAGGGTTTTCTGGATGGCAATCTCTTTAACAAACGTGCCCAGCTTATTGCCATAGAACCGCACCAGTATGGCCATATGCCCGTTGTGCTGGTGCATGGCACGGCCTCCAGCCCCGGACGCTGGGCAGATATGGTCAATGACCTGCTGGAAGACCCGCAGATACGCGCACATTATGAGTTCTGGTTTTTCTCCTACGCCACGGGCAACCCTATCCCCTACTCCGCCTTGCAACTCCGCGATGCCCTGAACCGCACCATCCATGACCTTGGTGGCACGCAGGCAGACCCGGCACTGGGGCAGATTACCCTGATCGGGCACAGCCAGGGCGGACTTTTGGCAAAAATGCTGGCCATTGACCCGCATGATGCCCTGTGGAACGGGCTGACCCACCGCGCGCTCTCCAGCCTCCACCTTTCACCCAATGTACGGCAGTTTCTGGAACAGGCTCTTTTCCCTACCCCCATGCCTGAAGTCAAAAGTGTTGTGTTTATCTCCACTCCACAACATGGCAGTTATCTGGCCGACTTTTCCATTGCGCACCTTATAGGACGGATGGTCACTTTTCCCGCAGCCATTACGGAAGTGACCCAGCAGGTCCTTGAGGGCAACACCGGCGCGCTCAAGGTGGACATGAGCCCCAGCCGTTTTGGCAGTGTTTATGGCATGTCCCCCCGCAGTGCGTTCATACAGGCGCTGGCGACTGTTCCTGTTGTGCCGGATGTGCAGAGCCACTCCATTATTCCCGTGCTGGGCAACGGGGCGCTGGAAAATGCGGATGATGGTGTGGTGGCTTACGCCAGTGCACATGACCCACGGGTGCAGAGCGAACTGGTTGTGCGCAATTCGGGCCACTCCACACAGGCCAACCCGATCACCATTGCCGAAGTACGCCGTATTCTGCTGCAACAGTTAGCAGCCACCATACCCGACCTGCACGTTAAGGGGGATATAAACCACACCAACATCATGCGTATTGGTGGGGATTACGTCATCCCCGCCACATGGGCAAAGCCATGATCATGCGCAAACACCGCAGCCGCCACACAAGACACTGGAAACTGACCGCAATAACCCTGCTTTTTGCAGTCTATGCCTGTGCGGCCCTTTACTATTCCACGCTTGAGCCAGACCTGCTGCGCCTTGGGGCAACCGGCCTGTGCGGGCTACTGTTTGTGGCAACATCCTGTATCCGCCAGCCCATACGCCGCATTGCAGCCCTGTGTGGGCTTTGTGCGGGCTTTGCCATATGGTTCTGCACCAACCTCCCCAGCAATAACCGCGAATGGGCCGGGGAATATGCCGTGCTGGCCGATGCCATACAGGATGGTCGTATGGTCCATGTGCGCAATATCCGGGATTTTACCTATAAAACCGAAACCGATTATACCCCGCACTATTACAACGCGGACTTTGATCTGGACCACCTTGCCACCATAGACCTGATAACGTCTTACTGGGCGGGGGACAGCATTGCCCATGTGTTCCTGTCCTTCGGGTTTGATGATGGCCGGCACCTTGCCGTTTCCATTGAAACACGCCGCCAGAAAAAGTTTTCCTATTCCACCATCGCCGGTTTTTTCCATCATTATGAACTGACCTACGTTACAGCCGATGAACGCGACCTGATTGGTGTGCGCACGGATATACGCAAAGAACGTGTGTATCTTTACCGGCTGGAACTTTCTGCCCAGACCCGGGAAGCCGTTTTTAAAAACTACCTGACGGAAATACACAAACTGACCACCACCCCACGGTGGTACAATACGCTTATGGACAACTGCACGACCGAAATTCTGGCCCGTGCCAATGCCCGCACCCGTTACCGGCTGGACTGGCGGGTGCTGCTGAGCGGGTACACAGCCTCCCTTGCCTATGATCTGGGGCTACTGAACACACACTATGATTTTGCCACGCTCCACGAACTCAGCCGAATAAAGCGCCCTGCAAATGCTGTGCCAGATGCGAATTACTCTAATGAAATACGGGAATCCCTCCCGCTCGCACTTGCGAATAAATAAAAACAACGGAAATACATGCATATCGCTCGCATTTAGAAGTAAGTTTGTTGCAAGTGATAATTATTTTTCCAAAAGCACTTGATTTTGAACATTTTTTTGTTTGCGAGTGGTTGCGTTTTATATTATGGTCCGCTTCAGTTCCTTTTGTAATCGAGAGTAAGCCACCATGGTCAAAGACCCTAAAGTTATTGAACACCTGAACATCCAGCTCACCAACGAGCTGACCGCCATCAACCAGTATTTTCTGCATGCCCGCACCCTGCGCCACTGGGGCGTGACCCTGCTGGGCAAAAAAGAATACGAAGAATCCATTGAGGAAATGCGTCACGCTGACTGGCTGATCGAACGCATTCTGTACCTGGGCGGCCTGCCCAACGTGCAGCGCCTGAACACGATTCTGATCGGTCAGGACGTCAAGGAAATCCTTGAATGCGACATGAAGCTGGAAGAAAAGGCCATGAGCGACCTGCGCGAAGGCATTGCGTACTGCGAAAGCGTGCGTGACTTCGTATCCCGCGACCTGCTGCTGAAAATCCTGTCCAATGAAGAAGAACATGAAGACTTCATTGATCGCCAGTTCGACCTGATCAAGCAGATTGGCGTTGAGCGTTACATCCAGCTCAACTCCGCCTCCGCTCCTGAGCAGGAATAAAAATTGCCCTGCTGCCCGGCTTATAACGAGCCGGGCAGCAGCCTGCTTTTACCTGCTTAGTTTTTACCCAATGCCGCAGCGTAAAGCTCCGGCTTAAAGCCCACCTGCAAACCCTGCTGCGTTTCAAGCACCGGGCGTTTGATCAGTGTTGGATGGGCGACCATAAGGGCTATGGCCCGCTTTTCGGTCAAATCAGCTTTATCGGCATCAGGCAGTTTTCTAAACGTTGTGCCTGCTTTGTTCAGCAGTTTTTCCCACCCTACCTGTGCGGCCCATGCTTCCAGTTGTTGCGCGGTAACACCGGCCAGTTTGTAGTCATGGAAGATATACGCAACGTCATGCTCTTCCAGCCAGTTGCGGGCCTTGCGCACGGTATCGCAGTTTTTAATGCCATATAATGTCAATCCGCCAGACACGGTGTTCTCCTTTACGGGACCAATCCCCAAAACATTGCGCATTTTTTGCATGAATGCTGCATCTTCTGCCAGATTGAACTCCCGCGCCTGCGCAATATTATACGCCACGCATAAAGGCAGTAATCGCTGGGCCTGCGGTTCCGTTACATAGCGCGGCACAATATGGGTATGCAGCGATGGCGCCTGATTACACCATGTTTCGTAATTAATGCGCGCAGCCCCTGTCACCTCAAGCAAGGCATCCCCCACCCGCACAACATCCTGCAGGTAGTCCAGCCGCTGCTGGCCTTGCAGGTCATTCACACTGGGCACGGCTGGGTCTGCCAGCAAAATGCAGTATCCTTCCACCGGCTGCGTATCGGCCACCACCAGCCAGCCGGATGCCATACGGCCGATAACCTTGGGGTAGGCCCCCTTGCGTGCAAGCTCCACGCGCTGCTGTATGACATTCTGGGTCATTACTTTGCCTCTACGGTGTTGGTGTGGGTTAGTGTAATGTTAACAATTATATCTTATCCGAAAAATGGCACATAAATACCAATAATGACTGCATTTTCTTGACAGTAAAAGCATGTTCACGTCCTAATGCCACAACCATGCGCTACCGTCCCCTCCAGCGCGCCATACCTGTTCTGCTTCTGCCTCTGGCGGGCTGTAAGGTTGCGGGCGCCCCGTCTTTTCCACTGGCTGGAGCCTACTTCCCCAGCTGGATGCTCTGCAGCCTGCTGGGCATTCTGGTGGCAGTGGGTTTGCGCGTGCTGTTCCTTGCCACGGATATTGACGCCCTGCTCCGCCTGCGGCTGTTCACCTATGTCTCGCTTGGCACCATAACGGGCCTGCTGTTCTGGCTTTTGGCATTTGGGCCGTAACGCATGAAAAAAATATCCCTTTCCAACCGCAACCCCATTGGCCTTGCTGTAGCTGTGCTCTGCATTGCGGCGGCCTCTGCGCTTGGCTACTACGTTCTGGGGCAGGATGAATCCTACCCTTCCACCGATAGCGGAACGGTAGATGCCGAGCTGGTGCATATTGCCTCCACTGTTGGTGGGCGGTTGCAGGCTTTGAATGTGCATGTCAACCAGTCGGTCAAGAAGGGGGATGTGCTTTATCAGCTGGACCCTGAACCCTATAATCTGGCGGTGCAGCAGGCCACAGCCGGACTGGCGCTGACACAGGCAGGGGTAGAGCAGCAGCAGCGTCTGGTTGCCGTGGAAGCCGCCAATGCCGACATTGCCAAAAATCAGGCTGCCCGGGCCAAAACCAACCATGACCTTGCCGCCCGCACCGTGGAGCGCCTGCGCCCACTGGCCAGCAAATCCTATATTCCGTGGCAGCAATATGATCAGGCTCAGGTTGCCCTGCATGATTCGGGCATTACTCTGGACCAGAGCCACCTGCAGGCCACAGCAGCACAGGTTGCTGTTGGGGACCTGAACAGCTCCATTGCCGCCCGGCAAGTAGCCGAGGCTACGCTGGCCCAAGCCCGGTACGCCCTGCGCCAGACCACCGTTACGGCCCCAGCTGATGGTTATGTGACCAGCCTGCGGGTTATTCCGGGGGAAGTGCTTATTCCCTCGCAGGTTCTGTTTACGCTCATCGCCAATGACGGCTGGTTTGTTACCGCCAACATGCGTGAAGGCACGCTCCATGCCATTCACCCGGGCGACTGCGCCACGGTTTACTCCATGATTAACAGGAACACCCCCATACGCGGCCATGTGGAAAGCATTGGCTGGGGGGTGTTTTCCGCTGATTCCGCAGGTTTGAGCCGCACTTTGCCTTTTGTCCCGCGGGAGATGGACTGGGTGCATGTGGCCCAGCGTTTTCCTGTTCGGATCAGGCTGGAACAGGCCAACCCGCAACTGCTGCGGCTTGGAGCCACAGCCACAGTGGAAATACGCCATGGCGCCGCCTGCGACTGACACAGGCAAAAGCACTCTGGCCCGGATATGGTGGCTGATCCGCGCGCCCCTGCCGGGCCGTGGCGGCCACAGCCTGCGCATGGCCGCCGCCTGCACCATGGTCGTGCTGATTGGTGAGATCTGGCAGATCCCCGATGTGGCCGTGCCCGCCCTGTGCACCATGGCTATCTGGCAAAAAGACCGCACGACCAACATGCTGGCAGGTGTTGCGGTCAACCTTTTGATCGTGGCCATTCTGGCACTACTTTTTGTGCTGATCCATCTGACACTGGACCATCCGTTTGGTCAGGTCGTGGCGATCATGCTGCTGTCCTTCTGCTTCTTTTTTCTGGGGTCAGCCAGCAAGCTCAAGCCTGTTGCCTACCTTCTGGGCTTGATTGTTGTCTTTGCCCTGGTTGTTGCCGACCAGGTCCCGATTGGGGAAATTGCAACCCGCGCCCTGCTTTATGCCGACCTGTTCATTCTGGTTCCCGGCGCGGTGATGATTGTGTGCGGCCCGCTCATATGCCCTTCCCCCGCAACACTGATGATGCGTGAAATTGCCGCACGCCTGCGCTTATGCGCCACATTACTCGAACAGCCTGACAGCTACCAGCTGGACTACGCCCGCGCCACATTGCGTGCAGGAGCCAGCGGCATGCTCAAACTGCTGAAAATGGCAAAGCTGGAGAAGATTCTTCACAAGGACCCGCTTGCCCATCTGGAGCAGTCCGCCTACTCCAGTGTTGCGGCCCTTGCGTTGGCCCACACGGCCTTTCGGGATGGGGAAGAACAGCCAGACACTCTGGAATTTTCACAAACCCTGCGCGATATGGCAGAAATTTTTTCGCATAATGGCTACCCGCAGGATATTCCTCGCCTCAACGCACCAGACCATGCGCCCGCACTGGCCCAACTAGCCAATGTGCTGCATGGTTTTACTGAGCCGGTCCTTCCCGCAACACAGAACACACCAGTACCTGAGCCAAAATCGGGCTTTTTTACCCCAGATGCCTTCAGCAACCCCGAACACGTGCGCTTTGCCGTCAAAGGCACGGTGGCTGTGCTGATCAGCTATTTTATCTTTATCATCCTCAGCTGGCCGGGCATCCACACCTGTATCATCACCTGTTTTATTGTTGCCCTGCCAACCGTGGGGGAAATGACAACAAAGCTGCGGCTACGTATTAGCGGGGCACTGGTTGGAGGGGCCATTGGCATTGCCTCCATTATTTTTGTCATGCCCCATCTTTATAATATTGCGGCTTTTCTACTGCTGATTTTTGTTGTGTCCCTTTTTGCCTCATGGATCAAAAATGGGGATGAGCGCATAGCCTATGCAGGCTTCCAGATTGGCCTTGCCTTTTTTCTGAGCGACCTTAAAGGCTACGGCCCCACGACAGATATGACCACGGCCCGTGACCGTATTATCGGTATTCTGCTTGGCAATTTTATAACCTACGCCGTTTTTGTCACTTTCTGGCCCTCCAGCGCATACGGCCCCATTGCCCAGCGCTTTAGCAGTTTGCTTGATGCCTTAAAAAAACAGATCACCACCCCCGACCCCGCCGAACATACCCGGCTGGCTGCCACCGTTCAGGAAGACCTGTCCAGCGCGGAGCGTGCTCTGGAACTGGCCGAAGCCGAGCCCCAACACATGCGTGCACGCATGCCGCTTTTGCCCATTTACGCCACGTTAACACGGCAGGCCGCCATTGCCGCCGAGGATGGGCTACTGCCCTCCCGGCAACAGGCCGTTCAGCAACACATACAGGACATGGAACAGGCCCTGACATGACACACCGCGCCCCGCCCCCGGTCCTGCTTGGCCTTCCCTGCCTTCTGCTTGGCCTTTCAGGCTGTGCCACACAGGCGCTTGAGAGCGCTCCTGCCCGGCCAGACATGCCCTGGCAGCCCAACATTGCCGCCAATGGGGAGCTTCTGCCCGGCAAGGCTGGACGCCGGGGGCTTATGCTCCCCCCCGGCTACGTACTGCCCGCAAACCATGCCCTTGCCCCCCGCCCGGCAGATAGCAACATCAACACCTCGCACATCTATACGCTGCCCGAACTCATTGATATTGCCCAGTCCAACAACCCCAGCACACGCCGGGCCTGGAATGCCGCGCGCGATGCCGCATTGGCCGTGGGCATTGCCCGCACCACCTACGTGCCCCACCTTACGGCCTCCATTGTTGGGGGGTATGGCACCCGGCACAACAACAACTCCTTTAGTGTTGAAAACGGCGGGCTGGCTGGCAACATTATCAACAACACCAACACTCCACGCACCCAGAATAACGGGCATGGTGAAGTGCAAACGCTGAACATGGAATGGCTGCTGTTTGACTTTGGCAAGCGCGAAGCCATGATTGATGCCGCATCCCAATTACAACTCGCCAGCAACGTGCTGTTTACCGCTGCCCACCAGAAGGTCATTTACGGTGTTACACTGGCCTTTTATACGCATGCCGCAGCCGTAGCCCGTGCAGGGCTGGTAGAGCAGGCACTGCGCAATGCCCGCAATGTGCAGGCCGCAGCCGAGGCGCGCCTGCATCAGGGCCAAGGGACAATTGTGGATGTCGCCCAGACCCAGCAGATGACCGCACAGGCCGAACTCCGTCTGGTTCAGGCCCAGAACGGGATTGAAAACACGTATCTGGAACTCATGACCTCCATGGGTATTTCCCCCTCCACCCAGCTACGCACGCAGGACGTGGCAGGGCGCCCACTTAACATTAACGACATGCGCATGACGGATGACATGATCCGCACGGCCGTTTCCCAACGGCCGGATGTACTGGCCGCCTATGCTGCGGCCAAGGCGGCGCGCAGCAATGTAACGGCAGCAAAAGCCGAGTTCTTGCCAAAAGTTTTTGTTACCGGCAACGTGGCCTATACAACCGGGCATCTGGCGCTTTCCTCCGTGCCTGGTGCGGGGTCAGATTCATCACCAACCCTTAATCTGTCCTCCAACAACTTCAGCAGTCTTGTGCTGGGGGGTATTTCGGTCCCGATTTTTGATGGCGGGATGCGTGCCGCCGTGCTGAAGCAGGTTCAGAACCGGGCAGACAGCACACAGGTTACTCTGGAGCAAACGCTGGACGACTCCGCCAAGCAGATTGTCGCGGCAGAAAACGGCCTGCACACAGGGTTGAGCGCTTACCGGGCCGCCACCAAGCTGGAAGCCGCAGCCCAAACCAGTTTTGATGCCGCCTTTACAGCCTACCGCAGTGGTGTTGGGTCCATAACACCCGCAACACTCGCCCAAAGCGGGCTGCTCGATGCCCAGCTCGCCCAGTCGGATGCGTATTATGCCGCCCTTATTGCAGCTGCCAGCCTTGGCTTTGCAACCGGCGCCATTGGCAATGTGCCAGATCAGGGGGTGGATGAACCTGCCCGGTAACAAAAACACGTGGCCTCGTGCCCATCCAGCATACCAACCGCCTGCATCCATGCCTGCACGGTTGTAGGGCCAACAAAGCGGAACCCTTTATGCTTAAGGGCTTTTGCAACGGTTACGGATAAAGGGGAATGTGGCTCCAGCCCGCTCCCGCGCTCATGGGCCTGTGCCGTGCGCACCATGCCCCACGCAAACGTGGCAAAATCCTCCCCCCGTTCCTGCATGGCAAGCCATGCCTGCGCATTGGCTACAGTCGCGGCAATTTTGGCGCGGGAGCGGATAATGCCTGCATCCCCCATAAGCCGTGCCTGATCATCCTGTGTAAACGCGGCAACCCTGTGCGGGTCAAACCCACAAAAAGCGCGCCGAAAATTCTCACGCTTTTGTAAAACAGTATTCCATGACAACCCGGCCTGAAAGGTTTCCAGCACCAGCGCCTCCCATAAAGCGCGGCTGTCGGTAACGGGTTGGCCCCATTCCTGGTCATGGTATGCGCGGAGCAGAGCATTGGATTCGGCCCACCCACAGCGCACCAGCGCACCAGAGCTGCTCATCCCCTGCCCGTATTACGAACGTGGCACATCTGGCGTGCGGATAAAGGCGAACTGCGCCCCTCCCTCCGCTTCCCGCTGGGCTGTGGTGCGGCGGGATGCGGCATACCGTTCGGATACGGCCCGCAGGGCAGGCAGAGCAGCACGGTCCCCACGAAGCAGCCCGATAAGGGCACGCACACGCAGGGATTCCTCCTCACTGGCAAGGCTGTAATGGATTGTGCGGGATTCGCGCCTTGGCACCACAATTTCTGCCCGCCGCAAAGCCCCGAGTTGCTGGCTGAGCGTAGGCTGGCCAATGCCGGTGCAGGATTCCAGCTCCCCCACGGCAAGGGAGCCCTGCTCCAGCAGTGCATCCAGAATCATCAACCGCTGTGGCTGGGCAAACAGCTTCATCCGTTCCACAAGCTGCCGGGCTTCTTCCACCCCCAGAGCACTCATGCCTCGGTATCCTTGCTCATGTTCATGAACCAGTCTGGCCCCGCAGCTATGACATCTTCATGTGTCTGACCTGTGGGGAGCACCACATCCGCCCCCGGCGTCCAGCCTTCGGGGGTCATGACATCCCCCCGCTCAACCCGTTGCAGGGCACGCAGCACCCGCAGCATTTCCGCCACGGAGCGGCCAACCGTTGCGGGGTACCATGTGATCACGCGCACAATACCGTTGGGGTCTATAAAATACGCGGCGCGCACGGTCGCGCTATTGCGCGCATCCAGATCAAGCATACCGTAGGCACGAGCAATGGCCAGCGAAGGGTCTTCAATAACAGGAAAGGAAACAGTGACGCCAAAACGCACCCGTATGGCTTCCAGCCATGCCAGATGGGCAGGCAGGCTATCCACCGACAGGCCGACCAATGCGCAGTCCATGGCCTCAAACTGGGGAACAGCCCGCGCCATGGCAATAAATTCGCTGGTGCAGACCGGCGTAAAGTCCGCTGGGTGCGAAAACAGAATAACCCACCGCCCACGCAAACTGCTGAGCGTAAAATCCCCCTGCGTGGTGCGGGCCGTAAAATCAGGTGCTGCATCCCCGATCTTCAGGGACGAGGAGAGGGGCACCAAAGGGCAGGCATCTGCTATGCGATCGTTCATGGCAGTTTCCTTTACGCGAAATCCTGATCTTGACGCAAGATGGTTTCATATTTAGTGAAATAAAATATACACTGTTACAGTAAATTATAAACAGTTGGAGTCTCCCATGTCGGACACCGCCATCACAACAGCAACGGCCCAGATTCTGATGATGCTCCGCCATCCACAGACCCGCCCTGTGGTGCAGAGTTTTTTTGACCCGGCCACCTTTACCGCAAGCCATGTTGTGCATGACCCGGCAACAAAGGAGGCTGCTGTCATTGACAGCGTTCTGGATTATGACGCCGCATCTGGCCGGACCAATTACACCTCTGCCCAGCAGATTGTGGATTATGTTAAAGCGCAGGGCCTGAACGTGATCTGGCAGCTGGAAACACACGCCCATGCCGACCACCTTTCTGCCGCGCCGTGGTTGCAGGAGCAGCTTGGCGGCAAGTTGGGCATCGGGGCGGATATTGTGCGGGTGCAGGAGGTATTTGGAAAAATATTCAACGCCGGCACGGAATTTGCGCGCGATGGCTCCCAGTTCAACCACCTGTTCAAGGATGGAGAGCAGTTCAAGCTGGGGAATCTGGACTGTATTGCCCTGCATGTTCCCGGCCACACCCCGGCGGACATGGCCTTTGTTATCGGGGATGCCGCCTTTATCGGGGACACACTGTTCATGCCCGATTACGGCACCGCCCGGGCGGACTTCCCCGGTGGGGATGCCCGCATGCTCTACCGCTCCATCCGCCGCCTGCTAACCCTGCCCCCCCAGACACGCCTGTTTTTGTGCCATGATTACAAGGCCCCCGGACGCGATACCTTTGCGTGGGAAACGACCGTAGGGGCCGAACGCGAACACAACATTCATGTGCATGATGGCGTGGACGAAGAAGCTTTTGTGGCCATGCGCACCACGCGGGATGCCACTCTGGACCTGCCGAACCTGATCATGCCCTCCGTGCAGGTCAATATTCGGGGGGGGCACATGCCCGAGCCGGAAGATAACGGGGTTAGCTATATCAAAATCCCTGTAAACCGCCTGTAAGCACCCCAGCGCCCTGACCACGCACACCCCGGAGTTCCCATGTTAACACCCCACCTTCTACACATCGCGCTGGAAATTGCTTCTGGCGCAACCGTGGGGTTCACCCTTGGGCTGGTCGGGGGGGGCGGGTCCATTCTGGCCGTGCCGCTTATGGTCTATCTGGTTGGGGTGCCCAACGCGCATGTCGCCATTGGCACCAGTGCCCTGTCTGTTTCCATCAATGCACTGGTTGGACTGGCCCAGCATGCGCGCAACAAAACCGTAAAATGGCGGTGTGCAGGTATTTTTGCCCTCTGTGGCGTGGGCGGGGCCTTTTTGGGGGCGTCCCTTGGCAAGGCTGTGGATGGCAAGCACCTGCTGCTCCTGTTCGCCCTGCTCATGATCGGGGTTGGTGTGCTCATGATCCGTGGCCGCCATAATACCGGCTGCCCGGGTGCCAGCTGTAACAGGGAGAACGCGCCCAAGGTCATGGGCTGCGGGTTTGGCACGGGCCTGCTTTCAGGTTTCTTTGGTATTGGCGGCGGCTTTCTGATTGTGCCGGGCCTTATGGCTTCCACCAGCATGCCTATTCTTAATGCTGTTGGCACATCGCTGGTGGCTGTGGCGGCATTCGGGTTTAGCACCACCATCAGTTACATGCTCTCCGGTTATGTGGACTGGCAACTGGCAGGGCTGTTTATTCTGGGTGGGGCCATTGGGTGCAGCATCGGCACCAGGGCATCACGCGCGCTGGCAGGCTCTACCGGCAGGCTGACCACAGTTTTTGCCAGCCTGATCTTTGTTGTTGCCGCCTATATGATCTGGCAGAGCATCCGCCAGTTCTAGGGGCGGAATCGTCTCTTCCTTTCCAGCCATTCTGACGGCACTGACCTGCCTGCACCCGCAGCTGATGCAAAGCGCAACCTATCAGCCTTAGAGCTGGGCCTGTGGCCGGGGTTGCTCCGCCACTGTTTGCTCCGCACTGGCCATGGCCTGATGCAGCTGGGCATAAACATTCCCCTCCCCCAGAGCACTGACAATATGGTGCCGCTCCATGTCCGCCAGTGCATAGGAAGCGACCCGGCCAAAAATAACCCGCACACCTTGCATGTGCAGCCGGAACAGCACATCGCGCACAACACTGGCGGCAGAATAGTCAATATCTGTAATCGCGCTGCAATCCACAACAAGGCAGCGCACCGGCGCAGGCGCACTGGCAAGGAGCAGGTCAATATCTTCCGCAAAAAGCGAGCAGTTTGCGTAAAACAGATCCGCACAGAACCGGTAAACCACAAGCCCCGGCGCCGTCTGCTCTCCTGCACTTACGGGAACGGCCTCAAGTGCCTGTGTTGCCGGGTCTGGCTTGAGCACCATGGTATGGGGCCGGTAGCTGTGCCGCACATGCCGGAACAAGGAGAGGGCAATCGCAATAAAAATGCCTTGCTCCACACCAATGCTCACCACTGTTGCCATGGTCACCAGCGCAAGCCGGAACTCCCCGGGGCTTTCCTTCCGGATATGATTCAGGGCGGCGGTATCAATCATGCCCACAGCAACACAGAACACAACCGAACCCAGAATACAGCGGGGCAGATACTGGAGTGGCCCAGTAAAAAACAGCAGCACACATAACGTAACGGCAGCAAAAACAAGCTGGGCCTTCTGGCTGGTGCCCCCGGCCTGCACGGCCATGGCGGTCTGGGTTGGGCTGCCATTAACCGTAAAGGTGCCACTTAGCCCGGCTGCTGCATTGGCGGCACACAGGCCAACAATATCTGCATTGGCATCAACAGTTTCAT
Source organism: Acetobacter fabarum (assembly GCF_011516925.1). Classification (GTDB taxonomy): domain Bacteria; phylum Pseudomonadota; class Alphaproteobacteria; order Acetobacterales; family Acetobacteraceae; genus Acetobacter; species Acetobacter fabarum. The sequence goes on from NZ_WOTG01000003.1 coordinate 45,620, forward strand.
GCAACCTGTAAGCAAAAGCGTGCGATGTTGCCGCACTTTGCGCAATAATGACAAAAACGCATGATGCAGAAACCGGCAGAAGTGCCAAAAACTGATGCCAGGACACCACAGGAACCGCAAAGTGCGGCAAGCCACCCTGCATAGGCCCCAGAACCGTTACGCCATACTGCGCCAGCCCCAACAGCCAGCTTAACCCCAATGCCCCCAGCACCACCACCAATGCCACAGGCCGACCGGGCAAAAAGCGAGCACCACACAGCAAGATCACACAGGCCACGCAGGAAATACCGACCGAGAGCAGGTGCATGTGCGCGCCAGCCTGCACAAGCCCCACAAACTGGGCCACGGTATTGTGCGAGCTGACATCCAGCCCCACCATGTCATACAGCATGCTCATGCTGACCTGCACACCCACGCCAGCCAGAAACCCCACCAAAACAGTGCGGGACAGAAAATCTGCCAAAAACCCAAGCCTGCACAGGCGGGCCGCCAGCAAAAACCCTGCATTAAGCAAGGCAACAGCGCTGACCAGATGGATATAGGCCGCACTACCCACCGGCTCCATTTCCGACAGGGCGCTGGAAAAAATGGCTGCTGTGGCGGAATCTGCGGCAACTACCAGATGGCGGGATGAACCAAAAAGCGCAAACGCCACCAGCGGGAACAGCACCGTATACAACCCGGTAACCGTAGGCATGCCCGCAATACGCGCATAACCCAGCACCTGCGGAATGTTCATGGATGCCAAAGACACCCCTGCCCACACATTTTTGCTGACAGAGAACGTTTTTTGCCACCAGCCGGTTAATGTACGCACGCAGTCCCCCTGCCCTACCCTGCGTTCCCTGCTGGCCTGCTCCGGGCTGGGTCGGCCCTTGCCAGCCTTGCAGAACATGCAACAATCGCGCCTTTGTAAAAGAGGCATGTAACATGACTGTAACAGTTTACCACAATCCGTCCTGCGGCACGTCCCGCTCCGTGCTGGAACTTGTGCGCAATGCGGGCATAGAACCCGAGGTGGTGCTTTACCTTAAAACACCCCTCAGCCGTGACCAGCTTGAAGAGATTGCACGCCAGGATACACTTGGGGCGCGCGACCTTTTGCGTACAAAAGAAAAACTCTGTGCAGAGCTTGGCCTGGACAAACCCGAAGTCACAGACGCCCAGATTCTGGATGCCATTGCCCAGCACCCCACCCTGCTCAACCGCCCTGTTGTGGTAACACCCAAAGGGGCAAAAGCCTGCCGCCCAGCCAGTGTGGTGGAAGAACTGCTGCCATAACCACGCGCCTGCCCCGGCGTGGAGAGCATAAAAAAGTGGCCTGTCCGGCTTACGATAAACCGGACAGGCCCCTTACTGCCTAACACATACAGTTGTTAGTGCGTTGCGGCACCTGCAACTTCTGGCAGGGCGTAGGCGATAATATAATCCCCTACATCTGGTGAGTGACTGGCCCCACCTGCAGAAATAACCACATATTCCCGCCCGGTTTTAGGGGAGCGGTAAATAAGGGGTGCGGCCACAGCCCCTACCGGCAGGCGCTGCTTCCACACTTCCTGCCCGGTCCGGGAGTTCAGGGCACGCAGGTAGTAGTCCTGTGTTCCGGCAAAAAAGACCAGACCAGAGGCAGTAGAGGTAGGCCCACCCAGCGTAGGCATGCCAATTGGCACCGGCAGATGGGTTTTAATGCCCAGCGGCCCAAGGTCTTCCACCGTACCCATAGGCACCTGCCAGACAATTTTTTTGGTGTGCAGGTCTATGGCTGTCATGGTGCCAAAAGGCGGCGTGTTGCACGGCACAGCCAGCGGGGACTGCAGAACGTCAATTTTAACCCCGCCATACGGTCCGGCCAGTTGAGGGCGGATAGTGCCCATGAACCCCGGCACCTCGTCTGTGGAGACCTTGAACTTGCGGGCATTTTCCCGCGTAACCAAGGACATCCGCAGCGGCATGCGCATGTCATTCACAAACATGAGCCCGCTGTTTTCATCCACCGAGATACCGCCCCAGTTCATGCCACCCAGCAGGCTAGGCCATTCGATGTACGGTTTTTCGCCCGGTGGGGTAAACGGCCCGGTATAAACCGAACTTTTGAACATGATCCGGCAATAAAGCTGGTCAAACGTGCTCACCCCCCACATGGCGCTCTCGCTCAGCGGGTCCGCACCAATGGTGGGCATGCCAACAGAAAACGGCTGGGTGGGGGAAAGGTGTTCGCCCTGCGCCGCGGGAGCTGTGGCAACCGGTGTTTCCACCACTTCAGTCACAGGCTTGCCTGTGCGCCGGTCGAGCACAAAAATATGCCCGGTCTTGGTCGTCTGGATCAGGGAGGGGATTTTCTCACCCTGTGCATTGGTCACATCATACAGCACCGGCTGTGAGGGCAGGTCATAATCCCACACATCATGGTGTATCAGTTGCGAGACCCAGCGGGTTTTCCCTGTAGCGGCATCCACGGCCACAACCGCAGCCCCGAAGCGGCCATTAGCAGCATTCCGGTCGCCACCCCAGTAATCAGGGGGGCCGTTACCGGTTGGCAGGTAAACAAGGTTGAGTTCCTTGTCGTATGTCGGCACCGTCCAGACATTGGGGGTGGAGAGCGTGTAGGTCTGATCGGGGGCGGGAGCCTGCGTGTTATCGGGGTTCCCCACATCCCACGCCCAGGCAAGGGAACCATCACGCACATCAAACGCCCGCACAACGCCTGAGGGTTCACCGGGCATGATGTCACGCACCCAGCCGCCAACAACCGCCAGATGCCCCATAACCACGGGGGCGGCTGTAGGGTGGTAGCGTTTGCTGTTTTCGGTTGGACCCATCTGTTTTTTAAGGTCCACAAACCCTGCATTGCCAAAGCCCGCACACACTGCACCGCTATGGGCATCCAGCGCAAACAGGCGTGCATCAATGGAGGATACCAGAATACGCTGGCGGCAGTCTGGTGCAGTGTAGCTAGCCTTCTGCTCCTGCGTCAGGCTGGTATCTGCATCCATGTCATAATACCCAACGCCGCGGCAGCTTACATGCTCGGCCGTGACAGCATTGGGGTTGAACTTCCAGATTTTCTGCCCTGTATCGGCATCTATGGCGGTAATCAGGTTTTCTGGCGTGCAGGAATACAGCACGTTCCCGATCTGCTGGGGCGTGTTCTCATCCGTGCCAAAAGCCCCTCCGCTTATACGGCGGCCGGTGCGGTACACCCACGCAACCTTAAGCTGGTTCACATTGGCGGGGGTAATCTGGCTATACGGCGCAAAGCGTGTGCCGCCAGCGCTCCGGCCATAGAACTCCCAGTCCTGCGGGGCATCTGGCGCACCAGCCTGCACCACCTTGGCGGCATCACTCAGCGCGTCAGGGTTGCTCAGTGTTCCATGCGGGAAAAACGCCAGAACCAGCGTACCCACCAAACCCGCCATAACGGCCAGACCGCCCCATGCACTCCACCGCCGTGCATCCGCCCGAACGGTGGGGAAGAGGGCTGCAAGCCACAGGCCAAAGGTCAGCAGTATGGCGGGCACAACCAGACGGGGCAGCAGCTCCCAGTAGCCAATCTGCGGGGCATCGTAAAAAGCCCACAGGCAGGTTACCGCAAACACGGCAATGGAGGCCGGCAGCGCACTGCGCTTACGCAGGAAAAACAGGGCCGCCAGCCCCACATAAGCCAGCCCCGCCAGCAGGTAGTACGCCGAGCCCCCAAGGACCAGCAATTGCCCGCCACCATAAGCCAGAACAAGCCCCACCCCTGCACTCAGCAATGCAAAGAGAACCCGGTATATATCGGCCCCTGTTATCCGGCGCTCAGTTTTGAATGGTTCATCCATTCCTTATTCTCCCAATTCCCTAAGTTCCCAAAGACCACATGGCTGCAGGCCAGCTAGCGCCGCCTTGAGCTGCCCACACCCTGCCGTTCCTGAGCAAAGACGGTGGTCTGTGTTCCATGACCTTGGATGCTGTCAATAATAATTCCGTATTTTACAAATCACGACTTGCCACGCACAAGAATATGACCCGGTTTTTCATACGAATTATACTGTATAAATCCGCCCTGTATCACGTTGAGGTGAGACACAGAGCACCCCGCGCGGTGCGTAAAGCCCGCTCATTCCCATGCTCTGCCCTGCTGTGGTCCTTACATGTTTTGCAAACCTTTGAATTATCAGACTTACTTGCATACTCCCACGTTAAAATGCCTCCATATTGCCCCCAAGCCATACTGGAAACATATGGGTTATAACAGCTTCATATATTGGACATTCCCACGGCATCGCGCGTTTAAATGATGCAACACCCCTGCGCGCAGGACCATTTTTTAAGGAATTTGCATCTACCATGACCTATACAGTTGGAATGTATCTGGCCGACCGTCTGGCTCAGATTGGCCTGAAACATCATTTTGCGGTCGCCGGGGATTACAATCTGGTCCTGCTCGACCAGCTCCTGCTCAACAAGGACATGCAGCAGATCTACTGCTGTAACGAACTGAACTGTGGCTTTAGCGCAGAAGGCTACGCCCGCGCGCACGGGGCTGCCGCAGCCGTGGTAACCTTTAGCGTTGGTGCCATTTCCGCCATGAACGCCATTGGCGGTGCCTATGCGGAAAACCTGCCCGTTATCCTGATCTCCGGCTCCCCCAACAGCAATGACTACGGCAGTGGCCACGTGCTGCACCACACGCTGGGCAACACGGATTACGGCTACCAGCTTGAAATGGTGCGCCACGTAACCTGCGCGGCCGAAAGCATTACAGACGCCGCCTCCGCCCCGGCCAAGATCGACCATGTCATCCGCACCGCGCTGCGTGAGCGTAAACCGGCGTATCTGGAGATCGCCTGCAACGTCTCCTCCGCAGAATGCGCACGCCCCGGCCCGGTTACGTCCCTGCTGGCAGAACTGACCCCCGACACCACAAGCCTGAATGCAGCCGTGGATGCCGCAGTCGCCCTGCTGGAAAAATCCGAACGGGCCGTCATGCTCGTTGGCACCAAGACCCGCTCTGCCCATGCACTGAGCGAAACAGAAGCACTGGCAGACCGTATTGGCTGCGCCGTGACCATTATGGCCGCCGCCAAAGGGCTGTTCCCCGAAGATCACGCCAGTTTCCGTGGCCTGTACTGGGGCGAAGTCTCTGCCCCCGGTGCGCAGGAACTGGTGGAAAAAGCCGATGCCGTGCTGTGCATCGCTCCCGTGTTCAATGACTACTCCACCGTTGGCTGGACCGCATGGCCCAAGGGTGAAAACGTGCTGGTGGCCGACCCCAACCGCGTAACCGTTGGCGGGCAGACCTTTGAGGGCTTTACCCTGCGTGAATTCCTGACCGCTCTGGCCAAAAAAGCTCCCCATCGCCCCGCCAGCGCGCGTGACACCCAATACACGCCCACCAAAATTGCGCCCGCCGCTCCGGATGCACGCCTGACAAATGACGAAATGACCCGTCAGATCAACGGCATGCTCACATCCAAAACCACGCTGGTGGCAGAAACGGGGGATTCCTGGTTCAACGCCATGCGCATGCATCTGCCACGCCATGCCCGCGTGGAAACAGAAATGCAGTGGGGCCATATTGGCTGGTCCGTGCCCTCCTCCTTTGGCAACGCCATGGGCTCGCAGGAACGCGAACACATTGTTATGGTGGGGGATGGCTCCTTCCAGCTCACCGCGCAGGAAGTCGCCCAGATGGTGCGCTACGAACTGCCGGTTATTATCTTCCTTGTAAACAACCGTGGCTACGTCATTGAAATTGCCATTCATGACGGCCCTTACAACTACATCAAGAACTGGGATTACGCCGGTCTGATGAACGTGTTCAACGCTGGCGAAGGCCATGGCCTTGGCATGACGGTTACAACCGGCGCAGAACTGGCAGAAGCCATTAAAAAGGCACAGGCCAACCACCGTGGCCCAACCATTATTGAATGCCAGATCGAACGCACGGACTGCACGGACATGCTGGTCCAGTGGGGCAAGCGCGTTGCGTCCGCCAATGCCCGCAAGCCGCACGTTTCATAACAAACAGCCTGATTTTTCCGTTCAGGAAACGCCCCGGATGCAGGTCCGGGGCGTTTTTTATACCCACACCCGCAGAACTCACCGAGACGTTATTTAAATCACGTTATCTTATAATAAGTTTTCAAAAAAATAATGTTACGCAAAGCCCAGTTCACCAGACCTTAAAAGGATTACTGGCCGCGGCATGTTCCGCACCACGCAACTGGCAAGAGTAAATTGGAAAACATATTTTTTTGAATGTGTTTTTCCAAAAAATCTTTGCATGAAAATACATTAGAAAAACACCATATGACCATAAAACCATCAGGACTGCTGGCTCTGGCCACATGGGGCTTTGCGACCTTTTGCCACGCCACGTCCGCACAGGCGCAAACACCTCCCCCCGCCCCTGCCAATTCCGCAGAGCTGGTTGAGCACGCTGTGCGCCAGAGCGATGAGCAATCCCTCCTGCCCGACCCCCATGTGCTGCAACGCCCGCTCAACTCCCCCCTGCCCCCCAGCGGTGTGCCTGTGGCCCCCTGGCCGGGCCTTGCAACCATGAACATTCCCAGCGTGAATGATTACGGCGCCAAAAAGCCGCACCATATCATGACCCTTGAGCCCCTGAGCCTGCATGAAGGGCCATCATGGCTCTTACCCTCCGAGGTGGACGCCCAGCGCCGCACGGACATGGAGGACCCCTACTACGTGCCCACAGCTGGCAGCAGCCACCTTATACCCCAGATCATGCCTTTCCGGACCCGCTTGCAGCAGAAGGGGTTTGCCTTTTCCTTTACCTACAAGGGGGAGGCCATGGGCAATATCAATGGCGGCATCAAACGGGGCATGGACTACGTGCATGAGCTGACATTGCAGATGAATTTTGATCTGGGCAAAATGGCCGGGCTGGAAGGCTGGTCAGTGCATACGCTGCTCATGAACCGCGCTGGCCGCGAAGTCTCGCACGATATGGTGGGCGAATATTATGTTAACCTCATGGAAGTTTATGGCCTTTCCGGGCATGTAGTGGCGCATCTGGTTGATCTGTACGCCGAAAAGCAGTTTCTCAACAACCGTATGGACATAACCTTTGGCCGCATGTCGCTCACGCATGTTTTTGCGACATCTCCACTGATCTGCTCCTTCATGGTCACCTGTTCGGCTCCCGTGGCGCTAAAGCTGGACCCCGGTTTTTCCGTTTACCCAAAAGCGACATGGGGGGCGCGTGTGCGCTTCCGCCCCACGCGGGACACCATGGTACAGCTCGGGACGTATCAGGTCTCCCCCCTCAACGGGAATCCCAGCGGGTGGTCCTGGGGGAGTGAGGATACGACAGGCATGATGCTGCCCATAGAATTTACCTGGCAACCCTTCCTGACCCGCAACCGCCTGCCCGGCCACTATGTTTTTGGTTATGCCCACGATACATCGCGCTACGCTGACCAACTGGGCAACAAACCCGCCAGCCTGTTAAGCCAGCCCGGCCGCGAACGCAGTGCACCCATGGATATTTTCTGGTTTGAAGGCGACCAGATGATCTACCGTATGGGGGGCCGCAACCAGATGGCAGGCGGCTACCTGATGGCGGGGTACATCCATAATACCCCCCATGTTTCAACCATTTCGGACGAGGCCTATGGCGGCCTCTCCTTTAACGGGCTTATACCCACCCGCCTGACGGATAGGCTGGGTATCCTGTATTCATGGTACCATGTGAGCGACCGCAAGCGGCTTGGGCAGATGTACGCACTGGATGCAGGTATGTCGCTTGGTGCGCAGGTCCGGGGGCCACAGACGGACTCCCATGTGATTGAAGCGTATTACGCCATTGACGCCATGCCCGGCGTGACCGTCCAGCCAGAATTTGAATACATGATCCGGCCGGGGGAAACATCACACATTCCCGATGCGGCTCTGGTGGGCCTTAAGGTTATTGCCAACCTGTAAGCCCGAATCTGTGGTGGAAAAGAGCTGTCAGTTTTCTGCCTGCGCCTTCTGCTCCGCCAGAGGCCATTCCTTGTCCAGAGTCTGCGGTCGCCCGGCATCATCCACGGCAACAAACACAAAGTTCCCGGATGTGACCTTCTGCCGGATATTGGTCCGCCGGATACGCCGCACGGATTCTGCACAGATGGTAATGGATGTACGCCCCACCTTGACGATGCGCGTGTAAACATTCAGCTCATCTCCCACGGCCATGGGATGATGAAAAACCATACCGTTAATAGCTACGGTTACGCATTTGCAGCCTGCAAACCCTTCCGCCGCAGTGCTGGCGGCAAGGTCCATCTGTGCGGCAACCCAGCCACCAAAAATATCACCCGCGGCATTTGTATCCCTGCGCATGGCCACAACCCGCACAGCCAGATGGGCATCTGTTGCCCAGTCACTTGGTTCGGTATTCCCCACGATCACCCCTTTTGCCTGCGCATGGTCCCTGCTTGAATGCTGGCACCATGTTTCTCCATTCCGGGCAAAACATACAGCGGAATCTGTGCGCGCCACCCATGCCTGTAGCAAACGTGAAAACCCGGGCAGCAACGCAGGCGAGAGCCTAGGGAGCGCAGGTGCCCAAAAACACACACTGATCACGCATTTGTTATATTGACCCCCGCAATATCATGGTCACAGAAGGAAAATTATTTTACACGAATCTACAGATTCGTTCATAATTAAGTCGAGAGAGGGAGGCCTATACAATGTACAGATATGCAGTTTCCTTTACGGACCAAACACATACCAATATCCGGGACACCATACTGCAAGCAAAGAGCAACAATGCTAGCAGCAATATTCAAGTCGCAACGAATGGTTCCGGCGAAGTTTACGCAAGCGACCTGAAAGAGGCCCGTGTTAACGCCAACGAAAAATTCGTGGATAAAACCGTTGAATCTGTCCTGAAAGAGAAAAACTCGGGGGCTTTTTACGCATAATCTGCATAGCAGAACTTACCGGAAACTCAGATTTACGATTTTTTTTATCATACTTTCCTAAAAATTATCATTACTTGATCAGGACATTATGGCGCTATGCCGCATACAGCGGTCATAATTGCCTTTGTGCACCCCGGCATCCCCCCTTCTCTCCACTCTACCAGCGCCCAGAGTCACACCGCTAAGCCACCAGCACACCGCAGGCTTGAACGCTCTATTATCTCTTCCCCTTGAGCATGCTGAAAAACCATCATTGCCATTTAGAGCAGACAATCAAAGGAAGAGTGCTCAAAAGCCTTATGAATACTCCCATATAAAGACCCACCACATCGTTAAAATTCATAATATTTTAACTTTTTCATAACCAGTTTATTCTGTGCGTATTTTTCCTCAAAATACGTCTGTTTTTTATAGATATCTGAACAGTTCTTTTCCATTGCATACGATAATTCGTTTTTTCTTTTCCGAGGCAGAGTGTTATCCCACTCCCCTGCCAGATACTGACAAAGATCTGCATCATGGAAAAACCCGGCAACATCATCTGGAAAATGGTCTTCAGCTTTTGCAATGACGGGTGAAAAAATCATGCCATATAAGAGTATAAGCAACAGTCTTTTCATGATCATGCGTCACCTCATTCTGGTTTATTGTCGGGCTTAAATGTGATGGCAAGAACAACCCGCAATTGTGCAGCACACACCATACCAACGATAGCGCATGGATTTTAAATAGCTTTTCCATTTCACCTAAAATCAATAAAGCACCAGACCAAGGTATATTCCCACCCCGGATCAGGACACCGAATTTTTTATGACCTCACAGCCCGTTTCCGACACACAGCGCCGTCTGGTCATGCTTTGCGCCGTGCTTGGCATTGTTCTGGGCGGACTGGATGGAGCGATTGCCAATATCGCACTCCCCACCATCGCCCATGACCTCCATTGTAGCGAGGCGCAGACGGTCTGGGTCGTCAATGTCTATCATCTGGCAGTTGCAGTCAGCCTGTTGCCCGTTGCCGCTCTGGCGGACTCACTGGGCCTGAAGCGGGTTTACGGGTTCGGGATCGCTCTGTTTACAGCAGCGTCCCTTGCCTGCGCCCTTGCGGGTTCGCTGGGCGCACTTATTACAGCGCGTGTCGTACAAGGCTTAGGAACAGCCTGTATGGCCGCACTAAGCGGCGCGCTGGTGCGCAGTGTGTACCCCAGAGCCATGCTGCATCAGGCTTTTGCCATTATTGCGTTAGCCGTTGCCATTTCTGCCGCTGTTGGGCCTACGCTGGCCGCAATGGTGCTGGCTGTTGCTCCTTGGCCGTGGCTGTTCCTGATCAACGTGCCGATTGGCATAATGGCAGTCGCTCTTTTTTTACGGGCAGCCCCCGCCAGCCCTCGCGCCCCGTTCTCGTTCGACTGGGTGGGCACACTGCTCAATATAGGTGCTCTGGGGTTAGGTATTCTTGGCGTTGATGCGCTGGGGCAGAAGGAAACCGGGCTGGCAACGCTTGAGATCGGGGCCGGTTTGCTTTGCGCCATTGCACTGTATAGCCAGCAGAAAAAGCTGCAAACGCCTATGCTGCCACTGGACCTGCTGGCTATTCCGCTGTTCTCGCTTTCAATCCTGACATCTATCTGCGCTTATGCCGCGCAGATTCTGGCGTATGTTGCACTGCCATTCCTGTTCCAGACAGTTATGCACCTTTCCGCCGTAACCACTGGCCTGCTTGTCACACCCTGGCCTGTGCTTGTTGCCATTGCCGCCCCTTTTGCAGGCCGACTGGCCACCCGGCATCCTGCCTCGGTTTTAAGCAGTATGGGGCTGGCACTTCTGGCAGCAGGGCTGGTAACTCTGAGCCTGATGCCAGCACAACCTGCCTTTTGGGACATATGCTGGCGAATGGCGCTTTGTGGCATTGGGTTTGGCTTTTACCAGACACCCAATAATCTGACAGTCATGACCTCTGGCCCGGCAACCCGCAGTGGTGCAGCCAGCGGGATGATGGCCGTTGCCCGCACACTGGGCTGGGCGCTGGGCTCCGCTCTGGTCGCCCTGATCTTCGGTTTTTCCCAAAGCAGTAGTGGCGCGGTACATTGCCTTGAACTGGCTGCAGGGTTTGCTCTTCTGGGTGCTGCATTGAGTGTCTCACGCCGGATTATTCGTCGGGAGGAAAAACCGTAAAAGACTGAAACGACAAAATACCTGTTTTGACAAACTCAAGGCTACAGAACAGAGGTTCAGAATAACTTTCGCACATACCGGGTTAGGACAGATAAAAAACGCCCAATATTGCCGCAGTTCTGCTGCGGCACTGCCGGTTCGGTTTCCATATCGACCCAACGGACATTACGAAAAACCATAACCAGTTTATAACCACTGCTGGACACAATCTGGCAGCTTATGCCGTGTTATTGCCTTTGGGAGACGGTAATTTTTCAGTGGGAGACATGGTTTAAACCGCAGAATACTGCGGCTCAGGAATGGTGGGCGCAACAGGGATTGAACCTGTGACCCCTACCATGTCAAGGTAGTGCTCTACCGCTGAGCTATGCGCCCATTCCTGATGTGTGTGGGCCTTTTATCCTCCTTGCCTTGCAAGCGCAAGCCCACAATAGTGGGAATATGAAAAATTTTGCGTCTTCTTTATTCCCACCCAGCCTGAAGCGGTTGTTTCAGCCTCAGCAGGACATGCAGGAAGAGAACACAGCCAACCGGCAGGCGGCCCCCAATCCGGTTCTGGTCTGCGGCACACCCGCAACCAGCCCCGTGGTGCTGGGCTCCCCCCATTCAGGGCATTTTTATCCGGAGGCGTTTATACGTATTGCCCGCCAGCCCCTAGACATCCTGCGTAGTGGTGAAGACAGCTTTGTGGATGAACTGGCCCTTGGTGCCCATAATCTGGGGCCACCGCTGCTGAGCGCCACCTTCCCCCGTGTGTTTTGCGATGTAAACCGCGCAGCATGGGACCTGGACAGCCGGATGTTCCATGGTGCCATTCCATCCTTTGTCGCACCCTCTGAGCGGGGGTTGGCGGGGCTGGGTTCCATACCCCGTATTGTTGCAGACCGCCGCCCCATTTACCGGCAACGCATCCCCTTTATGGAGGCCGCCTTACGCATCCGTCATTACTGGATGCCCTACCACGCTGCCCTGGCAGACCTGCTACAGGCCGCTCATACACGGCATGGCTTCTGCCTGTTGCTGGACCTGCATTCCATGCCCGATGCGCCACAAGCTGGCTCGCCCGACTTTGTGCTGGGGGATCGCTATGGCACATCCTGCACGCAACGCCTGACAGATCTGGCAGAGCAGACCTTGCAGGGGCTGGGGTTTAAAACCGCCCGGAACGCGCCATACGCAGGCGGGTATATTACGCGCCATTACGGCCGCCCCACCCAGAACATGCACGCCCTGCAAATAGAAATGCGGCGCGGCCTGTATATGGATGAAGCCACACACACACCGCATGATGGCTTTGCCACCTTGGCCGAAGCCCTGACCATTCTGGTCGCTCAGGTGCTGGCGCATTTTCCAGCGCAGGAAAAACCAGCCCATAATTCTGGCTGACATGCCCCCGCCAGATATTGAAAACAGGCCCACTCCACCACATCTGTGCAACCAGAACAGGCAGGGATGCACGCCCCCATCAGGTGTGGCATACACTGCCCATGTGCAGAGTTTATAAGAAGCAACAGGGCCAGTAGCATGACAGAAACAACCTCCAACGCCACGGCACATCAGGGAAGTGAAACACGCGAGTTCAGCGCCGAAGTAGGGCGGCTGCTCGACCTGGTTGTGCACTCACTGTATTCCGAGCGCGAAATCTTCCTGCGTGAACTGGTCGCCAACTCAGCGGACGCCACCGATCGCCGCCGCTTTGAAGCCCTGACCGATGCCGCACAGGCCCTGCCCGAAAATGCCAAGATCAGCATCAACCCCGACAAGGACGCCCGCCTGCTGACGATCAGCGATGACGGATCAGGCATGAGCCGGGATGAACTGGTTGCCAACCTTGGCACCATTGCCCGCTCCGGCACCCGTGCTTTTGGCCAGAAGCTTGAAACCGCCAAACCTGAAGACCGCCCAAGCCTGATTGGCCAGTTTGGCGTTGGTTTTTACGCGGCCTTCATGGTGGCGGACAAGGTGGATGTTGTCTCCCGCCGGGCCGGGTCGGATGAGGCATGGCGCTGGTCGTCCGATGGTAAAGGGGCCTACACGCTTGAACCCGCAACACGCGAAAAAGCGGGAACAGACATTACACTCCACATTAAATCCGATGCGGATGAATTTCTGGACCCATGGCGCCTGCAGGCCATTATTCGCAAATGGTCGGACCATATTGCATGGCCCGTGACCATCATGCGTGATGGCAAGGAAGAAGCCGCCAACGAAGGCACGGCCCTGTGGCGCAAGTCCCGCAATGATGTGACGGAAGAACAGCTGGAAGAGTTCTACCGCCATATTTCCCACAACTTTGATAAACCGTGGGATACGCTGCACTGGCGTGCAGAGGGCATGATGGAATTTTCCGCCCTGCTGTTCATCCCCTCCTCCCGCCCGTTCGAGTTTGGCGAGCAGACGCGTGAGAGCAAGGTGCGCCTGCATGTGCGCCGGATGTTCATTACCGATGATGCTGAAATCCTGCCCCCATGGCTGCGCTTTGTGCATGGTGTGGTGGATACGGAGGACCTGCCGCTCAATGTCTCACGCGAGATGTTGCAGGCAACCCCCGTTCTGGCCCGTATCCGCAAGGCCGTGACCACGAAGGTTGTGAACGAGCTGAAAACCCGCGCCAAGGACGCGCAGGCCTATGCAACGTTCTGGGACAACTTTGGCCCCGTGCTCAAGGAAGGTATGTGGGACGACCCCACCTATAAAACCGATGTGGCAGCCCTTAGCCGCTTCCGCTCCAGTGCCGTGGATACCCTGACCTCGCTGGACGATTACATAAGCCGTATGAAGCCCGAGCAGGACGCCATTTACTACGTAACAGGCGACAATGCAGACGTGCTGAATGCCTCCCCCCAGATTGAAGGCTTCAAGGCCCGTGGGGTGGAAGTGCTGCTGCTGTCCGACCCGGTGGATTCCTTCTGGCCGGAACGGCTTGGCACATATGAAGGCAAAAGCCTGCGCAATGTGGCACAGGGCCTGAATGACCTTGAAAAATTTGGGGCCCCTGAAGCCAGCACCGCCGAAAAAGCGGATATGGACACCCTGCTGCCAGCCCTGAAAACCGCTCTGGCGGATGCTGTATCCGACATCCGGGCAACGGATCGTCTGGTTTCCAGCGCCATGGTGCTGAGTGCGCCAGAAGGCGGGCCGGACCTGCAACTGCGCAAGCTCATGCAGCGGAGCGGGCAGGACATTCCGGACGTAACCCCTGTGCTGGAGCTTAACCCTGCACACCCCATTATCCACTCTCTGGCCCAAAAGGTGCAGGCCGGGGATAACATTGATACGCTGGCCCATATCCTGCTTGATGTTGCCAGCATCCAGAATGGTGAAACACCAAAGGATGTTAACGCCTTTTCCCGCCGGATCATGGATTATCTGGCCGGTGGCACGCAGGACGCCAACGCACAGTAACGTCACGCTGACCAACCGTAAGGGAGCGCGCTCCCTTACGCCCACAAACCAGAACGGCTGGAGCAAAGGCTCCAGCCGTTCTGGTTTTCAGGGCTTTTCAGTTTGCTTCACCGCATTCCACACGGCGTCCAGCTTCTCCACGCTCTGGTCCTGCATGCTCAGGCCATCCTGCGCCAGACGGGCTTCCACCGCCTCGAACCGGCGGGTAAACTTGTCACAGGCCTGCCGCAGGCAGGCTTCCGGGTCCAGCTTCAGGCGGCGTGCAAGACTGGCGACAGAAAATAGGACATCACCCAGTTCATCCTGCATTTTTTCCCGGTCATTCTTCTGCATTTCCACCGCAAACTCGTTTATTTCCTCATGCACCTTGTCCAGCACACCGGAGACATCGGGCCAGTCAAACCCGACACGGGCCGCGCGGGATGCCAGTTTGGAAGCCCGCAGCAGAGCGGGCAGAACAGGCGGCACACCCGCCAGCGCACCGGGGCGCTGCGCTGCCTGCCCCCCGGATTGGGCCAGACGTTTGCGCTCCTGCTCCTTGATTGCCTCCCACTGCCCCGGCATGGCACGTGCGGACAGTTCAGCCGCTACGGGCTGGGGTTGAGCGGCATTCCCCAGCACGTCCTTGCCAAAGGTAACGTGCGGGTGCCGACGGATCATTTTTTCCGTAACAATTTCCGCCACATCGGCAAAAGCGAATTTCCCTTCCTCTTCCGCCAGTTGCGCCTGATAGACCACCTGCAACAGAAGATCCCCCAGTTCATCGGGGAAAGCCTGCCAGTCCTGCCGCTGAATAGCATCGAGCACCTCATAGGCCTCTTCAATGGCATAGGGGGCTATGGTCTGATGTGTCTGCTCGCGGTCCCACGGGCAGCCTTCCTCCGGGTCGCGCAGGCGCGCCATAAGAGCAAGCAGCCGCTCAATATTCTGCGCGGCCTTGTGCCGGTTCTGCACGGCATCCACAGGGGAGGTTGCGGGGGTTTGTGCTCTGCTGGTCATGCTCTCTGCCTGTTCTGGTGGCCTGCCGCGCGGGCAGCGCGGGACTTTATGTGTTAAACATTGTGCCATAATCCTGTGCCGCGTCTATGCGCTTGCAGGCAGAAAGCCTAACCTACCGCCAGAATCAGAAGAGGAAGGCATGACACAGAAACCCGTTATCTTCATTGATGGCGAAGCAGGCACCACAGGGCTGGAAATACGCGAGCGCCTCTCGGCCCTGCCTGTTACGCTGTTTTCAATCGACCCCGCCCGGCGTAAGGACCCGGCTGCCCGCAAGGACGCCATGGCCGCAGCCGATCTGGTTGTTCTGTGCCTGCCAGACGATGCCTCGCGCGAGGCCGTGCATATGGCAGCAACTCTGGGTGATGCCGCCCCCCGCCTGCTGGATGCCAGCACCGCTTACCGCACGGACCCGGCATGGATTTACGGCTTTCCCGAACTGGCAAAAGGTCAGGACCGGGCCATTGCCAGCGCACTGCGTGTGTCCAACCCCGGCTGCTACCCCACGGGGGCCATTGCCCTGCTCCGCCCACTGGTAGATGCCGGGGTGCTGGATGCCCGCTACCCGGTATGCATTAACGCGGTTAGTGGATACTCCGGGGGTGGCCGCAGCATGATTGAGGCGCACGAGCATGAAGGCGGGCCAGCATTTGAGCTGTATGGGCTCAGTCTGGAACACAAGCATGTGCCCGAAATCCACCAGCACGCCAACCTTACGCGGCGTCCGGTTTTTGTGCCTTCGGTCGGACATTTTGCGCGGGGAATGATTGTTTCCATCCCCTTGCACCTGGATGACCTGAAAGGCCATATAACCGGGAGTGATCTGCACACCATTCTGCACGAACACTATGCCGGACAGGCCCATGTGCGGGTTATGCCGCACGAACCCAAACTCTCGGCCGAAGCTTTGGCTGGGAGCGACAACATGGAACTGCGTGTGCATGCCAGCACCCAGAACAGGCAGGCCCTGCTAACGGCTCGGCTGGATAATCTGGGCAAAGGTGCATCTGGCGCTGCATTACAGAACATCAGCCTGATGCTGGGTTTGAACGACGCCTGAAAACAGGCATGAATTTTGAAAGGTTTTAACGATCATGAGCAATCGAGTTGCTATTGTAACCGGTGGTAGCCGGGGCATTGGAGCCGCCATTGCAGAAGCTCTGGCAAAAGATGGGTACGATATTGCCATTTCCTATTCCAGCAGTTCGGGTGCTGCTGAAAAGGTAGCGGAAAAAATCCGCGCCATGGGCCGCAAGGCGCTGACCATTAAAGCCAACAGCACGACAGTTGAAGGCAACCGTGAGGTCATTGCCGAAACCATTATTGCCTTTGGCCGCATTGACGCACTTGTATGCAATGCGGGCACATACCCCTACGGCCCGATTGATGAAATGACGGTCGCACAGATTGAAAATATTCTGAACCTGAATGTGCGTGCCGTTATGGTGGAAACCATGGAAGCCGTAAAACACATGAAGGAAGGCGGGCGGATTATTTACATCGGCTCCGCTTTTGGTGCACGCGCGCCTTTCCCCGGCATTTCGCTTTATGCTGCCACAAAGGCGGCCCTGCGCGGTTTTGCCAAAGGCGTAGCACGCGACCTGGGGAGCCGTGGCATTACGGCCAACGTGATCGAACCCGGCCCGATCCACACCGACATGAACCCAGAAGATGGGGAAGGTGCTGCCCTGATAAGCAGTTTTGTTGCAACCGGTGCTTACGGCAAGGTGGATGACATTGCCGCCATGGCTGCTTTTCTAGCAAGCCCCAAGGCATCCTACATTACAGGTGCCGCCCTGCCGGTTGATGGCGGACTGGAAGCCTGATCAAACCCGTTATTCCTTAAACCTCCATAAGGAATAATGGATTTTATAACCCACCTCTATGCCCTACGCATGGAGGTGGGTTTTTTACGTACCCATAAAACAAAACAGCCTGCATACCAGAGGTATGCAGGCTATTCCTTTGTGAGACTTCCCTGATGCTCGAATTACAGGCTAGGGAAACATCCTTCTTATAACAGAAAATGCTATTATATAAAACGATAAATACAAAAAAGGCACAAAAAATATAATAGCCTCCAGATCTCCCATCATCGTCAGAACTCCCCTTCCGAGACAGACGCATCTGCCTGCGCATCAAACAGGACGCCACCGGCGGCTGCGACCAGAATAATCATGACCGTGCCAACCGCCCATGCAAAATACCAAGGCCCCTGGTCACCCACAAAAACGGCAAACAGAAGAGCCACTACCAGAGCCAGACCCAGCCCCGCAAAACGCAGCAATGTGATCATGCGCCCTCTCCTTTTCAGTAACTATGCGTATCTTTGATGATATCCGCCGTGTGAACTTTCCCGCGCATAACGTAATAGCACCAGGATGTGTAACACAGGATCAGCGGCACAAAGATCAGGGCCACGGCCAGCATGCAGGTCAGGCCGTACTGGCTGGCTGAACTGTTCCAGATTGTCAGGCTCTGGTCCGGGCGTGTGGTGGACGGCATGAAGAACGGGAACATGGCGGCCGCAACCGTACCAATTGTACCCACCCAGGAGCCAAGGCCCATCCACCAGGCCACATGGGAGCGGTTAGCCAGCACAAGCATGACACCGGCCAGCATGCTCACCACACCGAGCACAGGCAGCAGCCACAAAACGGGGTGTGCTGCATAGTTGTGCAGCCAAGCCCCTACCTGCACACTTACCTGCTGCCCCTGCATGGGGTTTGCTGGCATGGCAGGGTTCCCTTGCTCAAGCACAAAACCCGGCATGCCGCGAATCCATACGCCACCGGCAAGGAACAGAGCAACTGCGGCAAGCCCTGCACGGCTGGCATAGCGCCGCGCCCGGTCGTGAATGGGGTTCTCAGAGCGGATCATCAGCATGACACCGCCTTGCATAACACTCAGGCAGACCGCCATAAGGCCGCACAGAATGGCAAAGGGGTTAAGCAGATAAGCCAGGAAAGACCCATCCTGAAAATACTGCCCGGTCCAGTTAAAGTGGTACCCCACACCTTGCAGAATATTGCCAAAAGCTGCGCCGTAAACAAACATGGGCAGGAAGCCCGAAACCAGAAAAACCCAGTCCCAGCTTGCACGCCACAGGCGGGCATCCACCTTGGAGCGGTATTCAAAAGCTACGGGCCGTAAGATCATGCTGAACAGCAGCAGGATCATAACCACATAAAACACCGAAAAAGACGTGGCATATAGCGTGGGAAACGCCGCAAAAATGGCGCCACCGCCCAGAATGAACCAGACCTGATTACCATCCCAGTGCGGGCCAATGATGTTGAGCGCAGTGCGGCGCTCCCCATCCGTGCGCCCGACAAAGCGCAACAGGGTGCCTACCCCCATGTCCATGCCCACCATCAGGCCAAGCCCGATCAGCAGCACGCATAAAAGGCCAGCCCATATAAGCTTGAGAACAACATAAATATCCATGATGCAGGACCTTCCTTAATGCGCCACAACGGACAGGTGTGCGGGGTCTGCATCTTCATGCGGACCATGCGCCTCTGGCCCCAGCCGGGCGAACTTGAACATCAGGTAAAGCTCAACCGCGATGAATATGCTGTAAAGCACAGTAAACCCGGCCAGTGAGAACAGCATGTAAGACACGCTATGCGTGGAAGCGGACATAAAGGTTGGCAGGCGGTCAAACACGGTCCAGGGCTGGCGGCCGGCCTCAGCCGTAATCCAGCCAAACTCGGTTGCCAGAACCGGCAGGGGAATGGACCACATGCACAGTTTGAGAAACAGCGGGTTACGCTCCAGCTGGTTTTTCAGGCTCAGGTAAGACGCCATGGCAAACAGCACGAAAAAGAACACGCCCAAAAACACCATCAGGCGGAAAGACCAGAAGGTTACAAAAACATTGGGCAGAATATCAGGCTTTGTCTGCTCGATAACACTCTGGAGCTGCTCGGGTGCAATAGCGGTTACGTCCTGCCCCGGTGCATGGCGGGTAGCAAGCAGGCCATACCCCATGTCGTTCTGGTGAGCACGGAACTCCTCCAGATCGGCCGCCTGATGGTTTTCCTCATACCGGCGCAGGGCACTTACGGCTGTAATGCCAGAGGCAATGCGCGGAGCGGCGGCATCTTCAAGTTCGATCATGCCGGTAATGGGCGTGTTAAAGCTGTGCGTGATCAGGGGCGTGAGCACAAAAGGCACCCCGATTTCAAACGAGCTTTCCTGCTTTTCATCATTAGGCAGAGCCGCAATAATCCAGGGTTCATACGGCGGCTTGCTGGTGTGCCACAGCCCTTCTATGGCTGCGATCTTGGTTGGCTGGTGTTCGTAATCCAGACGGCCCAGCACATCCCCCAGCGTAATGACGGCAACGGTGGAAAAAATACCAAACAGCGCTGCCATCCGGAAAGAGCGCGCAGCAAATTCCCGGTGCTGCTGGCGCAGCAGGTAGAACGCACTGATCCCCATGACAAACAGAGATGCCGCCACATAACCCGCAACCGAAGTATGCACGAACTTGGCCTGCGCATCGGGGTTGAAGACAACGCCGACAAAGCTGTCAAATGTCATACGCAGGGTTTCGGGGTCAAAATGTGCGCCGTTGGGCATGTTCATGCTGGCATTGGCCACCAGAATCCACAATGCAGACAGGTTGGAACCCAGTGCTACCAGATAGGTAATGGCCAGATGCGCAGGTTTACTCAGACGGTCCCAGCCAAAAAACATCAGCCCGACAAAGGTGGATTCCATAAAAAAGGCCATCAGCCCTTCAATGGCCAGAGGTGTGCCAAACATATCCCCGAAAAAGCGGGAATACATGGACCAGTTGGTGCCGAACTCAAACTCCATGGTCAGGCCGGTTGCCACACCCAGAGCAAAGTTGATGCCAAACAGCTTGCCCCAGAACAGGGTCATGTCCTTGTACACCTGCTTGCCGGTTACGACGTACACCGTCTCCATGGCCGCGAGCATAAAGGTCAGTCCCAATGTCAGGGGGACGAACATGAAGTGATAAAGGGCCGTTAACGCAAACTGAAAACGCGAAAGGTCAACGACCGTAGGATTAATTAAGTCCATTTTTTTAACCTTATTACAGAATAGAAGCGTTTTTCACTTTCAGCTCTTCATGTCGCTCCCTCCTCCGGGGCGAAAACACGCGTCCTCCACCCTGATAACCCTGTGCATGAACGGAAGCACCGCCTGCCGGTGGGTCATGCATACAATGGTTGTCTGCTCACACCGCTGCACCAGCGCGGCCATGAGGCCCTGCTCCAGAGCGGCATCCAGCCCTTCGGTTGGTTCGTCCAGAACAAGCCATGGAGTGCCGCGTAGCAGGGCCTGAGCCACCGCCACCCTGCGCGCTTGCCCACCGGAAAGGCGCAGGCCATCATTACCAACCCAGGTTTGCAAACCCTGTGGTAAAGACTGAATGAATTGTGTGAGCTGTGCCGTTTCCAGCACATCTGCAAGCTCCTGCTCCGTAGCGTGGGGGGCTGCCAGCAGAAGGTTGTCCCTTAATGTACCCGCAAACAGGTGAAAGTCCTGTGCGGCAACACTCACAAAAGCGGCCATATCTTCCGCACGCAGTGTACCAACATCCACACCGCCAAAGCTTATGCTGCCGCTATCGGGCGCATAAAAACCAAAAAGCAGGTTGATCAGGCTGCTTTTGCCAATACCGGATGGCCCGACCAGCCCTACATGCTCCCCCTGACGGATAATCAGGTTAGCATTCTGCAAAACAGGGCTTACAGTTTTCGGGTATGCAAAGCTCAGGTCACGCACCACCAGATCATACGGTGCGTGTGGAAGGTCTGCCCCCTGCACCACAGGCCGCGGCGTACTGGGGGGGCAGGCTGCATCCAGCCGGATGGTCGCAAGTTTTGCCTGTGCCGCAGCCTGCCGCGCCAGAGGCAAGGGGGCTGCCACATCAAAAGCTGCCAGAACCCCCAGCACCAGCATGGGCACTTCCGCAATACTCAACTGCCCTGCCCGGCAGGCGCTAACCGCCAGAACCAGAACCCCCAGAGCCGTGGCAAACGTGATAAGGGTTATCAGGCCGCGGGCAGCACTTTCCAGTACATCCAGCTTCCAGCATGCCCTATCCATTTCGGCCTGCTGCGCCTGCCACTGCCCTGCCCGGCTACTGGCGGCATCCAAAAGCAGATATTCCCCCATATTCTGGAGTGTTTGCGCCAGCTCCGCCTGAATGTGGCTCTGTCTTTCCGCCTCCCTCCGTACCAGTCGGTCCATGGCGGGGCCAACCAGCAGCGGCACCAGAACACCGCCCAGCAACAACCCTGCAGCCAGAAGCGCTGCCGCGGGGAGCATAAAGCAGGCGAACACACCCACAAACACCACACCACACAACAATGCGCGCAAAAAGGGGAGTGCGACATCTGTATAATATGCCGCCACTTTGTCCGTATCCGAGACAAAGCGCCCCAGCAGGTCTCCTCCCTGCTGGCCCATCAGCCCGGCGGGGGCAAGCGGAGCAAGGCGTGCATAAACCCATGCGCGCAAATGCCCGCCCAGACGGAGTGCACCATCATGCGCCACAACCCGCTCCAGATAGCGGGCTATAATGCGGACCATGGCAAAAAACCGCACACCCGTTGCTGGCAGCACGATATTGAAGGCCCGCGCAACGGCTTGCCCACCCAGCCCCGCAACCGCAGCCCCCGCCAGCAGCCAGCCTGACAGAAAAAGCAGCCCAAAGCTGGCCAGTGCCGCAGCACAGGCAAACCCCACCCCAAGAGCAAGACGCCAGCGCAGCCCCACCGAAAGACGGAAAAAACCCTGTGCACCACCGGCCAAAGAATCTTGTGGCATGCTCATGCAACAGTCTCCTTTTGTACGGGAACACTCTCTACCGTGCCGCCAGCCACGTGCAGCAGCGCATCGGCCCGGTCAGCCAGTGCCTGCCTGTGGGTTGCAACCACAACAATGCGCCCAGCCACACACCGGCGCAGGGCGTTGGCCACATGCAGTGCGCTCACTGCATCCAACCCTGCTGTGGGTTCGTCCAGCACCAGAACATCCGGGTTTTGCAGCAAGGCCCGCGCCAGAGCCAGACGGCGGACCTGCCCGCCAGACAGGCGGCTACCCCGTTCGCCTATATGCGTTTCAAACCCTTCAGGCAGGGCTTCTATGAACCCCAGCGCATCTGCCAAGGTGGCGGCTTGCCGCAGCTGCTGCATATCCGCCCCCGGTACACCCAGACGCAGATTATCGGCCACAGTGCCAAAAACCATAAGCGGGTACTGCGGCACGCACGCCATACGTACGCCATGCAGCGGCATGGACTGCCCCGAGGTATCGTAGGCGCCCAAGCTCCCGGCAACAGGTTGTAAAAAACCCAGCAGAGTATTCAGCAAAGTGGTTTTACCCGCACCACTGGCACCAGTTAAAACCGTCAACTGGTTCCGGGCAAAGTGGCAGGTCACGTGCTGCAAAACAGGTGCGCCATCGGGGGTATGCACCTCAAGCCCGGAGCAGACCAAAGTGCCAACGCCCCCTGCGGGCAGGAGGGCTGGCAGTGTGTAACGCTCTGCCTGTGCAGGCAGGGCAAACAGTTTACCCATATGCTCCATGGCAGCCTGAGCATTCTGCCGCGCATGATAGCTGGCAGAAAATGTGCGCAGCGGCATAAAATACTCTGGAGCCAGCAACAAAACCAGAAATGCAGACCGGAAATCCGCCGTGCCAGCCAACAGGCGCGTGCCAAAAACAACGGCAACCAGTGCAATGGACAGACTGGAGAAAAACTCCAGTGCAGCCGATGTGAGGAATGCCACCTTCATGACAGACAAGGTGGTGCGCCCATGCGCATCCGCCAGCCTGGCAATACGGTCCAGACTATCCTGCGTGCGGCCAAACAGGCGCAGGGTTTTTAACCCCCGCAACGCATCCAGAAAACTTCCGCCAAGCAGGGATAGTTCCCGCCACCGCCGGTCCATAATGGTTTGCGCGCCATAGCCTACAAACACCATAAAAACCGGCACAAGCGGGCCAGTGCAGGCAAGCACCAGAAAGCTCCACCCATCCACCCCCGCTACCACCGCCAGAATAAGCAGCGGCAGAACCACCATCATGGCCGCAGACGGCACATACCGGGCAAAATAGGGCACCAGCGCACGGGCACCCTCCGTAAAGGTGGTTACGACCTCCCCTGCAGGTACACCTGCGCAAACCACTGGCCCGGCTGCAAACAGATGTGCCAGCAGCTTGCCCCGAACATGGCCCGCCACCCGCAGACCTGCCTGCGTTCCCAGAATGTCGGATACAAAACGTGCCCCAACCTGCCCCACAAGACAGGCGAGGATAAGCCCAAACACAGAAAATTCCGTATCCAGCCCACGGTCATGGAACGCCAGATCGTCCACAAGATGGGCCAGAAGAATAAACTGGCACACCAGTAGAACAGCCGACACACCCCCAACCACAACAGAACCAAGCAACCAGCCGCGCACCTGACGGGCCAGTCCCTTGGTCATATCTGCGCCGTGTGCTCGGGCGGGTGTGGCATCCATGGCTCAATACTTACATAATTTACTTAACAGTTTTGTTAGTTACATTTATCTGTAACTTTCGTCAAGAGCGCCATGAAGTTGAGAATTTTCTCAACTCCTTAAAGGAAATACTCTTTTCTCAACGATGAGAAATATTTTTGAATATTTTCCATGATAGAATTTAAATATAATTAAAATCTCCCATAAACAAAAATAAATATGGGGGTATATTTTAAATTAATATGGTTATGGTTTTATTATTACAAACAAACCATCATTTTATTGATTTTCCTATTATTTTGCACCGAATTAACTATTCCAAACCCTTGCACATCCGTGCAAAAATCCGGAACAGTTACACAAAACAATAAATTATTACACACTTAAAAAGGCAGCTCTAACCGCCAGAACTGCCTTCCAAAAAGCCGCGACTCAGGGCACCTCAACCACAAGACGACCTTTTATTTTGCCCTCAAGCAGGTCTGTGGCCGCAGTTATGGCGTCTGACAGGGGGATAACTCGAGTCATTTCCGCCAGCAGGTCCTTATTGACCAACAGGGCCAGACGCTCCCACATATCCTGCCGGACCGTTTTGGGGCACATCACGCTATCTATCCCCACCAGCGTTACGCCACGCAGAATAAAGGGAGCGACAGTGGCGGGGAACTCCATCCCCCCCGCCAGACCGCAGGCTGTTACCACGCCCTGCGGTTTCATTGCGGCGCAGACAGAGGCCAGAACCTGCCCGCCTACCACATCCACCGCCCCTGCCCAGCGGGCTTTTTCCAGCGGGCGGGAAGGCATTTCAAAATGTGAGCGCGCCAGCACCTCGGAAGCACCCAATTTTTGCAGGTAGGGTTGCTCTTCCAGCCGGCCGGTTACCGCCACAACCTCATACCCCAGCCGGGCCAGAAGCATAACCGCCACACTGCCGACCCCACCCGTAGCACCCGTCACCAGCACCGGGCCGGAACCGGGTTCCACCCCTTCACGCACCAGTGCCTGCACGCATAGCATGGCCGTAAAGCCCGCCGTGCCCAGCGCCAGAACCTGCTGGGCATTTAACCCCTGCGGCAAAGGCAGCAACCACGCGGCGCGAACACTGGCTTTTTGCGCAAGGCCACCCCAGTGCTTTTCGCCCACACCCCAGCCATTCAGCATAACCTGCTGCCCGACTGTAAAATCGGGGCTGGAGGAGCGCTCGACCACGCCTGCAAAATCAATCCCCGGCACCATTGGCCATGCCCGCACCACAGGACCACGCCCGGTAATGGCCAGCGCGTCCTTGTAATTCAGGCCCGACCAGTGAACACGGACTGTCACCTCCTCGTCCGGCAAGGCATTTTCGGGCAGTTTCCGCAGAGCAGCCGGCTGGCCTGCTTCTTCAAGGTAGAGCGCATCAAACATCTGTTTTTATCCGGCCAAAGAGAACAACACGGCACACTAGCCTTTAACCAACGCCCGCAAAGCCCTTCGGTCCCGCACTGACAGAGTTTTGAAGTTCCGCGCACATCATACGTGACATAAAAAATACAATTGGAATCACGCTGGTCAGCGACTCACTTTTTGTTCATACTGTGGCATCCTAACAGTATAGCGGACGTTCTCTTGCTCCTGTTCATAATGGGTCTGCTGACCCTTGTTCTGCTTATCGTGATCAGCATCCTGATCGCGCTTTCCGAAATCTCCTTTGCCGCCGCCCGGGAAGTCAGGCTCCGCAGCCGCGCAGAAGCAGGAGATCCGCGTGCCCAGGCTTTTCTGGCACTCCGCCGTAATAGCGGGCAGGTCATAACCGTTATCCAGATCTGCCTGAACGGCGTGGGGATTATGGGCGGTATTGTCAGCTCGGAAATGCTGTCCCCCCCACTGGCTGATTTTTTCACCCAGTGGAATCTCTCCGATTGGTGGGCGCAAAATCTGGCCTCCACCCTCAGCTTTATTTTTGTCACCGGCATGTTCGTGCTGTTTGCCGACCTGCTGCCAAAACGGGTCGCCATGAACAACCCGGACAAGGTAGCCCTTGCCGTAGGCTGGTTCCCACGGCTGGCCTTGCGGATTCTCTACCCGGTTGTCTGGATTTTTTCCAAAATTTCCGATGTGGTGCTCAAAGCGCTCAAAATCCCGGCTGCCTCGGCAGTCGAACCCGTAACGCCTGAAGACCTGCACGCCATTCTGGCGGCGGGCACGGCCTCCGGCGCCCTGCTCCAGCAGGAACACCAGATGATCGAGAACGTGCTGGGTCTACAGGACCGTTCCGTTACATCCGCCATGACCCCACGGGACGAGATCATTTTTCTCGATATTCAGGACACGCCTGAACACAACCATGAAAAAGTGCGCATGGAGCCTTATTCGCGCTACCCGCTGTGCAATGGCGGGCTGGATAAGGTTATTGGCTCCATCCGTGCGGAAGACGTTCTGGCCTCGGTCGTGGACCCCTCCACTGCCCCCTCCGGTCGCCCACACTCCAACCCCATTGCCCGCATGCGACGGGACGTACCCTCCGTGCCGGAAACGCTGAACCTGTGGGACACACTGGCCCAGTTTGACACATCGGGCGTAGGCTTTGCGCTGGTGGTCAACGAATACGGACTGGTTGTAGGGCTGATCACCTTCAAGGACATCATGGGCGTGCTTATGGACGGACTGGCCAGCCCGTTTGAGGAACAGGCCATTGTCCAGCGCGATGCCAACTCCTGGCTGGTGGACGGCGCTGCCCCCATTGGGGAAGTCATGCGTGAACTCGACATTGCAAACCTGCCCGACCATGAGCAGTTTGATACAATCAGCGGCTTTATCATGCACCGCCTGCGCCGTATGGCCCGCAAGACCGACAGGGTGGATGCAGCGGGCTTCCGGTTTGAAGTGGTTGACGTGGAAGGCTTCCGCATCAACCAGCTCCTGGTCACGCGGCTTAATACCGCACTCTAAAACCTGCGCCTGAAAAGGGGGAACAAGGCCTGCCAGTTCTGGCGGTCTTGTTCCCCCTTTTTCTATTATTCCTATACTACCAAAAAAATGACATACTTCTCTCACGTTAACATCATCCAATACAACTTGGAGTAAAGTGAGATGAAGTTTACAGCACTCCCCATTGCTTTTTTGCCTGTTCTTTTACTGGCTGGCTGTGCGGAAACCCCAATGGGCCCAACCACGCAGGTCCTCCCCGGTCCGGGCAAGGAATACGGGCAATTCCTGCAGGAACAGAACTTCTGCCGCTCTCAGGCTGCCGCCGCTGTACAGGGGCAGGCCGAACGCCAGAACCATAAAGCCATTTACGGTGGTCTGGCGGCAACCGCTCTGGGTGCCGGGCTTGGGGCTGCCGCTGGCGGTGGGGCCGGTGCAGGCATTGGGGCTGCCGCAGGGGCCATGGGTGGCGGTCTGGGCGGGAGCCTCTATTCCAACAACCAGCAGGGGGGCATTCAAACGCAGTATAACAATGCGTATGTGGCCTGCATGATTGCCTACAAAAATGTCCTGCCCGCTCCCCAGCCCGCTTACGGCTACGTTCGCTAAAACACACGGCTTCTGCCGGGGATACATCCGGCAGAAGCCGTGTGTTGGTAAACCGCTTACTCCATACGCGCGGTGTTACTGAAAGACCCACCCTTGCGGGCGGGTTAAAAAATACTTTCATACCTGCGCATAAAAAAAGGGCCATTCGAAAGAATGGCCCTTTTCCACACTGAATATCTGACACAGGCCAGAGGCAGAAACTTTAGAACGCAGCCTGCACACGTGCAGCGAAGGAGTTGCCATCGCGGCCTGCATTGTTCCAGCTAGAAGCGCTCATGCCACCACCCGTAGCCGTGCGGGAAACAATGAAGTGGTTGAAGTCGAGCATGAAGCGGAAGTGGCGGTTGGGATACCAGTTGATACCACCGGACCACACGGTTTGACGGCCACCACGAATATCAGCCGAAACATCGCTGAAGTCGGTGACACTGTAACGGCCCGTAATTTCGAGCGCGCCCCAGTAACCGCGTGAGGGATCGAATTCGTGTTCAACACCCGGTGCGCCGAATGCACCTTCCTTGATGTTATATTCACGACCTTTGCCAAACAGGGTATAGTTGGCAGAACCATAATAACCCTGAAGGTGAACGGTTTTCTGCGACATCGCTTCCGTCACACCCGTAATCGGCTGGTTGCTGCGGTTGACGCCAATATTATAGTATTCGCCCTTGAGCACCATTTTCTTCCAGCGGAAGCCCAGTTCCGGACCGGCAGACCAGACAGATGATGCGTTGTTGATTGTCGCGCCAATCAGGTTGGTGCTGGTCAGGTTAACTTCAGGCGACTGGCTGGGACCATAAGACTTGCTGCACGAAGCAGAGCCCGCTTTGCAGACTTCTGCCACCTTGAACGCGCTAATGGCGGAAATACCAACATGCACATCAATATCTTTGGACATGTAGGGACGGCCCGCCGCACGGAAAGTGCCGCCCGTCTGGCTGTTAACAATCCCGTTGTAACCATAATTATTGGTGCTGGCACTTGCATTGCCGCTACGTTGGCCAAAGCTCTGGCCCGTAAAGTAAGCAGCAATCCACCAGCGTTTTTCGTAATGCAGACCACCAAAGCTGAAGCGCGCATCCCCTGCCGCAATCTTACGCACGGCATCGGTAATGGCGGGACGTTCCATCATTTCGAAGTCGTTCGAGCTTTCGGAATCTTCTTCCGTCACGCGCGGCTGGAAGTAACCGACTGTCAGGATCGTGTTGTGCAGCCCCGTGTAGTTCAGGTTTGCTTCATACAGGGTCTGGTCAGTGCTCGCACCGTCTGCACCACCGGCACCAAAGTCTGGCGTTACGTTAGCAACCCAGTCTTTGTAACGGAAGGTGAAGGGGATACGGATACGGCGGGCGTTTTCGGTAAAACTGTTGAAATCGCCATTTGTTTCCCCACGACGCGGACCACCGCCGAGGAAGCCACCAAAGTCTTCATGGAATGCCAGGCCAACCGAGAAGCCATACGCACCATCTTCAGATGAAACCGTAAAGCGACCTTTGGGGAAGCCGACAATCATGCCGCCAACGCGTACTTCTTCATCAGAAGCCGTGGCAGCCTTGAAATCTTTCCAGGACATGGTGTCACCACGGTCAGACGGGGGTGTGCCCACGCCAGACAGGGGTGCAACCTTTTTCATGGGTTCCTGCTCGCCGAACTGCACGTTCGGGTCGTAGTTCCCATCGGCAACATGCGTGGTGTGGCGGCCGTGGCCAGCTGCCTGACCCATGCGGCCTTTGGTTGTGGTTGCATCGCTTTTAGCCAGCTGATGCTTGAGGGTGACGATCTGCTGCTGCATATCCCGACGCATCTGGGACATTTCCGCACGCAGCAAACGGATTTCGGAATCCTCAGTGGAAGCCGCCTCGGCCACAGGAGCGATTCCAGCCAACATAAAAGACGTTAGAGCAACAGAAGAAAAAAGCGAGTTACAGCGCATTGTGGCCATTCCATGATAAGAACGATGAGGAGTGAATAACCCGCCATAACTTTTTTGTGCGTGATGCTTCGGTGATGGTTTCGTTACGGAATTATGAAAAAAAGCGGCCCGTTTCGGGGCCGCTTTCCAATAAGCTCAAATACGCAGTGAAAATTATAAACGGCTGATTATTTGCCGCTTTTCCATGCGGACATAATGCTGTCCTTAACGGTTTTGGGCAGCGGGACGTAATCCAGCTTGGTGGCAACGCTATCACCGTTATTGAAGCTCCAGCCAAAGAACTTCTGCACAGCCTGATCACGGTCAGCATTACGGGCAGGTACGGGAACCAGCACGTAGGTTGCAGACATGATCGGCCAGGCTTCCTGACCATCCGTGTCCAGCAGGTTCACAGCAAAGTGGGAAGCGTGGCTCCAGTCTGCTGCCTGCGCGGCGTGGGAGAAGCTGTTCATGCCTGCTGCAACGCTGGCACCTGCATGGTTGCGCAGGCGAACAGTGGTCAGGTGGTTGCGGCTTGCATAGGCATATTCCACATAACCAATGCCACCTTCGGTGTTCTGCACGGTTGCGGCAACGCCGTCATTCCCACGTGCACCCAGACCACCGGGCCAGCTGATGGATGTGCTTGCACCGTAGTTTTCCTTCCAGGAGGAAGAAGAACCAGCAAGGTAGGACGTGAACACAAAGGTTGTGCCCGAACCATCTGCACGATGAACAGGTGCAATGGCCACGTCTGGCAGCTTAACACCGGGGTTCAGCGCAACGATCTTGGGATCGTTCCAGGAGGTAATGGTGCCTGCATAGATTTCGGCCAGCACATCACCGCTCAGCGTGATCGTGTCGGGCTTGATCCCGCCGGGGATGTTCACAACCGGAACAATGCCACCCATAACCGTGGGGAACTGGAAGAGGTGGTTGGTTTCAAGCTTCTGGGCATCCATCGGCGCATCGGATGCGCCAAAATCAACCGTGCCAGCCACGATCTGGTTCTGGCCTGCGCTGGAGCCAACGCTCTGGTAGTTAACGGTCACGCCCGTAGCGGACTTTGCAACCGCGCCCCATGCCTCATAGATCGGAGCGGCAAAGCTGGAACCTGCACCGGTCACGCTCTCGGCCCGAGATGCTGCTGGAAGTGCCGTAAGGAAGGTGGTCATGACGGCCAGACACATTCCAGACCTGACTGAAAAACGCATGTTGGTTTTTTCCCTGAGCCAATTGCAAAAGCTTACGGCCACAAAAACGTGCCGTGCTGTTCCGGGTTAAAGTAAATCAGAACAGAATGGTGTTATGCTTTCAGGACAATTGAATGACGGTTTTATGACACTACGGACCTAGCTGAGCAGCGGCAGCCATATCCGGCAGGCGGTACCTTCGCCCACCGTGCTTTCCACAACAAAACGCCCATCATGGCGGACCAGAATCTGCTGCACAATAGCCAGGCCCAGCCCGCTACCCTGCACACTGGCAGCAGTTTTGGCCACGCGGTAGAACCGTTCGGTCAAACGGTTCAGGTGCCGCGCGGGAATACCCGGCCCCGTATCCGTAACGCTCAGCACCAGCCCCGGCTCGGCAGGCCAACCGGCATTTTTGGCAGCCCGCGCACAGGAAACCGTAATGCCCAGCGGCTCCCCATTACGTTTACCCCGATCAAACAGCCCGTATTTGAGCGCATTTTCCACAAGGTTCATCAGCACCTGCAAAAGCTGGGCCTCATCCCCCTGCACGCAGAGTTCCTGCGCATCATCCGCCTGCACCTGAAAACGAACAGGCTTACCCGCGATCAACCCTGCGGCTTCATCCGACAAACGCTTGAGCAGTTCGGCAATGCCTATTGTTTCCTTGGGCCTGTGGTGCTCCTGCATCTGCACTCTGGACAGGTAAAGCAGCCCGTCAAGCAAACGCTGCATGCGCTTGGCCTGCTCGGACATAATACCCAGAAACTCTTTTTGAATAACCGGATCATCCGCCGCAGGGCCTTGCAGGGTTTCTATGAACCCCAGCAGGGAGGCCAGTGGCGTGCGCAGCTCATGGCTGGCAAAGGCCACAAAGTCCGTATGCTGCCGCTCAGCCAGAACGGCCTCGGTCTCATCATGCAAAGCAACAAAGACCAGCGTTGTCCGGGACGAAAACGCTCCCCCACCCTTACGGTACCCTTCGGGCAGAAAGGCATCGGGCACGGTTTTCTTCTGCAACCATGCCCGCACAACGCGGTAATGGGGAATATCCAGCACAATCAGCGCTTCAGCCGGTTGCTGGTCTTCCTTTTTTTGCGCCAGAAGTCTGTCCACCGAACTTTGAAAAGCCGGATGGCGGATAATGCTGCCAAGGCTGTTTGTGAACTGCCGCTTAGCCTCGGGAGAAATCACACAGGGCAGGCGTGTGTCGTTCAGCACCAGCGTTGCCGCTGGCAGGGAGGCCATAACCTCGTCCAGTGTTACTGCGGAGGCAGTGTCACGCCCAATCCGGGTTTTCTGCCGTTCCGTATCATCCGGCAAAGGTTCAAAATGGCCCGAGCGGGCGATAAACAGCGGCAAAGCCGCCAACGCGCCGCCCCCTGCCATACCGCAGAGTGCTGCCAGCCAAGCGTGCATGATCAGCCGCCCCTTTTTGCGGTGTGTTGCTTAGTCCGGGTCCTGCACTTTATCCAGCGCATAGCCACGGGCCCGCACGGTGCGGATCAAATCCACCCCGCCCCCTTCGTTCAGGGTTTGCCGCAGGCGGCGGATATGCACATCCACTGTGCGCAGCTCAACAAAGGAACTGCGCTCCCATGCGTGTTTAAGCAGCTCCTCGCGCGAGAAAACCTGTGCCGGGTGCAGCATCAGGAACTCTAAAAGCCGGTATTCCGTTGGCCCCAGAGACAGCAGGCGGCCATCACGCTCAACCTTGTGGCTCACCCGGTCCATGACCAACGTATCAAACCGCAGGGTTTTATCGGCCGGGGGAGCCCGGCGCAAAATGGCTTTGACCCGGGCAAACAGGGCATCCATGCTAAAGGGCTTGACCAGATAATCATCCGCCCCTGTATCCAGCCCACGAATGGCGTCGGCTTCCTCGCCACGGGCACTGAACATGATAATGGGCAAGGCTGCCGTTCTGGCCTGCTCGCGCAAGCGGCGGCAAACTTCCAGCCCGGAAATACCCGGCAGCATCCAGTCCAGCAGGATCAGGTCCGGCCGACGTTGCCGGACATACTCCAGGGCTGCCTCTCCGTCCGCCGCGTGGCGAACCATGTAACCCTGTTTTTCCAGATTGTAGCTAACAAGCCGGGCGAGTGCCGGGTCATCCTCAACAACCAGAAGATCTGCCTTATGCATACCAGAATGCCTTTTAAAAACCTGCACCTAGGATATGACGCGCAGATGACAAAAAACAACCGCCCGTCTGCCCCAAACCCCACGCAGGCCGCATTATCCCTCGCCGCACCCCCATAAAAGCCGCCATTCACACAGGAAAAACCGCTTTATGAATGTTTTATGACCCACCCTTAAAAACAGCAGCCCCCCAACAAAAAAGCCCCGGCGCATAGGCCGGGGCTTTAAAGAGCTTGTCATAAAGCCGTCATAAATCAGTCTTCAAACGGGTCACGCACCAGAATGGTGTCATCCCGGTCCGGGCTGGTGGACAGCAGGGTTACAGGTGCCCCCACCAGTTCTTCCACACGGCGGACATACTTGATGGCCTGCGCGGGCAGGTCTGCCCAGCGGCGGGCACCCTGTGTGGTTTCTTTCCAGCCTTCAATCGTCTCATACACCGGGCGCACACGCTGCTGTGCGGCTGAACCGGACGGGAAGCGCTCTATCTTCTGGCCATCCAGCTCGTAACCGACGCAGATGTTGATCTCGTCCAGACCATCCAGCACGTCCAGCTTGGTCAGGGCCAGCCCGTTAATGCCACCCACCCGCACAGCGTGACGGACCAGAACCGCATCGAACCAGCCACAGCGGCGCGGACGCCCCGTAACCGTACCAAATTCATGCCCGCGCTCACCAAGGCGGCGGCCAATGCCGTCATGCAGTTCGGTCGGGAACGGCCCCTCACCCACGCGGGTGCAGTATGCCTTAGCAATACCCAGCACAAACCCCGCAGCAGACGGCCCCATGCCAGCCCCCGTGCCCGCATTGGAGGCAACAGTGTTGGAACTGGTCACAAACGGGTACGTCCCGTGGTCCACGTCCAGCATAACGGCCTGCGCACCTTCAAACAGGATACGGCGACCATTGCGGCGGGCATCGTCCAGAATGTCCCATGTTGCAGCCATGTAGGGCAGCACCTTGGGGGCAACATCGTTCAGGAAGGCAAGCAGGTCTTCCTTGGAAAAGGTCTCCGCACCAAGGCCTGCCAACAGGGTGTTGTGGTGCAGGAGCAGTTCGTCCAGCTTCCAGTCCAGCGTTTCAGGCTCGGCCAGATCGCACAGGCGGATGGCTCGGCGGGCCACCTTGTCTTCATACGCAGGGCCAATGCCACGGCCTGTGGTGCCGATCTTGCGGTCGCCACGGGCTGCCTCACGCGCACGGTCAAGCGCACCATGCACGGGCAGGATCAGGGGCACGTTTTCAGCAATTTTCAGGGTTTCGGGCGTAACCTTCAGCCCCTGTTCGCCAATGCGGGCAATTTCAGCCAGCAGAGCCTGCGGGTCCACCACAACGCCATTGCCGATAATGCCCAGCTTACCGCTCACAACGCCTGAAGGCAGGAGCGACAGCTTGTAAACCTGATTGCCAACCACCAGCGTATGGCCGGCATTGTGACCACCCTGAAAACGCACCACCACGTCGGCCCGGCTGGCGAGCCAGTCAACAATTTTGCCTTTGCCTTCATCGCCCCACTGGGCGCCGATCACGGTTACGTTGGACATAGACGGTCTGCTCCTGAAAAAAACTGCCTGCTGGTCAAAAAGAAAAAAATCGCACCCAAGGGCAAGCCCTCAGGCCAGATCCACCCGCTGAGTGCCTGAAAGAATGATGCCACAGCCCAAATGCCGCGCCTCGGCCTCGGCCTGTGCTCCGGCTGCAAAGCCCCGCACCGTGGCGTATCCCTGCGAACGCAAAGCTGCTGCTTCCTGCCTGCTGGCATCTGCTGCCAGATACACGCGTGCGCGGGCTGGTGTGGGGGGGATCATGCGGAACAGCACATCGGGGCGCAGGGTTAACCCACAGGCCGGTTCGTTATCATTGCAAAGATAACGCCCGCCACGCCCCAGCTCTTCCGAGCGGCCGACGGCAAACAGGGTTACGCATACGCCGGTATGGTACTTCCAGCCCCGGAACTCCACCGGGTCCACGGTCATACGCAGGTCCGGGCAGATTTCGCGCACGGCTGCAACCGTATCAATCAGCCGGTCCAGAACAATGCGGGCCTTGGGGGGCAGGGTCAGTTCTGCCAGTTGCGCCACAGTATGTTCGGCAGCCCCGGTGGCATCCAGCAGGGCAATAAGCGTGGCGGCCAATGCACCCCCATGCTGGGCCACGGCTGCGGCATCCTTGCGGTCAAGCGCGCGCATAAGCGCCGGGCGCTGGGCGGCGGGCACACCGGCCTCTTCCAGCAGGGCGGGAATAAAGGGCGGCATGGTCAGGTCAAAGGAGACATCCTTCACACCCAGGCGCATAAGCGCTTCTGCCCCGATGGACATGACCTCGGCATCTGCTTCGGGGGAATCCGGGCCGATCAGCTCTATGCCGGTCTGCATGATCTGGCGGCTGCTTTCCTCCGCTGCCACAGGGGCCACCACAACACACGGCCCGGCGTAAGAGACACGGAGCGGGCGCGGCGACCCGGCAACGCGAGTCGCGGCCATACGGGCGATCTGGGGGGTAATGTCTGGGCGCAGGACCATCATGCGCCGCGTATCAGGGTCCATGACCCGGAAGCACTGCTCCGCCAGAGCCACCCCTGCACCAGCAAGGTAGGTCTCCTCAAACTCCATAAGAGGCGGGCGGACGCTGTCGTAGCCGTGGGAGGCAAACACATCCATAAGAGTGGCCACACCCCGCGCTTCCGTTCGGGCATCGGGGGTGAGCAGATCTACAAAGCCAGCAGGCAGCAGGGCCGGGCTAAAGGGCGGGTCGTCCGTCATGCCTCGGGCTATAGCACTCCCCGCTCCGCCCGTCATGCCCGCGGGCGTGTTCTTTTGCGCCTTTTGCCCACAAAACGGGCGGACTGGTCAGCTATCGGCCATACCGGGCAGTGTTTCCCACCCTGTTCCTATAAAGGTCAGCACCCGCCGCCCCATACCATCGGCCCGCAATACGAGCAGATTCTGGTCCTCCAGCCATGCCAGCAGGCGGCGGGCACGCCCGGTGGAAACCGTGCCATATACCTTGGCAATCTGGGCGTCGGACGGGCATGGCGTACGCTCAATGGCCGCGCGGGCCAGGAACAGAAAGACCGCCTGCAAATCTTCCGGCAGGGATGATGCGCGGCTTTCGGCCTCCTGCCACTGCGTGGAGGAGGAGGTATCTTCGCTCACTCCGCTGCGTGCTGTGGCCAGCGCGCGGTTGAAGCGCCGCAGGTCCAGCGCATTGCGCCCCAGCCCGGCAATACGGCAACGCACCAGAAAGTCCTGATACAGAACGGGCACGGGCCTGAAGGACGAATCCTCATCCTCCATCATGTCACGCAGGATGGCGGTCATGCGGGCTTCGCGCTCGGCCTGGGTTTCCGCCGTATCTTCCTCCTGCTCCTGCTCGGCCTGCACACTGGCCTGTGCCTCCCCGTGGGCAGCAAGCTGCGTCAGCAGGTCGGGGGCGGAAGGAGCGGGGGCCTTGCGCTGGCGGGCGGGCAGGTCATGCACCGGCACGGGAGCCAGAATAAGCTCGTGCACCGGCGCGGTTGGCGGCTCAAAGGGGGCAAGCACCGGCCCGGCCGAGCGGCTTTCGGTTTCCACCGCGCCAATACGGACCGAAAGCGGCCTGCGGCTCAGGGCCGGACCAAGGGCGACAAACGTGCCACGTGCGAGGTCCCGGAACGCTTCGGCCTGCCTGCGCTCCATGCCCAGCAGGTCGGCAGCACGCGCCATGTCAATATCCAGAAACGTGCGGCCCATCAGAAAGTTGGAGGCTTCCGCCGCCACGTTCTTGGCCAGCTTGGCCAGACGCTGCGTTGCAATAATACCGGCAAGGCCACGTTTGCGCCCACGGCACATCAGGTTGGTCATGGCGCCAAGGGAAGCCCGGCGGGCCTCATCCGATACTTCGCCCGCTGCGGCGGGTGCAAACAGCTGGGCCTCGTCCACCACCACCAGCACAGGGTACCAGTGCTGGCGCGGCACCTCGAACATACCGCCCAGAAAAGCCGCCGCCCAGCGCATCTGCTGGTCTGCATCCAGCCCTTCCAGGTTCAGCACAACGGACGCGCGGTGCATGCGCATGCGCTCCCCTGCGGCGTGCAGGGCCATTTCTGAATGATCGGCACCATCTATGACCAGATGGCCGAATTTTTCAGCCAGACTGACAAAATCGCCTTCGGGGTCAATAATGGCCTGCTGCACCATACGGGCAGACTGCTCCAGCAACCGCCGCAGAAGATGCGACTTGCCCGACCCGGAGTTCCCCTGAACCAGCAGACGCGTAGCCAGAAGTTCGCCAAGGTCCATCTGTGCCGGACCGCCCCCCGGCACCTCCCCCATTGTAATCATGCTGTTCATGGTTGGAGGGGATACCGCCTTGCCCCACCCTTGCGCAACCATGCCTCTGCCCCCTTTGCCGCCGCACGGCCGGTGGCAAGGCAGGCATGGAGCAGGTAGCCCCCGGTCGGGGCCTCCCAGTCCAGCATCTCGCCCGCAACAAACACACCGGGGAGCGCCCTGAGCATAAAAGATTCGTCACACGCTGCCTGCGTGATCCCTCCGGCGGTGGAAATGGCGCGGGCCAGCGGCTCTGGCGCGTAAAAAGTAACGGGTACGGCCTTGATCAGGGCTGCCAAGGCACGCGGGTCTGCTGGCAGCACGTCCTGCGCCTCCCGCAGCAGTGCTACGGCTGCGGGGGCCAGCTTTATGGCCTTGCGCAAGCGGTTGCTCAGGCTCTCCCGCATTCGGGTGGCGCGCAGCCTGTCCAGCAGGTCCTGTTCGCTCAGGTCGGGGCGCAGGTCGCACAGCACGGTTGCCTGCCCCTGCGCGGTGATGGCCTGCCGCACGGTGCGGGAGAGCGCATAGAGCGCGCCCCCTTCCATGCCTGTGCGGGTCAGCACAATTTCACCCCGCACACGCCTGCCTTCAAATGTCAGGGCTACAGGTTTTAGGGGGGTGCCGGCAAAACGCTCAGCAAAAAAGGTGGACCATGGGGTGCAGAACCCGCAATTGGCAGGCTCTAATGGGGCCACATCCACCCCACGCTGTTGCAGCAGGGGTACCCAGCCACCGGAACTGCCCAGCCGTGGCCAGCTTGCCCCACCAAGGGCCAGCACTACGGCATCTGCCGCCAGTTCAGCCTTGTGGGATGCTCCCTCCCCTGCCTGTTGCAGGTTAAACATGAGCTGTTCATGCGCCCCCCACCCCAGCCAGTCCGCACGGGTCTGGAAGGTCACGCCAGCGGCATTCAGGCGGGCAAGCCATGCCCGCAGCAGGGGGGATGCCTTCATCCCCACGGGAAAGACCCTGCCAGAGGAGCCAATAAAACTCTCCTGCCCCAGCCCTGCCATCCAGTCCCGGATGTTCTGCATGGTCCACGCGTCCAGCGCGGGCCGCAGCCAGGAGCTGGCTGGGCCATAGCGCTCCAGCACCGTCCCATGCGCTTCGGAATGGGCAATGTTCAGCCCACCCCGCCCAGCCATCAGAAACTTGCGGCCAAGGCTTGGCATGCGCTCCATAACCTGCACACCAAACCCACAGTCGGCCAGGTATTCGGCTGCGGCAAGCCCGGCCGGGCCACCGCCCACAACAACAATACGCTGCTTATTGGTCATGGGCAGTCACGGCCACATGTCATTCCGGCTGCTGGCCCGCAGCACGGACTGCCTGTGCCAGACCACGGATCTGCTCCAGCACACGCGGCAGGGTCTGGGATGTGGCTCGCCCCTGTTCATCCAGCGTTTGCGCCAGTGTCGCCAGCAGGGCCGAGGCCACAACGGCCCCATCGGCAATGCTGGCAGCCTGCGCGGCCTGCTCGGGCGTGCGAACGCCAAAACCAATGGCTATAGGCAGGTCTGTGGCGGCACGTATGCGGGGAATAGCGCCAGCAAGGTCATGCGCACTGGCCGAGCGGGTACCCGTAATGCCCACAATGCTCACATAATACACAAAGCCCGACGCATGCCCCAGCACATACTCCAGACGGGCATCCGGCGTGGTGGGGGCAACCAGACGAATAATATCCAGCCCCGCAGCCTGTGCGGGAGCGGCGATAACCGCGCCTTCCTCGGGGGGGAGGTCAACCAGAATAAGCCCATCCACCCCTGCGGCGGCGGCATCCTTGCAGAAGCGCTCGTAACCGTAGGATTCAACCGGGTTGACATACCCCATCAGAATCACCGGGGTTTCATCATCCCCTTTACGGAATTCGGCCACCATATCCAGCACGCCAACCAGCGTGGCACCGGCCTTGAGCCCGCGCAGGGCGGCAGCCTGAATAACCGGACCATCGGCCGACGGGTCGGAAAAAGGCATGCCAACTTCGATCAGGTCGGCACCAGCCGCTGGCATGGCACGGAACAGCTCCAGAGAAGTCTCCCGGTCTGGGTCATACGCCTCCAGATAGGGGATGAGCGCACCACGGCCTTGGGCAGCAAGGGCTTTAAAACGGGCGGCAATACGGCTCACAGCGAGACTCCCAGATGTTCGGCAACAGTAAAGATGTCCTTGTCCCCCCGGCCGGACAGGTTCACCACCAGCAGTGTGTCCTTGGACAAGGTGGGGGCAATCTTGGCCGCATAGGCAATGGCGTGCGCCGATTCGAGCGCGGGAATAATCCCTTCCAGCTTTGTGCAGAGCTGGAAGGCTTCCAGCGCCTCGGTATCGGTCGCACCCACGTATTCCGCGCGCCCTATATCGTTCAGCCAGGAATGTTCGGGACCGACACCGGGGTAGTCCAGCCCGGCGCTGATGGAATGGGCCTCGTCAATCTGGCCATCCGCGTTTTGCAGCAGGTAGGTGCGGTTGCCGTGCAGCACACCGGGGCGGCCACGCTCGATGGAGGCAGCGGTTTTGCCACTATCCAGCCCGTGGCCTGCGGCTTCCACGCCAATCAGGCGCACGGACACATCATCAAGGAACGGGTAAAAAATCCCCATGGCGTTGGAGCCACCCCCAATGGCGGCCACCACCACATCGGGCAGACGGCCTTCGGCGGCCTGCATCTGCGCTTTGGTTTCCTCCCCGATCACGCTCTGGAAATCACGCACCATGGCGGGGTACGGGTGCGGGCCAGCCACGGTGCCGATCAGCATGTAGGTGTCGGCCACATTGGCCACCCAGTCCCGCATGGCTTCGTTCATGGCGTCCTTGAGCGTACCGGCCCCAGCGGTTACGGGCACAACCTCCGCCCCAAGCAGGCGCATGCGGAACACGTTTGGCTTCTGCCGCTCCACATCGGTAGCACCCATGTAGATCACGCATTTCATGCCAAACAGAGCGCATACGGTTGCGGTGGCCACACCGTGCTGGCCGGCCCCGGTTTCTGCCACAATGCGGGTGCGGCCCATGCGGCGGGCAAGCAGGATCTGCCCCATGACGTTATTGAGCTTGTGCGAACCGGTATGATTGAGCTCTTCACGCTTGAGGTAGATTTTTGCCCCCCCAAACGCTTCGGTCATGCGGCGGGCGAACCATAGCGGGCTGGGCCGACCGATATAATCGGTCTGGTAATATACCAGTTCCTTATGAAAAGCGGGGTCGGCCTTTGCGGCCTCGTACGCCTCATTCAGTTCCAGAATAAGCGGCATGAGCGTTTCGGCCACAAAGCGGCCACCGTACCGGCCACCAAAATGACCGTGCTCATCAGGCTGCTGCCTGAAGGAATTGCTCTGCGCCGCTGCGCCGCCGTGTTCGATCGGGTTCGCCATTAGTCGTTCTGCCGCT
Organism: Acetobacter fabarum; assembly: GCF_011516925.1. GTDB lineage: Bacteria > Pseudomonadota > Alphaproteobacteria > Acetobacterales > Acetobacteraceae > Acetobacter > Acetobacter fabarum. The sequence goes on from NZ_WOTG01000003.1 coordinate 86,063, forward strand.
CCTTTAACCCCATGGCGCGCCCTGCTGGGGTGCCACATGTTTTGTTCTTTTCAACTGGCAAAATGGCTTACCAGATGCGCCGCCGCATTGCACGGTCCCGCGTGGTCATCTTGCCATAAACCCAACAAAGGCGTCATACTTGGGGCATACATGGGCTCCGGCTGGCTGCCGCCAGAACCGGAAAATACAGCTGTACAGGCCCACAGGGCACAAACTGGGAGAATCGCATGTTTCTGGCCCACAGGCCCGGTATGCCTGCTCGCGCCGTTGAAACGGAAGACGATGCCAAAAATGCTGTCTGGCTGGATCTTCTCAACCCTACCCCCCAGGAACTGGCTCTGGCGGAAAAACTCTGCGGCCAGCCCATTCCCTCCCTGGAAGACCTGAGCGCGATCGAAAGTTCATCACGTATCAGTGTGCGCAACGGTGCTGCTTTTCTGTCTTCCCCCCTGCTGCGCAAAAGCGGGTCGGATTTCCAGACCATGCCGGTGGGTTTTATCCTGACCGAAAAGCGGCTTTTTACCATCCGCTTCCAGTTCTATCTGGCGTTCGAGACCGTAGCCCAGCTTGTGGCGGACTGCGTGACCTCCGCCATGCCTCCACCACACACCGCACCGGAGCGCCAGAGCGCACAGCCCCCGCCAACCGAGATCCCGCCCCAGCACGACACCTTACTCCATTCGGGCGAGATACTGGTCGCCCTGATTGAAGCCATTGTGGACCGGCTGGCCGATATTCTGGAAAGCATGGGCAACCTGCTGGACACACTCTCACACGATATTTTTCGCGCCCGCACGCAGCAGACCCCCATCCGCAACGTGGCCGTGTGGCAGCGCAACCTGCTCCAGCGGGTTGGCGAGGCAGGGAACCTGTGCTCACGCATGCGGGACACACTGCTGGGCATGGAGCGCATTGCCCTGTTCCTTGGGGAAAGCCGTAAAACCGCTTCTGCCATTCCGGTCACAGGGTTTGCCCTGTGCACCCCCCGCACTGCCCCCCCGACACCCCTTGCCACGGCAGCACCGGAGGAGGACGGCAAAACAACGGCCGCCTATGCGCTGTCGGGCATTCTGCGCGCGCGCATTACATCGGTCAGCCACGACCTCTCCTCGCTCGATGCGTATGTCTCCCAGTCACAGGACAAGGTTGAATTCCTGCTTGATGCCACCCTTGGGTTCATCAACATCGAACAGAACGGGGTGATGAAGGTACTGACCGTTGTCAGCTTCATTGGGGTTGCCCCCACCCTGATCGCTGGCATTTACGGTATGAACTTCAAAGACATACCGGAACTGAACTGGTCTTTTGGCTACTGGTACTCGCTCGGGCTCATGGCAACCACCATTGTGCTGCCGCTGCTGTGGTTCTGGAAAAAAGGCTGGCTGGGCGGCATCAAGTAGCCTCTGGCCGCTGGTGCGCCCGCCCCATTCCTGTGTTGACGCGCAATTCCACCCCGAGTAGTATCCGGCCCCAGACGCTGGCTGACTTCACCTGCCCAGCGGTATTCCTTCCCGTCAGGTTCCTTCTGGCTCGGCCTTGCCTTATCAGGCATGCCTGCTTCCGGTCTCCCCGACCGGCTCTGCCGTAGCATGGAACGATCCGGACCTTCCCCTTTTGAACTTCTCTTGCCAGTCAGGGCATTTATTAGATGCATCTTGCGGAACTCAAGGCCAAGTCCCCAGCCGACCTTCTGGCCTGCGCTGAAGACCTGAATATCGAAAACGCGTCCTCCCTGCGCAAGCAGGACATGATGTTCGCCATCCTCAAAACGCTGGCGGATAATGATCAGGCCATTTATGGCGAGGGCACGCTTGAGATCATGCATGACGGGTTTGGATACCTGCGTGCGCCCGAATCCAACTACCTTCCCGGCCCGGATGATATTTACATCTCCCCCACACAGGTCCGCCGTTTTGGCCTGCGCACGGGTGACACGGTTGAAGGGCAGATTCGCGCCCCGCGTGATGGCGAACGCTACTTCTCCATGCTCAAGATCAACACGATCAATTTTGAGTCCCCCGATGCCGTCCGCCACCGGATCAACTTTGACAACCTGACCCCGCTCTACCCCGAGCGCCGCCTGCAGATGGAAGTGGAAAGTCAGGCCACTGCCCCTGAACCCAAGGGCGACAAAAACAACAAAAAGGGCTCCCAGAAGGACTTCACCCCGCGGGTGATCGATCTGGTATCCCCCATTGGCATGGGCCAGCGCGCCCTGATCGTAGCGCCCCCACGCTCGGGCAAAACGGTCATGCTCCAGAGCATTGCCTCTTCCATTTCGGCCAACCACCCCGAAGTGTTCCTGATTGTGCTGCTCATTGACGAACGGCCCGAGGAAGTGACCGACATGGCCCGCTCCGTGCGCGGCGAAGTCATTGCCTCTACCTTTGACGAACCCGCCCACCGCCATGTGCAGGTAACCGAAATGGTGCTGGAAAAAGCCAAACGCCTTGTGGAACACAAGCGCGATGTGGTGATCCTGCTCGATTCCATTACCCGTCTGGCCCGCGCCTACAACACGGTTGTGCCCTCATCGGGCAAGGTACTGACCGGTGGTGTGGACGCCAACGCCCTGCAGCGGCCCAAGCGCTTCTTTGGTGCGGCCCGTAATATTGAGGAAGGTGGCTCCCTGACCATTATCGCCACCGCCCTGATTGATACCGGCAGCCGCATGGACGAAGTGATCTTTGAAGAGTTCAAGGGCACGGGTAACTCCGAACTTGTCCTTGACCGCAAGCTGGCCGACAAGCGCACCTTCCCCGCCATTGACATCACCAAGAGCGGCACACGTAAGGAAGAACTGCTGGTTGACCGGGCAACCCTGTCCAAAATGTGGGTGCTGCGCCGGATTCTGGCGCCCATGGGCACCATGGATGCCATGGACTTCCTGCTCGACAAGCTGAAATACAGCAAAACCAACAATGACTTCTTTGAAGCCATGAACAACTAGGCCAGCCACAGGGCCAAGCCCAGCGGTATCAGGCGGGCCGCATCTGCTGAGTGTCTGTTTTTTTCAGACTGAAGCGGATGCGGCTTCTTTTTTGCGGATTGTCAGCACCACACTCCCATCCGGCTGGGGGGCGTCTGCCAGAACAACGTGCCCGAGTGCTCGCGCGGAGCGGCTGACATTACGGTGTGGTTCCTCCCCCATCAGCCGCACCGCCAGCAGACCACCGGGGGGCAGAACATCCAGCGCCAGCCGGGTGCGCACGAAGGTCATGGGGCATTTTTCCCCCGTAATATCCAGAACCGCCGTGTTGGCAGGCTCGTCCTGTCCCGGGATCAGGGTCTCATTCATGCGGATTTTCCTCCTTCAGAGGGAAAAAATGACACGCCAGCATCATACAGGCAGGCATACACACCATAAAAAAACTGTATGATCGTGTAAAATTGGACAAACACCTCTGACTTCGGCTACCTGAATGACGAACGCAGAGATGATAACATTAGGCAGGGTTTGTGACCTTGAAGGTACAAGCGGCAGAATCACGGATTGAGCAGCTGTGTATCGAACACGGCCTGAAAATGACCGGACAACGGCGCGTTATCGCCCGTGTTCTTTCCGAAGCAGACGACCACCCGGATGTGGAAGAACTGTACCGCCGCGCGGCTGTGCTGGACTCCCGCATTTCGGTGGCAACCGTGTATCGCACGGTGCGCCTGCTTGAGGAAAAAGGCATTCTGGAACGCCGGGACTTTGGCGGCGGACGTGCTCGGTACGAAGCAACGGAACATGGTCGGCACCATTATCACCTGATCGACGTGGATAACGGGAAAGTGATCGAGTTTGAAGACCCCGAACATGAGGCCTTCATGATGAAGGTGGCAGACCGGCTTGGATTCGAGTTTGTCTCCATGCGGCTGGAGCTGTTTGGTAAAAAACGCCAGTCCGCAGCCAGTGCTTCCGCGGGCAAAACAACGCCCCGCTCACGCCGCAAGGGAGAGCAGACATGAGTTCCACACAAACCACAGGCGGGCTTTCTACGCTTGATCTGGATCGCTCACGCTTTCCCGAACTGCATGGTGGCAGCCTGAGTGTCCGCATTGCTGAAACCGATGATGAACGCGATGCTGCACAAGCCCTGCGCTACCGCGTTTTTTATGAGGAAATGGGCGCTCACCCCAGCCCGGAAACCCTGCGCCTGAAGCGTGATATTGACGAGTTTGACAGCGTTGCCGACCATCTTCTGGTCATTGACAATGCCATTGCCTCGGATGCACGCGGTGTTGTGGGGACCTACCGCCTTGTTCAGGGGGATGCCGCCCAGAAGATCGGGCGCTTCTATTCCTCCAACGAATACGACATTACCCCGCTCAAGGAATTTCCCGGTCGCCTGCTGGAAGTCGGGCGTTCATGCGTGGACAAGAACTACCGTGGCCGGGCGGCCATGCAGCTTTTGTGGCGGGGTATTGCCTCCTACATCTTCCTGCACCGCATAGACCTGCTGTTTGGCTGCGCCAGCCTGCCCTGCACGGACCCGGACCAGATTGCAGATGAGCTGACCTATCTGTACCACAACCATCTGGCTCCCCCTGCCCTGCGCGTGCGTGCGCTGGAAAACCGCCGCGTGGAAATGCTGCGCACGGACCCGCATACGCTGAATGTACGCCGCTGCCTTGTGGGGCTTCCGCCCCTTATCAAAGGGTATCTGCGCCTTGGTGGCTACGTGGGGGACGGCGCGGTTATTGACCCGCAGTTCAACACCACCGATGTGGCCATTCTAGTAAAGAGCGAACTGCTGGCGGATAAATATTACCGTCATTACGAACGCCGCCTGCGCGATGCGCTGGACTAAGCCACTTACGGCAAGTTGCCCGTCATCCTGATCTTTAACGGATTCATCAGGCCGGCGGGCAGCCCGCCTGTGCCATGAGCACCCTCATGCCCTCAAAAAACGTGTTGTCCCGCTTTTGTCCAAAACGGGAAACTCTTTATTTTGTCGTCTTTATGCTGGGGCTTGGTGGCATATCCACGCTGGCACTGCCGCCGCTCCATATTCTGCCAATCCTCCTCCTTGGCTTTGGGCTGCTTGGGCAAAGGCTCAACACGACCCGGAACTGGCGGCATGCCGCCTGGACAGGTGCCCTGTTCGGGTTTGGTTTTTATGCCGCCGGTCTGTACTGGCTGGTCAATGCGGTGCTGATCAGGGCAGATGAGTTCTGGTGGTTTGTACCGTTCCCCTCCCTTGGCTGCGCGCTCATTCTGGCCCCTACTGTGGCGGTCCCTGCTGCATTATGCACGCGACTACCCCCCGGCCTGCGCCGCCTGAGCGCCTTTGCCGCCCTGTGGACCCTGTTTGATATGGGGCGCACCTTCATCTTCAGTGGTTTTACATGGAACGCTTTGGGGAGCTGCCTTGCCATACCCGGCCCTGTAGGCACGCTGCTGATCCAGCCTGCCGCGTGGATGGGGGAAGATGGCCTGACCCTTGCGCTGGTTCTGCTCGCCCTGCTCTGCGGGACAGCCCTTCTGGACCAGACACCGCTCGCCCGCTGGACAGATCGGCTGCTTGGCACCCATAATGCCCCTGCCCCCCTGCCGTCTGCCATACGCAGGCGTGTTTTTGCAGGCTCCATTGCTGCTATGCTGCTGTGGTGCATAGCGGGTACTCTACGGCTTTATACCGTGCACCCCACCAGCGAGCCCGGTCCCATTGCCGTCATTGTGCAGGGCAATGTCCCTGAATCCGAAAAAATAGGCAGGCAGAGCCCGCGTGATATTTTTACCCGCTACCTGCATCTGACCGCACAGGGCGTGCAGGCTGCACAAGCCTTGCAGACAACACAGCGCAAACCGGGTGAGCGGTTCCGCCCCATTGTGTTCCTCTGGCCCGAAACCGCTTTCCCCGGTTATGACCTGCTACAGGACAGCCCCCGTGCGCGGCAGGCCATTATGGAATGGGCGGTCGGTGCCGATGCGGGCATTATTGGTGCGCTCCGCATGGATGATGCAGGGCATTACCGCAACTCGGTTATGGCGCTCGCGCCAGATGGCAGCATAGAAGCCGTTTATGACAAAGCCCGGCTTGTGCCGTTTGGTGAATACCAGCCCCCCTTCATTCCCCTGCAGATTGTGCCTCAGGGCGGTATGGCCGCAGGCCCCGGCCCACAGACATGGCACCTGCCCGATATTCCCGCAGTTGGCCCCCTTGTATGCTACGAGGTTATTTTTTCGGGCGATGTGGTCAATGTGCATGACCGCCCCCGGTGGCTGGCAAACGTAACGAACGATGCCTGGTTTGGTAATAGTGCAGGCCCACGCCAGCACCTGTCCTCCGTGCGTTTACGGGCTGTGGAGGAAGGGCTTCCTGTGGCCCGCGCTGCCAATACCGGTATTTCCACCGCCTATGACGGTATGGGCCATATGCTGGACCATCTGGAATGGGGCAAGGCGGGCGTGCTGACTGTGGCACTCCCTGCCTCACTTCCGCCAACCTTGTTTGGCAGGATGGGACAGTCCATTCCGCTGGGCCTATGTGTTATGGTGCTAGTATTGGCCTGCCTGCCCCGCCGCGATCACCAGCACGCGACCAGTCCTCCCAACAGTAAAACACAGCTTTAAAACAGGCAGGCATTGTTATGGCGGCAGTATTTCATGCTTTTCTCGAACGTTCCCAATTTTCCTTTATGAAACGTTAAGATTACATGTTATCCGTCATCTTGTTCCAGCCTTTACAGCCGCGGGAAAAAATCCAGTCGTGAGCAAAACCGAGCCTTTGACGGATCCAGCCTCCACGATATCCACGCATGCCGAAACAATAGATGCCCATGTTGGCAAACGTATTCGGCTACGCAGGACATTACTGGGGCTATCGCAGGAAAAGCTGGGCGAAGCACTTGGGGTTACTTTCCAGCAGATCCAAAAATACGAACGGGGCACCAACAGGGTTGGGGCTTCCCGGCTGTACGATATTGCAACTGCGCTGGACGTGCCGATCAGCTTCTTTTTTGATGATATGCTCAACCCGGCCACCGGCATAACCACCACAGGATTTGCCGAAACACGCAAGCCTTTTGGTGCGCCCCCTCCCCCATCTGCCCCCGTTCCGCCTGGCCCCACAACACAGGCCATGGCGGACGAGCAGGACCTGCTGGCCAGAAAAGAAACTCTCGATCTGGTACGGGCCTATTACCAGATCCCCGACAAAGCCTTGCGGCAGAAAATGCTGGACCTCATCCAGTCCATGGCCCGGCCCAGCACTGCGGGTTAACCGCGGAGCTTACCGGCAGCTCCGCACGCACACAAAAAAGGGGCGATGCCTGCGCACCGCCCCCTGTCTGGTTTGTGTGGTTAGAAAAACCGGGGATCAGAAGCTCTGATCGTCACCACCGCCCCAGTCCCCGCCAGCATCTCCGCCCCAATCGCCACCACCGGCATCAAAGCCCTGATCGGCCTGCACGCCAGCGCCTGCAAAGGGGTCTGCGCCTGTATCGCCGTAATTGTTCACAATGGTTTCGTTGGTGGTTGCGCCACCCATGCCACCATCGCCCATGCCGCCATCATGGTGGCCGCTAAACAGGCTGGTCAGTGCATTGGCTGCCAGCATGCCCCCGGCAACACCTGTGGCTGTTGTCAGCGCGCTGCCCAAAAAGCCTGACCCGCCCGAGAACGCAGAAGGCTGCATGCCATAAGGCATAGGCTGGGGCTGATACTGCGGCGGCATAGCCGGACGCCCACCCCAGCCCGGAGGCGGTGCGGACTGCGGCTGGGCAGACTGCCCGCCACCAAACAGGCCACCAAAAAACCCGCCAGACTTCTGCTGCCCGGCATTGCTCTGCTGCTGTGCCGCCTGCAGGGCCTGCTGCGCCTGCTGAAGCTGGAACTGAAGCTGCTGGATCCGATTCTGTGCCTGCACCAGTGCGGCTTCCTGCACCACGGCCATCTGGGTCACGCGGTAACGGGCTTCTGGGTATTTCTGGAATTCCTGCGCGATAAACTGGTCTGCCTGTGGGTCAATCGCGGGCAGGTTGGGCTGGCTTGCGGGTACGCTGCCAAAACCGTTCTGGGCGGCTCCACCAACACGGGCCATGAATTTTTCAATAAGGTCGCGTTCTTCGTTTGTCATTCCATACCTTCCCGCCCTGCCGGGCCAATTACAGCACCAGAGCTTTGTGCCAGAACACTCTGGCCAAGATGTGGCGCGCCCACAAGCCTGTTACAAGAGAGACCCCCACAAAGGAAACCCTGCCATAAGGCCTGCCTTCTCTTCCGGTCTGGCGCGTGGGGCTGTATGGTGTGGCCACGCGTGCCCTGCGCACATTCAACCTGACCGTCATATTGCGGAGTTTCATCCATACCATGGACCCGGCGTCTCCCCGCCCCACAGAGCGGCCCCTCTCCTTTCAGGACCTTATCCTGACCCTGCACCAGTTCTGGTCAAAACAGGGGTGCGCCATTCTCCAGCCCTATGATCAGGAAATAGGTGCAGGCACTCTCTCCCCCCACACAACGCTGCGGGCTTTGGGGAGCAAGCCCTGGAAGGCCGCCTACGTGCAGCCCTGCCGCCGCCCGTCCGATGGACGGTACGGGGAAAACCCCAACCGCCTCCAGCATTACTACCAGTATCAGGTCCTGCTTAAACCCACTCCTGAAGAAAGCCAGAAACTGCTGCTGGACAGCTACCGTGCCATCGGGATTGACCCCGACAAGCACGATATCCGCTTTGTGGAAGATGACTGGGAAAACCCGACCATTGGCGCATGGGGCCTAGGCTGGGAAGTATGGTGCGATGGCATGGAGGTCACGCAGTTCACCTATTTCCAGCAGGTTGGCGGTATTCCCGTAACCCTGCCCTCCACGGAGCTGACATACGGGCTGGAACGTCTGGCCATGTATGTGCAGGGCGTGGAAAACGTGTACGACCTCGACTACAACGGCGCAGGCCTGACCTACGGCGATGTGTTCCTGCGGGCCGAGCAGGATTACTCACGCCATAATTTTGAACTGGCCAACACGGAGCGTCTTTTCCAGCACTTTAGCGATGCGGAAAAGGAAAGTGTTGCACTGGCCGAGGCAGGCGTTGCCCAGCCTGCTTATGACCAGTGCCTTAAGGCCAGCCATCTGTTCAACCTGCTTGATGCCCGCGGCGTCATCAGCGTAAGCGAACGCGCGGCCTATATTGGCCGGGTGCGCACACTGGCAAAACTGTGTTGCGAAACCTGGCTGGCAGGCGAGGACAAATAAGACCATGCCCGAATTGCTGATTGAACTTTTTTCAGAAGAAATCCCCGCCCGCATGCAGCAGCAGGCCGGCGAGAACCTGCTCCGCCTGCTGGGCGAGGCTCTGGCCCCGCTCAACCCTGTGGATGCCAGAAGCTATACCGGCCCCCGCCGGATTGCCGCCTCCCTCAACCTGGATGCCATGGTGCCCGGCCGCACCGTTTCTGAACGTGGCCCGCGTGAGAACGCACCAGAAAAGGCTCTGGAAGGCTTTACCCGCAAACATGGCGTGAGCAAGGACGCCCTGACCCTACAAAACGGGTTCTGGGTGCTCGAGCGTGAGGAAGCTCCTATTGGGGCCGCTGCGCATATTGCCGCCATTATGCCCGACCTGCTGCGCCGCTTCCCCTGGCCCAAATCCATGCGCTGGGGTGCTGGCAGCACCATGACATGGGTCCGCCCCCTGCGGCGGATTGTCTGCCTGCTGGACGGCCAGATCGTACCATTTTCCATGGCTACGGCAGACGATAACGGCCACAACCTGAGCGCTTCCAACCAGACCGAGGGGCATCGCTTCCTCAACCCCGGTGTTATGGACGTGACCAGTGCCGCACAATGGCAGCAGGGCCTGCATGAACGCCATGTGATGGTGCATGCCGCCGAACGCCGTGAGGCCATTACCACGGGGCTGAATGCACTGGCACAGGCCGAAGGGCTGAGCATTGTGCCCGATGCCGGGCTGGTGGATGAAGTCTCCGGGCTGGTCGAATGGCCTGTTCCCTTCCTAGGGCAGATCGACCCGATCTTCATGGACCTCCCGCCCGAGGTCATGCAGGTGTCCATGCGCGTCAACCAGCGCTATTTTGCCCTACGCAACAGCGATGGTTCGGCGGCACCGCGCTTTGCCTTTGTCGCCAACATCATTCCCACAGATGATGGCTCTCTGGTTGTCAGCGGGAATGAGCGCGTGCTGCGCGCCCGCTTTGCCGATGCCCGGCACTTCTGGAACCTTGACCGCAAGCAAAGCCTTGCCTCCCGCGTGGAAGGGCTGAACACCATCACCTTCCATGCCAAGCTGGGCTCGCAGGGGGAACGTACCCGCCGTATGGTACGCCTTGCGGCCATTCTGGCAGACATGGTTGGCGCCCCTGCCGCGTTGTGTGAACGCGCAGCCGAGTTGAGCAAAACCGATCTGACAACCGGCATGGTTGGGGAGTTCCCCGAGCTTCAGGGCGTCATGGGTGGTTATTATGCCCGCCATGATGGCGAACAGCCCGAAGTGGCACAGGCCATTAGCGAGCATTACACACCGCGTGGCCCGGGGGACGAGGTGCCGGTAGCCCCGGTTTCCGTCGTGCTGGGTCTGGCGGACCGGTTTGACATGCTGACGGCCTTTTTTGCCGCTGGCGAAAAGCCATCCGGCTCGGGTGATCCGTTTGGCCTGCGCCGCGCAGCCCTTGGCATTATCCGCCTGATCCGTGAAAACGGGTTGCGACTGGATCTGGTTAAGCTGTTCACGCTGGCGGCAGAAGCCCTGCCCGAACCCCTGCGCAATGCACCGGATCTGGCCCTGCTGCCCCAGTTTATTGCCGAGCGCCTGCGCGTACAGGTCCGCACCGAAGGAGCACGGCATGATTGCCTTGCCGCGATTTCGGTCGATAATGAAGACACGGACATCGTGCGTCTGCTCGCCCGCGCACAGGCATTGCAGACCATGCTGGAAACCGAGGACGGCCAGAACCTGCTGGCCGCCACCCGCCGTGCCGCCAATATCCTGCGGATTGAGGACAAAAAAGACGGCCCGCATGAAGGTATGCCCGACCCCGCCCTGTTTGAGCAGGACGAGGAACGCGCCCTTTATGCAACGCTACAAACGGTTGAACCCGCCGTGGAACAGGCTTTTGCTGCCGAGCACTTTGCCGATGCCATGCGGGCCGCAGCCAGCCTGCGCCAGCCCCTTGATCGTTTTTTTGAAGATGTCACCGTTAACGCGCCAGATGCCGCACTCCGCCTGAACAGGCTTAAACTCCTGTCCCGCCTTGTGCGTATGATGCGCCTGATTGCCGACTTCAGCCAGATCGAAGGCTAAAAAACACCCCACCTTCCATGCCGGAAGGTGGGGGCATACACAAACAGGTATTCCGCCTTTTGCAGGGCCTGCACGACCAGATCGCGCAGGCCCTGTCTGTTTTTACGGCCCCGAGCGCGAACGACCACCAAAAAACAGGCTGATGATCAGCAGCACCACAAAGACGAACAACAGAACCTTGGCAATTTCCGAGAACCCCGAGGCCGCACCATTAAATCCGAACAGGGATGCCAGCAGAGCAAAAATAAGAAAAACAATAATCCACCGTATCAACGCCATTCTGGCCTCCCTTCGTCCATGTCCATGCCATGCATGTTCCATGCTTCCATAGGGGCTTAACGCAAAATGGCGACCACGGTTCTGTGGTCGCCATTCTGGCATGACACTTTGTGTTCGAGGGCTTAGTGCTCATCCGCCCCGGGAATAAGATCATAACCCGGAGACCCCGGAGCAGGGCCGGGCGGGGGTACATTGCCCACGGCAATGCCGATCAGCTTATCCGCTGCAGGTCCAATTTCACGCGCGTCAATGGCAATGCCCAGATCACCACTACTGCCACCACCCACAGCATAGAGCGTCTGCCCGGCCTTAAGCAGGCCAGAAACCCGCGCGGCCTCACGCGGAGACAGATAGATAACCGAATGATCCTTGAGCACGGCACCCGTCAGATGGCCGCCTGCATCATACAGCGGCATCCAGACCTCACCATGCAGAACAAGGTCTGGCCCGGCTATCATTTCGGGGGAGTGTAACGGCATTTCAATAAAGCTGTCCTGCACCGTGCGCCCACGCGGGCTTGCCACGCTAAAGGCACGGATAATCGGCAGGACCTGCCCCTTGATGCCGCGAATGTCCACCTTGTCCCCAACCTTGATCAGGCCTGCAAAGGTATGGGCCTGTTCGGGGGAGACAAAAACCTGCGTGCCATCATCAAGCACAAAACCGACAATGCCGCCGTGGGGGGCTGGCAGAAACTGCACCACGCTCCCCGTAAACACCGGCAGCACGGACAGGTCATATACGCCTGTGGCCTGCTTTTCCGTTGCGGTCTGCCTGGAGGCAAAGGTGGTGCCGTGGGGGGACGCCTCCTTATGTGCAGGGGCTGCCACCGCAACAGAAGACGCCAGAATCAAACCAGACAAACTAAGCAAAGAGCGCATGAAACAACCACTAAGGACAGGCGCGCCCTGCCCCACCGGGGCAGAACGCGGCAATGCGTGAGACTCGTATGCATACTCTGCCATGAAGGCCCATTCCCGCAAGAGCGGGAATAGCGCGTCAGTGGCGGAAATGACGCATACCAGTAAACACCATGGCAATGCCTGCGGCATCGGCGGCGGCAATCACCTCATCATCACGGATGGACCCGCCGGGCTGTATAACGGCTGTCGCCCCTGCAGCCACAATGGTTTCCAGCCCATCCGCAAAGGGGAAGAACGCATCGGAGGCAGCAACGGAACCCTGCGTCAGAGGGGTGGACTGGCCAGCAGCCTTGGCGGCTTCCCCACTTTTGCTGGCAGCAATGCGAGCGGAGTCCACGCGGCTCATCTGCCCGGCACCAATGCCCACCGTGGCGCAATCCTTGGCGTACACAATGGCATTGGACTTGACATGCTTTGCCACCCGGAAGGCAAAGATCAGGTCCTGCATTTCCTGTTCCGTGGGAACACGCTTGGTGACAACCTTCAGCGCTTCGGGAGCAATCCGTCCGTTATCGCGCGTCTGGGCCAGAAAGCCCCCGGCAACCGAGCGCACAACCGTACCAGCAGCCGTGGGGTCAGGCAGGCCACCGGTCAGCAGCAGACGCAGGTTCTTTTTGCGTGCCAGCAGGGCCTTTGCATCGTCCGCAGCATCGGGGGCCACAATGACTTCGGTAAAGATGGTGGAAATCTTTTCCGCCGTGACCGCATCCAGCGGACGGTTAAGGGCGACAATACCCCCAAAGGCAGAAACCGGGTCACACCGCAGGGCCTGATCCCACGCCGAGGTCAGCGTGTCTGCAACGGCAACACCGCAGGGATTGGCGTGTTTGACAATGACCACAGCCGGGGCATCAAACTCGGCAACAGCCTCAAACGCGGCATCTGTATCGTTGATGTTGTTGTAAGACAGCGCCTTGCCCTGCACCTGTACGGCCGTGGCCACACCGGGGCGGGTGCTGCCATCGCGGTAAAAGGCTGCCTGCTGGTGGGGGTTTTCACCATAACGGAGGATTTCAGCCCGCTGGCCAGCCAGAGCAAACCGTTCGGGGAACGCGTCCTGCGCCTGCGCGGCAAACCATGCCGCAATAGCCGCATCATACGCAGCCGTGCGGGCATAGGCTGCACCAGCATAAAAGCGGCGCATGTCCAGCGTGGTGCCACCATCACCCAGCGCATCAATCAGCCCTTCGTACTGGGCCGGATCGGTCAGCACCACCACATGCGCGTGGTTTTTGGCAGCTGCACGGATAAGGGCCGGGCCACCAATATCAATATTTTCAATGCAGGTTTCGGCATCGGCGCCAGATGCAACCGTTTTTTCAAACGGGTAGAGGTTCACGGCAACCAGATCAATCGAGCCAATGCCGTGTTCTTTCATCTGCTCGACATGCGCGGGCAAGTCACGGCGGCCAAGGATACCCCCATGAATTTTGGGTACCAGCGTTTTAACGCGGCCATCCAGAATTTCGGGAAACCCCGTATAATCCGACACTTCCGTAACAGGCACGCCAGCATCACGCAGGGCTTTGGCGGAACCGCCCGTGGACAGGATTTCCGCCCCCTGCGCCACAAGGGCCCGGGCCAGATCAAGCAGACCGGCTTTGTCGGATACGGAAATAAGGGCGCGACGGATAGGAAGCGTCGTCTGGCTCATGGGTGGACCTTTCGCACGGCAAAAAACGTAATGCGGCTGATTAGCCAACATGCCGCGCAGAGGCAACCAGCCGGGACAAAGAAGATGGACACCGCCTAACGGCGGGTAAACGTCCAGTAAAGTGGCTGACGGCCTGCGGCTATGGCCTTGGCCTCATACCGGGTGGGGAACCAGCCATCGGGGCGGATGGTCGCCGGGGGTGGTGCCTCAAAATACGGCTGTGCGGACATGACCTCCTGCACCCAGGCCTGGTAGGTCGGGTCGTCACTGGCAACGCGCCAGACAGCACCGGGTTTGAGCACACGGGCACAGAGTTCCACATTCTGCGGATGCACAAACCGGCGTTTGGCATGCCGGGCCTTGGGCCACGGGTCAGGGAACATCAGGAACAGCCGGTCCAGACTGGCATCGGGCAGGGCCCGCAGCACCAGACGCGCATCATCATCCCACAGGCGGAGCATATCCGGCAGCGGGGCGGTGGCTTCCTGCTCAACAGGCACAAGCTTGTTCAGCAGCGAACACAGACCGTTATGAAAAACTTCGGAGGCTATATAGCCAACTTCGGGGTGTGCTTTGGTCTGGGCCAGCACATGCTCGCCCCCACCAAAGCCGACCTCGAACCAGATCTGTTGTGGCGCATGGCCAAAAACAGAAGCTGGGTTCGCTGCCTTATCCAGCGGAAACCGCAGGCGTGGCAGCGTTTCGTCCAGCAGGCGTTCCTGACGGGGGCGGAGCGGATGCCCACGCTGGCGGCCATACAGCCTTTCCGGCGGGGGTTTTACATCCACTGCTTCGGGCTGGCCAGCAATGGCCTGACCTTTTGCCTCCGTCATAAACTCGCTACCTTTATATCAGCGCTTCAGGGCGCTGCGCAGGGCATCCACCAGATCGGTGCGTTCCCATGTAAAGGTATCCAGCTTGTCATCCGGCGTACGGCCAAAGTGACCATAAGCAGATGTGGTCGCATAGATCGGACGGTTCAGGCGCAGGTGCTTGCGAATACCGCGCGGCGTCAGGTCCATGACTTCACGCAGGATTTCACCCAGACGGGCTTCATCCACATCCTTGCCGCTTTCATCCAGGTCCACGTAAACGGACAGCGGATGAGACACGCCAATAGCGTAGGAAAGCTGGATGGTGCAGCGGTCTGCCAGACCAGCAGCCACAACGTTCTTGGCAAGGTAACGGCAGGCATAAGCTGCGGAACGGTCAACCTTGGTCGGGTCTTTACCGGAGAATGCACCACCACCATGGGGGGCTGCACCGCCGTAGGTGTCCACAATGATCTTGCGACCCGTCAGGCCGCAGTCCCCATCGGGGCCACCGATAACGAACACGCCGGTCGGGTTGGCGTAGAATTCGCTTTCAGGCGGCATCCAGCCTTCGGGCAGCACGCTGCGGGTTACGTCCAGCAGACGATCGCGCAGAATTTTCTGGTCCGCACCTTCATCATGCTGTGTGGAGATCACAACAGAAGTGGCACCAACCGGACGACCATTGACGTAACGCAGGGTCACCTGGCTTTTGGCATCGGGCTGGAGGCCTGCAACGCGCTCATCACCAGCGCGACGCAGGTCACGGATGGTGTGCAGGATGCGGTGCGCATAATACAGCGGCGCAGGCATGAGGGTGTCTGTCTCGTTAGAGGCATAACCGAACATGATGCCCTGATCGCCTGCACCTTCGTCCTTGTCCGATGTGCTGTCCACACCAACGGCAATGTCAGCGGACTGAGCATGCAGGTAGTTGGAAGCTTCGGCATGACGCCAGGAGAAGCCGGCCTGATCGTACCCAATATCCTTAACAGCTTCACGAGCCAGATGGATCAGCTGCTCGGAGGTTACGGACTCGGGGCCACGCACTTCACCAGCCAGAACGATACGGTTGGTCGTTACCAGCGTTTCACACGCTACGCGCGCTTCGGGGTCTGCCGCCAGATACGCGTCCAGAACGGTATCGCTGATCCGGTCAGCAACTTTATCGGGATGACCTTCGGAAACTGATTCCGAAGTAAACAGAAAATCGCCGTCTTTACGCATGATGGTGCCGTTCGCCCCACGCCAGTGAAAAAAGAAAACAGGTAACCATCCCCAAAAAAGGGGACGGCATCCTATGGCGGCATAGAAAGTAATGGTCAAGAGCCATACGCCACCAGCGCAAAAGACAAGCCCCTGTTTTCAGCCCTGCGCCAGACGCGGGGCACGCCCCATACCACCTGCTTTGGCCCTTACAACGGGGGCAGGCCCAGTACGTCTTCCATGCTGTAAAGCCCTGCTTCCCGCCCTTTTGCCCACAATGCGGCGCGTACTGCACCCGTGGCAAAAATACGCCGGTCAAAAGCCCGGTGCGACAGGGTAATCTGTTCATCCGCAGATGTGAAAAGAACGTCATGTTCCCCCACAATCTGCCCACCACGCAGGGCGGCAAAGCCAATGGCACCGGGTTTGCGGGGGCCTGTCAGGCCATCACGCCCGCTTTCACGCACGTCTTCCAGCGCCACACCACGGCCAAGAGCCACAGCCTGACCAATGGCAAGTGCTGTGCCCGAAGGCGCATCCACCTTCTGCCTGTGATGCATTTCCACAATTTCCGCATCGTAGGAGTCTGCTGGCAAGGCCTGCCCCATCATCTGGGCAAGGCGGCGCACCAACGTGACACCGGGGGAAAAGTTGGCAGCATGCACAATGGTGATGTCACCCGCGGCATCCCGCAGCGCCTGGTTCTGCTGTGCGGAAAGGCCCGTTGTGCCCAGCACCCACGCCACCCCAGTACCAACCAGCGCCTGCGCACTCGACGCAACCGTATCGGCATGCGTGAAGTCGATCACAACCTCGCATTCCTTTGCCAGTGCGGACATGGTTGTAAACAGCGGAATACCCGCAGGCAGGCCCGCGGCCTGCTCGGGCGAACGGGTGGTGCCACCGGCTACGGTCGCCCCGGCTGCCAGCACTTCCTCAACCAACAAACGCCCTACGCGGCCTGTAATCCCTGCAATACCAATGCGCATGTGTGTTATTCCGATCCTTCAAAAAAATCACGCACGCGGCGGAAGAAGCCTGTGTGCTCGGGGCTGTGTTTGATGTCCTCGCCCGCTTCTTTCTCAAATTCTTCAAGCAGTTCACGCTGGCGCTTGGTCAGCACCTGCGGTGTTTCCACCGTGACCTGAATATACATATCCCCCCGCGCACTGGACCGCAGGACCGAGAAGCCCTTGCCCCGCAGGCGGAAATGCGCGCCGGTCTGTGTGCCTGCCGGGATTTTAACAATGGTGCGGCTACCATCAATAACCGGCACTTCTATTTCGGTCCCCAGAGCAGCCTGCGCCATACGCAGGGGCACGCGGCAATACACGTTGGCACCATCGCGCTGGAAGATGGAGTGCTCGGAAACGGAAACATGCACATACAGGTCACCCGGCGGCACGCCATTGCCACCGGCTTCTCCCTCGCCTGTCAGGCGGATGCGGGTTCCGTCCTCAACACCTGCGGGGATCTGCACCTTGATGGTGCGTTCCTGCTCCACAGTTCCTTCCCCACGGCAGGCTTTGCAGGGGTCCTTGACCACGCGGCCCGCGCCATGGCAGGTCGGGCAGGCCCGTTCCACCACAAAAAAGCCCTGCTGGGCACGCACCTTACCCGCCCCGTGGCAGCTTGGACAGGTTTCCACCCCGGAGGCACCACTGTTGGAACCCGTGCCATGGCAGGTATCACAGGCAACACGGGTAATAACCCGCACGTCCTTTTCAACGCCTGCAAATGCTTCTTCGAGCGTGATTTCAACATGGGTCTGGATGTCGTTCCCACTCCGGGCCTGCCCACCACGGCGGCCCATCATGTCCCCGAACATCTGCTCAAAAATATCGCCCAGACCGCCGCCGCCAAATCCGTTAAAGTCGAACCCGCCGGGGCCAGCCCCACCCCCTTCAAACGCTGCATGGCCGAAGCGGTCGTAGGCGGCGCGCTTCTGCTCGTCCTTGAGCACATCGTAAGCCTGATTGATTTCCTTGAACTTGGCTTCCGCTGCATCATCCCCCGGGTTCCGGTCGGGATGAAACTTCATGGCCATCTTGCGGTAGGATTTTTTAATTTCCTCGGCAGAGGCCGTGCGGGTTACCTCAAGAATTTCGTAGTAATCAAGCTGAGTAGCCATGAAAGTCCTCTTGGGGCTGCCTCTTGCATGAGCACAGCATCTGTCCAGAATGTAAAATGTAAAACGGCGTCCGCCTTATAAAAGCACGGACGCCGGAAAGATAATGCATTGAGGCCATGCTTGTCACATGGCCTCACGGGCTGCATGCGTCCGATCAGGACTTCTTGTTTTCGTTCACGTCTTCAAAGTCGGCGTCAACGATGTCTTTTTCGTCTGCCTTGGCACCAGCGGCACCGGCTTCAGCGCCCTCGGCTTCCTGACCTGCCTTGTAGGCGGCTTCACCCACCTTCATGGCAGCCTGTGTCAGGCGTTCCGTTGCACTCTTAAGGGCTTCAACATCCGTGCCTTCCAGAGCGGACTTAACGGCAGCAATGGCACCTTCGGCTTCGGTCTTGTCCGCAGCAGGAACCTTGTCACCCACTTCAGACAGGGACTTTTCGACCTGATGCACAAGGGATTCCGCACTGTTGCGGGCTTCCACCTGCTCGCGCTTGGCCTTGTCGGCTGCTGCGTTGGCTTCTGCGTCCTTGACCATCTTTTCGATGTCATTGTCAGACAGACCACCAGATGCCTGGATCTTGATCTGCTGTTCCTTACCCGTGGCCTTGTCCTTGGCGGAAACGGACACAATGCCGTTGGCGTCAATGTCAAAGGTCACTTCAATCTGGGGCACGCCACGCGGTGCTGCGGGAATACCGGTCAGGTCGAAGTTGCCAAGCAGCTTGTTGTCAGCCGCCATTTCACGTTCGCCCTGATAGACCTTAATGGTCACAGCGCCCTGATTGTCTTCCGCCGTGGAGAACACCTGGCTCTTTTTGGTCGGGATGGTCGTGTTGCGGTCGATCAGGCGGGTGAACACACCACCCAGCGTTTCAATCCCCAGAGACAGCGGGGTTACGTCGAGCAGCAGAACGTCCTTGACGTCACCCTTGAGCACTGCACCCTGAATGGCGGCACCAATGGCAACCACTTCATCGGGGTTCACGTTGCGGGCAGGGTCCTTACCAAAGAATTCCTTAACCGTTTCGATCACCTTGGGCATGCGGGTCATACCGCCGACCAGAATGACTTCATCAATCCCCGAAGCAGACAGACCGGCATCCTTCAGCGCGGCTTTGCAGGGTTCAAGCGTGCGGCTGATCAGGTCATCCACAAGGCTTTCCAGCTTGGCGCGGGTCAGCTTGACCACAAGATGCTTGGGGCCAGATGCATCGGCCGTGATGAACGGCAGGTTGATTTCGGTTTCCTTGGAGGAGGACAGCTCGATCTTGGCTTTTTCTGCTGCTTCCTTCAGGCGCTGCAGGGCCAGCTTGTCGGAGCGCAGGTCGATGCCCTGTTCGCGCTTGAACTCGTCGGCCAGAAACCCGATGATACGGTTATCAAAGTCTTCCCCACCCAGGAACGTGTCCCCGTTGGTGGATTTCACTTCGATCACGCCATCAGAAATTTCCAGCACGGAAACGTCGAACGTGCCGCCACCAAGGTCATACACAGCCACGGTGCCGCCGCTCTTCTTTTCCAGCCCGTAAGCCAGAGCTGCTGCGGTGGGTTCGTTGATGATGCGCAGCACTTCCAGACCGGCAATACGGCCTGCGTCCTTGGTTGCCTGACGCTGGGCATCGTTAAAGTACGCGGGAACCGTAATAACGGCCTGCGACACTTTTTCGCCCAGATATGCTTCCGCCGTTTCCTTCATCTTGCCCAGAATGAAGGCAGAAATCTGGGACGGTGCGTAGTTTGTGCCGCGTGCTTCAACCCATGCGTCACCATTGTCACCTTTGACAATGCTGTAAGGGACCATGCCCTTGTCCTTCTGGACGGTCGCATCATCAAAGCGGCGGCCGATCAGGCGCTTTACGGCATACAGGGTGTTGGTGGGGTTGGTAACAGCCTGACGCTTGGCGGCCTGCCCGACCAGCATTTCACCACCTTCGGTGAAAGCGACCATGGACGGCGTCGTGCGTGCGCCTTCGCTGTTTTCGATGACTTTTGTTTCGTTACCTTCGCGCACGGCCACGCAGGAGTTGGTGGTGCCGAGGTCGATACCAATGACTTTGCTCAATTTCGTGCTCCTTTTAGCGACTTCATCCGACCCGAAGCATCAGACAAAGCCCTTTTTTATCGTAACCGACTGAGCCCGGACCAAAGTCGGGGCGCAATCAGAATGACCAACCTGATGTATGGTGCGGTTTTCCCTTTTTCAAGAAGGAAAAACCACTCTGCGGGAAGGTTTTTTATCTTCCCTCCCACGCAGTGTTACTGGGCGTCACCAGCCTTGGCCACAACCACCATGGCGGGCTTGAGCAGACGACCATGCAGCGTCCATGTTGGTGTCCATGCCTGCATGACCGTACCGGGGGTATGCTCGGCGCTGGGCTGTTCAGCCATGGCCTGATGCAGATTGGCGTCAAACGCCTTGCCAGCGGGGTTGTCGCTCTTGATCCCGTGCCGTTCCAGAATGGACAGGAAGGAACGTTCCGTACTTTCAATCCCCTCGCGCATTTTGGTCACAACCGTGTCCTCACCCTCGGTCTGGGCAGGCAGGCTGTCCAGCGCGCGGCGCAGGTTTTCGGCGGCTTCCACCACATCACGCGCGAATTTTTGCACCGCGTACTGGCGGGCATCTTCCACGTCGCGCTTGGCGCGGGCCATCAGGTTCTGGTTTTCGGCTTCAGCACGCAGCCATTTTTCCTTGAACTCCGTAACCGAGCGTTCAAGGTCCTGCACGTGTGCATCGGCGGCATTCTCGGCAGCACCTGCCTGCTGGGGGGCTGCCTGTTCGGCCGGAGCCGGATCTACCGGGGTCTCGACCTGTGTGGGTTCTGTATCTTGGGTCATGTAGCAAGAAGTAGGCAACACCGCCCCAGCCGACAAGACCCGTTGACCCCCTGCAATGCAGGATTTTATGCACGGCAGCCATTGGCCGGAAAAAAGCGTGCATCACGCCATTCCCCCTCTTGGCATTGGAAGCCTGCGGCGCCTAAGCTAAACAGCTTGCGCTGATGGCAAGGGATAAAGGAACACACAAACGATGACAGAGCGCACCAAGCAGACAATTGCGCTGGTTGATGATGATCGCAATATTCTGACATCGGTTCAGATGACCCTGGAAGCAGAGGGTTTTAACGTCCGGACCTATACGGATGGCGAATCGGCATTGCAGGGGCTGACGGCCTACCCGGTCGATCTGGCTATTCTGGACATTAAAATGCCCCGTATGGATGGCATGGAACTGTTGCAGCGCCTGCGCACGCGCTCCAACCTGCCCGTTATTTTCCTGTCCTCCAAAAATGAGGAAGTGGACCAGCTTATGGGACTGCGGCTGGGGGCGGATGACTATATTACCAAGCCCTTCTCCCAACGTCTGCTGCTGGAGCGTATTCGCGCCCTGCTGCGCCGCAACGAGGTCAGCCGGGCGGAAGCCAACGGCGCCCCTACAGGTGGGGGTGCGCTCACACGCGGCAATCTCTCGCTTGATGAACTACGCCACAAATGCACATGGAAAGGGGAGGATGTCCCCCTGACCGTAACCGAGTTCCTGCTGGTCAAAACCCTTGCGCAGCGCCCCGGTCTGGTCAAATCCCGCGATCAGCTGATTGATGCGGCCTACGGAGACACCGTGTATGTGGACGACCGCACCATTGACAGCCACATCAAGCGGGTCCGCAAAAAATTCCGGCAGGTGGATGATGATTTCAACCAGATCGAAACCCTGTACGGCATTGGCTACCGCTACAAGGAAGACTGACCCAAGGGCATGACCAACCGCCCCCCCCTGCTGGCGCACCTGTTTGCACAGGCGCGCAGCCTGCGCATACCCGGCCAGCGCCCGCATAATGGTGGGGTGGAGGCCACGGCAGCCTATCAGGCATCGCGCACCCGGCTGATCTCCCCCCTCATGCGCCGTGTGCTGCTGGTGAATATCCTGCCGCTAGCCTTGCTGGGGCTTACGGTGCTGTTCCTTAACCAGTTCCGCAACAGCCTGCTGGCAACCGAGGTAACAGCCCTGCGCGAGCAGGCCCGCATTTACGCCGGAGCACTGGGGCAGAGTGCCGTACGCGCCGCCCACCCCCACGCCGCCCAGCTACAGGACCGTGGGTACGAGCTGGAAGCCGCACTGGCCCGCCCTCTCCTCCAGCGCCTGACCGAACCCAGCCCCAACGCCCATGCCCGCCTGTTTGGCCCCGATGGCCGGCTGGTCGCCGATAACCTGATTGATGTGGCCGACACGCTGGACACACCACCGGAGCCGCACCACTTCCGCTCCCATACCATTCCCTTCCCCCCCGCGTACCAGCCGGGCATTTACGAGCGGTTTTTAACGTGGCTGTGGTCTGGCCATAATCCGGGCATTGTCACCCTCAATACCGATGAGGAAGATATTCCCGACCGCCCGGACCGCCCACAGCGCCTTGACGGTACAGACCACCCACCGCCAGAAGCCCCGCCCTATATTCGCCGCACATCCCGTGGCAGGCTGATTATTACGGTGGCCGAGCCCGTTATGCGCGATGGCTGGACGGTGGGCGTAATCCAGCTGACCCGCGTGGCCTCGCAGGTTGACCGCTCGCTGTTTGCCATCCGTTCGACCATTCTCTCGCTCTTTTTTCTGGCACTGGTGCTGACGGTCCTGCTGTCATGGTATCTTTCGCTCACCATTGCGCGGCCCTTGCTGCGGCTGGCGGCCTCGGCACAGGTCATGCGGGACACCACGGGGCGCACAGGCACGGTGCCCGCACGCCTGCTGGCCCGACGGGACGAAATTGGTGATGTCGCCCGCGCCCTGCAGGCCAGCGCACAGGCGTTGTGGAAGCGCATGGACGCCATTGAACGCTTTGCTGCCGATGTCAGCCACGAGATCAAAAACCCGCTGACCTCCATCCGCTCCGCGATCGAAACCCTGCTGCGCATAGAGGACCTCAACCAGCAGCGCCGCCTGCTGACCATTATCAATGATGACGTGCGCAGGCTGGACCGGCTGATTACCGACATTTCCGACGCCAGCCGACTGGATGCGGAAATGTCGCGCGCCAAGGCCCGCCCCGTAGCGGTTGGCCCGCTGCTGGCTGTTCTAACGGAAATTCATCAGGCCACACGTCAGGACGGGCAGCCGGTTATGGTGACCGATGTGCAGGATGACACCCCCGAGCACCCGCTGACTGCTCTGGCCGTAGAAGACCGTCTGGTGCAGGTGCTGCGCAACCTGATCGGCAATGCCATATCGTTTTCTCCGCCCAATGGGCAGATTACCCTGCATGCCGCAGCCAATGGTAAAATGGTCCGGATTTCCGTCTCGGATCAGGGGCCGGGGATTCCCCAGGCCAAGCTGGATTCCATTTTTGACCGCTTTTATTCAGAACGCCCCAAAAGCGAGAACTTTGGCCAGCATTCCGGCCTTGGCCTGTCCATCAGCCGCCAGATCATAGAGGCCCTACACGGCAGCATTGCTGTGGAAAACCTGCATGACCACAAGGGGGGCATAAGCGGAGCCCAGTTCATTATCGAACTGCCCCGCGTGCTGAGCCTGCCGCCACGCTAGACGTGGCGAGGTATGGCGTTGTGGGGCGTCAGAACCCTGCTGCCACGTCCATATCTTCCTCTTCCGGCACGTTGATGATCAGATCAACCGTGATTTTTGGCACCGAAGAGGGAGCATCCTTAAGCCACATCATGGTCATGCCCGGTGATGTGGTAGGAAAAAACTGGCGAAAAACCGGAAAACTGGCAGGAAACTCATCCGCATCCGCAATATGGCAGACAATGCGGCTAACGTCGCGCAATGTCAGATCATGCGGCTCCAGCAAGGTTACGGCTTCTTCAAAGGCTGCCCGGCACTGGTCGGCAAGGTCCACCCCCCGGAACTGGGGGGCATGCAGCCCGGCAAGCTCAAAGCCACCCGCCGTTTGCACGACACGCGGACGACTGGCGACGGAACGTGGGGTCCGTGTCAGGGTTTTATCTTTCATCACGGAATGATGATGTAAGGCAGCCGCGCGGGAACCGCAATTTTCCCTTTCGTAACAAATGCACCACCTTGGGTCGGTTGGCCTCATTCCTTAACATCCGGTATAGCTGGTCTGAGCAGAATGCCTTCTCTTTCCGCATAAAACTGCTTTAAACTCGCGCCGCATCCGAATTGCGCGCCAGAGGCCACCAACGGCCCGGTGGGAGCATGCCTCTGTTCGGACAATAAAAAGGAAGAGCCGGCCATGCACATGGCGGATGATACGTCGGTTCCGCGCCGCATTCTGCTGGTGTCTGGTCTGTCCGGGGCGGGCAAGTCTTCCATCCTGCGGATTCTGGAAGACCTCGACCACGAGGTGATCGACAACCCGCCACTTGGCATGCTGGACGATATTGTAGCCCGCGCAGAACGGCCTGTGGCCATAGGGGTCGATTCCCGCACAAGAGGGTTTGATGCGTCCGCCGTGCTGGCGGCTCTGGCCCGCCTGCGGGTTAACCCCCACCTGCGCGTGGAGCTGATTTACGCTACAGCGGACGAAAGTGTGCTCCTCCGCCGCTATACCGCCACCCGGCGGCGGCACCCGCTAGCCCCCCATAGCAGCATAAAGGAAGGTATAGAGGCCGAAGTCGCCCTGACCGCTCCCCTGCGCGCCGCAGCCGATCTGGTGATCGACACCACCGATATGCCCCCACCAGACCTGCGGCAGTTTGTGGAAAGCCGGTTTAGCCCGTGGGTTGGTGGTGCAAGCGAGGGGCTGACTGTTACCCTGATGTCCTTCGCCTACCCTGCGGGCCTGCCACGGGAGGCGGATATTGTGTTTGATGCCCGCTTTCTGCGGAACCCGCATTACGTAGCCGAACTGGCCCCCAAAACCGGACTGGATGGGGATGTTGCAGCCTACGTAACCCACGACCCGGACTACCTGCCTTTTCTGAACCAGATCCACGCCATGCTCCAGCTTGTGCTGCCGCGCTTTGTGCAGGAAGGCAAAAAATACGCCACCATCGCCATTGGCTGCTCAGGCGGCCGGCACCGCTCGGTTACACTGGTGGAAGCACTGGCCAAACGCCTGTCCGCCCCCGATGGCATGGGCCATTACAAGGGGTCTGGCCAATGGCCGATCATGATCATGCACCGCGAACTGGCCCGGCAAGGCATAAGTGCCTGGCGCTGGGCCAGAAAACCGACTGAAACCACACGGGTCGATCCTTACTGAGCAATCCGCCTACCGCCACACCGTAATCTGGATATGGGTGTTGAGCGCGTGCGCTCAGGCATGGCCCGCCTGCCCGCTCAAACGGGCTGGGTCAATGTTGATGGACGCCAGAGCCCGCCGCCATTTAACGGTATGGTCCATGCCAAAAATCAGTTCACGCGTGGCGGGCACCACCATCCATGCATCGTGCTGAAAAATCTCCTGCTCAAGCTGCCCTGCTGACCAGCCCGCATGCCCCATGGCCAGCAGGGCATCCTGCGGGCCTCCCCCCTGAGCTATGTCCTGCAGCACATCCATGCTGGAGGTGAGTGTCACATTCTCGGTAATACGCAGGCTGTCCTGACCACTCCACTCCCCAGAATGCAGAACAAGGCCATGCCCCTCTTCCACCGGGCCGCCAGCGCACAGGCCAATCCTGCGCACCGGGGGAACAGGGGTAATGTGCAACTGCTCCAGCAGATCATCAAAATCGGGGCGGGGCAGGCGCTTGTTGATAACAAGCCCCATGGCCCCTCCATCTGGCGTATGGCTGCACATGTAGATAAGGGATTGCCCGAACGCGGTCCCCCCAAGCATAGGCGTTGCCACCAGCAGCATACCTGCCAGCGAAAGGCCGTTATCCATAACAGCAGGGGCGAGTTGGGGCGTGTTTGCGAATACCATCCCCCAAGATATGAGAAACACTTCCTTTTTTGGCAAGATTGCCAGCACAACTGTTGTCTGTAATTCTATGCATCCGACACATATTGCTCAATTTTCAGGACACCTGTCCATGAACACCCTCTCCCGTTTTTTGAATGCACTCGACAGCTACAAGGTCACGGACGGCAGCCAGTTCCGGCTGGGCGACCACAACCCCGATGATGATGGGCATCTGGGACTGGACAAGGACACGGGCAAAAAGCTGCTCAGGCAGGTCAAGGGTCTGCTACAGGACCTTCAGGAACTTCTGTACGCCAACCAGACCCACTCGCTCCTGATCATTCTGCAAGGCATGGATGCCGCTGGCAAGGATGGCACGATCAAGCACGTCATGTCCGGCGTGAACCCGCAAGGCGTTGCCGTAACCTCCTTCAAGCAGCCCGGCCCGACCGATCTGCTGCATGGTTTTTTGTGGCGTATCCATGCTGCTGCACCGCAGGCAGGGCGCATCGTTATTTTTAATCGCAGCCAGTATGAGGATGTTCTGGTCAGCCGCGTCCATCCTGACCTGCTTAAAAACGGGCATGTTCCCGGGGCACTCAACACCCCCGAATTCTGGGATGGCCGCTACAGCGACATCCGCCATCTTGAACACTACCTGAGCAGGCAGGGCACAATTGTGCTCAAATTCTTCCTAAACATCTCACGCGAGGAACAGCGCGAACGCTTGCTGGCCCGGCTGGATATTCCTGAAAAACGCTGGAAATTCTCTCCCTCGGACCTGCATGAGCGCGAGTACTGGGATGATTACGCAACCGCTTACCAGGATGCCATTGCCCAGACCGCGCGCGCACATGCCCCGTGGATTATCGTGCCTGCCAACCACAAATGGTATGCACGTCTTGTGGTTATTGGCACCATTATCCGGGCCTTGCACAATCTGCGGCAGGTTACCCCACAGCCCAACCCCGACGTCATGCGCCAGCTTGATGACTACCGCACACGCCTGTTGCAGGAAAAACCCTGAAACACCTCCCCCATTGCGGCACACGCTGCAATGGGGGGAAGCCCCTCTGGAGAACAGGCAAACCCTGCTTAAATAGCTTTTGTTTTACAGGCTGGTTTCCAAAACCCCATACCAGCCAAGGCCTTTATAGGTTTCATACCCCGGCGTGTGGGCATAAGCAATCAGCTTATCCCCGCTTACGTAGTAGCCACGCTCCGCCTGCGGTGTGAACTTGTAATAATCGCCCGACACACCACTACCGTTAGACGATGCAATAATACGCTTGTGGGCATCTACCAGCATAACGCGCGTCTGCCCCCGTTCCACATCAGACAGGCGCACACCGTTTACAATGGCCTCGGCCTGCGGTGCCCAGTCAAACGCAATGCCGAGCACACCCAGAACCTGCCCGCGCGCATCCCCACCCGCGCGGATGGCGGTGCTGTAAATGGCGGCCTGTTCGTTATTGAGTGCCTGCACACGGTTAACGTCTGCTACCGCGTATTCCTCTCCACTTTGCGTGCGCATGGCTTTTGCGAACCATGCCTCGCCCGACATATCGCTCCCTTCCAGAGAACGGTGTGTCTGCGGGCGGCCACAGGCCACCACCTTACCTCTGGGGTCAACAATAAAAAGGTCAAGATAAACAGTATAGGATTTTAAAATTGTTGCCAGACGCTCTGCAGCATACTGGTACGCTTGGGGGGTTGCACTTTCCAGCGCCTGCACAACGGCACTATCGGTTGCCCACCACCTTACGTCGCACGAGCGTTCGTACAGATTACGGTCAATCAGATCCACAACATTCAGGGCCAGGTCGGTCATACGTTCCCCCTTGCCGCGCAAAAGCAGATCGTTCCCGGCCTGTAGCAGACGCTCGGTGCTGCTGTCCGTTGCACTGCGCAGTTCGGAGGCAATGCCAACAATACGGGTGGAAATACGCCCCATTTCGTCTGCCAGCAGGCCAAAGGCCGCACCGGCCTGCCCTACCCGCGCGGCTTCAATGCGTGTGTTGATGGCAAGAAACTTGGCTTCGTTCATGACTGAAGCAATCAGATGAATTTTTTCCCGCGTCATCTGAGAGACTTCGTAAGCAAGTTTTAGAATATCGTCTTGCATGCGGGATATGTCTTTCAATCCGGTATCGAAACAATGTGGCGCATGGGACACACAACCATTTTCGCCAAAACAACAGCAGAATATACTGTATCCCCCTGTTTTGCCGAAATTATTAAGGTCTGTAAACTCCTGATTATAAGCCTGTTCCATCCCTATCACGTGCATTTGACACAAGGTTACCGCCCGGTCATGAACACAGCCAGATAAACCTGCTGACCCCGTACAAGGATTCCCATGTTCGACTTTACACGCCGCATGTCCCTGCTGGCCCTATGCGCCGGGCTGGCCCTGCCTACCCTGAACACCCCGGCACAGGCCCGGCACAGACATGCAGATACCAACCTGCCTGCCTCCGTGTCCGCCACATGCGATAATCAGGATTTTCTGAGCAAACAGCAGGCGTTTGAAAACGGTGGGCCAAAAGCCGATGCCGCAGTGCATATTTGCGGGACTGTTCTAACTCTTTCCAAAACCGCCAGACAGACCCGTAGCGGCCGACATGGCTATTTTTACATAACGGTTGCACCCAATATTTCCATCCGCATCGTGACCAACCTGGACGAAATGCACACCCCCGCCTGGCCATGGGTCGCCAAGGGCGACAAGGTCGAAGTGGTAGGACGGTATTATTATGATTCAGCCCGCCAGCAGGGCGTGGACTGGACACACCGTGGCACTGGCCGCTCATGGGGCATTCCGGGCTACGTTATTGTCAACGGCACAAAATACGACTGAACAAAAAATGGCTGACCAGAAAAACTGGCCAGCCAAATATGTTTTTCACAGTGCGCGCAAAAGTTAGTCTGCGGCTTCCTCTTCCTTTTCGCTCCCGCGTTCATCCTCGCCAGAGCTGGAGGCAGCGTTGGCATTGCTCTCCACAATATCAAACGCCAGTTCACCATTCTTGAGGCCAATTTTAACGGCCCCCCCTTTGGCCAGACGCCCGAACAGCAGTTCCTCGGCCAAAGGTTTTTTGATGGATTCCTGAATAACCCGACCCAGCGGACGGGCACCATACAGGCGGTCATACCCTTTTTCTGCCAGCCACTCCTTGGCTGCCGAAGACAGTTCAATGGTCACGTGCCGGTCAGCCAGCTGTGCTTCAAGCTGCAGCACGAACTTTTCAACAACCTGCCCGACAATTTCCTGCGTCAGATGAGCGAAGGGAATAACCGCATCCAGCCGGTTACGGAACTCGGGGGTGAACAGACGCTTGATAGCCTCTTCATCCTCGCCTTCACGCACCTTGCGGCCAAAGCCTACGGCTTCCTTGCTCATATCGGACGCACCGGCGTTGGTGGTCATGATCAGGATAACATTCCTGAAATCGACCGTTTTGCCGTTATGGTCCGTCAGGCGGCCGTTATCCATAACCTGTAGCAGCACGTTGTACAGGTCGGGATGGGCTTTTTCGATCTCATCCAGCAGCAGCACGGCATGGGGGTGCTGGTCGATGGAATCGGTCAGCAGACCGCCCTGATCAAACCCGACATACCCCGGAGGCGCACCCAGCAGGCGGGAGATGGAATGCCGCTCCATGTATTCGGACATATCAAAGCGGATCAGCTCAATACCCAGCGCGTTGGCAAGCTGGCGGGCCACTTCCGTTTTACCAACCCCTGTGGGGCCGGAGAACAGATAGTTGCCAATCGGCTTTTCCGGATCACGCAGGCCAGCACGCGCCAGTTTGATGGCGGCGGAAAGTGCATCAATCGCCTGATCCTGCCCGAATACCATGCCCTTGAGGTCACGCTCCAGAGAACGCAGCACTTCCTTGTCATCAGCAGAAATGCTTTTGGGCGGAATGCGGGCAATACGGGCGATAATGTCTTCCACATCCTTCAGGTTGACCGTCTTGCGGCGGCGACCTTCAGGCTGGAGCATGCGCGAAGCCCCGACTTCATCAATCACGTCAATCGCCTTATCGGGCAATTTACGGTCATGAATATAACGTGCGGAAAGTTCCACAGCCCCACGAATAGCCTCTTCCGTGTAGCGGACCTTGTGGTGCTTTTCGTAGCTGCCTTTCAGGCCGCGCAGGATCTTGACCGCATCATCAATGCTGGGTTCAGGCACATCAATCTTCTGGAACCGCCTTACAAGAGCACGATCTTTTTCAAAGTGCTGGCGAAACTCCTTGTAGGTGGTCGAACCAATGCACCGCAGCGTGCCAGCCGCCAGAGCGGGTTTGAGCAGATTGGACGCATCCATGGCCCCGCCCGATGTTGCACCCGCACCGATAACGGTATGGATTTCATCAATAAACAGAATGGCGTGCGGGTCCTGATCCAGCTCCGTCACAACGGCTTTAAGGCGTTCCTCAAAATCACCGCGGTAGCGGGTGCCAGCCAGCAATGCGCCCATATCCAGCGAATAGATGGTGGATTTCAGCAGCACTTCGGGCACGCTGCCTTCCACAATCCGGCGGGCAAGCCCTTCCGCAATGGCGGTTTTGCCTACACCGGGATCGCCCACATATAGCGGGTTGTTTTTGGTACGGCGGCACAGAATCTGGATTGTGCGTTCAATTTCGGTATCCCGCCCGATCAGCGGGTCAACCTTACCAGCCAGCGCCTTGTCGTTCAGATTGACGCAGTAGGTAGACAGCGCATCCTGGCTTTTCTGTGCCTTGGTTTCGGCCCGTTCTGGTTCTTCCCCTTTTTCCGCACCGGTATTGCTGCCTGCAACCGGGCGCCGGGTGGCGCGGTCGGGGGCTTTGGCAATCCCGTGGGAGAGAAAGTTCACGGCGTCCAGACGTGTCATATCCTGCAGTTGCAGGAAGTACACGGCGTGGCTTTCACGCTCGGCAAACAGGGCGACCAGCACGTTAGCGCCTGTCACCTCATCGCGTCCGGTGGACTGCACATGAATGGCGGCGCGCTGGATAACACGCTGGAACGCGGCTGTTGGTTTGGGTTCGGTCGGGCGCTCAGACGCCAGACCGGCAAGGTCCTTGTCGAGGAAGCCTGTCAGGTCTGTCCGCAACCGGTCCAGATCAACCCCACAGGCGCGGAACACCGTTACGGCATCCGCATCATCAACCAGGGCAAGAAGCAGATGCTCTAGCGTGGCATATTCATGATGCCGTTCTCCGGCCAGAATAAGCGCCCGATGCAGCGTCTGCTCAAGATTGCGTGACAACATGACGAGACGCTCCTTTCCCCGG
Source organism: Acetobacter fabarum (assembly GCF_011516925.1). GTDB lineage: Bacteria > Pseudomonadota > Alphaproteobacteria > Acetobacterales > Acetobacteraceae > Acetobacter > Acetobacter fabarum. The sequence continues at coordinate 117,431 of NZ_WOTG01000003.1, forward strand.
ACTTTCCGACCACGGCAAAACAACCTCGGGACCATGATCGGGTGCCCTGCAAACATATTTGGCTGCTTCGGCAAGAAATGCGAGTCATAACCACGCAAAAAACGCATGTTCACGCATTTTTCGTTCTCATCTCTGGCAAGAATGCTGGTTTTGCGCGCTTTTTACCCAAGCGCTCCATCGCAAAAATATGCGTGTTGTGCCTGCAAAGCGGCATTTGCAGGCCAGAAGCGGGGCTTACACCCCACCGACCACGGGCTTGCGCACACGCCAAACACCGCAGAGCGCGGCTGGCAGCCAGACTGTGTTCAGGAAAACGCTAGAGGTTCTGGTATCAGTCTTTTTCTATGGTGCACTGCAAGGGATGCTGGTTCTGGCGCGCCAGATCCATGACCTGAGAAACCTTGGTCTCCGCCACCTCATACGTAAACACACCACAGACACCCACACCCTTGCGGTGGACGTTGAGCATGATGTCTGTCGCTTCTTCACGATTCTTCTGAAAAAAGCGTTCAAGGACGTAAACCACAAACTCCATGGGAGTGTAGTCATCGTTCAGCATGAGCACTTTGTACATGGCGGGTTTGCGGGTTTTGGGTTTGGCCCGCACAACCACGCCAATTTCCACATCATCCCGGTCCGAATCCATGCCTCCATCACGCCGCGACGGCCCGTTGCCTGTATGCAGAACAGGAAGATGAAACGAGGCCATGGCAACCAAACTCCCGAGGCAGGGTGAAAAACGAGTGGTGTTCCTTACCACCATATTGGCAAAGCCAAAGTACAATAAAAGAGAGCGGAACGACAGAATAGCTGGTGTGCGTGCCCAATATGGAACCAGCGCGCCATATTTATGCCACACATGGGCACAACATGGCAGAACAGACGCGGGAACAGCTTATGTTGGATTCCATGCGCCAGAGTTCCAGTTTTTTGCCGCCATGCTCTTGCGATTCCTGACAGTAGGCGGAATAGTGCTCCATAAGGCACAGGTGGGGGTAGCAGTGGCAGACAAACCGGCGTTACGGCAGATAACGGAACACAACAGACTAACATCGGGCAGCACAAAAACCCTCCGTTTGCGTAAATGGGCAGGTCTGCTTGCTGGTGTAACCCTTGCAGCATTTACTACGGCCAGTCAGGCCCGTGCGCAGTATGCCGGACAGATCAGTTCCATTGTCATGGATGCCAATACCGGGGCCGTGCTCTCCCAGACCGATCCGGACCTGCGGCGCTACCCGGCCAGCCTGACAAAGCTGATGACACTGTACATGACCTTCAACGCACTGCGTGCCGGGGCTATCTCCCTGACCCAGTCCGTGCCGGTTTCCATCCATGCGTCCACCATGGAACCTTCCAAACTCGGGCTGGTTCCCGGCACACACCTGACTGTTGAACAGGCTGTGCTTGCGCTGGTCACCAAATCCGCCAACGATGCCGCCTGTGCCCTGGGTGAGCTGATCGGGGGCGGGAGCGAACCCCAGTTTGCCGCCATGATGACCCAGCAGGCCCACGCCATGGGTATGTCCAAGACCCTGTTCCGCAACGCATCCGGCCTGCCCGACCCCGACCAGATGACAACCGCGCGGGATCTGGCCACTCTCGGCCGCCGCCTGATTGCCGATTTTCCCGAATATTACCATTACTTTGCTACCCCATCCTTCCGCTTCCATGGCCGCTACATCCCCAACCATAACCCCATGCTCAAGGTCTATGCCGGGGCAGACGGCATGAAGACGGGATACACGCAGGAAGCCGGGCGTAACCTTGTGACCTCCGCCCTGCGTGACAATGTGCGGCTGGTTGGTGTGGTTATGGGTGCATCCAGCAATACCCAGCGCTCGCTGGTCATGGCCAACCAGTTGGACCACGGCTTTGATGCCGAAGGCGTAGCTCCTGTTGCCCGCCCGCTTCTTGTAGCACAGGCTACCAGCAGCCAGCGCCACCGCAGCCGCCGTGGCGCGCTGATCATGGCCGCCGCCAACCACAGGCACGCACCACTTGAAGTGGCGGAAGCACCTGCAACCCGCCGCCACCACGCGGCTATTACCAATGTCAGCCATGGCCGCCATACTGCGGTTATCGGGGCCAAGGTCCATACCATTGCCACGCCCACCATCCGCCGCAGCATGGTGCGCCACACAACCGCCCATAACCGGACCTGAACATTTTATGGCCATTTAGGCAGCCCGTTATAACCAAAGCGGGTTGCCTTTGTGGCCTGCACTCTTCATCTTGCTGCTTTCTCAAAAGCACCAACAACGATGAGGAAGTGCAGAATGGCGGGCAGAGGCGGAATCGTTCTCCATACCGAAGAAGACTTCAAGCACCTGCGGGCGGCAGGCCAGCTGGCCGCAGCAACGCTGGACATGATTACGCCTTACGTCAAACCCGGCGTAACCACGGGCGAACTGGACCGCATTATTCATGCCTACACGCTTGAGCATGGCGCCACCCCCGGCCCACTGAACTACCGTGGCTACCCCAAGTCGTGCTGTATTTCGGTCAATCATGTTGTGTGCCACGGCATTCCGGGGGACCGGCCACTGATTGAGGGCGATATTGTCAATATCGACGTCACCCCCAAGCTTAACGGCTGGTTCGGGGATACAAGCCGCATGTACACCGTGGGCAAGGTGTCCATCAAAGCTGCCAAGCTGATCACCACCACGTATGAAAGCCTGATGCGCGGGATTGAGGTTGTACGCCCCGGTGCCACTCTGGGCGATATTGGCTACGCCATTCAGAGCCACGCCGAAAAACACCGCTACTCCATTGTGGAAGATTTTTGTGGGCATGGGATCGGGCAGGTTTTTCATGCCGAACCAAACATCCTGCACTACGGCCGCCCCGGCGAGGGCATGAAGCTGAAGGCCGGTATGGTATTTACCATTGAGCCCATGCTTAACATTGGCAAACCCGAAGTGAAAATTCTTGAAGACGGGTGGACCGCCGTAACGCGTGACCGCTCCTTGTCCGCACAGTTTGAGCATATGCTGGCCGTAACCCAGACCGGGTATGAAATATTTACCCGCTCCCCCGCAGGGTACGACTGCCCCCCTTACCCAACCGAAGGATAAGCGCCATGCAAACCACCCCCACCACGTTGTTCTCCCGTGTTGCGCGCCATGTGGTGCAGGTGGTTTGTTGCCTGAGCACAGGCTTTGCCACCCTGCCAGCCTACGCGGCACCCGTGGCCGACCCCTTGGCCTACGGGGCAGCGGTGCCGGCTAATGCAGCCGTGGCTGCTCCCGTACCCGGGCAGCACGGCATGGCGGTTTCTGCCCAGAAGCTGGCATCAGAGGTAGGGGCGCGCATTCTGGCCAAAGGGGGCAATGCTGCCGATGCTGCCGTTGCCATGGGGTATGCACTGGCGGTGGTGTACCCTGCCGCGGGCAATCTGGGGGGTGGCGGGTTTATGATGCTGCGCCCACCGGGCAAGCCTGCGATTTTTTTCGATTTCCGGGAAAAGGCCCCTCTGGCAGCCACGCCGGATATGTTTTTGGACAGTAAGGGCAATGTTATCCCCGACCTGTCCCTTCTGGGCTGGAAGGCCGTAGCCGTGCCCGGCACTGTGGCCGGGCTGGAGGCCGTGCATAAACGCTGGGGCCACCTGCCCCGAGCAGTGGTCATGGCCCCTGCCATTCAGCTCGCCCGCGATGGATTTGTACTGGGGGAAGGGGATGTGCAGCTCCTGAACACCTCCACCGCTGCGCTGGCACAGGACCCCTATGCCCGCAAGGTTTTCCTGCGCCCCGATGGCTCCCCCTTCCAGCCCGGTGACAGGCTGGTACAGAAAAATCTGGCACACTCGCTCGAACTGATCGCACAGAACGGGGCGGATGCCTTTTACAAAGGACCCATCGCCGCCAGTATTCTGGAGCAGTCCAAAGCCCATGGCGGCATTTTGCAGGCCAAAGATTTTGAACACTACCAGCCGCGCGAACTGCCCCCCATAAGCTGCACCTACCGTGGGTTACTGGTAGAAACAGCCCCCCCCCCCAGTGCAGGCGGCATTGCCCTGTGCGAAATGCTGGAAATTCTGGCCGGGTATGACATGCACGCCCTTGGCCTGCACACCGCCCCCGCTCTCCAGCGTGAAATAGAGGCCATGCGCCACGCCTATTCCGACCGGCGGGATCTGGGCGACCCGGCTTTTGTCCATAACCCGGTCAGCAGCCTGCTGGACCCGGCCTATATTGCCAGCATACGCGCGCATATTCCGCCCAACAGAGCCATTCCCTCCGCTGACCTGCGTGCAGGTGTTGCCTCGCCCGAAAAACCCGAAACCACCCAGTTTTCGGTAATCGACCAGAACGGGTTTGCCATTTCCACCACCTATACGCTGAACGGCTGGTTTGGCGCCAAGGTGATGGGAGGGGACACCGGGATCATCATGAATGATGAAATGGATGATTTTTCCATCAAACCCGGGGCGCTGAACATGTTTGGCATTCCCGGCAGTGCGGCCAATGCCATTGCGCCGGGCAAAACGCCCCTTTCCTCCATGGCGCCGACCATTATCTCGCGCGATAACAGGCCGGTCATGGTTATTGGCAGCCCCGGTGGGTCGCGCATTCCCACCATTATACTCTCTGTTATTCTGGGCGTTGTGGATTACGGGCTGAACATCCAGCAGGCCATAGACCTGCCCCGCCTGCACGAACAGTGGATGCCACAGAGTGTGGAGGTTGAGGCAAACGCCCTGACCCCGCAGGTGCAGCAAACGCTGGAGCAGGAGGGGTACAGCTTTGTCCTGCATGCGCCGTGGGGCATTCCCGAGGGGATTCTGGTAGGGGGCCCCGGCCTGAACAGCCACGGACCAGCCCGTTTTTATGGTGGGGCCGACCACCGCCACCCCGGCGGGGCTGCGATAGGAGAGTAAGGTCCCCTCCCCCGCAGCGCCTACAGGCGGTCCAGATTATGGGTGCCGCCCTGTGGGTCACGCACCTGCCGCTCGCCCGTAATATACTCCGGCCCCAGAGGAACCTTGCCGTAGCCTCCGGGAATATCCAGCACGTAAATAGGCCAGGCAAGCCCCGTAACACGCCCCCGCAGACCAGCCAGCAGGCGCTGGCCCTGTGCGACCGGCACATGAAAATGGGCCGTACCCGGCGCAGGGTCGAGCTGGTGCAGGTAATACGGCCGCATACGGTTTTCCACCATGGTGCGGAACAGGTCTTCCAGTGCCTCCTCGCTGTCATTCACCCCACGCAGCAGCACCGACTGCCCCAACAGCGGTATGCCCCGCCGGGCAATACGGCGCAGGCTGTTCCGTGCGGGTGGAGCCATTTCCCGCGCATGGTTGATGTGTACGGCCATCCACATGGCTTTGTCCGTTTCCAGCGCATCCAGCAATGCGTCTGTCACACGCTCGGGTGCGGCTACTGGCACACGCGTATGCACCCGGATGGTGGTTACATGCGCCATGCCGGAAAGGGCCTGCACAATCTCCCCCAACCGCCGGGGCGAGAGCATGAGCGGGTCCCCCCCGGTCAGAATAACCTCGCGGATCTGCTCATGCGTGCGTAGCCAGTCCAGCGCGCGGCTCAGGGCTTCATCATCCAGCACACCGCCATCTGGCCCCACATGCTCCCGCCGGAAGCAGAACCGGCAGTATAACGGGCATACCAGCAGGGGCTTAAGCAAGGCGCGGTCCGCGTAACGGTGCACAATACCGGGCACGGGGGAGAGCGCATCATCTCCTATCGGGTCAGAGCGCTCTTCCGGCGTGACCACCAGTTCTTGCATGGTGGGCACAACCTGCACGCCAATCGGGTCGTCCAGGCTGTGCATCAGCTCCGCAAAAGCGGGCGGTATGGCCGTGGCATACTGCCGGGCTATGGCTTGCAGGTCCGCTTTTTGCGCGGGCGTGGCCATACCGGCGGCAATCAGTTCATCTGGGGTGCGCAGCGTTCGGCTGGTCGCAAAAGGGGGCTTGACCGGGGAAGACATGTACCGGCTCTACTCTGCCCATGTCTGTGTCTGCAACATCTCATCTGTCCTTTGGTGGCCCGGACCCCGAGCGTATTCGCGACCGGCTGCCATTTTTAATCCGCCGCAACCTGACCATGCGGGGTGTGCGCGCGTTTTTGGAATCCCGTGGCTGCGTGGAGGTGGAAACCCCCTGCGCCGTGCCTGTACCGGGGGAAGAGGTGCATCTGCTCCCCTTCCAGACCGAGCGGGAAACACCCGACGGCCAGCGCCAACCGCTGTTTTTGCACACCAGCCCCGAATTCGCCATGAAGCGGATTATCGCCGCCACCGGGCTGCCGCTGTTCCAGTTTGCCCGTGTCTGGCGCAATGGTGAGGCCAGCGGCACCCATGCCCCCGAGTTCACCATGCTGGAATGGTACCAGCCCGGCATGCCCCTGAACGGCCTGATGGACGAGACAGAAGCGCTGCTCAAAGCCATTCTGCCCCCTGTTGTGCACCGCAACGCCTGCACGCTGGACCTGAGCCAGCCCTTTGAACGACTGAGCATGGAAGATGCATTCCGCCACCATGCTGGTGTTGACCTGCTTCCAACCCAAGGTAATGCGCAGGCACTGGCCTATGCAGCAGGCTGCACCCTGCGCGATGGTGAACACTGGGAAGACCTGTTTTTCCGCTTGTTGCTGGAGCGAATCGAACCCGCCATTGGCCAGACCCGCCCCACGTTTTTAACGCACTGGCCAGCAAGCCAGGCCGCACTGGCGCGCAAGGACCCAACGGACCCGCGCGTGGCCCTGCGGTTTGAGCTTTACGCCGCAGGCATGGAACTGGCCAATGCGTTTGAAGAACTGACAGACCCTGTAGAGCAGCGCCAGCGTTTTACCCATGACAGGGCCGAACGCCAGCAGCTTTACCCGACCCGCCCCACCTGGCCGATGGACGAAAAACTCCTCCACGCCCTGCCCCACATGCCCCCCTGTTCAGGCATTGCGCTGGGCTTTGACCGGCTGGTTATGCTGGCCAGTGGAGCCCGCCAGATACAGGATGTCTTGTGGATACAGGATTAGTCTGCAACATTTAGCCTTAACAGGTGTTTTTTGCTTATCTTCCACTCGTACGACGCACACCGCAGGCGTATTCCACCAAGGGGCAAGTCGGTGCCATGACATACGCAAACAGATTTTTACTGATCGGGCTTCTAGCCCTTGCCGCCTGCCAGGTTCCCAGCGCGGAGGAACGACGCAAGCTCGATTCCATGATCGGGCGGCCAACCGTGGATGTTATCCGCACCTTTGGCGTGCCTACGCGCCAGTTCACCACGGGGGATCACACTTTTCTTGCCTACATCACGCAGGAGACCGACTACACCTCCATGCCCATGGGCGGTGGCTGGGGGTATGGCCCAGGTTGGGGTGGCGGCTGGGGCGGCTATGGTGGCTGGGGCTACGGTGGTTGGGGTTATGGCGGCTGGGGCGGCGGTATGGGCACCGCTTACACCTATAGCTGCCAGACCAACTTTGAACTCGTAAAAGGCCTTGTCATCAGTTGGACAATGCGGGGCGACGGCTGCTAGACCACACGCATCATGCTGAGCCTCCTGCCCTTACCGTTCAACACCACGACTACCCGGGATGAGGCTCCTTTGCGTCACCACACCCCACGCCGCGCACAACACCGCTGGCGTGGGTTTGTGGCTCCCCCGGCACTTATGCTGGCAGGCATGTTCCTGCTGGGTGGTTGCGCGCAGAGCCCCGCGCGGCAGGACACATACACAACGCCAATCTCTACCTGCGCGTATATGATGCCAACAGTCTCGGGCACACGCACCTATACACAGGGGCGCAGTGGCAAGTCCGGGCAGAACAATCCAATTGATAGTGCCGTTGCCTACGGCAACCCGCAAACACCCGCATTCTGCGACCGCCCCCTGTCCGACACCCTGCGCAGTTCCATAGAGCTGGCCGACTACACGCATCTGCTGGACAGGACCGGCCTGTTCCCGACCTTGCAGCAGGCGGGGCCTTTTACGGTGTTCGCCCTACCCAATACGGCGCTGGAAACCTATAACGCGCAAACTGGTGGCCAGCTTCTGGACCCAGCCAGCACCGGCAGGGTACGCACCCTGCTAGGCTATACAATTGTCACCGGAAAATGGCCCCACAAGGCCTTGCGTGCAGCCCTTGCTGCCGCACCGGGCCATAGCCTGCTGCTCCCCACCCTGAACGGGCAGGCGCTGCCCATCTGGCTGGACACACAAACAGAGCAGGTCATGATTGGCCCACCCCATGGGCAAAGCAGCCCGCTCTGGGTCATGGGGATTCCACAATCCAACGGTGTGCTGTATTTTACGCACACGCTGGTTCTGCCACCCGCGGAACAGGCGGCTGTGCGCCCTAACACCCCTTAAGGGATTTGGCCCATACGGCGCGGGGCTACTGGATAGCTGGAGTTAAAAAACCCACGGGGAAGGGTCATCCCACCAGTTGGTATCGGGCATGACAAAATCCGTATCACACCCGGCCAGTGCACGGGCGTCTTCGGGGGTTGCGGCGCAGGCTACGGCGGGCAGTTCCATCATCATGCACCACCACTGGGCAAGAGCCAGAACGGCCTGTGTGGCCTCTGCATTCTGCGCGGCATCCGGCGCAAAGCAGACGTAATCCGCCCCTTCTTCCCCCGCGCGCATGGCACCGTCGCGGCTGCTGCCTACGGCCACACCAAGTTGCAGTTCATCACCAATCTGGCGTCGTGCGTCGCGCACACTAGCCGCAGTATAGGACTGGGAGAGATGAACCCCATCGCACCCGGTCTGCACAGCCAGTTCGGGTGCGTCTTCCAGCATAAGGGCAATGCCCTCATGCTGCACAAGCGGGCGAATAGCCCCGATCAGGGCTATGGCGGCAGCAGGGGCTATGCCATCCGCCAGACGCAGCAGCAATGCTGCGGGCTGGTGGTTGGCCAGACGCTGCTCCAGCACAGGCAAAAACGCATCGGCATGCAAGAGTGCAGGCGTAACAAGATAAAGTTCCGACACTGCGACTATCCTTTCCGCACGATGCGCACCTGCTAGGCTCAGCTCTTGAAGATGGTGATAATCTGGTCGAGCAGGGCCAGCGCTTCTGCCTTGGGGCGCTGGAACACGTTACGACCGATAATGGAGCCAAAGCCACCACCATCATGAATACCCTGAATGGTGGCCAGCAGGTTGTCCGTGCCGGTGTGTTCACCACCAGAGAAGATGACAATCCGACGACCGGCAAAGCTGGACTGCACAACATGGTTAATGCGCGCGGCAAGCGTTGCCACATCAACCTTGTTCTTTTCGTACACAGGCTTGCAGGCATCCAGTGCCACAACGTCGGTCGGGGGTTTGACCTTGATGATGTGGGCACCACACAGGGCGGCCATATGCGCGGCATAGGCGCATACGTCCACGGCTGTTTCGGCCTTCTTGTCCAGCACGGGGCCACGCGGGTAGCTCCATGCGATTACGGCCAGACCCACGGACTTGGCTTCTGCCGCCAGTTCACGCAGTTCTTCCATCTGGTCGAAGCAGTATTCGGAGCCGGGGTAAATGGTAAAACCAATGCCCGCACAACCCAGACGCAGCGCATCCGCCACGGTGCCGGTAACGGCCTGATCTTTTTCGGTCGCAAGGCTGTTGGAACTGTTGCACTTGAGAATAAGCGGAATTTCACCCGCAAACGTTGCGGCCCCACATTCGAGCATGCCCAGGGGCGCTGCATAGCCGCTCAGCCCGGCTTCGATCGCAAGCTGGAAGTGGTAGTGCGGGTCATAGGCGGCCGGATTGGCTGCGAAAGAGCGGGCAGGACCATGCTCAAACCCCTGATCCACCGGCAGAATGACCATTTTGCCGGTTCCACCCAGCTTGCCAGCATTGAGCAGGCGGGCCAGATTCGTCTTTGTACCGGGGTTATCGCTCTCATACTGATTGAGAATAGCCTTAACCTTCGGGGTAAGCGTCATGGGGAACAGTCCTTCTTTTGCCTTGTGTCCGGCACATTATTTTCCGGATGCTGGTGTTGGCAATAACCGTGGGCGAAATACCCGACAAGAGACGATATGGCACTTAACGGCATGATAAGGTTAAATGATGGCGGGCGTTGTGGCAGAAGTGTCGCTTTTTCCTGTGCATACAAGGCCCGGATTGTCTCATATTGTGGGTTTTGCGGGCGCAGAATGGCAGTTTGCTGGCCACAACGCAACGCCATGAGCGCACCAGCAGGACTACTGTCACAATCGAGCACGTGCACAAAAGGCTGCCGGGCCGATTCTGCGGCATCGTTCATCAGGGCATGCCACCAGCCTACCCCCATGTATGCCACCGCACCGGGGGAGGAGAGCAGGCCAACGCAACCACCATACTCCGCCAGCCCCGCCGCACGCAAAGCCATATGCACACCAGCACGGTCATGGACGCACACATAGCGGATACCCGCCGAAGAAGATGAGAAAAGTGGCCTGTTTTCCGTGAGCATGCTTGACGCAATCGCTTTTGCAGGTGATTCCTTACCCCAAGAGAAGGGAAAAGGAATGCAGGATCAAGACGTGGAGCCGCACTCACCCCAAGGCAACAGCTATGCCAGCATGCACACCCGCGCAAGACCTGCGGAAGAGTCCATTACCCGGCTGGACCGTGCGTTGCAGCGCATTTCCTTTGCTCTTGATAAGCAACAGCAGGCAAAACAGAACCGACCGGAAACCGACCGGCAGGAACTGCTGGCCAACATAGATGCGCTGATCATGCGCGTGCGGGACATTCTGGACCAGACGGGCCAGGCCACACATGGCCAAGACCCGCTCCTGCCCCGGCATGAGGAAGGGAACTGACCCATGGCGCTTGTTTCGGTCAATATCAACGGCCACAGCTATACAGTCGGGTGCGAAAACGGGCAGGAACGCCACGTTCAGGCCATGGCGCATCAGGTTGAACGCCGTGTGCAGCAGGTCCGCAATCTGGGATTTAGCGGTGAAACCCGCGTGCTAGTACTGGCTGCACTGCTGATGGCGGACGAAATTCAGGACCTGTCAGGCAGCCGCGTGCCAGAGAGCACGGCACTGGCAGCCCTGGACGCAGAACGCCTGCGGGCGGAACTGGCCCTGACCAACACCCGGCTGGCTGATCTGGCCGATACTGCGGAATCTCTTGCAGCGGAGATGGAGCGCGCCTACATAGAAGATGCGGGGCTGCCCGACGCGTGAGGCAAGTCATCCCCTGGGCCGATAAGCACTTCCTAGGGAGCTGGCTCTGTTGTGGCCCTGGTCACATTACCCGGCGCCCACCTGCACTAGCAGGTCCTGGAGGTTGAAAGACCCACGGTCCATGGTGGCTCCGCACATTCCCCCCCCCTGCAATGACCCGCCTGACATTGCGCAGCGCAAAAAAAACCTGCGGGTTGAATGCCTTGCCGCCATGCGTGCGCGCGATTACGCGCGGGATTGGGGGATTATCCACCGGCTGGAGCCTTTACTGCGCACAAGCACCGGCCCCATTGCCTGCGTGTGGCCGCTCCCGCACGAGGTGGACCTGCGCCCGCTCTGCCACGCTCTGGCGCAAGGGGGTAAAACCGTTGTACTCCCCCAGACACCAGCGCGGGGTTCCCCACTGGTTTTTCGTCAGTGGCAGCCCGAATCCACCATGCGGGCGGGCCGCTTTGGCACACACCACCCCGATGGCCCGATTATGGAGCCTGCCCTTGTGCTGGTCCCCCTGCTGGGGTTTGACCGCAGCGGCAACCGACTGGGTTACGGCGGCGGTTATTACGACCGCACACTGGCCGCCCTGCCCCATGCCGCCAGCATAGGCTATGCTCCCTCCACACAGGAGGTGGCACACCTCCCCCGTGGCCCCCATGACCAGCCCCTGAACTGTATTGTAACCGAAAAGGAGGTTATTCGTTTTGGCTAACCCACACCCCTGCACAGTGCGAAAGACCCACGCGTGAGAATTCTGTTTTTGGGCGATATTGTCGGCCGCACCGGGCGTGATGGCGTTCTTTCCCGCCTGAGTGGCCTGCGCACACAACTGGGGCTGGACCTTGTGGTGGTCAATGCGGAAAACGCAAGCCACGGCTTTGGCCTGTCCCCCGCCATTGCCACAACCCTGCTGCAAAGCGGCGTGGATGTGATTACTCTTGGCAACCACGCATGGGACCGCCGCGACCTGATCGGCCATATTGATGGCGAGCCCCGCATTATCCGCCCGCTCAACTACCCGCCGGCAACGCCGGGGCAAGGGAGTGTGGTGGTGGCGCTGGCCGATGGCCGCAAGGCGCTGGTGGTCAATGTAATGGGGCGGCTGTTCATGGACCCGCTGGACGACCCCTTCCGCTGCACCAACGACTTGCTGGGCAAGCACCGCATGGGTGCCACGGTACATGCCATTGTGGTGGATATTCATGCCGAAGCCACAAGCGAAAAATGGGCCTTTGGCCATATGCTCGATGGCAGGGTATCCCTTGTTGTGGGCACCCATACCCACACCCCCACCGCAGACCACCGTATTCTGGCCGCTGGCACTGCCTTCCAGACCGATGCCGGCATGTGCGGGGACTATAACAGCGTGATCGGCATGACCAAGGAACCCGCCGTTGCCCGCTTTGTGCGCAAAATGCCCGGCGAGCGGCTCCAACCCTCCGAGGGTGAGGCCACGATCTGCGGCATTATGGTGGAAACGGACGATGCAACCGGTCTGGCCCGCCGCCTTGCCCCCTTGCGGCAGGGGGGACTACTGGCCCAGACCTTGCCGGATTTCTGAACCACCAAAAACATCCGCCACAGGCAAACCCACCAGCCCACCACACCATACGGCGGGCTGGTGGCGAGGCGCCTATTCCGCCTGCACGTTAAAAGCCTGCACGGCAACCTGCGTGGCAGTGGTTAACGGATGTGGCAGGGCATTCAGGGCAAACCACCCCAGACCATCATGTTTATGGGGCTCGCACAACTGGGGTTCGCCCTGCACTGGGCCTGTTCTGTAAACCGGGGCCACCCAATGCGTGCCTGCGGCACGGTCAATCTGGTCCACCACGCACAAAAGGGGACCGGGTTGCAGTTCCAGCCCCACTTCTTCGCGCACTTCACGCATGGCGGCCTGCGCTGCGGTTTCGAACAGGTCCACCTTGCCACCGGGTAAACCCCAGCACCCGGCCTCTGGCGCCTTGACCCGCCGGATCAGCAGCAGGCAGCCATCACGCAGAATAAACGCGCCACACCCAACCGCTGGCTGCACGGGTGTTACCACACCAACCTGTGCACCGCAGCCGTTGGCCGCAGACCAGCCGCCTGAGCCTCGGCCGTGGCCAGAGCCATGTCATTGCCCACCATTTCCTGATGAATGCCGCCCAGAATCCACAGGCTGTCCACACCCACGGCGGCAGCCCCCCTGATGTCTGTCCCCAGCGCATCCCCAATGGCCAGAATACGTGTGCGGGGCACGTCCAGCATATCAAACACGGGTTGGTACACACCGGGGTATGGCTTGCCAATCCAGCGGACATCCCCGCCCTGTTCGGCATAAAACGCAGCCAGAGCACCAGCACAGATCTGCCGATTACCCCCTTTGACCACCACCTTGTCGGGGTTGGCGCAGATCATGGGCAGGGTGCGGGCAAGACAGGCACGCAGTTCGGGCAGGTAGGGGTCCAGCGTTGCAACGCCCCGCTCCAGATCCGGCCCTGTGTTCATCACAAAATCGGCCTGTTCCACGTCTGTTACGCGCTGGATGTTCAACCCTTCGTACAGCCCCAGATCATGCACACCGCCAATATGGAGCACCTTGTGGCCAAGGCGGGCAAACCATGGGTCTGCCTTCTCCTTCATCTGGCGGTGGGTTTCCTGCCCACTGGTCATGACCCCGTTGTAAAGGGTGCGGTCCACGCCAAACCCTTCCAGCTGGGTGGCGATTACCGCAGCAGGCCGGGGCGCGTTGGAGAGCATGACAACCCGTTTGCCCGCATTATGGAGTGCACGCAGGCATTCCAGAGCGCCGGGATAAGGGTTTACGCCATCATGCACGGTGCCCCACAGGTCTATGATGTAGCCATCATACCGATCAGCCAGCACTTCCAGCCCGGCAATCTGGGGGAGTGACCAGTCTGTGGTGGTGCTCACAGGTCCACCCCACGCACATCATCCAGTGATTCTATGCCTTGTGCGCGCATGATCTGAAGCATCTCCCGCTTAAGGCGGGCAATAAGGGCTGGCCCTTCATAGGCAAAGGCCGTGTAAACCTGCACCAGATCGGCCCCAAGGCGGATACGGTCCAGAATATCCTGCCCGCTCTCGATCCCCCCGCAGGAAACAAGAGCCAGACGGCCAGCGGCAATATTGGCAACAAGCCGCAGCATCTGGGTTGAGCGCGCAGCCAGCGGCCGGCCGGAAAGCCCACCGGATTCGCCCTTGTGCGGACTACGCAGGCTATCGGGGCGGGCCAGTGTGGTGTTGTTGATGATCAACCCCTGCACACCGCCTTGAATTGCGGCTTCCACAATAGGAGCAAGGGCATCGTCTTCCAGATCCGGGGCCAGCTTGACCAGCAGGGGCGGGCGTTCGGGGTGGCGCGCTGCAATGGCGTCCAGAATCCCCTTGAGCCTTGCCGCATCCTGCAACCCGCGCAAACCCGGCGTATTGGGGGAAGAGACATTGAGCACAATGTAGTTCACATACGGTTTGACCCGCGCCACAAGGGCCGGGTAGTCCCGCTCGGGGTCTGCACCGGTTTTGTTGATGCCAATATTGGCCCCCACCGGCACACCGGCCCCCCCTGCCCTGCCAGATGGCAGCGGCCGGGTCAGGCGGGCAAGGCGCACGGCAAAGCGGTCTATCCCCTGATTATTGAACCCCATGCGGTTGATAACCGCCCGGTCCTCCTCCAGCCGGAACAGGCGCGGCTTGGGGTTGCCCGGCTGCGGGCGGGGGGTCACGGTCCCTGCCTCAACAAACCCGAAACCCAAACGGGCGAGCGGGCGCAGCACGCGGGCGTTCTTGTCAAACCCGGCGGCTATGCCAATGGGGTTGGAAAAACGCATACCCAGCGCGCGCGTGGCAAGGGCCGGGTCATCCTCGGGGCGCTTGAAAGGGACGGAAATGCCCAGCGTAAGGGCATCTATGGCAAGCTCATGCGCTTTTTCGGGATCAAGTTTGCGCACAAGCGGCAGGGAGAGGGATGCTAGCACTGACATGCCCTTTGTACTGCCCCAAGCCGCCCCCTAAGGAAAGAGAAAAAACCAGCCCCGCGACCACACGATTATTGCCCAAAGTTTTACTTGCAACTAAGAGTGATTCTCATTTAATGATCCTCCATGACCGATAGCTAGGGAGGGAGGCGTTGCCTCCGGATCACGCCATGCAGCATACACCTGTGTACCTTACCGACCTTGCCGCAAGTGAACGGCTGACCCTGTGGACCATCCGCCGCCTTGCTGGTGCCCCTCCCCCCTGCGGGGCTGCACCGGGTGCATCGGGCAGCCTGTTCCTGCCCTGCTTCCGGCAGGAGTTTATGGCTGTCTCCCAAGCTTTTCAGGATGCGCTAACCGACATGGCCGCGCATGAAATGCCCGCACTGGATATTTGCGCAGGCAGCACACTGGCCGTAACCGAAACCGAATATAATCTGCTCCTCGCCACCGAAGCCGCACAGAATGAGCGGGAAACGGACATGCAGGCCCTGCTGAGCCCCCTGCTCCCCTTTGCGCGCCTGCGCCAGCGCATGGTGGCGGCCCTGACCACTCTGGGCGCATGCCTTGCGGGCGCGGGCTACTGGCTCTCCCACCATGCGGCGCGCCCTTTGCAGCAGCCCGTAGCCATGCCGCGCATGAGCCGTGCCGCCTACCCTGCAACCGCAGCCCTTTCGGTCGCACGGTGGCATGATCTGGATATGAGCATCGCCCATTCGTGGCGTTATGCGCCACCACGCCGCAATTTTGCGCAACACAACCCGGGTTAAGCCTGCCGGGCACACCATAGCTTGAGCACTGCGCAGGAATGAGCCCGCAAGATACGTTCTCTTTCTGTTCCATTTTGGTGCAGTTCATGCCATAGTGGCCGGGCCATGCCTACGCCCATACGCCGCATTATCCACATCGACATGGATGCATTTTATGCGTCGGTCGAACAACGCGACAACCCGGCCCTTAAAGGGCAACCGGTTGCCGTTGGCCATTACCAGGAACGTGGCGTTGTAGCCGCCGCCAGTTACGAAGCCCGCAAATTTGGCGTGCGCTCTGCCATGCCCTCCCTTATTGCGCGGCGCAAATGCCCCGAACTGGTTTTTGTTCCCCCAAGGTTTGAGGCCTACAGGGCTGTATCGGCCCAGATTCACGCCATTTTTTCACGCTATACATCCCTTGTTCAGCCGCTCTCGCTGGATGAGGCTTATCTGGACATCACCCAGCCCTTACTCCGCCGTGCCTCCGCCACCGCCATTGCGGAGGAAATCCGGGCCAGCATTTTTGAACAGACCGGGCTAACCGCCTCTGCCGGGGTTTCCTACAACAAGTTTCTGGCCAAGCTGGCATCGGACTACCGCAAACCCAACGGCCTGTTTGTTATTCCACCGGGCATGGGGGAGGCTTTTGTCGCACCGCTGCCGGTTGGCACCTTCCACGGCATCGGCCCGGCCACGGCCCGACGCATGAACGGTCTGGGCATTCATACCGGGGCAGACCTGCGCGCCTGTGCACTGGATATTCTCAAACACCATTTTGGCAAGGCCGCCACGTTTTACCATGGCATTACCCGCGGCGTGGACAACCGACCTGTTGAACCCAACAGACCAAGAAAATCCCTTGGAAAAGAAACAACCTTTTTACAGGACCTGCATGCCACCCCCGAGCTGGAACAGGCGATGGACAAACTTGTAACGCTGGTCTGGGCTGGCTGCCTTAAGCGCGAGATCAGCGGGCGCACGGTCACACTCAAACTCCGCCATTCGGATTTTACACAACTGACGCGCAGCCAGTCCTTCCCCCATCCCATCCAGAACGAAGCCGCCTTGCGAGACGCCGGGAGCCGGCTGCTGGCCCCCCTGCTCCCCCTTGCCAAACCCGTCCGGCTTTTGGGCATATCGCTTGCCGGGCTGAGTGTAGCGGGGCAGCCTGCGGCAGACCGCCAGCTTTCCCTGCTGCCATAAGGCAACACGCGCAGCATAATCCGCTGCCAGATTGACCACATCCAGTACAACACAGAAAATGTTTTGATTTCAAAATGTGTTGAAAGTCAACATTCCTTCATCACAAGGAAAACCCGCCAAAAATTGCGGATACGCAAAGACTACAGGACAAACAACAAAACCCGATACCCAGCAGATACACTAATTTTGATCCCGTAAGCATCTTTACACCCGCGATAATTCAGGGCAACCGATACAGTTCCATTACAAAACAGTGTCTCTGTAAGGTTGGCTGAATGACTGCGCCCCCCTCCCCGTTTTCCAACGTCGTACCCACTGGCGCAGTCAAACCCGCACACAAGCGCCCATGTGGGCACAAAACCGGACCAGCACCGGCAGACTTGCCGGGCAGGAACGGCACAGCAGACGCCCCCATGAGCACATTGCTGATACAGCAGGCCAAGCGGCTTTTTGCCCGCACCTGCCTATATGGCTCCATGCACTGGCGTTTACCTGCCACACTTGGCGTGCCAGCCCTTGCCATGGCCGCCACGCCCACTTGGGCAGCCAATGCAAACAGCACCACCACCACCACACAGACCCAGAGTGAGCAGGAGGCAAAACCGCAGTGGTACACTGGCTCCCTTGTCTCCCCCTCCGGGGCCATGACCAAAAAAGGCATGATCGCGTGGGAACCGTACATGACCTACAGCCAACCGGTTGGGCAGTTTAACAGCAATGGTGTGAGCCAGCCCATGCACCCAAGGCAAAAGGCCGTTAGTAATTTTACGCTGTATAAATACGCAATTACGGATGCGATCAGTATCCAGCTGACCCCCGTTATCGAGTATCGCTGGAAAAAAGGTGACAACACCAGCAGCGGTTTAAAGTTTGGTGACCTGCCGGTGGACCTGATGTGGCGTTATGTGGATGCAGACCCCAAACGCTACATACCCGCCCTGAGCGTTTTTGCAGGTATGGCCATGCCTACGGGGGATTATAACCGGCTGGGCCGCGTGCAGGATGGTGTGGGCGCTGGCACCTACACTTTTCGGCTGGCGTTAACAGAACAATCCACCTACACCCTGCCCGGCCAGCATGAGCTACGGTTGCGGGTATGGAGCACCTTCCGGCGTGCGGTCACAACTGCACACCTGCATGACGTAACCAGCTATGGCACATCAGCAGGTTTTAAAGGCCGGGCACAGCCGGGCATGTATGGCGAGAGTGGTTTTTCGCTCGAATTCGGCATTAACCAGAAGTGGGTTCTGGCCCTTGATCTGGCGCGGGACTGGTCCAACGGCTCCCATTTGCGGGGCACAACCGCCACAGGCAAAAAGGTTGATACCATAGCCCAGTCCTCCGGTGACTGGCAGATTGCTCCTGCCATTGAGTATAACTGGTCCCCCCGCTTTGGGGTTATTGCAGGTGTGTCCACTTACTTTGCCGGCCACAACACGGGTTTGGACGTATCACCCCAGGTTGCGTTTAACAGTGTCTTCTAACACTTAATGCAATACAAAACAGAACGGCGGAAAGAGAACTTTCCGCCGCCTGCATAAAACACCTGTATATTCTATGTCTTTTACAAAGACGGAGCAGGCCCCTTAACAATGGATGCCAGATCATCCGGGCGGATCCACTGGCGGAATGCGGCCTGCACATCTGCGCCGGTTGCATTGTAGTAGGCCAGTGCCCCGCGGTCCGCATTATCCAGCGGCAGCCCCAGATCGGTCAGATGCAGGTACTGCGCTGCAATCCGGTCCAGACTGGCGCGGGCCAGAGGAATACTCCGCAGAAGTGACGCCTTGGCCAGAGCCAGTTCATCATCCGAAGGAGGAGCCGACTGCATGGCCTTGATATCCCGCACCGCAGCGGCCTGTGCCTTGCCGACCTTATCGGGGTCTGCGCCGTAATTGACCGTGTACAGGCCACGGGTGCGCCCCCACTCGAACGCGCTCCCCACTGTGTAAACATACCCGGTTTTAACACGCAGGTCGCGGTACAGGCGGGAGGAGAACAGACCGCCCCCCAGCACCTCATTCCCCAACTGGAGCATAAAGTGGTCGGGCTGGGCCGCAGTCAGGCCCAGTGTTTCGGCCAGAACCACTTCGTCCTGCACACTGCTCTTATCTGGCACCTGTGCGTGGGATGCCTTGCTTAGGGGCACTGCAGGCAGGTCAATATCGGGTGCGGGGCCATCGGCTTTCCAGCCCCCGAACGCCTGTTCCAGCACAGCCTGTGCTTTTTCCGGGGTTACGTCCCCGGTCACAACAATGGTTGTTCTGTCTGGCCGCCAGACTTTTTTGTAATAGGTCTGCACGTCATCACGCGTCACGCTCATGATGGATTGCGGTGTGGCTTCGCGCAAAGTGGGGTCTTTGGGCGGCAGCACAGCCATTTTTATGGCCCGGTTGAACAGATGGTCAGGCGAGAGCAGTTCCCCTGCCTGTGCCTGTGCCGTCTGCTGGCGCACAACCTGAAAATCCTTGTCTGCAAAAGCCGGGTGCAGCTCATTATCAGCCAGCAGGGCAACACCTTTTGCAAAATCGGGTGTCAGAACCTGAAGGGAGAAGCTGCTCCCCGCACTTTCCCATGCAGGAATATCGTCCAGCGCTTTCTGGAAAGCCAGCCGGTCATACTGCGTGGTCCCGTAGGAGAACAGGGCTTCGGTAACGTCATTCACCCCATCCTGCCCTGCGGGCTGCTGGAGGGAGGGTGTCTGCCGGACCTGACCGCTGAGCTGAATGGTATGGCTGACATGGGCCGGCCAGACGATCAGCTTGATCCCGTTGGACAGGGTGCTCACATAAGGCTGGGGTGTGGGTTCAGGCTTGTCCAGCTTGAGCAGGGCTTTTTCTGCCCAGTCCGGCAGTTTGACCGGCTTATCGGGGGAAGACGCAAAGGACTCAGCCCCGCCAAACCCTTTGCCCGACACAGGATTACCAGAGCTTTCCGGCGTGAGTACGGCAGAAACCGCATGGGCCGGGTTAAGCAGGGTGGCAGCCAGTTTGTTCACCGCCTCTGGTGTTACGGCCTGATACGCGGCAACCAGATCCCCCGGTGCGTCCAGCCCCTGAAAAGCCAGCGCCGTGGACCAGGTGGAAGCCAGACCGCTGACCGAATTGGCAGCAAACTGCATTTGGGCAATCTCACGCCGTTTGGCGGCTTCTACCAGATCAGCCGGAACGCCATTCTTGCGAATAGCCTCCAGCACACCCCGCATATCCGCCATGGCTTTTGCCGCATCCCCCCCTTTGGGGAACGCCGCCAGAGCAAGCCCAAACCCTGCTTCCTTTTTGGGGGCGTATTCAAATCCGGCAAATAGCGCCTTGCCCTGTGGCACAAGGTCGTACAGTGCCCCACGCTGGCTGGCCAGCACATCGGACAGAATATCCGCCGTAGCGTAATCCGCAGCGGAAGAACCCGGCATGGGGAAGGCAAGTGTTGCAAACCCTATAGGGTAATCCGTTGCCAGCGTAAGCGTTTTGGCCGGTGGTGGCACGGGGGAAACCTTGTGCCGTGCTGGCAATGTTTTACGTGGAACACCGCCAAACGCATCTTCTACCTGTTGCAGGGCGGTAACCGGGTTTACATCCCCCACAATAACCAGAATGGCGTTGTTGGGCGCGTACCATTTTTCGTAAAATGCGCGCAGGTCAGCGGCTTTTGTTTTATCAAACGACGGGCGCGTGCCCAGCGCATCATGCTCGTACGGTGTACCTGCGAACAAAATGGCCTGCAGCTGTTCAAGGTAACGGTAGGCGGGGCTGGACAGGTCGCGCGAGACTTCCTGCTCAATAGCACCCCGCTCCTTGTTCCAGTCTGCCTCGGACAGGGTCAGCCCGTTCATGCGCAGGGCTTCAATCCTGAGCAGCACCGGCAGGTCACGTGCCTGAGCAGTGTAAAAATACTGGGTAACGTCCTCGGTCGTGTCCGCATTATAGCTGCCGCCGAGGCGTGTACCCACGGCCGCGAGCTGGTCCTTGTCCAGCCCCTTGCTGCCACGGAACATCATATGTTCCAGCGCATGCGCCGTGCCGGGAAAACCCTTTGGCACCTCTGCCGACCCAACCAGATAGTTGATTTCCGTTGTGACCACCGGTGCCAGCTTGTTGGGCACGATCACAACCCGCAAGCCATTAGGCAGGGTTGCCCGCACGACCTGCGCACTGCTGAGCGAAGGCGGCACCAGTTCCGATGGCATGGAAGGCGCTGCCGCCTGCGCAAAGGCACCAACGGGCGAGAGCGCACTGCCACACAGGGCCAGCCCGGCAACCAGTGCGGCACCCCGCACGCGGGAGATGGTCATTTTACGGAAAATCATGAAAAATCCTGTGTCCTGTGGAAAACGGCAAAGAAAAAATGCCTAGTACCCCATGGCAGGCAAAGGCAGTTTTTTGGCGAGAGCAGACAGCTTGTGCCGCCGCAGCTCGGAGCGGGCTTTGGCATCCTCGGTCATGTAATTGAGCTGAATGGTATAGCGCGACCCCACAAACTGCTTGTGCCCATGCCATGTTGTCGGCCCGTTGGGGAAGATGAGCAGTGTGCCATCCACAGGCTGCACTTCCTTTGCGTAGTCCTCAATATCATGCGGACCACGCAGCAGGCGCAGGCAACCTTCCTGCTTTTCCCAATGCGGGCCTGTAGGGTTCAGGTAAAGCAGAATGGTTACGCGCTTGGCCAGAGAGTCCGTGTGGATGCGGCCATCCTTTTCCCGCGTGCGGCCACGAATGGTCAGCATGGAAGGTGCTGTATCCAAGTCAAGGTTCAGCTTTTGGGCAATGATCCGGCGCAGCTCCGGGCCTTCCATCTCGCGCACCAGTGCCTGCACCAGCGGGGCAAGCTTAAGTGATTGTGGAGGGAAAGACCCGCCCGAATGAATGGCAGGCAGACTGGCGAACAGTCTGGGCAAGTCATCCTGACGAATAAAGTGCGGCACCATAATATGTGTAAATGGCTCTGCGCAGACAGGAGCCTGCGTTAATGCCGCATAATCGGGCCGGATGGTGGATTCTGACGTGGTCATACCCTGTTGTCCGCAAAAGTGAACCTGTTAACCGCCGAAACGGTAGAAGGGTTGCGCGGCATAAACAAGAGCCAGCCGTTACGAGCGCCGTTTACTGCGGCCCTTTCCGGGTTTTGGCTCATACCCCCCGCCACCCGGCCCCAAGGGACGCGGGACCTGCCCTTTGCCAGCGCCTTTACGCCCGGCCCCGGCCTTTGGGGCCGGAGGGGGCGGCATGTCCAGCCCGAGTTGCAAGGCTTCCAGCCTTTTAATTTCATCACGCAGGCGGCCTGCTGTTTCAAACTCCAGCTCGGCTGCGGCATCGCGCATCCGCTTTTCCAGCCCGGCAATGGTGGCACTCAGGTCCTGCCCCACAAACTCGGCCACCCCGGTATCTTCATCCGGGGCGACGGTCACGTAATCCTGTTCGAACACGGAGCCTACAATATCCCCAATATGCTTGCGCACACTCTGGGGTGTAATGCCGTGCTCTGCGTTCCAGGCCATCTGCTTTTCCCTGCGGCGCGCGGTTTCTTCCACCGCGTAGGTCAGGGAGTCGGTCATTTTATCAGCATACAGCAACACGCGCCCATCCACGTTACGCGCAGCACGGCCTATGGTCTGGATGAGCGATGTGCGCGAGCGCAAAAAGCCTTCCTTATCCGCATCCAGAATGGCCACAAGCGCACATTCGGGAATATCCAGCCCTTCGCGCAGCAGGTTAATGCCGATCAGCACATCAAACGCGCCCATACGCAGGTCACGGATAATTTCGATCCGCTCCAGCGTATCCACATCGGAATGGAGGTAACGCACCCGAATACCGGCTTCGTTCATGTAATCGGTCAGGTCTTCGGCCATGCGCTTGGTCAGGGTGGTTACCAGCACGCGGCTGCCCTTGGCTATGGTCTCGCGGCACTCGGCCAGCAGGTCGTCCACCTGGTGTTCCACAGGGCGGATAACCGTTACAGGGTCGATCAGGCCCGTGGGGCGAATAACCTGCTCTGCAAACACACCGCCTGTGCGCTCCATTTCCCACGGGCCGGGTGTGGCGCTGACAAAGATGGTCTGGGGGCGGAACTTGTCCCACTCCGCAAAATTAAGCGGCCGGTTATCCAGACAGGACGGAAGCCGAAACCCGAAGTCTGACAAAATGGATTTACGGGCAAAGTCTCCACGCTCCATGCCACCAATCTGGGGCACGGTCACGTGGCTTTCATCCACAATCAGCAAGGCATCTTCTGGCAGGTATTCAAACAGGGTTGGCGGGGGATCGCCCGGTTTGCGCCCGGAGAGGTAGCGTGAGTAATTCTCAATTCCCTTGCACACACCTGTTGTTTCCAGCATTTCCAGATCAAACGTGGTGCGCTGGTCCAGTCTTTCGGCCTCCAGCAGTTTGCCTGCATGGGTAAACTCATCCAGTCGGGTGCGCAGTTCGTGCTTTATGCCTTTTATGGCCTGATTAAGCGTGGGCCGTGGCGTAACGTAATGGCTGTTGGCGTAAATGGTAATTTCCTGCAAATCAGCCGTTTTATCACCTGTCAGCGGGTCAAACTCTATAATGCCGTCTACCTCATCGCCAAAAAGGGAGACGCGCCAGGCCCTGTCTTCGTTCTGGACAGGGAAAATATCCACACTTTCCCCCCGCACACGGAACGCCCCGCGCGCAAAGGCTGCATCGTTCCGGCGGTATTGCAGTTCCACCAGACTTTTGATCAGCTTGTCGCGGTCAATCTCGCCCCCCAGCTCCAGCTTGACCACCATGCGGGAGTAAGTCTCGACCGAGCCAATACCGTAAATGCACGAGACAGAGGCAACAATAATCACATCATTGCGCTCAAGCAGCGCCTGCGTGGCGGCATGCCGCATACGGTCAATCTGCTCGTTAATCTGGCTGTCTTTTTCAATATATGTATCAGAACGCGGCACGTAGGCTTCGGGCTGATAGTAGTCGTAATAGCTGACAAAATACTCCACGGCATTGTTGGGGAAGAACTGCTTCATCTCCCCATAAAGCTGCGCGGCCAGTGTTTTGTTGGGTGCCAGAATAAGGGTGGGCTTCTGGGTGGCCTCGATCACCTTGGCCATACTGAAGGTTTTGCCCGAGCCGGTAACCCCGAGCAGAACCTGATCGCGCTCCTGCCCTTCCACGCCCGCGACCAGTTCCTTGATCGCCTGTGGCTGGTCCCCTGCCGGTTCATATTCGGAGACAACCTCCATCCGGCGCAAACGCGGGCGGGCGGGTTGCTGCTCCGGCACAAACGTAACAGGCGGCAAGCTTGCTGCCCGCTCGCTCAGAGAAGCCCGTTTTTTGCCACGCGCGGGCGGCGCGGCGGAAGAAGATGAAGCACCCATGCCCACAAGATGGGCAACTCTGCTCCCCTATGCAAGAGAGCAGCGGTAACGACCCCGCACAATTCCACAATCCCCCATTGCAGGGGAGGGAGAGATGCCCCCTCCCCTGCATTGCAGCACCTGTGCCCCCACCATAGGCAAGGACACAGGTCCGGTTTTATGAGCGGGCGGGAGGTGCCATAAATTCCGGCCCCACAGGGTCGGTAATAGCTTTGTCCAGAATGGCATCAATGGCGGCCATATCGTCCTTGCTGAGTGTCCAGCCAAAAGCATCCTGCACACCGGTAATCTGCTCGGGCTTTCTGGCCCCCCACAGGGCAATGGTTGGGCCCCGGTCCAGCACCCAGCGAATAGCCAGAGCCAGCAGGCTTTTGCCGTGCTGCTCGGCAATGGTTTTAAGCCCTTCCACCGCGTTCAGATACTGTGCGAAGCGAGGCGGCTGGAACTTGGGGTCCACCTTACGCAGGTCATCCCCCGTAAATACGTGATCTGCTGCCATTTTACCCGACAACAGCCCCCGGCAGAGCGGACCATAGGCCAGAACAACCAGATTATTGCTTACGGCATAAGGAAGAATGTCTTTTTCAATCTCCCGTTCAAACAGATTATAAGGTGGCTGAATAGCCGCAATTGGTGCGAACTTCCTAAACTCATCCATTTGTTCGGGGGAAAAATTACTTAGCCCGAGTGCGCGAACCTTGCCACTCTGCACACTTTTTTCCAGTGCCCGTGCGGTTTCCTCAAACGGGGTTTTGGGGTCCGGCCAGTGCACCTGATAAAGATCAATATGGTCTGTGCGCAACCGTTTGAGCGATGCGTCCAGTTCCTCTTCAATCCGTGCTTTTCTGCTATCGCGGAATACGTGGCCATCCTGCCAGTCCAAGCCTACCTTGGTAGCTAGCACCACCCGGTCACGCCGCCCTTCCAGCGCCTTGCCCAGAATTTCCTCCGAATGACCAAACCCATAGACCGGTGCGGTATCAATCAGGTTTATGCCAACATCGAGTGCTTTATCTATTGTTTTTGCGGCATTGGCATCATCAGGGCCGCCCCACATAAAGCCACCCATGGCCCATGTACCCAGGGCAATACGCGAGGCCGGTTTGGGAATACCTTCAATTTTTATAAATTCCGCCGTCACGTTTACTCTCCTTGACTATGTTCTGCACCAACAGGCCTGTTACGGCACCATTGCCACATCTTACCCATTAAACACCGCATCTGGATAGAGATGCAGTGTTTTGCAGCAAAGATGGGTTGACCTGCATGCACACCCCCCTACACTACAGGG
This sequence comes from Acetobacter fabarum, assembly GCF_011516925.1. Taxonomy (GTDB): domain Bacteria; phylum Pseudomonadota; class Alphaproteobacteria; order Acetobacterales; family Acetobacteraceae; genus Acetobacter; species Acetobacter fabarum. The sequence goes on from NZ_WOTG01000003.1 coordinate 143,147, forward strand.
CCATGAACGCTCCCCCCTTACCCGTATTACCCCGCGTTGGCGTGCTGGCCATTGTGCGCCGTGGCTGTAATTTTCTGCTTGTCCGGCGGGCCAATGCGCCCGATGCGGGCTTATGGGGCTTTCCCGGTGGCAAGGTGGAAGGGGGAGAAACCTTTTTCCGCGCTGCGGAACGGGAGCTTATGGAAGAAACTTCCTTACAGGCCCATGCAACATCTTTGGTGGATGTGTTTGATAGCTTGCATTATGCGCCCGATGGCACGCTCGCTTTTCATTACCTTATTCTTGCCGTGCTCTGCACCGAACCACAACCAGCCCTGACCACCCCCATTGCGGGGGATGATGCACGGGAAGTAAGGTGGTTCAGTTACGAGGAAATCGCCCAGCTTGGCCCAAAAGCCAGCGCACGCCTGCACACACTTGCAAAAACTATCATGCAGGCACAGCCATGATCGTAAAAAACCAGCATTCAGAGTAACGCGCGCTGCATACACTCTGCACCAGACATCTGCTTTTGAACGCAGGGCTTTTCAACACCGCACGGAATATGTGGTAAATATTCTGGAAAAACCTGAAAAAACCTTAAATCCAGTTGCTTTTTTTAATTCGCCCCATACCCACACACAACCCGGCAAGCACAACCAGTGCAAACACTGCCCCCATAACAGCCATGGAAACAGGCAGGCCGGGGATCAGATATGTAGGGGCATCACACGGTTTGGATGGCACCAGTGGCATGGAGGCCCAGCGCTCGGCCAGTGTACGCCCCACAACATGGGCCGCATGGCAGGCAGGGAATGGGCTTGGCCACCACTTCCACTCAACGCCTGCATGGCAGATTGCAAGCCCTTCCGCCGCTAGCAGAACAGGCACACATGCCCACAAGGCACCACGCCCCATGCGGGCAGGCAATACAGGGGCTACAACCCCCAGAACAATCAACACCCGCCAGGGCCAGCGTTCCCACAGACACAGCTCACACGGCATAATTCCAAGCCTGTGCTGCGTCCACCAGGCAACGCCAAGTGCGGCAAAACCGGCCAGAATCATAAAAAGCGCAACCGTGCTCAGCCGCATGGTTTTTTTCATGCTGTTCTTACCTCAGACATCGCCGCAATAAACGACCGCGCCCAGCTTGCCGCCGTAACACGCCATACTTCCGCCCGCAGACGCTCCCAGCGCACCCGGCGCTCGGAGCCGGATAAACTTAACGCTTTATGTAAGGCTGCTGCAATTTCATCCGAATCATGCGGGTTGACCAGCAGGGCATCTTCCATATCCGCCGCAGCCCCGGCAAAACGGGACAAAATAAGTGTGCCGGGATTCTCGGGGACCTGCGCAGCCACATACTCCTTGGCCACAAGGTTCATCCCGTCGCGCAGGGGGGTGACAAGTGCCGCACTGGAAAGCTGGAAAAAAGCCGCCAGCAGTTCCCGCGGGAGCGGGTGGGTCAGGTAGCGCACGGGGGTCCAGTCAAACGCGCCGTATGTGCCGTTAATATGCCCCACAATCTGGTCCAGTTCGGCCCGCAGGCTCTGGTATTCCGGCACGCTCCCGCGTGAAACCGGCGTGATCTGGAGATACGTAACCTTACCCCTGTATTCAGGGTAGCGCTTAAGGAATGTATCGTACCCGCGCAGTCGTTCCGGCAGGCCTTTGGAATAATCCATGCGGTCCACACCAATAATCAGCGGTAGACCGCGCAGGTCCTGACGCAGGCGCTGCACCTGTGGCAGGCTCTGCCCCTCACGCGCACAGGCTGCAAAACTGTCCGGATCAATGCCAATGGGGAACACCCGCGCCTTGGCAGGAATACCCAGAACCGCAAAGGCCTCATTCATATTCCGCGCGTCATCTTCGGTCTGCACGCCAATCACATCATAGGCACGCAGGTCGCGCATCAGGGCCGGGGCCTCTGGCAGAGAGCGCATCAGGCTCCATGGCGGAAAAGGGATATGCAGAAAAAAGCCGATCCGCGCTTTGACTTTTAAATCACGCAGGGCCTTGCCAAGCGGGAACAGGTGGTAATCATGCACCCAGACCATGTCATCGGGTTTAAGCATGGGGGCCAGTCTGGTCGCGAACAGGGTGTTCACACTGGCGTAAATCTGCTGGTCATGCCGGCTATAGTTCATGAGCCCGGCCCGGTAATGGCACAGCGGCCAAAGAATACCGTTGGAATACCCCTGATAAAACCCGTTATATTCCTTATGGGTCAGCCCTATGGTGGCGTAGGTTACGTTGCCTACCGTGTCCACGCTGAGTGTTCTGTCCGCGCCGTCTCCGCCTATCTGCTGGCCGGACCACCCAAACCACAGACAGGGGTGGTCCTGAACAGCAGCCCTAAGTGCCACAGCCAGACCACCTGCTGGCTGTTTGCGGTCACGTACTGCTGGTACCCTGTTGGAAACAATGACCAGCCTCTGCATGCTTACCCCCTTCCAGCAACAAGGGACGCCAGCCAGGCCCTGAACACCGCAGGTGTTGGAAAATCTGCTGGAATACGGAAGAAGGCACCGCCCATACGGTGGACTGCGGCCATGCCGTCCTCATCCGTTACGTCGTCCCCCACAAAAACAGGTTTACGCCCCGCAAAGGGTGCGGTTTCCATCAGCAGGGAAACCGCATAGCCTTTATCCACCCCGGTCGGGCGGATTTCCCATGCCATTTTTGCTGGCTGGAGCGTAAAGGCCCCATCGGATTCCCTAACCCAACGCTCGGCAGTCTGGCGCAATACTTCTGCTTTTTCGGGCGCTGCACGGTAATGCAGCACAAAACCACCCTGCTTATGCTCCAGCCGAGTGCCCGGCAGGGTCGCCAGCAGGTCGGATGCCTGCACAAGCCAGCGCTGCGGCATGCTCGGCAGCACAGCACGCTCAATAGGGCCACCGGGGCGATGGCGGATGGCCACGCCATGTTCCCCTGCAACCGCAAATGGAACATCACCCAAAAACTGGTCAATCTGGTCAATCGGGCGGCCAGAAATAATCGCCAGTGCGTCCCCACAGGCCGCACGCAGGCGGCTCAGGGTTTCCCGCAAATCGGGGGGAACCACCACAGCTTCGGGCGTTGGGGCTATGTCCACCAGAGTACCATCAAAATCCAGCAGAAAAGCTGTCTGGCTCAAAGGAGGAATTTTAAAACGGCTATCCTGCGCAAAGGAGGAACCAAACACAACGCACCTCTTGATTGTCTGTTTGCAGCGCTGGGCAAAACCCGCATGCCGTGTGTTGCGCTACGCAATGAATATGATTTAACCCGCAGCCTTACCCTTAATAGGCCCCATCGCTATCCGGCTGGAACGGGTTGGCATTATCCGGCGCGGCAGGGCGCGGGGCAGCAGGTGGCGCCACAAGGCCCGGCGGAGTTGGCTGGGCCGGCAGGGTTTGCGAGCCCTGGCCCATGCCGGCACCCTCATCAACCGGGGCGGCTTCTGGCAGGGGTGGGGGGGCTACGGGTTTTGGCAAGGCGGGCAGGAAGGGGGCCATGTCATCCCCGGCACACTTGACCATCCGCACATCATAAACCGAACTTTCCAGCACCCCGAGCCCGGGCTCGGCGGCCAGCATCCAGCCCTTAAAGGTAGCCCCTCCGGGGTGTGTATCCTGTATTTCCAGCCAGGCGGCGGCATCGGGTGCCCGGGTTGGCGGGCGCTGGAGGCAGCGGCGGGCCAGAATATCCAGATTTTTGTAATGTATGGCCTCGCCCCCAACCGGCACGGACAAGACCTCCACATGGGCGTCCAACCGGTCCAGCACACGCACAACTGCCGTACCCTTACCCTGCCATGTGCCAGCCGGGTAAACGGCCGGGGGAGCAAGTGGCGTACCCGTGGCACAGGCTGCACCACCATAACCAGCCAGCCCAAGCAGACCCGCGGCCAGCATACGGGCACACCGCCCACGGAGTAGCAACATCATGCGCCTGCCACCTTGGGAGAGGAAAGAGAGGTAACAAGCTCTGCCAGACGCTCACGCATAACCTGTTCACTTACCCCCATGAGCACCGCATCCTCAAACGCGTCGGCCAGCACCTGCTGCACTTCCTGCCAGTTTTCTTCCAGCATGCGCAGTTTTTCCTGGCACGTAACGGGTTGCCCGTCTTCTTGCGGCCATATGCGCAACGCCGTCATTGTGTCCGCCTTAATCATGTTCGTCTTGCTAAACCGTTTTTATGTCTGTTTCAGGGCAGATTTGCGCCATTGCCCTCATTCTGCCCGGCTGCAGCATCCTTGTTGGCGCGGGTCAGCGTATCGGTCACAGAGAAAATAAACTTGCTCAGGAGTTGTTCCAGACTAATCGAACCCTGTGTCTGGCTGATGGTGCCACCTGCGGGCAGGGTTTTGTCATCGCCACCGGGGGAGAGGGCAATGTATTTGCCACCAAGCAGGCTGTCGCTGGTAATAATAGCCGCTGTATCAGCCGAGAGATGAATGTCCGGGCGCACGGTAAAAACCACATGCGCCTTGAAGGTCTGCGGGTTTACGCTTTCGCTCTGCACGGTGCCAACCGTTACCCCGGCCAGCCGCACGTCCGAGCCAACACTCAACCCGTCTACGTGCGAGAAGTCGGCCCCAAGCTGGTAGCCAACCGTATCTGTCTTGCGGCCTTCGCCGACCACTGCTGCGGCCAGCATGCCTGCCAGAGCCACCAGCACGGCTGCGCCAGTCAGAAGCTCCGCCAGACTGCGCCGTGATTTTTCCGCCATTGCCGATGCCATGAACTAAGTACACTCCCTGATAAGACAAACCACTCTAACAGGGAATGTGCCGCAAATCACGCCTTGGGAACACTCTCGGGTGTCCATGCCTCATAATCACCGGTTGCGGGCGGGTGCTGGCCCGTTGCGTACAGGCTGCCCTGTGGGTGATAGGCCTGTGCACTGCCGGTCATGTTCGCCTGATGGGGCAGTTGCCATGGCTTGCGCTCTGCCTCGGCAATCGGGGCATCAAGCGTGTGGTGCAGCCAGCCCCACCATTCCGGCGGCACAGCGGAGGCATCTTCCCCTTTCAGGTAGATAACCCAGCGCTCGGGGCGCTCCGTGCCCCCACCCTTGCGGGCCGGGCCGGTGGATTCGTAATAACAGCGACCATCGGCATCCTTGCCAAACAGCCGACCCTTCCGGCGCGTATGCAGCCATGTTCCGAAATTTGCCATGGAAGCGATGATAGGACTCCGCGCACCCCGCGGTCCATGTTTTATCGCAAACTCCCCGATCAACCGCGCGCGAGCGGGAGGATGCAAAAGTTATCCCCCATATCCTCATTTTGCAGGGTGATAACGGAGTGCCGGACGTGTTTTGTCGGGTTACGCGGTGTGTGTGCGCAGCGGTAACATGCCACTCATGACAACAGCCAGACGCCATTGGAACGGTGTGCTGATGAGCACACTGGACGCCGCAGCAGACCCGGACGCACCGCTCCGCTCCGTAACGCTGCCCGCAGAGTGGGATGTGGATGCCGCGTCCGCACTTGCCCAGCTTATGCCGGGCGACGGCCCGCTTGACCTGCCTACTCTTGCGTCACGCTGGATTACGGCCCTTGCGCTGGACGAGGCCTCTGCCCGCTCACTGGTATGGCTGCTGCTAACGCGCCAGGCCGCACCGGTGGAAGCCGTGTGGCACTGCGCGTTCGACCGCCCTGCGGGCTTTGTGGTCAACCTGGCAGCCTTTGTCTCCCCCGGGGAAGGGTTTGCCGCGCGCACCTTTGTAGCCGCACTCAAGCTGATCTGCGCGGTACTGCGCCAGACGGCACTCAACATGGCCGACCAGCGCAATGGCGACCTGCTGCTGCCCGACCTGTTTGTGCCCACCCCCTCCGCTGGCACAGATGCCCCACCCATGCAGGCCGCAACTGCGGGGGACATCCTGCTGACCAACATGGATGCCTGCCTTGCCGGTGTTGGTCTGGATTATGATAGCGAAGATGGCCGTGCCGCCGCCTGTGCCATTACCGCACTGGCCACACTGACTGCCCATGCAGGACGCGGCCCGGAGTCCCTGCCCCTGCCGCCCGTACGCACCGTACTACCCGGGCTGGGCGAGACCCTGCGCGCGGTCTGGAACGAAGCCGCGGTAGAAACCGATGCTCCTCTGGCCCCGATCGAAACAGGGTTTTCCACCCCCAACCCCGTAGATGGCCTGCTTGGGGTGGAAGCGTGCGGTCTGGCCCCTGTTTTTTCCATGCTCCGACCCGATGGACGGCTGGCCAACAGCACCCGGCAACGGCTGGACATACGCGGCTTTACGGTAGAAACCGCACTGGCCGCAGCCCTTGCGGGCGAGACTGTGCTGCCCCAGCCCGGCCCCAAGGCGCATCTGGCCATGTACCGCGCACTTACCGGCTTTGCGGACCGCATGCCCGCACGCCCAGAAACCCTGCCCACCCCTGTAAAGCTCCGGCTCGAGCGGGGCATGCGGCGGATTCTGCCCGCACGGCATGGCGGTTTTACACAAAAAACCACCATTGGCGGGCACCGCCTGTTCATGCGCACAGGGGAGTATGAAGATGGCACACTGGGTGAGCTGTCCCTGACCCCCACGCGGGAAAGTGGTATGGTGCGCGGGCTGATGGAAAGCTTTGGGGATGCCGTAAGCATTGGCCTGCAATACGGCGCGCCGCTGGAAGCCTATGTGGAAAACTTTGCCTATTCCTGCTTTGGCCCGGCTGGCACGGTAGAAGGTGACCCGGTTGCCTCCTACGCCACTTCCATGCTGGACTATGCCTTCAGGGCCCTGTCCGACACCTATCTGGACAGGCGCCTGCCCGACGGCCCCCATCAGGACAGCACGTCCGAACCGGACCCGCTGCTTCCGCTGGACCTGCCGGATGGAGATGATACGCAACCCACACGCCCACGGCGCAACCTGCGCCTGGTCTGCTAGGTCCCGGTTTTTTTACAAGGAACGGAACACAACGCCATGAGCACTCCCCAATCCCGTCTGGCCGAACTGGGTATTGACCTGCCCACACCCGCAGCCCCCGTGGCCAATTATGTTGCCTGTGTGCAGACAGGCTCGCTCCTTGTAGTTTCAGGCCAGTTGCCGTTGCACAATGGCAAGCTGTTCGCCACCGGCAAGCTGGGGGACGCTGTGAGTGTGGAAACAGCGGTGGAAGCCGCGCGTTACAGCATGATCAACGTGATCGCACAGGTTAAAGCGGCAGTGGGTGACCTCTCCCGCGTCAAGCGTGTAGTGCGTCTGGGCGGCTTTATTGCCTGCACGCCAGATTTTACAGCCCATGCTTCCGTCATGAACGGGGCGTCTGATCTGGCTGTGGCCGTCTTTGGGGATGCCGGACGCCATGCCCGCTCCACCGTTGGCGTACCCTCCCTGCCGCTGGATGCCCCGGTGGAAGTGGAAGGTCTGTTCGAGATCGCCTGACCAAGCGGAAAAAAACTCATGGCTGACTGGTCCGTTACCCTGCACAACAGCATTCACGACATTCCCGCTGCGGAATGGGCGCAATGCGCAGGGCCGGATAACCCTTTTGTCAGTCATGCGTTTTTAAGCGCACTGGAAGATAGCGGCTCCACCGGCCAACAAAGCGGGTGGGTGCCACGGCATGTGTGCCTGCATAGCTCCGATGGGCAACTGGCCGCTGTCTGCCCCGCCTACCTTAAAGGCCATTCATGGGGCGAATACGTCTTTGATCAGGGCTGGGCCCGTGCGTTTGAAGCCGCGGGGGGCCGCTACTACCCCAAGCTCCAGATTGCCATCCCCTTTACCCCCGTACCCGGCCCCCGAGTGCTCCTCCACCCTGCTGCCCCACCGCAGACCACCGCCGTTATGGCTGATGCCCTGCGCCAGATCTGTGCGGATACGGGTCTGTCCTCCGCCCATGTGACCTTCTGCACCGAAGCGGAAAGTACGGCCCTGCACCAGCAGGGCTGGCTGCCCCGCCTTGGCCTGCAATACCACTGGCACAACAGAGGCTACGCAACGTTTGACGATTTTCTGGCCACGCTCTCCGCCCGCAAGCGCAAGAGCATCAAACGCGAACGGCGCGATGCCAACGCTGCGGGACTGACATTTGAAACCCTGCAAGGCGCCAGCATAACGCAGGCGGACTGGCAGGCGTTTTACCAGTTCTACCGCAATACAATCGACCGCAAATGGGGCAGCGCTTACCTGAGTGCCGAGTTCTTCCCGCTTATGGCGCAACGGCTGGGCGAGCGGGTTGTGCTTATACTGGCGCGCAACGGCTCAACCCCCGTGGCCGCGGCCCTGAACCTGATGGGCACCCATACGCTCTATGGCCGCAACTGGGGGTGCGAAGGCAACTGGCCCTTCCTGCATTTTGAACTCTGCTATTACCGCGCCATAGATTTTGCCATTGCCCACGGCCTGCAACGGGTAGAAGCCGGCGCGCAGGGGGAGCACAAAATCCAGCGGGGCTACGAGCCAACCCTCACCCACTCCGCCCACTGGCTGCAAAGCCCCGGCCTGCGCAATGCGGTGGACCGTTTTTTGCAGGCCGAACGCCCCGCCATACTGGCCGAAGCACAGGCCCTGAGCACATTAACCCCCTACAGGCAGGACCTCCCGCCCCAGAACCCCTAGCCCCCCAGACCCTTCCCGGCCCCTTGGTAAAGCGGGCGGGCAAGGGTTGCAAACATTGTCGGCAGGCGTTTTTTTGCGTATGCCCGCCTGACCCTTTTCCCACCTGTTTACGCGACCGGACCGGCACAGAACTGATGAGCAGCACATCCCACACCCTCCCCCCCGAACATCAGGCCAGCCTGATTGATGGCAAGGCTTTTGCCGCAACCGTGCGCCAGCAGATCCGTGAGGATGTTCTGGCCTTCCACGACCAGCACGGCGTAACCCCCGGACTGGCCGTTATTCTGGTGGGCAACGACCCGGCGAGCGAGGTGTACGTTAAAAACAAGGCGATCCAGACACACCATGCCGGCATGCGCTCCTTTATGCACATGCTGCCCGAAACCACGTCGGAGGCCGAACTGCTGACCCTGATCGGGCGGCTGAACAACGACCCGGAAATTCATGGTATTCTGGTGCAGCTCCCCCTGCCCAACGGGCTGGATGCACGCCGCATTACCAACGCCATTCTGCCTGAAAAGGATGTGGATGGTCTGGGCGAGGTCAATGCAGGCCGTCTGGCCGTAAACCTGCCCGGCATTGTGCCCTGCACCCCACTGGGCTGCCTGATGCTGCTGCGCGACCAGCTGGGAGACATGAAGGGCCAGCACGCCGTGGTTATTGGCGCGTCCAACCTTGTGGGCAAACCCATGGCGCTGCTGCTGCTGGCAGAAGGCTGCACGGTCACCATCGCCCATATTCACACGCGCGATACCGCAGCCCTTGCCCGCGAGGCAGATATTCTGGTTGTGGCAACCGGCTGCCGCGAGCTGGTGCGGGGCGACTGGATCAAACCCGGGGCCACGGTTATTGACGTGGGCATTACCCGCACCCAGACTGCAAGTGGTAAAAGCCGCCTTGTGGGGGATGTGGCATTTGACGAGGCCGTAAAGGTTGCCGGGCGCATTACACCCGTGCCGGGGGGCGTTGGCCCCATGACCATTGCCTGCCTGCTCAAAAACACACTCACCGCGGCCCAGATGCAGATCGAGGGAAAAACCGAATGAGCTTGAACCGCCTGTGCGTTGAACTGATCCCCCGCTCCGCCGAATCTCTGGAGCAGGACGTAAAAACCGTTCAGACGGTTTTTCCCGCGGCGGATACGCTCAATGTGCCCGACCTCATGCGCTTTCCCCTGCGCAGCTGGGATGCCGCAGCCCAGCTGCGCCCGGTCTTCCCCCGTGTTATTCCGCATATCCGCGCCATAGACATTGCGCCCCACGCCCCCCTGCCCGGAGCCGAGCAGGACGGGCTGGAGGAAATTCTGGTCGTGCACGGGGACCCTCCGGCCGACCTGTCCATGCGCACATACCCCAACAGCACGGAAAGCATTATCCGCCGCTACCGCAAGGAAGCGCCGCACCTGAATGTTTATGCCGCGTTCGACCCCTACCGCCGCGCACCGTGGAAGGAACTGGAAGACGTAGCCCGCAAAAAGGAAGCCGGAGCCTGTGGTTTTTTCACCCAGCCGGTCTTTGACTACAAACTGTTCGACCTGTGCCGCGAATGGTTGCAGGGCGAAAACGTGTTCTGGGGTCTGTCCCCCGTTATTGGCCCGCGTTCACGCTCATACTGGGAAACCACAAACCACATTGTGTTCCCCAAGGATTTTTCCACAACGCTTGAATCCAACATAGCCTTTGCCCAGACTGTCCTGCGTGAACTTGGACAGGACAAGGGATCGGCCTACCTTATGCCCGTACGCGTTAAACTCGAACACTACCTGCCTGCCCTGCTTGATGCGGTGGCCTGAACAGGCGCACTGTTCCCAACAAGCATTTAACATGTGTGGTGCCGGGCAGGCCGCTAGTAGCAACGGGGTAGGCATGGCGTTTTATCTTCTCTCCTTTCATGGCGCTCTGGTTGGCTTTACCGGCCAGCGCCTGCACCCGCTCTGCCCCACAATGGGCACAAGCCGCACAACCGCCCCTGTTGCGCTGGACATGCAGCACAACACACTTACCCCCGGCGGAGCCTTTGCTCGCGCCCAGCCACTGGGTACGGCGGCCCACACGCGCCCTCTGGTCGCACTCAGGGCTGGCAATGCGTATCTTTCCAGCCGCAGTCCTACCCAGTTTGATGTTGTTCCCCTGTGCGCCACGTGGGAGCATTTTCTGCTCATCCCCCCCGAAAGTGCTGACCTGCTCCGCACCCTGCTGCGCAGCACCTGGCATGATGGCCAGACCTTTGTGGGGCAACCTACCTGCACCGGCCATGAACTGCGGCTTGGCCCGCACACATGGCCTGTGGAGCAGCTACAGGCCGAAATCCGGGCCGACACACTCACCCTGTGGACCCATGCGGCCCCCCGGCGGGTCACACTCCGGGTATGCCCGTCCCGCGCTCTGGAAAACCTGATCGAAAACGTGACCGAGCTGCTGGAGATCGGGGCCTTCCGCCACGCACTCAGCCCATGGGCCACGGTGGATGACGTGCGCGAACAGGTGCTTAAACTCAGCATTACCCCTTCGGCCATTGCTCCGTGTATTGGTCTGGCCCAGCTCTGCTGTCAGTTCGGGCAGGGGGAACTGGCCGCGCAATTTGCCGCCTATGCGCAGTCTTTTGCCCAGATAGCCGATCTGGTGTGGTTGCAGGCCCTTATAGCCCTGCGCCTGCACGACCATGACCGCGCGGCAAACCTGCTGGCCCTTGCCCTGCGTGAGCGCTACCCCAGACATGATTTTTCGGACTCACTCCCCGCACTCCTGACCCGCCTGCGGCAAGGTGAGGATGCGCTGCTCCTGATCCCCGACATGCTGTACGAGCACGACCTGCCCGGTTTTGACGAGCGATTTGATACCCTGCTGGTGCCCATGCGGCTGGCCGCCAGCAATGGCCCGGACATCCGCCAGATCTACGCCATGCTATTCGAAAACGCCTACCAGCGGCTCAACACCACCAAAGACCTGCGCCTGCTGGAAACAGAAGCCCGCCTGAACGGCCTGAGCTGGTGGACAGAAACCGCCATGGGCCACACAAGCTGGCTAGCCGGGCTTATGGCCGAGGCCGACGCCCACTATGCCATTGCCCGCCGTCTGGCCTTGCAAGAAGGAGCCATGCCAGCGCCGGACAATACTGGTATTTTTTCCTGGCTAGGGGCGCAGGAATGCCGCCAGCTTGCCAGCCGTGCCGTGCCCGACCGCACGGGTGTTTCCCGCTGGGAGTGGCAGTTTGGCAGGGCGGAGGTAGCCCCTGCCCTGTGTCTGGTCTTTGCGTGCGACAGTGCACACTTCCACCTTTTGCCCGGCCTTATCCTGTCCCTGCTTCAGGCATACCGGCAGGATCGTTCCTTCGGGCCTGTGCAGCTTTGCATTGGCGTGGCCAACCCCAATGCCGAGCAGCTAGCTTTTTTACGCACCATTGCCGACTGGCTGGAACTCTACGCCACCAGCCTGCGCCTGAGCTTTGGCCATGGCCCCGCAGCCGAGCAGGACACAGCCCTTGAACCCGCCTTGCGTTACTTAATCCTGCCCGACATTGTGGCCCGCTTTCGCTGCCCGGTGCTTACGGGGGATTGTGCCGGGTATTTTCCCGCCAATACGGCCACATTGCTGCGCACGCTCAAAAACACGGCCTCTTACGGGTTTGATCTGCCCCTGTTCGACCAGAATGGTCGCCAGCACAGCGGCACACCGTGGAGCATTGGCACGGACACCGCCTATTTTGGCGAACCCGAACGCCTGCCAGCCATTGCGGCATTCATGAATGATTACCTGAACACCGTTTATACACCCCGCAGCAGGGCCCATACCGCCATGGACCGCTGCGCGCTGGCACAAATGCTGCGCCACTTCATTCTGCCCCGATGGAACGAGCTATCCATCCGGTTCCTGAACAAAGGGCCGGATATTCTGGTCATGCCGGCTGGGAGCGTTGCCACCAGCACAGTGCTGATTTCGCAGGCGGATGTCCTGCATGATCTGGCGGTGCACACGCCCCGCAGACCCGCAAAACTCCCCCCGCCGAACGCCTGAGTGGCCAGCCCGCAACACGCGGGCCAGCCATACACAGGGGGTTAATGTTTGCTGCTACCGTACAGGGCAGTCAGGCTGGCCGAAGCCAACTGATGGTGGTGCACCATAAACCCGACCAGAGCAGGGCTTGCATCTGCTGTTACGTCCAGCGTGGGCACATCCAGCGCATAAACCGTAAACACGTACCGGTGCACCCGCCCTGCTGGCGGTGCAGCCCCGCCATAACCGGGTACGCCAAAGTCCGTGCGGACCTGCAAAGCCCCGTCGGGCAGGCCAGCTTTGCCCGACCCCGCTCCCTGAGGCAGGGATGTTACGGTTGGAGGCACATTCACCACAACCCAGTGCCACCAGCCAGAACCTGTGGGGGCATCGGGGTCATAGACCGTAACCACAAAGCTTTTGGTCCCCTGCGGCGCGCCATGCCACTGCAAGGCGGGGGAGAGGTTCTGCCCGCTCTGGCCCATACCATTATAGACCTGAGCCTGAGGCAGAACATCCCCATTGGCAAAAGCCGGACTTGTCAGAACAAATGCCATGCCGGAAGCTCCTCCCTACCAGTTCTTGCTGATCAGCCAGAACTCTTCGGATGTCAGGGTCACGCGTTCGCCGGAGTCGGCGGCTGCACTGGCCAGTGCTTCAATCCGTTCAATCATGACCACCTTGCGGACATGGGTTTCGGATGTTTCAGCACTGGTTTTAAGAACACCAAGTGAAACACCGGAAGCCTTGGCCACACGGGCGGCATCAAGCAGAGCATAGGACATGCTGGAACCTCTCCTTAAATCATAAACTGTGCGCCAGACTGGGAATGTTCTGGCGGCGTAGGGTAGAATCTGGCCCTGTGCAGCCATCAGCGCAAGCCCTTGCCTGATGGAGGCTGCCCTCCCTTTCCCTCTGGCATTGCGCTACCCTATTGCGTAAACCCGGCACACCATGAGCAACCGCACCGAAGATTTTGACTTCCACCTCCCCGAATCCCTGATCGCGCAGGAGCCTGCCCGCCCGCGTGAATCCGCACGCCTGCTGGATGCAACAGCCCCGCACACGCTGGTTGACCGCCATGTGCGCGACCTGCCCACCCTGCTGCGCAGGGGCGACCTGCTGGTGGCCAACAATACCGCGGTTATCCGGGCACAGCTGCATGCCCTGCGGGGGGAGGCCAGAATTGGCATTACCCTCGACCAGATCCGCCCCGATGGCACATGGCATGTTCTGGTGCGCAACGCCCGCAGGCTCAGGGTGGGGGATACGCTTACCTTCGCCCACTCGGACCAGACAGCGCGGGTCGTGGCTCTGGAGCCCGGCGGGGGCGCCAACCTGCGCTTTTCATGCGAGGGCGATGCGTTTGACACGTTTTTGCAAACTGCGGGGGCGCTGGCACTCCCGCCCTACATCCACCGCCCCAATGGCCCCACGGCGCAGGACAGCAAGGACTACGCCACCATTTTTGAGCGTTACAAAGGGGCTGTGGCGGCACCCACTGCCGGGCTGCACTTTACGCCAGACCTGCTGGACGCAGTGGACGCCACAGGGGCCGAGCGCTGCACCTTAACCCTGCACGTAGGGGCAGGCACATTCCTGCCCGTGCGCGCGGATGATATTGCCCACCACCACATGCATTCCGAACACGGGGTCATCACCCCCCAGACTGCCGAGCGCATTAACGCAACACGGGCTGCGGGGGGGCGCATTATTGCCATTGGCACCACAACCCTGCGTCTTTTGGAAAGTGCGGCTGACGAGCACGGTATTGTGCACCCCTTTGCAGGGGAGACATCCATTTTCATCCGTCCCGGCTACCGCTTCCGGGCGGTGGATGTGCTGATGACCAACTTCCACCTGCCACGCTCCACCCTGTTCATGCTGGTCTGTGCCTTTGCGGGGCAGGAGCGTGCAAAGGCGGTTTATGCCCATGCGCTGAACACCGGCTACCGTTTTTATTCCTACGGCGATGCCTGCCTGCTTGAATGCGCAAGCAGCATCCATGCCCGCTAACCCCCTACCTCCGTTCCACCCAGCAAGGACCACCCGATGAGCCGTTTCCACTGGACGTGTGAAAGCACCGATGGCGCAGCCCGCGCAGGCATGCTGCATACAGCCCACGGCCCCGTGGCTACCCCCACCTTTATGCCCGTAGGCACGGTGGGCACGGTCAAGGCCATGACCATGGATGCCGTGCGCTCCACCGGTGCGGGCATTGTGCTGGGCAATACCTACCACCTTATGCTCCGCCCCGGCGCGGCACGGGTGCGGGCACTTGGGGGGCTGCACCGCTTTATGGACTGGTCCGGCCCGATCCTGACCGATTCGGGGGGCTTTCAGGTCATGTCGCTCGGAGCACTGCGGCGGCTGGACCAGGATGGCGTCACCTTCCGCTCGCATATTGATGGGTCCGAACACCGGCTGACACCAGAAAGTTCGACCGGCATCCAGCATGATCTGGATGCCACCATCACCATGTGTTTTGATGAATGCCCGGCCCTGCCAGCCCCACCCGAGGCCATTGCCGCATCCATGCGCCTGTCCATGCGCTGGGCTGCCCGCTCGCGCGAGGCCTATGTGCAGCGCACGGGTTATGGCCAGTTTGGCATTGTGCAAGGCGGCACGGAAACCGACCTGCGCGCTGAAAGCGTAAAAGCCCTGACCGATATCGGGTTTGAAGGCTACGCCATTGGCGGCCTTGCCGTAGGCGAGGGGCAGGAGCTCATGTTTGCAACGCTGGACACCACAACCCCGCTTATGCCGCAGGACAAGCCACGCTACCTTATGGGGGTTGGCACGCCAGACGACCTGCTGGGCAGCGTGCAGCGCGGGGTGGACATGTTTGACTGCGTTATGCCCACCCGCGCAGGCCGCACCGCGCGTGCTTACACCGAGCGGGGCACACTCAACCTGCGCAACGCCCGCCACGCCACGGATGCCCGCCCCATTTCCCCCCATTGTGACTGTCTGGCCTGTACGCGCCACAGCCGCGCCTATCTGCACCACCTGTTCCGCGCGAACGAAATTTTAGGCCCCATGCTGCTGACATGGCATAATATTGCCTACTACCAGCGGCTCATGCGCCAGATCCGTCAGGCGATCATGGACAAAAATCTGGAGGCCACAGCCGCGCGCATGCGCAGCGAATGGGCAGCACAGGACTGGACGGAAGATGAAATGCCACAACCCCACATTCCGCCCATTCCCTAAAGCACGCATCCCCCTGACCGTACTCTCCGAACCAGCCCTTTACGCATGACAGAGGCCACACCTTCCGCTCCAGCTCCCCCGGCCAGCACCATGCATCCGGGCAGCCGCCTGAGTGCGCGCATCCGGGACAAGGCGCTGGAACTGGGGTTTGACGCCATTGGCTTCTGCCCGGCCACACTGGGGCCGGAGGCACGTGTGCGCCTGCAGGATTTTCTGGCAAACGGATACCACGGTGAAATGGGCTGGCTGGCCGACCGTACGGAGCAGCGCAGCCAGCCCACGGCCCTGTGGCCCGAAGCCCGCACGGTTATTGCCCTTGGCCTGTCCTACGCCCCGGAGGGCGATGCGCTGGCCACCCTGCAAAACCCCGACTGTGGCAATATTTCCGTCTATGCCCGCCACCGGGATTACCACGATGTGCTCAAGGGGATGCTCAAACATCTGGCCCAGTTTGTTGTGCGCGAGGGCAGGCTGGCCCATCCGGCCGCTCCGGAGGTCAAGGTCTTTGTGGATACCGCCCCCGTGGCCGAAAAACCTCTGGCGCACCAAGCCGGGCTGGGGTGGCAGGGCAAGCATACCAATCTTGTCTCCCGCCAGCACGGGAGCTGGCTGTTTCTGGGCGAAATCTACACAACGCTCGACCTGCCTGCCTCCCCCCCTTCCGGCGGGGGATGCGGCAGTTGCACCCGCTGCCTGAACGCCTGCCCCACACAGGCTTTTCCCGCCCCTTACCAGATGGATGCACGGCGGTGCATTTCCTACCTGACCATAGAGCACGCAGGCCCCATACCCTTGCCCCTACGCCCCCTGATGGGCACCCATATTTACGGATGTGATGACTGCCTGGCCGTGTGCCCGTGGAACAGGTTTGCCAAAATGGCCAGTAATATCAAACTCCAGCCCAGAGCAGACCTGATAGCCCCGGACCTTGCCACCCTGAGCCAACTTGACGATGCGGCGTTCAGAGCCCTGTTTTCAGGCTCACCCATCAAGCGGATCGGGCGCAACCGCTTTATCCGTAATGTGCTGGTTGCCATGGGTAATTCCGGCAGGGCACACCTGTTACCCCATGCCCGCGCCCTGACCACAGACCCCGACCCGGTTGTGCGTGACGCCGCAGACTGGGCCATGACTCAGCTTGAAAGCCCCACGGCATGAGCAGACATTTGCGCAAACGCAGCCTGATACTGGCCGGACATGACACAAGTGTAGCGCTGGAGCCCGCCTTCTGGGCCGTGCTAGAACGCATGATTGCCCACCAGAATGTCACGCTGGTCCAACTGGTAACACAGGTGGATGCAACCCGTGTGCCCGACCAGTCTCTTGCTTCCGCCCTGCGGGTCCATGCTGTGGAATGGCTGCAACAGCACATACAGAGCCAGAGCTTAAAAGAACCGCTCTAACCCACGCACTACCCGCACACAGGCACGGAGCCCCCTGCGCGGCTAGCCAGCCAGACGGCCCTCCACGGTGGTCACGCACTGCCCGCCCACGTCCACCGCACCATCTGCGCCAACGCGCACAAAAATACGGCCCGCGCGCCCAACACAGCCCCCCTGCGTGGCCAGATACCCCCCCTGCCCAGACGGCAGAATACCCCGCACATGGCGGAACACAGCCACGCTGCCATTGCCGCTACCACAGACCGGGTCCTCGTTCACACCCTGCGATGGAGCAAAGGAGCGCACCTCAATATCCACCCCGTCAGGGTCATGAGCTGCAAAAACACTGATCCCGATTGCGCCAAGGCGCTGCTCAAAAACCTGCGAGCGCCCAAAATCCGGCCGAAGTGCCAGAAGCTGCTCCACACTGCTCACGCACGCTACAATCCAGACCGGGCCGACATCCACCATCATCGGTGGGGCCGTATGGTCCACGGGCACGCCCAGAATAGCTTCCAGTTCCGCTCTATCGGCTGCATCCAGCGTAACGTGCCGGGAGGGCGGCAAAGCAAAAGACAGGGAGCGATCCTCCCCGCTGCCATTAACGTGCAGCGTCACAAGGCCAACCCCGCATTCCTGCACCAGTTGCCCCTGCCTTGGCACGGCGCGCCCTGCCTCCAGCGCAGCGTGCGCACTGCCCAGTGTGGGGTGGCCTGCAAACGGCAGCTCGTTCCGGGGGGTAAAAATACGCAGCTGGTAATCTGCCTTATCGCTTTGAGCGGGGAGCAGAAACGTGGTTTCCGAGAGGTTTGTCCAACTAGCAATGGCCTGCATGGCCTGTGTATCCAGCCCCTGCGCGTCCAGCACAACGGCAACCGGATTGCCCGCAAACGGCACTTTTGTAAAAACATCCACAACTTTGTAAGTACGTTGCATGCGAGTTCTCGCCTGAATTCGGTGTTGGCAATGCTCTGCTGGCAGGGGCTATGCTTATGAGGGCTGCATGGGCTTTATGGCCGATAGCAGGCCCAGAACAAAGCGATTAAGCGGCACATCCAGACCATGCCGGTCTGCTGCGCGCACAATGGCCCCGGTTATGGCATCGTACTCCAGAGGGCGGCCTGCCTGCCGATCCTGCAACATGGATGTGGCACTCTCTGGCGGCACGCTCTGCAGCCACGCCAGAGCGTCCTCCACATGTTGTGCTGTAAGGGCGGCCCCTTCGGCCTGCCCGACCTGCACCACTTCAGCCATGATCTGCCGGGCATTGGCCGCACAGGCGGGCTCACGCATAACCCCCGTGCGCCTGCCGCACAGGGCAGTCAGCGGGTTGGCCGCACTGTTGGTGAGCAGCTTGATCCAGACCATGCTCAGCATATCCGCGGCAAGCACAACCCGCAGCCCGCCTGCCTGCAAAGCCGCTGCCACATCCTGCACAGGTGCCTCTGCGGGAAGGCACAGGTCCGCCTGGCCGATTCGGCGCAGGACCGAACACCCCGGGGCAGACCGCTCGGCGTTAAAATAGGCAATGGCAGGCAATGCCACGGCCACAGGCGCATAGGCGGCAATCCGCTCACGGTGCTCCAGACCATTCTGCACGGCCAGAATACGCGCATCTGGCCGGTTGAATGCCGCAATCCACTCCGCCACATCCCCCGTCTGATGCGCCTTGACCGCCACCACAGCCACTGTGCACGGGCCAAGTTCGGCCGGGCTGCGGGCATGCCGGACCGGGTATTCCACCCCCTGCCCGGCCTCCTGCACATAAAGGCGGCCAAACGGGCTGCGCGCACCACAGACCCATACCTCCCACCCAGCGCGGGCAAAGGCTGCGGCCACAACAAGCCCGACCGCCCCTGCGCCAATCAGGGCAACAGCAGGCGGCGCAGGAACCTGCTCAGGGGGTGTGTTTGTGTGCATGCCTTGTCCTTTCTGGTACCGTTTGCAGCAAATGCGATAGTGGCACATTGCAGCCAAGCTCTGGCACTCACCCGGCACAGGCTAGGGTTCCGCTCCAGAACATGATAAAAGACCCCTATGGCGATATGGGGCAAAATATTTGGTGGCGTAACCGGCTTTGCCGTTGGCGGTCCACTAGGTGCGGCGTTGGGCACGGCTTTGGGCCATGCCGCAGACAGCGGCACATTGCTGCAACCACCCGCTGTTGGCTGGAGCGACCGATGGGCCGCCCGCGCGCGCCCAGACCCCAACGGAGCGGCAGCCTTTGTCGCTGCCAAACTGGCTGCCACACTGGGCAAAAAAGACCAGCTTTACGGGCTGACCTGCGTTATTCTGTGCGCCAAACTGGCCAAGTGCGATGCCCCGGTTAACCGGCGGGAGATCAACGCCTTCAAGACCCGCTTCCGGGTGCCGGACGAGAACATGCGCGACATCGGTCGCCTGTTTGACATGGCCCGCCAGAGAACAGACGACTATGAAGCCTTTGCCCGTGAACTCGGGCAGGCCTACAGCACTGACAAACCCCCGCTCGAAGACCTAATGGGAATCCTGTTTGCCATTGCCCGTGCCGATCTGGCAGCGGACGAACCTCTTGCCCCCGAAGAGCTGCGTTTTCTCAAACGTGTGCATGCCCTGTTCGGGCTTGGGCGCGGGGCATGGGAGCGGGCCGAACAGGGCCGGGCCCGTGCGGCCATGGGGGAAGATGACGCCTATACCGTTATGGGGGTGAGTGCCTCCCTCTCCAACGAGGAACTGCGAGCACACTGGAAAAAACTTGTCCGGCAGTACCATCCGGATGTCATGGCCGCCCGCAATGCCAGCCCCGAAGAGGTGCAGGTTGCCTCGGTCCGTATATCCAGAATCAACGCCGCATGGGACATAATCAAACGCGAGCGCGGACTGTAACGCCGGATTCCCTGTGGCCATCACATCCCGAGCAGGATGTGCGACTTTATGGCAACAGAGATTGCAAAAATCTGTTCTTCCCGGCAAAAAGGTAACTTGCAAAGGGCTATTTTTGTCCCCTGCCCTCTACGCAGAGAAGCCCTGCCATTGCACCCTGCGTTTCTCATGGTAGAGAAGGCAGCAATAAACAGGTCTGCCCGGCAGGCCATGCGGACGTCACAAGGCAAAGGTAAAGGTGGCAATGATTTCAGGACGGAACGGCTCATGGCTCCGCCCTCGCGCACAGGATCAGCACGATCAGGCGCGGGAAGGTTCCTCGGTACATCGCCGTTTCCGTCTGGGAACACTCTGCCTTGGTCTGGTGCTGTTTGGCGCAACGGGGTGTAGCTCCATTAAAGCCCCCGTTCCCACGGACCCGGATGCCCTGGCCGAATACAAAGCCGCAAACGACCCGTATGAACCGTTGAACCGCAAAATGTTCAACCTGACCATGAAGTTCGATACATGGGCCCTGCGCCCGGTTGCCAAAGCCTATGTGTGGGCCGTACCCCGCCCCGTACGTAACTCGCTTGGCAACATGATCACGACCATGAACGAGCCCTCCGTCTTTTTTAACGACGTCGGGGCCGGCAAGCCACGCCGTGCGGGGGATTCGTTCGTGCGCTGGTGCATTAACATGACCGTGGGTGTTGGCGGGCTGATTGACGTTGCAAAAATGGCGGGCTTCCCCCACCATGACAACGATGCAGGCCTGACCATGGCCAACTGGGGCATTTCCTCCGGGCCTTATCTGTTCCTGCCCATGGGGCCGTCCTCCTTCCGTGACGGGATTGGTTACGGCATTGATCAGGGTCTTTCCCCGTGGGATTACGTGCCACGCGGTTATGGGCTTGTCAGTTTCAACTGGGCCTATAACATGATGGGTGTTGTGCATGGCCGCTCCGAGCATCTGGAAGATCTGGATGCTCTCCAGCGTGATGCTCTGGACCCATATGCCACCATTCGCAGCGCTTACCAGCAGCAGCGGAAGGCACAGGCCGAGGCCATCAAGAATGACCGCCGCGCCACCGTGCCAGACTGGTATCAATAACTAACAACAAGAAGGTAGCGCAAACATGAAACTCCTTTCTGGTCGCCGTATTGTTCTTGCCACTCTGGCCCTGACATGCGCCAGCGGACTGTTTGCCCTGCCTGCCCGCGCAGCGGATAACGCCAAGCAGTTCATTCAGAGCTTTGGCACGCAGCTTGTTGCCATTGTTAACAGCCCTGTTCCCCTGTCTGAAAAAAAGACCAAGGTTCTTCCTCTGGTTCAGAAGAATGTGGATATTGATGGTATTGGCCGCTACTGCCTTGGCCGTTACTGGAAAATTGCCACCCCTGAGCAGCGGCAGCATTATCTGGCCCTTTTCCATGAAGTGCTGGTCAATGCCATTACCGACAAGCTGGGCGAGTACCGTGGTGTCAGCTTTACCATTGGTGATGTCAGCAAGTCCGGTAATGAAGATTCCGTCAACGCCATTCTGATGCGTCCGCAACAGCCCCCGGCTTCCATGCAGTGGGTTGTCGGTTACGACAACGGGCAGCCACAGGTTGTAGACGTTATTGGTGAAGGGGCCAGCCTGCGCCTGACCCAGCGCAATGACTACTCCTCCTTTATTGCCCGGAATGGTGGGAGTGTCGCGACACTGCTTTCCGCCCTGCAGAAGCAGCTGGACCGCCACAACCAGTCCACCAACTAAACCGCTAAAGCCCGGTCTGGCGGGGCAACCGCCAGTCTGGCAGAAAGGCACCCATGAGGGTGCCTTTTTTATGCCCGCTTGCTTTCATACACCATCATGGTCTGCCCATTTCTGGTGAAAGTCTCGCAGACATGCATCCCGATACTGCCCAGAATGGTGCGCGATGCCACATTGCTTTCCGATGCTACGGCAATAACCCGGTGCAAACCGGCATCATGCGCAAAGTTAAGGGCTGCGTTGGCAGCCTCACGCGCAATGCCACGCCCCCTTGCGCTGGCAAACAGAGCAAAACGTAACCCGAACCCGCGACCATCTGGCCGGTCGTGAATGCCGGTCATGCCGACAAACTGGTTATTTTCATGAATGGTAAAAATACCAACACGGTGACAGGCCCAAAAAGCAATGTCATCCGCCATCTCACGCTCGGCCTGCTGGCGGGTGCAAACACCCCCTAGCATCTGACCAAAAGCGCCGCCATCGGCCTTCAGGCGCGCCATATCTTCCATATCCCGCCATGTCACGGGCTGAAGAAGAAGGCGAGGTGTACGGACTGAGCGTAAATCCACCGCTCAGCCCCCGTAACAGAGGAAGGCTCCGCAGGGGAGCCTTCGCACAGGCATGCCGTTAACGGGCAAGCGGTTTGTAATGGATGCGGCCTGGCTCGGTCGCATCCGGGCCAAGGCGGCGGCGCTTGTCTTCTTCATAAGCCTGAAAGTTACCTTCAAACCACTCAACGTGGGAATCACCTTCAAACGCCAGAATATGGGTGGCCAGACGGTCAAGGAACCAGCGGTCATGGGAGATAACCACGGCGCAACCGGCAAACTCGGCCAGTGCATCTTCAAGCGCACGCAGGGTATCCACGTCCAGATCGTTGGTCGGTTCGTCAAGCAGGATCACGTTGCTTTCCTGCCGGAGCATCTTGGCCAGATGCACGCGGTTACGCTCACCACCCGAAAGGACACCAACTTTTTTCTGCTGGTCGGACCCTTTGAAGTTGAAGGCCCCCACATAGGCGCGCGACGGTACGGCCCGCTTGCCCAGATAGATGACATCCGTCCCGCCTGAAATTTCTTCCCACACGGTTTTATCGGGGGACAGATCATCACGCGACTGGTCAACGTAGCCGAGCTTTACGGTTTCCCCGATTTTCAGCTCGCCTGAATCTGGCTTGTCCTGCCCGATAATCATTTTGAACAAGGTGGACTTACCAGCACCGTTTGGCCCGATAACCCCCACAATACCGCCCGGTGGCAGTTTGAAGTTGAGGTTATCAATCAACAGCCGGTCACCAAACCCTTTGGTCAGGTTGTCGGCCTCGATAACCGTGCCGCCAAGACGGGGGCCGGGAGGAATGACAATATCGGCCACACCACCCACTTTTTCCGCACTGGCGGCCAGCATTTCCTCATACTTGGCAATACGGGCCTTGCTTTTGCTCTGGCGAGCCTTGGGGCTGGCGTTAATCCACTCCTGCTCGGCGGCAAGGGCACGCTGGCGGGAGCTTTCTTCCTTTTCTTCCTGCGACAGGCGCTTGCGCTTCTGTTCCAGCCAGGAGGAGTAATTGCCTTCAAACGGAATACCGCGACCACGCTCGATTTCCAAAATCCAGTTGGTCACGTTATCCAGGAAGTAACGGTCATGGGTGATGACCATAACCGTGCCGGCGTAATCCCGCAGGGTTGTTTCCAGCCATGCAACGCTTTCTGCGTCCAAGTGGTTGGTTGGTTCGTCAAGCAGCAGCAGGTCGGGTTTTTCCAGCAGCAGGCGGCACAAGGCCACGCGGCGGCATTCCCCCCCGGAGAGTTTTTCTACCGAGCTGTCAGCAGGCGGGCAGCGCAGGGCGTCCAGCGCGATTTCCAGCTTGCGGTCCAGCTCCCAGCCGTCGCCTGCGTCAATTTTTTCCTGCAATTCGGCCTGTTCGGCCAGCAGGGCGTTCATTTCGTCGTCTTCCATGGGCTCGGCAAAACGGGCAGAAATCTCGTTAAAACGATCAACTGCCTTTTTCAGGTCGCCAAAGCCCAGAGCAACGTTTTCGCCCACGGTCAGTTTGGGGTCGAGCTGGGGCTCCTGTTCCAGATAGCCAACGCGCACGCCTTCAGCCGCCCAGGCCTCGCCGCCGTATT
Source organism: Acetobacter fabarum (assembly GCF_011516925.1). GTDB lineage: Bacteria > Pseudomonadota > Alphaproteobacteria > Acetobacterales > Acetobacteraceae > Acetobacter > Acetobacter fabarum. The sequence continues at coordinate 167,020 of NZ_WOTG01000003.1, forward strand.
CCTTATCAATCCCCGCCATGATCTTGAGCAGGGTGGACTTACCAGCGCCGTTAACACCCAGAATACCAATTTTGGCACCCGGCATGAAGGACAGGGTGATGCCCTTGAACACTTCGCGCCCACCGGGATAGGATTTTGTGAGATCCTTCATCACATAGACGTATTGATAGGATGCCATGATGATGAACTCCCGTTATGCGGAATAAACTGAAAAAATGAAGCGGCTACAGGTTGCGCTGCCGGCTGGGACAGCCTGCGCCCGGCAGGACTTGAACCCGCAACCAAGCCGTTATGAGCGGCCCGCTCTAACCAATTGAGCTACGGGCGCGCAGGCGAGTATCTGATTACGCAACCAGAGCCATTTGGCAAGGGTCTGGGGCAGGAAAATCCATATATCGCCCGTTTAAAATCCGGCTCTTGGCAAGCCGCAGGTGGGCGGATAGGGTCTGCTGCATTCCCTTTGTTTATCGGTTGGAGCAGTGTTCATGGACGTTTCCAAACTTTCTCCCGGCAAGGACGTGCCGTTCGACATTAACGTTGTTATTGAAATCCCGCAGGGTTCCTCTGTCAAATACGAAATTGACAAGGAAAGCGGCGCTCTGTTCGTGGACCGCTTCCTGTTCACGCCCATGGCCTACCCCACGGCTTACGGCTTTCTCCCCAACACGCTCGCAGCCGATGGTGACCCCACGGATGCTCTGGTCCTGACCCCCACAAACGTGGTGCCGGGCAGCGTGATCCGGGCCCGCCCCATTGGCGTGCTGAAGATGGAAGACGAATCCGGGCAGGACGAAAAAATCATCTGCGTCCCGCACGACAAGGTGCACCCCGAGTTCTCCAAAGTTGAAACCACGGACGACCTGCCCGAAATCACGATCAAGGCCATTGAGCACTTTTTCACCCGCTACAAGGACCTTGAAAAAGGCAAGTGGGTTAAAGTGACTGGCTGGGGCACGAAGGAAGAAGCCGGAAACTTTATTCTCAAGGCTCTGGAAGCTGCAAAAGCCAAATAAGGCGCGCTTTCTCCTGACCTGCAACAGGCATGGCCGTATAGTGCGCCGTGTCTGTTGCAGCGCACCTGCACACCCGGCATCACACCCTGAGTGTGAAATATATTCCGTATCGCGCGGATTATCAGCCCACCAGTTTTGCGCCATGCTCTGAACAACACCTCCGACCCTTTCATTCTGTCATGGTGATGTTCATGCCCACCCCTGCTGCCGCAAAGCACCCCAAACAGCCAACCCTGTTCATCCCCCATGGGGGTGGTCCGTGCTTTTTTATGGACTGGCCACAGACATGGGACCACATGGCCGCCTTTTTGCGTGGGCTAAGCGCCACGCTCCCACAAAAACCAGATGCCATTGTGGTGGTTTCCGGCCATTGGGAGGAGCAGGTTCCCACGCTCATGTCCGGTGCAAAACCGGGCCTGATCTACGATTATTACGGCTTTCCCCCCCACACCTACACGCTGCAGTACCCCGCCCCCGGCAGCCCCGCACTGGCAGCCCACATGCGGACCCTGCTGGAGCCGGCAGGATTTGCCAGTGCCGAGAATGCCGAACGGGGGTTTGACCACGGTGTGTTCATCCCGTTCATGCTGGCTTTTCCCCAGGCCGATATTCCCGTTGTGGAGTTCTCGTTACAAAAGGCGCTGGACCCGGCCGAGCATCTGGCCATTGGCGCAGCACTGGCCCCCCTGCGGGCAGACAACGTGCTGATCATGGGCACGGGTCTGAGCTACCATAACCTGCCCCACTTCATGAGCGGTTCCCCCGCAACCGACGCGCCTGCAAAGGCATTTGATGCGTGGCTGACGCGTAGCGTCTGTGCGCCGCCGCCAGAGCGCACCGCGCAGTTGACCCACTGGGCACAGGCCCCCGGTGCACGCCTGTGCCACCCCCGCGAGGAGCATCTGCTCCCGCTGATGGTGGCCGCCGGTGCCGCCGGGCAGGATTACGGCCAGCAGATTTACAGCGATACAGTGCTGGGCAAGGCGCTCTCGGGCTACCGTTTTGGTTGAAGCGGCTCCTGTGCGGCCAATTTTATACGACCGTACAAGACCGCCTGCGCAAAAATGCACTTCTTTGCATTTTTTTATGAAATGCCTGTTGCCAAAGAAAAAAACATCGTTATAAAGCCCCACATACCGACGCACACAACTGGTGAGCGTTGGAAAATGCGGGTGTAGCTCAGTTGGTTAGAGCGCCGGCCTGTCACGCCGGAGGTCGCGGGTTCGAGCCCCGTCACTCGCGCCACTTTCCTTTACAAGTCAATCGTATCAGAAAGTGGCGCCGAGCGCCCTTGTGCGCTCCCCACAAACTCCCCCTCTAACCGGCCGCCAGAACGACCGGTTTTTTATACACTGCCCCTACGCTGGGTAATGCTTACTGCTGCAAAGCATCTGCACCCTGCAATGTTACGGCTACCGCATGCACTGTTGCGGCAATACGTGCCGCAGTCTGCACCGCAGCAGCGCCAAGTGCATCACGCACGATTTTTTCGTGGCTGGTCACACACAGGTCGCACCCGTTGATGATGGAAACGGCCAGACACCACAGCTCAAAATCCGCTTTATCCACACCGGGGTTGCCAATCACGCTCATGCGCAGCTGTGCTGGCATTTTGGCGTATTCACCACCCGCCATATGCACAAAGCGGTAGTAGATATTGTTCATACCCATAATGGCGTTGGCAGACTGCGCAGCAGCCAATGCCTGCTCGGACAGCGTATCGCGGAACTGGGCCACAATTGCACGCGTCACATCATCATTGCGCGCAGCGAGGGCGGAGGCGATGAACGTGCCGCCAAGCTGCTGCGGGGTCAGGGTAATATCGCTTGCCAGAGACCCCAGATTCAGGCGCAGGTCCTTGGCGTAATCGGGAATACGGTCTTTGAGTGCATCTATAGACATGGCTTTTTCCGTTATGATTTATTTTGGAAAAATCTGTGCCAGACCAATACATGGAACCTGGAGCACAAGGCACAGCCAGAAACTGGCTGGGAGCGGGCTAAACAGCCCTGAAAGATGAGTGGTGGTTGCGGCAGAATACGCAGGTATGCCACCGCAACCACCCCCGGCCCGCAAACGCGAACCGGGCAGTGCGTCAGACTCAGACTTTGATAAAGTCTTCGCCCTTTTTCCAGTTGCACGGGCACAGCTCATCGCTCTGCAGGCCGTCAAGGATACGCAGGATTTCCTGCGGGTTACGACCAACAGACAGGTCGTTGACGGACACATGACGGATCACACCGTGCGGGTCGACAATGAAGGTCGCACGCAGGGCAACGCCAGCGTCCTTTGCCATCACGCCCGTGCCTTCGGTCAGCTCGCGCTTGATGTCGGCCAGCATCGGGATCGGCAGATCCTTCAGGTCAGCGTGGTGCAGACGCCAGTTGAGGTGCACGAACTCGCTGTCGATGGACACGCCATACACAACCGCATCACGGTCTGCGAAGTCCTTGGACATCTTGCCAAAAGCCACGATTTCGGTCGGGCAGACAAAGGTGAAGTCCTTCGGCCAGAAGAACACCACTTTCCACTTACCGGCATCGGATTTGTCGGAAATCTGAACGAATTCGCCCTTCAGGCCTTCCGGCCCACCCGGAACGGAGGTCAGATCAAAGCTGGGAAACTTATCGCCAACGGTCAGCATATGTTTGCTCCTTGTTTCTGGCACAGTGCCTGACCATGCTTTAGGCTGGGTCAGGCGGTGCAGGTATGTATGGCCCGCCTTTTTCATTTAATCCAATGAATATTTTATATAAGAACAATTGAAAGTATCGATTAACCATTCTCGGGTTTTCAGGTAGGACTTGGCCATGCTTCCACTCCCCTCCGCACAGCAGCTCCGCTACCTGATCGCCCTTTCCGAACTGCGCCACTTTGGCCGGGCCGCGGCAGCCTGTGCCGTAACCCAGTCCACCCTGTCTGCCGGGATTATGACACTGGAGCGCCAGCTGGATACCCCGTTGCTGGACCGCACCGTGGGCAAAAAAGTGGTTTTTACCCCTCTGGGGCACGAGATCGCACTCAAAGCCCGGCAGGCACTGGCCGCGCTGGAGGCCGTGCCCCAACTGGCCGCCGCAGCCCGTACTCCTTTGACTGGTCCATTGCGACTCGGGGTTATTCCCACCATTGGCCCGTTCCTTATCCCCCGCACGGTGCATATCCTGCGCGAGCACTTCCCCCGCCTGCTTTTGTCCCTGACAGAAGACACCACAGAACACCTGCTGGAAAAGCTCTCCCTTGGGCAGCTGGACATGCTGGTGCTGGCCATGCCCTGCCTGTGTGATGGCACGGAAACCCACCCCCTGTGGCAGGACCCCTTTTATGTGATCATGCCCTCCAACCACCCTTTTGCGGCGCTGGAGAGCGTGCCCGTGGAGCGGTTGTCCGAATACAACATGGTTATGATGGAAGACGGGCATTGCCTGCGTGAGCAGACACTGGCCATCTGCCGCCAAAGCCCCAGCCGCAGTGGCGCGGAAGGGGAAAGCGAACCCACCTTTACCGCCATGTCGCTCCACAGCATGGCAGAAATGGTGGAACTGGGTTTGGGAATCGCCATCATGCCAGCGCTAGCCATTAACGGGGGTATTCTTAAAAACCGTAAAATTGCCGCCCGCCCCCTTGCAGATGGCGCCGCATGGCGCACCATTGGTCTGGCCTGGCGGCCCCGTTCCCCCCGTGCTGCCGATTTTTCCACTCTGGCCAGCACGCTGCTCACACTCGCACTGGACCCGGCTTAAGCACCCAATCTGCCCGCCTCCATGCGATAAAACGCACTATAGGCGGCAAAATCCGCAAGAAAAATGCGCGGAATATTGACTCAGGCGCACGGGGCCGGTATGTGCCGAGCCAACTTATTTATGCATTGAGCGGCATCGACGGAGAATACGGGCCATGAAAATCAGAAATAGCCTGAAGTCAGCCAAGGTGCGCGACAAAGACTGCCGTGTGGTTCGTCGTCGTGGCCGGGTTTACGTCATCAACAAAAAGAACCCCCGCATGAAGGCCCGTCAGGGCTAATTCATGGTTGGTCTGGCCCTTACGGGCAAGCTTATCATGATGATCATGCATAAAGCCCGTTCCCTCGGTCCCCGAAGGAACGGGTTTTTGTTTTTAGGCCTGTCCACAGCCCTCAGCATTACGGCTGTTCCTGCTGCATGGGCGGATACAGCGCCCAAAACCCAGCCTGCCCCCTTGGCAGCGCCTGCTCCAGCAACTGGCACTGGCACTGACACTGACACTGGCACTGGCACTGGCACTGGCACTGGCACTGGCACTGGCACTGGCACTGGCACTGGCACTGGCACTGGCACTGGCACTGGCACTGGCACTGCAAAACAGATTGCCCTGTTGGTCAAGCAGCTTGCCCAAGCCCCAACGCCCGAAGAGGCCCATACCCTGCAAGAAAGGCTTGAGGCCTTACGGGCAGCGCACCTTTCCCCCACCACGCAACTTCTGGTCCGCCGTGCGGAAAAAGACCTGATATCCGAAAAACCGGATGATGCCGTGGACGATATGGGGGATGCACTGGCACTTCAGCCCGATCAAGCCATTCTGTGGCGTACCCGTGCCCAGATGCGCCTTGTTGCTGGCAACCTGAAGGGTGCTGTGGCGGATTTGGGGGAGGCCCTGATGCGTGATGCAGAGGACGCCCAGAGCTGGAGCCTGCTGGCCAGTGTGGAAGAACACCTGAACGATGGTCAGGCCGCACTTAAAGCATGGCAAAAGGCCACTGCTCTCAACCCCATGCTGGACAGGAGCCACAAACGCTCCGATTCCCTGCGCATCAAGGCGTTTGGCCAGCCAACCTGAGCAGGCTCAGGCCTGCCGGTTTTCAATCAGGCTTTTGCGGATCTCGCGGCCACGCTCGATCTTGTTCACAATATAATCCGCATCTCCCCAGCGGATCGCGCGGGCCATGGCCTGAGCATCTTCCATAAAGCGCCCCAGCATTTCCAGCAGGGCCTCACGGTTAGCCAGAAAAATATCGCGCCACATAATGGGGTCGGATGCCGCAATCCGGGTAAAATCCCTGAAGCCCGAAGCCGCCAAGTCCAGCACTTCCGAGCGGGTTTCTTCCGCCAGATCATCAGCCGTGCCGCAGATGGTAAAGGCCAGCAGATGCGGCAGGTGGCTCACAATGGCGCATACACGGTCATGGTGAGCGGGGGTCATTTCCCGCAGGCGGGCACCACAGCGGGTCCATAATTCACGGATCTGTTGCAGGGCTTCTGGCGTTGTGGCTTCCAGCGGAGTTAGCAGGCACCAGCGATTTTCAAACAGGTCCGCCAGCCCCGCATCCGGGCCGGAGAACTCCGTACCAGCCATGGGGTGTGCAGGCACATAGGGCACATCGGCCCGCAGGCTGGGTAGAATGGCCTCGGTGACCGAAACCTTGGTGGACCCCACATCGGTCAGCACTGCGCCCGGCTTCATGGCGGGAATAACCTGCGCGGCAACGGGCCCCATGGCCCCGACCGGCACGCACAGCATAACACAATCCGCCTGTGCGGCAGCAGCGACTACGTCTGTTGTTGCCTCATCCGCCAGCCCCAACTCCATGACCCGTGCGCAGACATCCGCACTGTTGTCCACCGCGATCAGTCTGCGGGCCAGATGACCATGGACTTTGGCACGCCGCAGCACGGACGAACCGATAAGCCCCGGCCCAACCACAACAAGCGTGTCAAACACGACCTGAAGATGCTCTTCCGCCACGGCTCAGCTATCCTTGATTGTGTTGGAAGGGGCAGAATACCCAATATTTTCGCCCTGTGCCGGAGCTGCAGGCTGCTGGGGTGCATTCTGGCGCAGGCCGCGCATTTCCATAAACTGCCACAACAGCAGAACGGGAATACCAATGGTAATTTCCCGCCCACGACGGAGCAGGGAAATACCAAGGGACAGGGACGGGTCTATGCCAAACGCATGGCCAAGCGCCATATAAGCCCCCTCCTGCACGCCCAGACTACCGGGGACCAAAAACCCGACAGACATAATGGCACAGGTTACGCCTTCCACCGCCACAGCGCCGGGGAACGTCAGCTGCGCACCCAAAAAGCGCGCTGTCAGCCACAGCATGCCAGCACCACCCAGCCAGCCGAGCAGATGGTAGCTGGCAGAACGGCAGATATGCCACGGGCGGCTCCAGGCGGCTTCCATACGTTCCTGCAGGTTATCCGCACCCGCCAGAATGCTATCCCGCCACTGGGAGGCCAGACTGCGGGTAAACATCCCCCCGAACTTGCGGAACAGGTTGCCACCATGCGTCTGGGTCCAGATAAAACCTGCGGTTCCCGCGATCAGGAACAGGGTCCCCCCGACCACCGGCACCACAAACGGGCTGGAACGCTGGTGCGCAACAAGGCAGGCCACGGCCAGCAGCACAAATGCCACCTGCCCCATGACCTCGGTTGTAATATCTACAAGGTTGGCGCAGGCGGCTTCGGGCAGTTCTACTTCCCGGTCGGTGGCGCGGTGCACGCCATGGCCCGAGCAGGTCGCGCGAATACCAATAACAATGCCCCCAACCTGCGAAAACGGCAGGCAGGTTGCAGCCGCATCACGCACCATGCGGGCCAGCAGCAGGCGCATGTACCCAATTTCAGGAAAAGCAGCATGCCAGGCCATGCCCAGCAGGCCATCCACGGCCAGCTGGCAGCATACCATAAGCAGAAAGCCGCCAAGACCAATACGCATAACAGCACGTAAAACAGAATCGAAACCGCTCCACGCCATTGCTGCCGTAACGACCACGAGTCCAAGAAAAGTGAGAAAAACCGTAAGCTTCTTCAAGGCCTCAGCTCTGTCCGCCTGTTACGCTCGCGGCTCCGTCACGCCCATGGGCACGCCCGAAGCCCAACCGGGCGCATGTGTGAATGTTCCGCCCCCTTACACTACCACGGGGTCTGGCGCCACCTCGGGTGTCAGGATAAAGAAACAGACCAGCCGTTCGGGCTTAATGCCCAACACCTGTTTTTCTTTCAGCCCTCTACCGGGAGCGCATCCTTCATGACTGCTCATACGCTCGTAACCGGCGCAACTGGTTTTGTCGGTTCCGCCGTGGCTCGCACACTGCTGGAACGCGGCCATTCCCTGCGCCTTATGGTGCGAGAAGGAAGCGACCGTAGCAACATTGCCGACATTCCGGCCGAGCTGGTGGAAGGCGACCTGTCACAGCCGGACACATTTGCGCGTGCAGTCAAAGGTTGCCGGTATGTTTTTCATGTCGCGGCCGACTACCGCCTGTGGGTACCCGACCCCGCCCCCATGATGACCGCCAACGTGGAAGGCACCCGCCTGCTTATGCTGGCAGCCCAGCAGGCAGGGGTTGAACGCATTGTGTACTGTTCCTCCGTGGCGGCCCTTGGCCTGATTGGTGATGGCACCATTGCGGACGAAAACACACCGGTAGAAGAACATGCCGTTATTGGCATTTACAAACGTTCCAAATACCGTGCCGAGCAGGAAGTGCTGCGCCTTGTGCGCGAGCAGAATCTGCCCGCAGTTATTGTAAACCCCTCCACCCCCGTTGGCCCGCGCGACATCAAACCCACCCCCACAGGCCAGATGATTCTGGACTGCGCGGCAGGCCGCATGCCCGCTTACGTGGATACGGGCGTTAACATCGTGCATGTGGATGACGTGGCAGAAGGCCATGCACTGGCCCTTGAACGGGGCAGAATTGGCGAAAAATACATTCTGGGTGGCGAGAACTATCTGCTGCGCGACCTGTTTGCCATGGTGTCTGAAATCGCGCATGTACCCCCGCCCAAGATCAGCCTGCCGCAGGAGGTTATCTGGCCGGTGGCTATTGTATCCGAATGGCTGTCCCGCGCTTTTGGCTTCTCGCCCCGTGTCACGCGGGAGATGCTCGCCATGTCCCGCAAGAAAATGTTCTTCTCCTCCGCAAAAGCCATGAGCGAGCTGGGTTATGCCCCGCGCCCCGCCCGCATGGCGGTGGAAGACGCCATTACATGGTTCCGCAATAACGGCATGCTGAAATAAGGGGGCGGTCCATCATGATTCTGGCTCTGGCTATTCTATGCGCCTTAATCTGGATGGGTCTTATTTTCTGCCACGGACACTTCTGGCAGGCTGGTCCCATACTCCAGCCCGCCAGCATGGCAGACGCACCGGCGGATATTGCCCCCGATGTTACCGTGGTTGTACCCGCCCGTGATGAGGCGAAGTCTATTGAGGCGGCACTTGGCTCCCTTCTGCAACAGGACTACCCCGGCGCGCTCTCGGTCATTTTAGTCAACGACCGCAGCACTGATGGTACAGGGGCTTTGGCCAGAGCCCTGCCCGATACCCACAACCGGCTGAGTGTGCTGGACGGTGCAAACCCCGAGGCAGGCTGGAGCGGCAAATTATGGGCCGTAGCACAGGGTGTACACGAGGCAGAGCGACAGACCCCACATGGCAGTGGCTACCTGTTCCTGACCGATGCCGACATTATTCACGACCCCGCCCATATTTCCACCCTTGTTGCCAAGGCACAGGCCGACCGGCTGCACATGGTTTCCGAAATGGTGGAACTTCAGTGCATCACACTGGCCGAACGGGCGTTGGTACCTGCTTTTGTCTTCTTTTTTGCGCTGCTTTACCCCTTTGCCAAGGTCAACAACCCAAAGGATAAAACCGCTGGGGCAGCGGGGGGCAGCATCCTGCTCCGGCGCGATATGCTCCGCCAGATCGGGGGGATTGAAGCCTTAAAAGGAGCCCTGATTGATGACTGCACACTGGCCACATGCGTCAAGCAGGCCGGGGGGCGGCTCTACCTTGGCCACTCCTGCCTTGCCCGTTCCATTCGCCCCTATCCATCCGCTGCCGATATCTGGCGCATGATCACGCGCACGGCCTACGTGCAGCTTAATTTTTCTCCCCTGCTGCTGGTGCTAACCGTTGTGGCCATGTTTGTGGTCTGGATGGCACCTCTTGCACTGGCCCTGTGCGCCCACGGCGCTGCACAATGGATTGGTGCCGGGGTGTGGCTTGCCTCCACCCTGTCCTTTTTGCCTACGCTCAGGCGTTTTCGGCTTTCACCCCTCTGGGCGCTAGGCTTGCCCCTGATTGCCGCCTTTTATACCGCAGCCACCCTTGGCTCCGCCCTTAACCACCACCGCGGGCGCGGTGTGGTGTGGAAGAACCGGGCCTATACCGAGGCCATTCCCCACAATGGGCGGGCCAGCCCCCCGGACGCAGAGCAGAAAATACAGATACCCGGGCGGTAGGTTTTTTTGCCGTTACCTGCCCTCCGGCATTAAGGGATAGGCATGGCAGGCGGGCTCATGTAAACACCAAGCTGCCCTTGGGGTCCCTTTTTTTGAACACGGCACGGCATGACTGACGATACACGCATCTGGGGAAAAGCTGACGTTTCATCCGGCAAGGGTGCGTCTGACGAGAACTTTCCCGTAGGCTCCCTCCTTCTCAGCCGCAAACTGCGCCCGCATGTGCATGCCTATTACGATTATGCCCGTGTTATTGACGACATAGCAGACTGTGAAACCCTCTCCCCCGAAGACAAGATCACCCGGCTGAATGCCATGGAGGAGGTACTCCTTGGCCAGCGCAGCGCCATTAACCGGGCCGATGCGCTCAGTGCCGCACGGCTGCGGGCTTCGCTCATACAGACCAACGTGCCGTTCGAAACCGCAACAGACCTGCTGATCGCCTTCCGTGATGATTCACGCGGCCATGAATACCGCACATGGGATGACTTGCTGCATTACTGCAAATATTCCGCCAACCCGGTCGGGCGCTACCTGATCTGCCTGCATGGGGAAGACCCGGCAGCCTTTGGCCCATCGGATGCACTGTGCACTTCCTTGCAGATTCTGAACCACCTGCAGGACTGCGCCAAGGATCTGGAGCGGCTCCAGCGCTGCTACATGCCCACAGAGCTGATGCAACGTGCCGGCACCTCCGCCCAGGACCTGCTTGCAGGCCAGACCAGCCCTGCCATGCGCAGGGTGTTCAACACCCTGCTAGACGGGGTGGATGCCCTTAACCGGCAGGCCAGCGCCCTGCCAGCCCATATCAAGGGCCGGCGTTTCCGTATGGAATGTGCGGCCATTGTAGAACTCGCCCACCGCCTGACACAGCGCCTGCGCCGCGAAGACCCGCTGGCCGGGCGGGTGGCCCTGCGCCGGACGGACGCCATGCATGCAGCCATTGCGGCCCTGCGGGCATGGGCATGACCTTCCCGAACGGTGAAAGTTCTGTAAAAAGAAACCCGTTCTCTTCAATCTTGACGAAAAACAGGTGAAAAGCGCGTGACAGCCGTAAACATCCAGATGCACGACAAACCGACCCCGCTCGGATGCGATCCGGCTGATCTTGCCTGGGTGGAAAGCACCGTCAAACAGGCAGGCACCTCCTTTGCCGCTGGCATGCGTATCCTGCCGCCCATGCGGCGTTACGGCATGTACGCCATTTACGCCTTCTGCCGCGTAGTGGACGATATTGCAGATGGCACGGCCCCGCTGGCCGAACGCACCAAAGGTCTGGAAGACTGGCACCAGCGCATTGCCGAGCTTTTTGCAGAGCGGGCTGTCCTCCCGACCGAACCGCTGGACCGGGTTCTGCTGGCGACCATCAACTTTTTCTCTCTCCAGCAGGCTGATTTTGATGCCGTGATTGATGGCATGCTGATGGACACGCAGACCGCCATTGTTGCCCCGGACGAAAAAACGCTGGACCTGTATTGCGACCGCGTAGCCTCCGCCGTGGGCCGCCTGTCTGTCCGCATTTTTGGCGACAGCTCCAAAAATGGTGACCTCGTGGCTTTCCATCTGGGTCGGGCCTTGCAGATCACCAACATCCTGCGTGACATTCCCGAAGATGCAATCCGTGGGCGGCTGTACCTGCCGGCTGATCTGCTGGAACGCTTTGACGTGCCCAAAGACCCGATCAAGGCTCTGTCCGCTCCAGGGCTGGAACTGGTCGCCCGCGTTATGGCTGCCCGTGCGCAGGACCACTTCCGCACTGCCTTTGCCACCATGAAAATCTGCCAGCCCCGCTCCATGCTCCCCGCCCGCATTATGGGTGCAAGCTACGAGTCCATTCTCAAGGCGCTGTGCAAGCGTGGCTGGGGTGCAGACGTGCTGCGCGCACGCCCCCATACCTCCCTTCTTGGCAAAGCCCGGTGGTTTGCCCTTTCCTACACGTCCTGAGATAACGGCAAAACGCGGCATGTCTGGTATTTTGCATATTATTGGCGGTGGCATGGCTGGCCTTGCCGCTGCGGTAGAAGTCGCGGGCACCGGCACGCGTGTGATCGTGCACGAAGCCGGGCGGACATGCGGCGGGCGCGCCCGCTCCTACCATGACCGGCATCTGGACTGCCGCATAGATAATGGCAACCACCTGCTCCTGTCCGCCAATAGCACGGTGTTCCGCTACCTTGGCATAACGGGAGCACTGGATACGCTCAGCGGACCGGGCAAGCCGATTTTCCCGTTTGTTGATCTGGCCGAGGATGCACGCTGGACGCTGGATTTGTCCCGCGGGCGTCTGCCTCTATGGGTTTTCCAGCCTCACCGCCGCGTGCCGGACATGCGCCTGCCCGAGTTGCAGAGCCTCTACCGCCTGATCCGCGCAGACGACCAGACAACAGTGGCCGACTGCCTGCTGCCCGGTGCCTTTACCCGCAGGCTGCTTGAACCTTTTTCCATCTCCGCCCTGAACACCCTAAGCGATACAGGCAGCGCGGCACTGCTTGGCGCTGTGGTGCGGGAATCGCTCTCGCTCGGGGGGCATGCCTGCGTGCCGTGGTTTGCGCGTGACGGTCTTTCCGAGTCTCTCGTGGACCCGGCCGTTGCTTACCTGGCCTCCATGAACGCCGAAATCCGCACACAAACCCGTATTACGGGGCTGGACGTTGCCAAAGGCCGCGTAACCACGCTCCATACCGCGCAGGACAGCATTGCCCTGTCCGAGCATGATAAGGTGATTGTCGCCACCACGGCACCGGTTGCCGAAGGGCTGCTGAGCCAGCACATGGCCGGGCTGACAACCCCCAATGCGTTTGAGAGCATTCTGAACCTGCATTTCCGTCTGGCAGAGGCCCCACGCCCTGTTGGTTCTTTTGCCCAATGCGGATTTATGGGGGTTATTGGCGGCGTGACCGAATGGGTGTTCCTGCGCGGGAATATCCTGTCTGTGACCGTTAGTGCGGCCAACCGCTACGCCAAGCATGACCACGAGGAGCTAGCCCGTACCATCTGGTCCGAGCTACGCAGCGCGTGTGATGCGGTATTGGAGCAGCCCCTCCCCTCCGCACCGGATGCCCAGCGTATTGTATGGGAAAAGCGCGCAACCTTTGCCGCCACCCCGGAGCAGAAGCGCCGCCGCCCCGGCTCGGCCACTCCTCTGGTTAATCTGGCACTGGCAGGGGACTGGACCAACACTGGCCTGCCTGCAACGCTGGAAGGGGCCATGCGCTCGGGCCTGCGCGCCGTACACGCACTGGGCCTGAAAACACCGTCCTGAACACACAAAGACTACGGCTGTTATTCTGCCCCCGCTGCGCGTTATCCGGGTTGCGGGGAGTGTGTTGCCCCTAGCCATATGTTCTGCGGTTCAGCAAAGATCCGGGGCCAGAATATTGCAGGCAACCATGCCGGCCATCTGTGAGGGTTCAGAACCCTGCATGCTGGCCGGGGCCATTTTACCAGCTTAATCCGATTGTTTTTCGTCTCCACCAAGGCCTGGGTTCTGATCCATGACACAGTCAACCACCACGCACCGCGCCCCAACACGCCCTGGCATTCTGGTCGGGCTTAAAGCGGAAGCACAGTTGATCCGGGGGGTATTCCCCCACGCAGCCATTGCCGCAAGTGGTGCCACCAGTGCTGGCGCACAGCGTGAGGCCAACCGGCTTGCCGCATGTGGGGCAGACTGCCTGTTATCCTTCGGGCTTGCAGCAGGGCTGGACCCGGCTCTGCCACCCGGGACCATTGTTATTCCCAGTGCCGTACAGGCATGGGACAATGTCTGGCCGAGTGAGCCAACCTTGCGCCATATTCTGGGCGGGGAACAAGCCGGGGTTATCAGCGGGCCTCTCCTCCACAGTGATCAGGTCGTATTGCAGGCCCGGCACAAAGCCGACCTGTTTGCTGCTACGCACTGTGCAGCACTGGATATGGAAAGTGGCTTTTTAGCCCGTGCAGCCCATGAAGCAGGTTTGCCCTTTGCCGTGCTACGGGTTGTGTGCGACCCGGCAACACGCTCCCTCCCCCCCATTACGGCCTGTGTTCTGTCCCCCGATGGTGGATTGCAAATCGGCCTGCTGCTGCGCTCCCTGCTCCGCCACCCTTCCCAGATTGGTGGATTGATCTCTCTGGGGCGGGATGCCGGGCTGGCACGCAAAGCCATGCTGCGTTTTCTGCACGAGCAGGCCACCCGTCCCGCATTCCAGCAGCTTACCGCCCGCACCACACTGGGCTGACACGGCCACAGGCCAGACAATCCGGGCCCGCAACTTTACGCCCCGAGGCTTAGCCCCGACCCACAACAAAAAAACCGCCCGGCAAATAACCGGGCGGTTTTTTTTAAAGCCTACGAACCAGAATGTCTTACTGCGAGAAAGCTCTTGCCAGAATATTCTGCGTTTCAAGCGACACAGGCAGGGTAGAGTTGGTAAGGGCCACACCCTTCCACCCCGCACCAAGGGCTGTGTAAAGGTTCACCGCATCGCGCAGGCGTTCAAGGCGGGCCAGAGCTTCCATGTTCTGCGCGTTCAGTGTGGTGCGTTCGGTTGTCAGCACTTCCAGAAAGCCAACCAGCCCCGCGCCATACAGTTTACGCGCACGGTCACTGGCTGTTGCGCTATCTTCCGCCGCTTTGTGCAGTTGCTCGGCATATTCAATATCATCATGCCAGGCCGCCATGGAGTCTTCGACCTCCTTGAAGGCCGTCAGCACTGTCTGCCGGTATGTCAGGCGTGCTGCCTCAGCCGAAGCCTGCGTTGCGCGGACTTCAGACGTCATTTTACCACCGTGCATCAGCGGCAGGCTGGCCATAAGCAGGAACTGCCAGCTCATGGCATTGACCTGAAACGCCTGATACATGGCAGAGGCATTGGGGTTGAAGGTCAGCGGCACCACAAAATGCGGATACAGATTGGCAACGGCAACGCCAATCTGGGCCGTGGCGACGGCGTAACGCCGCTCCGCCATACGCACATCCGGGCGGTTGGCAATGACAACAGAAGGCAGAACCGCCGGGAACTCCGGCACAACAGGCAGCGGACGCTGCTGCTTCAGTTCGTCTTCCAGCTCACCCGGCATTTTACCCAGCAACACCGCAATCGCATGCGTGACCTGAGAAACACGGGTTTTAAGCGGTTCGCGCGCTGCGATCTGGGCATCCAGTTCCGCCTGAGCCTGCGCGATCTGCAAGGTGTTCCCCACACCTTCCAGATACAGCTTGTTGGTCAGGTCCACGGCGTCCTTGGCAACGCGAATATTGTCCGTGGCAATCTGGATCTGCAACTGCGTTACGCGCAGCAGCATGTAATCCGACGCCAGCTCGGACAAAAGCCCCATGAGCACCGCACGGCGGGCTTCAATTGTGGCTTCAACTGCATGTTCACGGGCCTGCACATCACGCCGGATACGCCCGAACATGTCCAGCTCCCACGATGCCGTGGCACCGTAGGTCAGCATGGAAGCTTCTGGCCGGTTTGCCGGGTTACCCGGACGCAACGGCCAGTTATCAATGTTCAGGGAGTAGCGGACATCCCCGCCCCCCATGTTGGCATCCATCTGCGGGTACCATTGCGCGGCGGAACGGTCACGCATGGCGCGTTCGGCCAGAATACGCTGCCCCGCAATCTGGAGGTCGTAGTTCCCCTTTATGGCGTCCTGCACAAGGCGGGAAAGAAGGGGGTCCTTGAACAGGGCCCACCACTCGACCATTTCCTTGTTTGTGCGCTCAATCTCTTCAGGGGTGGCAACATGTTCCTCCGCTGCCTCCTTGAACTGGGCAGGCAACTTCATACGGTCAGGCTGATAATTGGGCCCAACAGTACAGGCGGAGAGAAACATGCTTGTTGCGGCACATAACCCAAAGCGACGGCGAGCCTTCATGCGCTTCATCCTTGGCCCACGCTCAGAGATGATCTTGCAGCCAGGTGGTCAACGTACCCCTGCGCCCGGTTGGCTCTGGCCCCACGCTGACCGTAGCTGTCATACCTGCCGCGAGGGTGACGCTATCGGGCACATGGTCAAGATGGATACGCACCGGAATACGCTGGGCCAGACGGACCCATGTAAAGATTGGGTTCACATCCTGTAGGCCCAGCTTGTCCGGCGTGCCGTTGGTATCGTTAATACCACGCGCAATGCTGACAACATGCCCGGTGAGGATTGGCTTATACCCCATGAGCTTGACGCGGGCGACATCGCCCACATGCACGCCCCACATCTTGGTTTCTTCAAAATACCCGTAAACCCAGTAGGAGTCGGCATCAATCACGGCCATACGTGCCTGACTGGCGGCTGCGTAATCGCCCACCCGCAGGTTCAGGTTGGTCACATAACCATTGACGGGAGAATACAGAACCGAGCGCTGCAGGTTCAGCTTGGCCACGTCCAGTGCGGCGCGGGCTGCGTCCACTGCGGCAATCTGGGTTGCCACGTTGGAGTTGAACACTTCCTGCTCTTCGGCCGACACAATACCACCCAGGCCCATACGGCGCTTGGCGTCATTGCGTTTGAGCTTCAGGTCTTCCAATGCGCCATCCAGCCGGGCCTGTGCCTCGCGGATAGCCAGACGGAAACGGACCGGATCGAGCACAAAGAGCGGGTCGCCCTTATGGACAAACTGGTTATCCACCACCGGAATCTGCACCACGGTGCCAGAAACTTCGGGGGCCACGTCGACCACGTAAACACGCACGCGCCCGTCGCGGGTCCAGGGGGCGATCATGTAGACGTTCCAGAGAGTGATCCCCAGAACAATCGCAAGAGAGACGACCGCCAGGGTCAGAACAACTCGTATCAGGGTGCGCAGAAGGGGCATTGCAGAGACTCAAAAGCCTTTTCAGGTCAGACGTAGAGGATCAGCAGACAGAGAATGCAGACGTAAAGCGAAACTTCAAACAGCGCGATATGCCAGAACCAGCCCAAAAGGCCACTCCACCACAACGCAAACCGGATACACATGGTCAGCGGGAGTGCTGCCAGCGCATACACAACAATCGGTGCCATAAAGACACCAAAGAGATTAAATTCCGTCAGCATGACACCGCCCTGGACACCAGCATTACCGTGCGTCCCTTTTTTCAGCATCGGAACTCTCTTTATGGGCCTGAGCAGCCTGCTCTACCCGGTCGAGAACACCGCAGCACTGTTCCAGCTCCGGGTCGGACACACCAGCCATAAGCCGGGCCGTAACCTGATCTGCCACGCTGCTGACCAGAGCGGCCACCTGCCGCCCCTCCGACGTGATGCTGACAAGCTTGGAACGCCGGTCTTCCTCATCCGTCTCACGCACGACGTAGCCGCGTTTTTCCAGCACATCCAGAAGCCGCACCAGTGAAGGGGCCTCGAGTGACAGGGAACGGGCCAGATCGGTCTGGCGCATGGATGAGGATGAAAAGTTGAGATAGTAAATGGGGCGCCACGTGGCATCGGTCAGGCCGAATACCCGCAGATCGGCATCTATTTCCCGCCGCCACATGGACGCAAGTCGAGCCAGCCGGTAACCGAAGGACCGGCGGGTCTCGTTGTCCACAACAGGATTATGCTCAAGTTCCATTCACTGCTCACACTAGCGAGTATGCAAAAAGTTTGCACACTCACAAAAGACTGACGCCATCATTTACAGAAACAATCCAGCGCGCCAATGCAAATTTGGAATGGAACCTATGGCTTAACCTAGACTGGACAGATTCAGTCCTTTTTACCGCGCACAATATCCCACACCTTGCGGGTGCCACCGCGGCCAACGGCGGTTGCAACGGTGGCCGTAACCGCAGCCATGGTTACGGAGTCGCGCATCTGGGTCATGCAGCGGTCACGCATGATCCGGGCTTCCACTTCATCCGTGGTCAGGTAGGAGCGACGGCCAAACAGAACGCACACAAGGGCGGCCAGCACATCCAGCCCGAAAACGGTAAAGGATGCGCCAACCGGCCCGAAGTGGCCAACAAACACAAGCAGAATCCAGAGCAGACCATGCCCCGTGATCAGGGCAAAAAGGCCAAACACCGCAGCCATGATCAAAAACGCGGCCTGACGACCGTAACGGATGGCCATCTGCTGCATCAGGGAGGACTGGGCAGATAGGGCGGATTTACCAAGATCAAAGATGCGCATGGGCTCTGGAGCTACCTTCGTTCAGATGACGCGCAAAGCGTCAGCGAGACATGCGCCCGATGATAAACCCCACCACGCCGGAAATGGCAATGGACAACCAGGACGAACGACCGCTTGTACGCTTTGCAAGATCGTTGCGCGTATGATCCGCCAGTTCGCGGGCATTGGCAACTGCCTGTTCTGTCAGATCACCTGCCTTGCCGCCTGCCCGGCCCAATGCGGGAACAATATGTTGTGTAACCAGACGCTCGATATGGGCTTTAACGGCCTCCAGTTCTTCACGCGCGGTGTCGGCTGCGGCTTCGCCAGCCAGCTTAACGTCTTTGATTTTATCTGATGACATGAAACAAACCTCGTTGACTTTACCGTTTTAAATTACAACACCATTGTAACCCACAAAAAAGGACATAGTTGCATGCCGCCAGCGCATGGCTCACTCCCGGCTTTGGCGCTTACGGATTTTACTGTCCTGCCCGAAGCTCCTCCACTTGCCTTACGCCTGAGTTCCGGCTGCTGCATGGCCCTGCTGGGAATCGGCCCCACCACGCACGACCTGAACGCGCTGACCGAAGCCCTGGCAGGGCGCAGCCGGGCATCGGGGCAGATATGCGTATACGGGATAGATGTCAGCCATAAACCGCAGGGGCGGCGCGGCATTGCCACAGTGGGGGGGCATGCGCCCCTGTTCGACCACCTGAGCGTAACCGACAACATTCTGTTCCCCCTCCGCGCCACGGGCCTGCTCTCCCCCGCTGAGATCAACCGCAGGCGTGATGAGGTTCTGGCCCTGACAGGGCTGGATGCCGTGCGCACATTCTTACCCCCAGCACTCTCCACCGAGCAGGCATTTCGCGCAGCACTGGCGCGCGCCCTGATTACCTCCCCCGACCTGCTTGTGCTCAACCAGCCTTTAAAGGGTATGCCCCCACAGGCTGCAAAACGCTCGCTGGCGTTTTTGGAACGACTCCGCCAGGCCATTGGCCTGACCTCCCTGTTCCTCACCTCGGACCGGACCGAGGCCTTCATGGCCGCCAACACCATTGGTGTGCTTGATCAGGGGCATTTACTACAGGTGGCGGATGCCCCCACCCTGCTCAACCGCCCTGCCACACCTGCCGTGGCGCTGGCATTGGGGGACGCCAATATCCTGACCGGCAAGGTCCTGCGCCTTGACGATGATACCGCCGAACTCCGGCTGCCATCGGGCGAAACAGTCGAGGCAATGGCCGATGGGGATCTGGCGGAGCATGACCTGGCGAGCATCTGTATTCTGCCAGACCGGCTTTCCGTTCTCTTTCCTCGGCAGGTGGAGGCTGATAATGCTGCCGAAGCAGGCGACCTGCCATGCACACTTGTATCCGCCCACCATCTTGGTCACACCATTACCATGCGTATGCGCCTGCGGGATGGAACGGAAATAACCGTTAACCGTCCCCCCGTGCATACACAGCGCGAGCTCAGCGCCGGCCGCCCCGCCCTGCTGGCCTGGCAAACACGGAACGCAACAGCCTTTCCGATGGATAAAAAAACCAGCTAGATTTAGGCTGGCAAAACTGGCCAACAAAAACGACGCATGAGGTTTACCCTGTTCTCTTTCCCTTTCCTGAACACACCCGACAGGCAGGCAGTGTCCTCCCAGGAACGAGGGCAGGCTCCTTCTCTTGGCGTTTTATCGCGCCGTCGCGCATTGCTGGCCGGGCTAGGTTGTCTGACACCCCTGCTCCCAGCTTCTGCCATGGCCCGGCACCCCGCTCCGCAGAGCAAAGCCGCCAGAAGCCTGCATATCCTGACCTTTTCGGGCAAAATTGCCGGGATACAGAGCAAAATCCTGTTCAAACCTTACGAACAGCTTACCCACCAGACCATTATACCCCATGGCTGGAACGGGCAGATCAGCGATCTGGAGCACGTTATAAAGCAGACACACCGTCCTCTGGCTGCTGCCATGATGGAAAGCAGCAGCCTACGCATTGGCTGCAACCTCAAGCTTCTGTCACGCCACCAGACCGACAGTTCCATCAGCAATTGCGGTCAGCCCTCCGCCGCCATAGATTACGCCATGGCCTGGGACCGCGCCCGGTTTGACGCAGCCCCCAACTGGCCCGATTTCTGGGATGTTGCGCGCCACCCCGGCCGCCGCAGCCTCCGCCGTGACCCCCGCCTGACACTGGAAATTGCCCTGCTAGCCGACGGCGTGCCCGCCAATGCGCTCTACTCTGCTCTGGCAACGACCGAGGGGGTTAATCGCGCTTTCCTCAAACTTGAGCAGCTCAGACCCTATATTGTCTGGTGGTCCACGCCGGAAGAAGCTGGACACATCCTGACTTCGGGCGGCGCTCTTATGGGCTGTGTCCCCACGGGGGAAATTCTTGGCATATCCGGACCAGACCGCCAGCGTTTTGGCCTGCACTGGCAGCAGCGTTTTCTGGTCCAATATGGTTGGGGAGTGCTCACCGCTGCAGCACGCAACCCTGCGGCTCTGGCTTTTGTCTCCTGGCTGGAACAGCCGGCACAACAACAGGCATTTGCCAATGCCTGGCCCTCTCTCCCCTCCATAACGGAACTGAATGCTCTGGCTCCACGCCTTAGCCACGTTCCACCTGCCATTATGGTCGATGACACCTTCTGGGAGGCCAATCTGGAAAAGCTGAGTGACCGCTTCCAGCAATGGATTCACCACGTATGATTCCGTATTACTGGGGCCTTGCTGATGCACATACAGCGTGCCTCCATGGCCTGCTGATTCTCACAACCAGTCTGGTAGCTACAGCCCCACTTCTGGGACTGAGTATTCTCCTGCGTGTGGAACAATGGCTTTATACGGCCACACTTTTTCTTCTGCTTCCTTGCACAGTCCTTTCCGTAGCGCTGCCTTTGTTTTTCCATGCGCAAACTACACCGTTTTTGCAGGGCCTTTTCCTTCTTCCCCTCCTTTTGTTTCCGTTATCGTTGCCTATCAGAACCTTGCAGCAGGGCTGGTCGGCTACTGCACGGGAACTCGGCGCAGGCCGGCAGGCAAGGCTCCGTTTTTTCTGGTTGCCACTCCTAAAAAATGCTGCCTGCCAAAGTCTTTTTCTCTCACTTCTCTTTAGCATCGTACAATGACACCTCCATCCCCTCCCCCCTTCTGGAAAACCACTCCCCTTGCGGACATGACAACCGAACAATGGGAGTCTCTATGTGATGGCTGTGGCCGATGCTGCCTGCACAAACTCCGTGATGATGACACGGAAGAACTCCACTATACATCTGTCGCATGCAGGCTTCTGGATGTAAAAACCTGCCAGTGCACAGACTACCTCAAACGCCACCGCAAAGTGCAGGACTGCGTAACCTTAACCCCCACCATGATCCCGGACCTGGACTGGCTTCCGCCGGACTGTGCCTATAAACGACTGTCTGACGGTCTCGACCTGCCCGCATGGCATCCGCTGATCACTGGGGACCCCAACACGGTTATCACCTCCGGCGCATCCGCTGCGGGGCGATGCATTAGTGAAAGACGTGCAGGAGCACTGGAGGATTACATTGTTGACTGGCCAGCAGAGCCTGCGGCAACTCCCGACGGAAATTAACCTTTCCGCTCAGGAGCCTTTACAGGTCATCTGGAAGCACTCTTTGCGGGCAAGGCGCCTTGCCCTACGCATTGCTCCACACGAGCAAAAGCTTGTTGTTACCATCCCGCAAGGCTGCACCTCTGCCCAGGCACTTGCATTCGTCCAGAAAAATCACGGATGGATTAGTGAGCGCTTGAAGAAACTTGAAAAAGCACCGTCTTTTTCAGCCAACAACACAATTCTGATTGAAGGAACACCCTACCGGATTGTCCACTCCCCAGAACAACTGGGGGGCGCATGGCTTGAAAACGACCGCCTTATGGTGAGTGGGGATGCGGCATTCATTAACAGGCGCGTGACCGATTTTCTCCGCAGCCATGCCGCGACCGTATTAAAAAGAGAAGTGCAGGCAATGGCCCAACACACTGGCCTGCGCCCGACCCGGGTGGATATCCGAGACACGTCCAGCCGGTGGGGAAGCTGCTCTTCAACAGGCCGGATCATGCTGTCCTGGCGCGTGATCATGGCACCAGAACAGGTACGGCACTACCTGATTGCCCACGAGTTAAGCCACCTCCAGCACATGAACCACGGTCCGCTCTTCTGGCAATGTGTGAGAAGCATTACACCACACAAAACACAGGCCGAAGCATGGCTCCGCCAGAAGGGACCTCTCCTGCTACAAGCCAGATGAACCGAAGATTTGCGCAATAGCTGAAGCATGCTAAAGAATAGCCGCATAGGCCATACAGAGCATATGCGAACTTGGCGGAATGGTAGACGCAGGAGACTTAAAATCTCCAGCCCGTATGGGCGTGCGGGTTCGAGTCCCGCAGTTCGCACCACTAATCTGTTGAAATATAACAGTAAAATGAGAATTTGACGGGTGTGCGGGATTTTCCCGTTTGTCTTCCCAGACTGGGAACTCGTCATGCTCCGACTCATAGGGTCACATTACCACTTCCGTCGCGCGGTTCCTCAGGCCGTGCAAGCCTGCCTCGGCAGAACCGAAATCTCCCTTTCCCTGCAAACTCAGAGTAAGCTCATTGCCCGAGAACGGGCGGCTGCCCTCTATGCAGTCACGGGCACACTGTTTGAAAGGGCAAGGATGATGGACGAGAAGCCTGACACCGATCTGATGAAAGACCTGCTGGCCGTTCAGGCCCAGATGATCCGGGATCAGGAAGAGACGCTCGCCCTGGCCGAAGAGTGCCATGCCCTTGACCGCAAAATTCGCGACGCCACCCATAACATGGCCCTGCTCGAAAGAATTCAGAGCGAAAACGCTTTCCTCGATGAAAGCTCAAAAAAGATACGTGAGATCGGCCAGCGCTTTGACAGTCTGCGTCAGCAGCTCACCACCGGTGTTGCCCTGAGCAAACAGGAAAAGAAAATGCTCAAGGCGGAAGCCGACCGCCTGTCCGGCATGATCGTTGACATCCAGAGCCGTCAGCCTGCCCATATTGTCCAGCCGGTGCCACAGACAACGGCCCCACCTGCACAGGAAGAGCGCAAACCCGCCCCGAAAATTTCATCGCCTCTTCTTTCAACCATGGCGGAACGCTTTATCTATTCTGACAAAGCAAAGAGTGCCGACACCATAAAAGCCACCCAGAAGACGATCGGTCTGTTTATTGAAGCTTTTGGCGACATGCCCGTGCGACAGATTACCGGCAACGTGGCGGGAGAATTTTTTGACCTGCTCTCTTCCCTGCCCGCAACACATGGGAAGGGCAAGACTGTTCTCCCGTTACGTGTTGTCATTGCACAGGCTGAGGAACGCGGCTTGGAAACGGTTGGCGGGAAAACCGTCAAAAACCACTTTTCCCGACTGTCCGCGTTATGGGGACATCTGGTCAAACGCGACTTTGCCGACAAGAATCCATGGGCCGGTTGGGACTTCAATGTCACCAAAAAGATTGTCCGCCGGGGATGGACTGACGGTGAACTGGCTTTGCTCGCCCGCACTCAGTGGTCGGGAACGGCTGTCTCTCACCGGACATGGACTGGCATTATCAGCATTGGCATGTTCACAGGTATGCGGTTAGGCGAAATCTGCAATTTACGCAGACAGGATATTGAGGTGATCGACGGAGTATCCTGCTTCCATGTCCGCCCTCACCCCGAAGATGGCTGGTCACCCAAAACGTCAGCGGGCACCCGTATCATTCCCATTCATTCCAGTCTGCTCAGAATGGAGGGGCTGAATCTACTTGAGGACAATGGTGAAAAATATCTGTTCCCGGACCTGACCGTTTCTACTTCTGGTGAACGGGGCGATAACTTTGCCCGATCCTTCTCAAAGCACAAAAAACGACTTGGCCTTCCAGACGCGGTAACATTCCACTCCTTCCGGCACACCGTCTCAACCAAGCTTCGAAACCAAGAAGCGCACATTCGGGAACTATGGATTGATACTGTTCTGGGACATGAAGCCTCCCATAAATCACAGGGCACGATGAACTACACAAGCGGGATTGAGGTCGCCAATTTGAAACAAGTCATTGAAGCCCTGAGCTATCCGCCCGAGTGCATCATGCCATTCTGAACGGTTCATATTGTCGATCTTGTTTGCATAAAAAGAAAGTTCGGAAATCTGGCATCTCAATAGGTTATCTTTGAGAGGAGCCAGCAGTGTCAAATGGCTACCCAAGGGTAGCATTCGACAAGCTGGCAAGGGGGAGAAATCTCCCCCGTTAACCCCCTCTTTAAGGAGAACCTTGTTATGCCGATTGCCCGAACTTCCCGCCTTTCCGTCCGTGCATCACCCGATGAACTGGTGCGCTGGAACCATATCGCCAGCACTCATGGCCATGCCACAACTGCCCACTGGATACGCTCCCTCCTGACCAGTGCGGAACTGGCCGGGCATGATGGACCACACGTTCCCGATGAACTACGTGGGATACGTCATCAGCTTTCCCGTGTCGGGAATAACCTCAACCAGCTTGCCCATTCTGCCAACTGTGGCGATGTGGTGCATTGCGGGCCTGTGCTGAACGAGATTGAGAAGCTGATCCAGCATCTTGACCACCTTCTCCCCCACTCACGAAGAAACCACCATGGCAGGTCTGCCCGTCGCAGGTGCGACAGGCCAGCACTGACCCTGCACTGACCGTTTGTGGTCATGCCCCATGATCGTCAAAGAAAGCCGGATCAGAACAAAAAGTGGCGCGGGTGCTTTGTCCCGCCATGTGCTGCATGGTGCGAAGAATGAAGCCATCCGGGTTCTGGCGGGGTCAGACTGGCTGATGCGTGACCATATGCGCGAAGCCAGACGGGAGGGGCTGACATACGGTCTACGCCATATCGCTTTCAATCCAGATGACGCCATGACAGATGACCAGCTTTCTGACTTTGCCTGTCGCCTGTGTGAAGAACTCCATGCCGACCCGGAACACCTCACCCTTGTGGTTCACCAGAAGGACGGTAGCACGCACGGGCACCTGATCCTGCCCGAATGGCAGTGCAACCATGTTCTGGAAAGCCGGTTCACATGGATGCGCCTAGAGAAAGTTGCCCGCTTGGAAGAACTACGATTAGGGCATGCCCTCGTGCCCGGAAGGCATGACAGGACTATTGCCAAGGCCCTACGCCGGGAAGGCCATCATCAGGCAGCGGAACAGGTCACAGCCTTGATCCCTGTTTCTGACAGCGCCAAACCGCGCGCCGCCTACACATCGCAGGCCCGACGGATCACGGAACGACAGGGGCTTGACCTCCCGACGATGAAACAACAGGTCAGCGCCCTCTGGTCACAGTCGGACGGGTTAAAATCATTCCGGGCGGCGCTGGCGGAGCATGGCCTGACCATGCGAGAAGGTGATCGAAAAGAAACACGCCCCGGCGCTCATATCATTGAAGATAGTGATGGAACGCTGATTGGCAGCTTTACCCGCCTAACAAAATTACGCATGGCGGAATTCAGAAAGCTTCTGGCAGAAGAACAATCAGCAGAAGACGAAAAGTCGAAACTGGATATCAGAAGCACCCGTGTTCCCGTCCGCATAACATCAGAGAATGACCAGACTGGAATATTCTGCGTCCCCGACGCCTCACCTGCCCCCAACAGGAGCCCAAAACGTATCCGCCTACCACGCAGGAATAAAGCGATTGACGCACTCAGGCGCAGGCAGATGGAGGATGTGGACAGGCCAGCCGTCGTGCCACACATTCCTCCGAAACCGCTGTATCCGCTGATCCTCAGCGCGGAAGAAGCCCGTCACCGCCATCGGATCAGGCTGGCCATTCAGGCCCAGCAGGCTATCCTTGACCAGAGAGCGCCAGAAGCGGGCTGGGCACCGCTGAAGAGGGAAGAAATGCTCACGAAATGGCGCAAAGCCCTCACACCCTACCATAAGCAACTGCGGAGCAGCTTTGCGCGTTACCATCGTGCCAAAAAAGAGTGGAAACAAGCTGACGAAAGCCGCTGGCAACGCATGACCGGACGAGCCGGGAAACTGGAAAAAGTCTGCCAGCAGCTTTTGCTCAAATTTCTGGAAGTCCTGCGGTTTGTTGTACAGGCGTTGCTGCATATTGTCGGGTTGCGCTCAACACCGCCAGAACCTGTCCGGTCTATCCTGACAGAACAGGATAGACCTGCCCTTGAAGAATTCAGGAAACAGTATGATGCCGAATTTTCCGCCATGGCTGATCCAGAAAAACTCGAACCATGGCTCCAGCATCGTTTTGACAGACTGGTGCAGGCGAGAACAGACCGTATCAGACAATGGGACAAGGCCCACCAAGCTGAAAAAGAAAGGGCGAGACAGGAAATCGCCCGCCTGCGCTCAAAACTGTCTATTCCAGAAGGCTTGAGAAACACCATTGACATTGCCAAACCCAAACCGGCCATGGGACCATCGCCATAAAATCCCGGTTCACCACCTGCACACGGTGCCAGACAGACCTCTATCCCGCCATTGCCTCTCGACCAGATGGCCAGTTTCCGTCAAACTGGATTATCTGATTTTTCTGAGAAACAAGGCTTTCTTTTATGCCCCGCGGTCGCCCTCGCAAGAACCCTGATACTGCCCCTGCTCCCAAGAAAACCACCAAGGCGAGCAAAGCCAAGGCAGCGAGCGCGACACTCGGCTTTGAACAGCAAATGTTTCTGGCGGCTGACAAGCTGCGCAAGAACCTTGAACCCTCAGACTACAAGCATGTGGCCCTTGGCCTGATCTTCCTGCGCTACATCTCCACCGCGTTTGAAACCCGTCATGCTGAACTGATGCTGGATGATCCGGCGGCAGCGGAAGACCCGGACGAATATCTGGCAGAAAACATCTTCTGGGTGCCCGAGACTGCCCGCTGGTCTCACCTGAGAGACAACGCCCGTTCCTCCGGCATTGGCAAACTCATTGACGAGGCCATGCTGGCCATTGAAAAGGCCAACCCGGATCAGCTCAAGGGAGTTCTCCCTAAGGATTACGGACGGCCTGCCCTTGATAGCGTGATGCTGGGGGAACTGATTGACCTGATCTCCGACATTGGCATGGGCGATACGGACGATAAGGCGCGGGACGTGCTGGGCCGGGTGTATGAATACTTCCTTGGCGGGTTTGCCGGAGCCGAAGGCAAGCGCGG
This sequence comes from Acetobacter fabarum, assembly GCF_011516925.1. GTDB lineage: Bacteria > Pseudomonadota > Alphaproteobacteria > Acetobacterales > Acetobacteraceae > Acetobacter > Acetobacter fabarum. The sequence continues at coordinate 194,506 of NZ_WOTG01000003.1, forward strand.
GGGCGAGTTCTACACGCCGTCCAGCGTGGTGCGCACGCTGGTCTCCATGCTCGAACCCTATAAGGGCCGGGTCTATGACCCATGCTGTGGCTCTGGTGGCATGTTCGTGCAGTCTGAACGCTTTGTGGAGACCCATGGCGGCAAGCTGGGTGACATTGCCATTTACGGGCAGGAGAGCAATCACACCACATGGCGTCTGGCTCGCATGAACCTTGCCGTGCGTGGTATTGGCGCGGATATCCGCTGGAACAATGAAGGCAGCTTTCTGCGTGATGAACTGAAAGACCTGCGCTTTGACTATATTCTGGCCAACCCGCCCTTTAACGTGTCGGACTGGTGGAATGCGTCATTAGAGGAAGACCCGCGCTGGCAGTATGGTAAGCCGCCTGCGGGCAATGCCAACTATGCGTGGCTCCAGCATATCCTGTGGCACCTGGCCCCCGACGGCACCGCTGGCGTGGTGCTGGCCAATGGCTCCATGTCCTCCAATCAGAACAGCGAAGGCGAAATCCGCCGCCGGATGGTGGAAGCCGATGTGGTGGACTGCATGGTGGCCCTGCCCGGTCAGCTTTTCTATTCCACCCAGATTCCAGCCTGCCTATGGTTCCTCACCCGCACCAAGAAGCAAAAAGACTGGCGAGACCGGCGCGGAGAAATCCTGTTTATTGACGCCCGCAAGCTGGGCAAGCTTGTTGACCGCACCCGCCGGGAACTGACGGACGAGGACGTGGCCCGCATTGCCGACACTTACCACGCATGGCGTGGAGAAAAGGACGCAGGCACCTATGAGGATAGTCCGGGCTTCTGCAAATCCGCCACGCTGGACGAGGTGGAACAGCACGGCTTTGTTCTGACACCGGGCCGCTATGTGGGCGCAGAGGAAGCCGAGGAAGACAGCGTACCGTTTACCGAACGCTTTGCAGCCCTTGAGAAGACCCTGAAAGAACAGTTTGCGCAGGGTGACGCACTGAACGCGAAAATTACCGCCTCCCTGAAGCTGATCGTGCAGAAGGAGAGTGCGTGATGCTGTATCTCACCCCACTGGAACGCGCTCTCGACCGGCTGAAGGAAGGCTGGACACGGCATCTTGCCCAACCCGACGACGAACAGTTGCGGGACGGTCTGATCCAGCGTTTCGAGTTTACCTATGAACTCAGCCACAAGACTCTGAAGCGCTTTCTGGAAGCCAATTCAGCCTCCCCCGAGGAATATGACCGCATGGGCTTTCCGGACATGATCCGCTCTGCCAACGAGGCCGGATTGCTCAAAAGCGCATGGCCCCAGTGGAGCGTGTTTCGCAAAATGCGTAACCTGACCAGCCATACTTATAACGAAGCCACTGCCAAACAGGTTGTGGCCACCATTCCGGACTTTATCGCGGAAGCGGAGTTTCTGCTGGCCACGCTGAAAGAGCGCACGGCGTGACAGGGCAGATCGACATCACGCCTGAAGAGCGGGCCATTGTGCTGCGGATACTCAACGAGATTGTGCCCAATCGTGAAGTACGGGCGTTTGGTTCGCGTGTCACAGGTAAGGCCAAGCCGTTTTCTGACCTTGATCTGGCGATTATGGGTGATGAACCTTTGCCTTTGGAGACGCGAGCACGGTTGGAACAAGCTTTCTCTGAGTCAGAACTGCCGTGGAAAGTTGATGTGCTGGATTGGGCACAGGCAGATGCTGGGTTTAGAAAAATCCTACATACTTGTGCTAATCTCTTGGGAGAAGGCTAGTGTTTGGAAGCGTAACAGTGGGAGAACTATTGTCGACTGATCGCGGAATTTCTGTCGGCGTCATGTATCCAGGCTCACACGATGAGCAAGGTATTCCTCTAATACGAGCTGCAGATATTAGTGAAGGTCGGATCTCCGAAACGCCCACACTCAAAATATCGAAAAATGTTCATTATGAGTATCGTCGAACAGCTCTAGAAGGAGGAGAGTGTCTATTAACTCTGGTCGGCACTCCGGGTATTTCAGCCATAGTTCCTCATAGTATGGCTGGATGGAACGTAGCGAGAGCAGTTGCTGTTTTACGACTTAAGGAGCAAAAAAACGCTCGTTTCCTTCGATACGCTTTTTCGTCACCTGACGTGAAAAATACAATAAGAAATTGGTGCAATACCACGGTTCAACCAACCTTGAATCTTGCTGATATAAAGAAAATTCCTATATCATGGCCGCCGAATGCAGCCAGAGAAGCAATAACTACAATCCTCGGCTCCCTCGACGACAAAATAGACCTCAACCGCAGGATGAACGAAACGCTGGAAGCCATGGCGCGGGCGTTGTTTCGGGACTGGTTTGTCGATTTTGGTCCGACACGAGCAAAAATAGCCGGAGAAGCTCCTTATCTCGCACCAGAACTGTGGGAACTCTTCCCCGATAGGCTGGATGATGAGGGGAAGCCCGAAGAATGGTTAGATGGCACTATTGGCAACTGGGCTAACCTGAACTCTCTTTCGTGGAAGCGTCAGAATTATCCAGAGACTGTTAATTATCTTGATCTTTCATCAGTTAAGCATGGAATAATCAATGATATTTCTCAAATGTCTGCTCAAGAAGCACCTAGTCGTGCACAAAGGATTTTGCGCACAGGTGAAACCGTCATTGGCACAGTAAGACCGGGCAATGGTTCATACGCATATATTGATCGTGAAGGACTTACCGGAAGCACGGGCTTTGCATGCTTTTATGCCGAAGATAAAAAATTCCGTGAGTTTGTATATTTTGCGTTAACCGATAAAGAAAATATTGATCGGTTGACACATCTTGCTGATGGAGGAGCATACCCAGCAGTAAGGCCGGATGTGGTGGCTGACACAGCTTGTACTCTGTCAGAACAAACAGTCAGCGCATTTCATACCGTAGTGTCATCATGGATGAATAAAATATCTACAAACAATATTGAGAGTCACACTCTCGCCCAACTCCGAGACCTCCTTCTTCCCAAGCTAATGTCCGGCGAAATCAGCATCCGGGATGCCAAAAAAATGGTGGAAGACGTGACATGAGCTTTCTGTCCGAAAACGAGATTGAAGACTGGGCCTGCGATATTCTACGCGAATGTGGCTACACCATTGTCTGGGGGCCAGATATTGCCCCCGGTGGCAAAAAGCCCGAACGCACCTCGTTATCGGACGTCATTCTGGAAAAACGCCTGCGGGCGGCTATAGACCGCCTGAACCCCCATCTTCCCCAAACTTCACGCGATGAATCCCTGCTGGCCCTGATTCGCGAAGACACACCCGACCATGTGGACGAAAACCGCCGCCTGCATGACTATCTGGTCAATGGCGTGCCGGTGGATGTGGTGCGTGAAGATGGCACCCAGTCAGGCGACCGGGTGTACCTGCTGGATTTTGAAAACCCGGAGAACAATGACTTTCTGGTCGTGCGCCAGTTCGTCATTGAAAAGGACGAGGCCAACCGCAGGCCAGACCTCGTTCTCTTCGTCAACGGTATGCCGCTTGGGGTGGTAGAACTCAAAAGCCCCAGTTCCGAGAATGCTACGCTGGATTCAGCCTGGAACCAGTTCCAGACCTATCGCAACCTTATTCCATCGCTGTTCCGCTTCAATGAAGCCTTGATGATTTCGGATGGCACACAGGCTCGCGTTGGCTCGCTTACAGCCGACCGTGACCGCTTCATGCCATGGCGCACGATCAACGGCGAAGACCTGATCGCCAAAAACCATGAGGAGATGGAAACCGTTCTGCGGGGCGTGTTCACCCCGCACTGGTTTCTGGGCCTGATCCGTGACTTCGTGCTGTTTGGCGAGAAGAACGGCAGCCCCATCAAAATTCTGGCGGGCTATCACCAGTTCCATGCCTGCCGGAAAGCCGTGGCGCAAACTGTGCGGGCTTCGGCACCGGATGGAGACCGCAAGGTTGGTGTCGTGTGGCATACGCAGGGGTCAGGCAAGAGCCTGCTTATGACCTTCTATGCTGGTGTGATTGCCCGCCACCCGGAGATGGAAAACCCCACCATCATTGTGCTGACAGACCGCAATGATCTGGACGACCAGCTCTTCGCCACCTTTTCCAGCGCACAGGCTCTGTTACGCCAGACACCGGAACAGGCAGACAGCCGGGAGGACTTGCAGAAACTCCTCCGGCGCACCTCGGGTGGTGTCATCTTTACCACCTTGCAGAAGTTCCAGCCTGAAGACGGGGAAACCAGCCTGCCCATGCTGACCGACCGGCGCAATGTGGTGGTCATGGCGGATGAAGCGCACCGCAGCCAATATGGGCTGGAAGCCAAGTTCAACCCCAAGACCGGCAAAATGACCTACGGGTTTGCCAAATACCTGCGCGACGCCCTGCCCAATGCCTCCTTTATCGGCTTTACCGGCACACCGATTGAAAATGCCGATGTGAACACACGCGGTATTTTTGGCGAGTACATCGACATTTACGACATTGCGCAGGCCGTCGAAGATGGGGCAACCGTGCCCATCTATTACGAAAGCCGCCTTGTGCGTATCGAACTGGATGAAGACCTCAAGGAAGAGCTGGACGACGAACTGGCCGATATTGTCGAAGGACTTTCGGAAAACGAAGAACACAAGCTCAGCCAGAAATACTCCCGCGTAGAAGCACTGGTCGGCTCGGAACCCCGCCTGCGCCGGATTGCCGAAGACCTTGTGACCCACTTTGAAAACCGCCTGACTGCCCTTGAAGGTAAAGGCATGATCGTGGGTATGAGCCGTGCCATCTGTGTGGCTCTGTATGACGAGATCATCCGCCTGCGCCCCTCATGGCATAGTGACGATGACAATGAAGGAGCCATCAAGGTGGTGATGACTGGCAGTTCGTCTGATCCTGCCGGTTTCCAGCCCCATATTGGCAAGAAGTCCAAGGCACGACGTGAACTACTGGCAAAGCGCATGAAGGACAATAATGACCCACTCCGGCTGGTTATTGTGCGCGACATGTGGCTGACGGGTTTTGACGTGCCTTCCATGCACACCATGTATGTGGACAAGCCCATGCGCGGGCATGGGCTGATGCAGGCCATTGCCCGCGTCAACCGCGTGTTCAAGGGCAAACCCGGCGGTCTGGTGGTGGACTATATCGGTCTCGCCCAGAACCTGAAGGCGGCTTTGGGTGAATATTCCGCCGGAGATCGCGAACAGGTCGGCATTGACGAAGGCGAGGCCATCCGCGCCTTGCAGGAACGCTACGAAGTCGTGCGGGCCATGTTCAATCCCGGTCAGGCAGGCGGCTTTGACTACCGTCCGGCCTTGCAGGACGGCGCAACGCCCAAGGCCAAGCTGTCCATCATGGCGGGAGCGCTTGACCATATTCTGGGCCAGCAGCAACGCGCCATGGCATCCGCCAAAAATGATGAAGAGCGTAAAGCTGCCCAGAAGCGCTACCCGGATGCCGTCAAGGCACTCTCAGTCGCCTTTGCGCTGGCTTCCGCCAGCGATGAAGCCGCCAGATTACGCGATGAAATCGGATTTTTCGAGGCTGTCAGAGCAGCTCTGGTCAAGAGTGTAAGCACCGGCAGCGATGGGCGGAGCGCGCAGGAACGCGAACTGGCCATCAGGCAACTGGTCAGCAGGGCGGTCATTTCAACTGACATTATCGACATCATGGAAGCCGCAGGCATTGGCAAGCCGGACATTTCCATCCTCTCGGACGCCTTCTTGCAGGAAGTGCGGGAAATGCCCCAGCGCAATCTGGCCATTGAGGCGCTCAAGAAGCTGCTGGAAGGCCAGATACGCAGCCGAACCCGCTCCAACATCACGGAAGCCGAAGCCTTCTCACAACGGCTGGAACAGGCTGTCGCCCGCTACCATGCCAACGCCCTGACATCCGCTCAAATTCTGGATGAACTGATCCGCATGGCCCGAGACATGGCCTCTGCCCGCGATCGTGGCGAGGAACTGGGTCTGACACAGGAAGAAATCGCGTTCTATGACGCACTGGCCCAGAACCAGAGCGCCAAGGAGGCCATGGGCGACCCCAGCCTACGGGTTATCGCCACAGCACTGGTGAAGACCATTCGGGAAAATGCCACAGTGGACTGGACCGTGATGGCTCAGGCCCGCGCAAAAATGCGGACTTCAGTCAAACGCCTGCTGCGTCACTATGGATACCCGCCGGATATGGAAACTGAAGCAGTCAAACATATTCTACGTCAGGCGGAACAGTTTGCTCCGATCTGGGCAAACCAGAAAGAGCTTTAAATATTGTCGTTATGCGGAGAGACCAAGAGAGTAATTGTAGGCCACATATCTAGTATTTTCGAAAGGGCATTGGCTCCTTGGATTTTCCAGATTTCAGATCAAGTGCTTCAGCACGATCCAAGTGACGCTTATGAGCTTGAGACGCATGGGAAAGCGAACGTTCGATACGTGACGTCAATGTACCATAAGATTCGTGTGGTGGTGGAAAATGTGCCTCAAGGTCGAACTCACGGACGCATATCAAACCCAACCGAAGACTTTTTTCTGCGGCATGCATGAGCATATTGAAAATGTTAACGGCAAGCTGTCCTTCCCGCTCCCACCAGTCGTCAACATAATGGGATATCTCATTCAACGAATCATAGTAACGGATAAGGGCAATGACTTTCTTATCAGGCAGATCACGCACTTGGGACGCGCTCGGATAGAGCGTCGGGAAATAAGGTCGGAAATCCGCCTGCTGGTCGTTAGTTTTCACGCTCTCAACAGCGGATTCACAACTAAAATTAACTGTTGATCTATCCAGAATATACTGAACTCGTTCAATGGTATGTTGTAGTTCTGGTGCAAGTGCTGCAACGGCACCAGTTTCTTTTTTTTCCTTCTCTTCAGCCTCAGAACGACGCTTGTTCAATTCAGTGATCCAAGCCCCAAGGAGCGCTCCACCGGCACCGAACAAGGAGCCTGCAAGTGATGTAACGTCGCGCTGAAGAGCCAACCCACCGCCGCAGAACAGAGCAACGGAAACAGCCATATGCGGATTCTCTTTAATGTAGCGCACGATACTCTTCGGTACACACTCCACTGAATTACTTTCGGTCATTGCATCACTCTTGTTCTCTTTAAATGCATTATAACATATATCAAAAAAAATGCATGCTATCGTCAAAGCGATTCCAGACCATCTCGACTGATAATTTGGGGTGTTCCAGCCAGCAACCCCAATAGATTATATATCGTAATATTCCTTGCAGGTAAGATAAACATTCTGTATTTACGTATATCCAACATAGGAGGTTCTCATGCAGGTTTCCAAATGGGGTAACAGCCTTGCTGTGCGTATTCCCTCCCACATTGTCAAACAGCTTGGTTTGCAGGAAGGCGACAATGTGGATGCTGTTTTCACACGCCTGAAATCCCGCGAAGAAGCACTCCGCTCCCTGAAAGAAATCGGGAAAAAACTGCCTTCCGGGTTCCGTTTTGAACGCCCCGAAGACTAATGTCTCTCTTTCTGGATACGAACATCCTTCTCTATGCCATGATGGAAGAAGGAACAGAAAAGGCCGGTATTGCTGACAGTCTCCTTCTGCATCAGGACTGCCATATCTCGGTTCAGACACTTAACGAAGCCACAAATACGCTCAGGCGTAAAACCAGACTTCCACTAGACGACATCAAAACATTGATTACCGACTTCCGGGGGCTGGTCACAATCCATCCCATCACGGAAGCTGTTTACAGCCGTGGCTGGGCCATTATCGAACGGTATGGACTTCAGACCTATGACGCCATGATTCTGGCCTGCGCCATGGAAAATGGTATTGAAACCCTCTTGTCCGAAGATATGCAGAACGGTCAGCGGATTTTTGACATGATAACCATCATAAACCCCTTCCAGAAACCAGCAGAGTGAGGTTAAATTCACCATACCAAGTTCCCAGACTGTTTAACCAGTTCCGGGAACTCAGACACTAACCGGAAGACAGCAAGTCGCATTCTTTTTGCTGTTTCAAGAGGTTAGAAACGTGTCACTGCGGGTTGGCTCGGGTTCGAGTCCCGCAGTTCGCACCACAAACTGTTGAAAAACAGAGGTATTTTGTCCGAGAGGGAATTTTCCCATAATGGGAAAACTTCATGCTCCGCGCCATCCCGTCCCGACGCACAGGACAGCCTCGTTATCACTTCCGCCGCATCGTCCCGGCACTGCTCCGCCCCCTGTTGGGCAAGACCGAGATTTCCCTTGTCCTCCATACCTCTGATAAACTGGTCGCCCGTGAACGTGCAGCCGCCCTGTATGCCAGGACGGGACAGCTTTTCAGAGCAGGCAAGATGCAACACCCCACCAAAGACGACCTTCTGGCCCTCTATCGCGACCTGATTGACAGCTACGAGGCCGCTCTGAAAGCGCAGGAAGAGAGTGCCGAGAAAGTGCTCGAAGCCGAGCGCGCCCAGCATCTCATTGAAAAAGCCGATCTGGTCACCAAGCAATCAACCTTCCTCAATACGGTCCTGCCTCACATGGAAGGCCTTCTGAAGGGATTGGGACAACTCAGGCACACCCTCGAAAAACGGGAGGTCTGGGCTGTCACCGAAAAACAGGGCTTACAAAACCAGATCACCACGCTTTGTGGCCTGATCCAGAACAGCCTGCCTCACAATGAAGATAAACCCGATGGGCAGAAATCCTCGTCCAAACAACCGCGCAGCATGAAACTGTCGGCAGCGGCGGAAAAATTTGTCTTCTCAGTGCCATCCAAAAGTGCTGGCACCATCAAGGGAACCGGCAAGACTGTCGCCCTCTTCACCGAAGCGTTCGGAGATATCCCGGTTCATCAGATCACCGGCGACGTGGTTGGAGAATTTTACGACTTATTGTCTGGCCTCCCGACCACCCATGGCAAAGGTAAGGTCACCCTCCCCCTTCGGGATGCTGTCAGAGAAGCTGAGGAGAATGGGGCAGAACTCGTCTCCGGCAAGACCGTCAAAAACCATTTCTCGCGCATGTCTGCGATCTGGAGCGAACTGGTCCTGCGAGACCTCGCTCCCAAAAACCCCTGGGCCAACTGGTCTTTCGATTTAACACAAAAGACCAATCGCCGGGCCTGGTCAGAAGACGAACTGAGAACACTCCTGACTTCAAAATGGCTGGGACGTGTTTTCCCCGAACGCACCTATCGGGGCATTGTGCGCATTGCTCTTTATACCGGCATGCGTCTGGGCGAGATCTGCAATCTGAGGAATGAGGATATCGAAGTCCTGAACGGTATTCCCTGTTTCCACATCCGGCCCCATACGGTTGAGATCGACGGCAAAATTCGGGAATGGTCTCCCAAGACATCGGCTGGCACCCGTATCGTGCCCATTCACAGCAAACTTCTGGAAAAAGGGATCCTTGAGGAATTCAGAAACGCCGGCCCCTATTTCTTCAGTGAACTGCCTATCTCCAATTTCGGGGTGCGGGGCGCCAATTTTGAACTGATCTTTTCCAAACATAAACGGCGCCTGAACCTGCCAACGCAGGTCACCTTTCACTCCTTCCGCCATCTGGTTTCAACCGTGCTCAGAAATCAGGACAGTCACATTCGAGAGCTTTGGATTGATGACCTGTTAGGCCATGAAGCCACCCATAAAAGTCAGGGCACGACCCAATATACATCGGCTATTTATCTGCAAAATCTCCAGCGGGTTGTGGAGGCCATTACCTATCCCGATGACATTGCAAACTGGTGAACGCCTAGCCGGCCTGCGCTGGTTTTAGGGACCGGATGAAGGACACTGGTGCTGTTTCTTATCACCAGTCCCTTCTCGTCATGCGATCATTGGTCGCATGGCCAAACTCTCAAGTGCGACCATTGGTCGCTTTGGAAGCAAACCTAGGCGACCAACGGTCGCATCACCCTCCCTTCATCAACGACCATTGGTCGCATGGCCAAACCCTCAAATGCGACCATTGGTCGCTTTGAGAGGAAACCTATGCGACCAATGGTCGCATAAAACGCCCCTCACAGTGTCCGCAAAAAGATGCGCTGTTGCCCAACCGGACACCTCTTCCCAATCAATTTATGACGTTAAATCAGTCCCTTAATTCAAAGCCCAACAGCGTGAAGTCGGCACGTTCTGATCTGTCTGGGGATTGGGTGCGGTTAACACACACAACACAGTTTGCTTACGCCCCTCTACTGTTAAAAGAACCCCTTGCCCCGAATAGTCCGTCGTGCTGATGACCTTGAAACCCTTGTTCAATAACTCGGTCAAAGACAACGCAAGTGGTTTCAACGTCGTGGGAACCGCCAACGGACTATAGGGGGATTTCACACCCGACTGCGGCAGCCAGTCCCCCGATGACTGGGCAAAACCACAAACCGGCCCTAAAAGACCAAGGGCTATCATCACCATAAAACCGGCTTTGCGCATGAGACTTCCTCCTTCTAATGCTGTCACAGCCTGTAACGGATTGCCCCCTGTTTATCACACCAGGCGTTAAGGGAGCGCTTCTGTGCAACACACCTCGCTGGAAGATCAGGCACGCACCTTGGAAGCCACAGGTGCTTACCGGGTTTTACGTCGTATCGCGCCCCTTCCGCTTGAGACACAGGTGCCGCGTGAGCAGACCCGTGTGGGCCTTTTTCTGGATCTTGAAACCACCGGCCTCGACCCGGCCTGTCATGAGATCATCGAATTCGGAATGGTGCCCTTTGTCTATACGCTGGATGGGCATATTCTCGGCACCTTACCGCCCTTCAATCGTCTGAGAGAGCCTTCCCACCCCATCCCTTCCGACATTACAGCCCTTACCGGCATCACACAGGAGATGGTTGCAGGTAAAACCATCGCCCCTGAAGAGGTCGCCCAGTTCGCGGCCCAGGCAGCCCTCATCGTCGCCCATAACGCCCGCTTTGACAGGCTGTTTGCCGAACGCTTCTGGGAGGGGTTTTCAACACTACCCTGGGCCTGTTCCATGGAAGATGTGCCTTGGCAGGCAGAAGGCTATGAAGGGCGCAGCCTTGGTTATCTCGTCATGCAGGCCGGGTGGTTTTTTGAGGGACACCGGGCCGCTGATGATTGTCTGGCTGGTGTGACCTTACTCAGCACACGTCTGCCTAAAACACAGACCCCAGCCCTCTCCGCCCTGCTTCAGGAAGCGCGGCAACCCCGCTGGCAGATCTGGGCGGAGAATGCCCCCTTTGACCTTAAAGATAAGCTCAAGGCCCGTGGCTACCGCTGGAATGACGGCACAGATAGTCGCCCCAAAGCGTGGTTTACCGAAGTGCCGCAGGCGCAAAAAGAAGACGAACAGCATTTCCTGAAAACAGAAATCTATCTTCGTGAGGTCGCCCTGCTCACCCGTGAAATTACCGCATGGGATCGTTTCTCAGCCCGCGCCTGAAACACGCCCCTTTCCATTCCCCACTTCCCTTATTCCTCGGCATGGTAACAGCAGACAGGCGGCAATCGCCCTCATATTAGACGTTCGGACCTCTCAATAACCTTCGGAAAGCAGACATAAATGATTCCTATTTTCATGGTTTGTTTTGGTTGATATAAGGTATTTTCACTGGCAATTTAATTGTAATATAGTATTTTTAAGGAAGTTTATTTTTATGATTTATAAGGTCATATGCTTATTCGATAAAATAAATAGTATAATTTTATCTTTTTTTATTTTTATAATTTCTCCAATTCTTTTTGTTCTGATATGTTTCGTATGGCTTTTTTGGGGGGCAGATGAAAGCCTAATCTACAACTATATTACAAAATCGACATCTAAGTTTGACGACTATTCTATATTTGGAGCGTGGGGGGATACATTTGGAGCGTTTAATGCACTTATAACAGCATTAGGCTTTATAGGAATTGTTATAACAATTATTTTGCAATATATATCGTTTAAAAACGATAAAAAGAATACAAACAAACAAAATATAGAGTCTTTAATATTTAAACAAATAAGTGTGATAAACGAACTTAGAAAGGAAATAACTTTTTCTTTTCCAAATAACGATTCCGATTTTAATAAAAGCATAACATATTTTATTGCAAAGCAAAAAAAGGATGATGTTGTTGTAGAGTATAGCGTTTTTGGGAAAAAAATATTTAAAATATGCGTAAATCCTATTTCTTTACTATATAGAGAGAAGAAATATTTTTTTGGTGAAATTCCGATCATAATATCAAAACGAAAAAATAATATATCAATATCTCAAGGAAAAGAAGCTCTTAGGCTTTTGGAGCATTATATATCAGTAAAAATAAGCCAAAAAGAGAAGAAAAAAGAAAAAATAGATACTCAGGCAATGGTTTCCATATACATAGATGCATTTCATAAAAATAATGAATATAAAAATGGTGCTTATTTTAGAACTCTATACTATATTTTAGAAAAAATAATGAATGAAAAATATCTATCAAATAGAGAAAAGGAAGAATATGGAAATTTAATTCGAGGGCAAATGTCTTCTCCAGAGTGTAGTATTATAGCTATAAACGCACTAGCTCCTTTTTCGAAAGATTTATATGATATAGTTATATACTTTAGGCTTTTGAAGTATGTAACAAACCCACATATTAAAAAACATTTAGCAATGTTCTATCCGGAAAAAGCTTTTTCTGAAAGAAAAAGTATAAGAAATTTATTCTTAAAGAAATACATCGAAAAGAAAAAGTTATCGACAATTAAGAGACTTCAAAAATAATTTTTTTATTTACACTTATAAGTGCCTATTTTATTGAAAGCAGACATTCTCATCTCCCCCCTAATCTGCCTGTCCGCTCAGTGATGTAGAGCAGACAGGCGGCAGTCGCCTCTTTTAAGACATACAACGCGCCATAAAGAATTCCCCAAACCGGACATGCGCTCGTAGCAAGTCCGATATGCTCGTGTATGCTGTGCCCCCACTATTTTTGTTCGCAGCTAATTTCGGCTCGTGTCCCTGACAAGGTTGCATACAGCCATAATTGTGCCGCAGCAGAATGAGTGACCTTTTTGGGACAGCAGATTTTGTTCTACAAACCTTCGGAAGCCATTGTTTGCGTTTGGACTTCCCAAGCCGGGTGTCGCGGACGCCTCCCTGAATCTGTCGTGACTATCTGTTCTCTACAACAGGCGACCTCGGAAGAGGTGAAGTGCTATTCTACGACCGGAGCCAATGGCAGCTTCATGCTCGATGTCAGCAGTTTTCAAGTGATGCCCCTGTGACAAGAGCCACGAGAAAACGGGTGACTAAACGACAAAAGACGCGTTTGCCGGAGAAGCTGGCCCCAATACAGTGATCTTAATTCAGACCGTCACGAGGCTCAACGAAAGTGCTATTCCTCTCACTGTCGAACCGATCGCGTGCCGTTCTGAATGCCGCAGCGTTGTCAATAATCCACCGCCAAAGAGGCATCATTCCTACGAGCAGCCCCTTTCCCAACGGAGTGAGAGTATAATCCACCCGTGGCGGGACCTCACCGTAATCATGGCGAATAATAAGACCGTCGCGTTCTAACTGACGAAGAGAACGCGTCAACATACGCTGCGTAACCCCATCAAGCCGCCGCGCCAGCTCTGCGTGCCGCAGAGTACCAGCAACACCAAGAATATGGACAATACCGAGTGACCATCTGTTGCCGGCATGCGCAAGCACTTCTCGCTTCAACCCGCCATCGTTGTCACTGAGAGCAGCACAGGCTGCCTGCGACTGAGCCATCACGGCATCGAAGTCCAGATTATAGAACGGTATCACTCGTGTACCTTCTTCGCTTTCCCGCATCGCGTCTTATTTTAACTTTATAACCATAAGGAATTCCTGATGCCAGCGATGAAGACCCCTGTCATTGAAACCCTTGTCATCGGCGCCGGAGAGCTTGGTCAGACCGTCATCACCGGCCTGCTTGAACAGAACCCGGAATGCACTCGGTCAATCAGCGTTCTTCTCAGACCATCAAGCGGAAGCACCAGAACGGATATTGCGCGACAATTAAAGCAAAAAGGCCTGCAGATCGTTTATGCTGATCTTTCGACGGAAACGGTAGAGGACCTCTCCGCCCTCTTCGCCAAGTTCAATACAATTATATGTTGTACCGGGTTTGTTGGTGGCCCCGGTACACAGCGTAAAATTACCAGTGCTGTCCTGAAGGCTGGGGTGGACCGTTATGTGCCGTGGCAGTTTGGTGTCGATTACGATGTTGTTGGACGTGGTAGCGGGCAGCCAGTATTTGATGAGCAATCAGACGTAAGGGACATGCTGCGCGGTCAATCTGCGACCCAATGGATAATCATTTCGACAGGAATCTTCACCAGCTTTCTGTTTGAGCCAGCTTTCGGTTTGGTGGATCTTCAAGGCGCCAAGGTTCGCGCACTCGGCAGTTGGGATAACCGTCTGACGGTGACCACTTCCGAAGATATAGGACGACTTACAGCGAGCATCCTCGCCCATAAACCGCCGATCCAGAACGAGGTGGTTTACGTTGCCGGGGATACGTTCTCCTACGCTCAACTCGCCGAAAAGATGGAGCACTACCTTGGCCACCCTGTCATTCGGGAACTGTGGGATATGGATAGGCTACGCGCAGAAGTCGCCGCACACCCTGATGACGGAATACGGAAATATCGTCTTGCGTTTGCACGCGATACTGGCGTGGCATGGGACAAGAAACAGACTTTCAACGCTTTACAGGGCATTGAAGTAACCGACGCCATGACCTGGCTAAAACACCAGCAACGTCATGTAGCTTAAACCACTCACTGTTTGCGACATCTGAATTCCGGGAGGCACAAGGTCAGCATCAATCCTGGCCATCAGCCCTTGGTCTACTTGCAGAGCGTGGCCGGAGCATGGCACGCTGCTAGCCTCTGATGGAAGGCGGCATGAAGCGCTGCAAGTGTAATCTGGCCAAAACGCGCGAGAAGTTGGGCCGTAACATCCGCAAGGACGCCACTCATTGCATCGTTAACGGCTTCCTCAACAAGGCATTCAGTCTTTTCACTCCGGTTCCCTATGGCGAATAATCTTGGGGCATCAAGAGCCTCGTAAATATCTCGCAGCGTTACCCGATCCAACTGGCATGAAAGCGTCCACCCCCCGCCATGTCCTTTCTCGGAGTGCACATATCCATGCTCACGCAGACCGCCCATAAGACGTCGCACAACCACGGGGTTGGTGTTAAGGGCGCGAGCCAGGGCTTCTGACGTCATGGGACCACCTGCTTCTGCCATATGCAGGAGTACGTGGAGCACACAGGATAATCTGTTATCTTGTCTCATGTAACTTCATGTGTTGCTAGAGTACGATTTCGTCAGTATATCATGAAACTCGAAAAGTGACATGAAAGTGTGCGCGAATACTCTTACTTCGAGGACATGCTGTATGAATTTGCTCGAAATTCTGACAGTCGGCGTCGTGGCGACTGCTGCATCCGATATCTGGCAACAAGCCCAGAAACCATTGACTGGAATTCCTGCAGCCAACTGGTCTGTCACCGGCCGCTGGGTCATAGGGTGGCGTGACGGCAGGATCTATGACCCAATGATTGGAAAAAGACCCTCCCTGAAAGGAGAGGCCACTGTTGGCTGGGCATTTCATTATCTGATTGGTGCTGTTTATGCCGCACTGTACCTCAGTTTTGTGGTGGTTATAGCAAAGACAGTCCCCACACTGCTAAATGGTCTACTCTTCGGACTTGTTACCCTTTTAGCCCCTTTTCTGTTTATGAAACCTGCTCTGGGCGGCGGTTTTTTCGGGCTTAGGGCTCCCAATCCTGGAAAAGGACTATTTCTCAGTATAAGCGCTCATGCTGTCTTTGGAATGGGACTGTATTTAGGTGAACTTTTTTACCAAGGTTTTTTCTGAAACCTTATTCAGAGAGTGATTACAGTTTTCTATAGTGACGAGGACTGACACCTGTCACTCTGCGGAAGACCTGAGCAAAGTGACTTGGACTGTCGTATCCGATCCCCAAGGCAATCTCGATAATGGAAAGATTGGTCTTACGAAGCATTTCTGATGCTTTCTGGACGCGGTGCTGCATGAACCAACCAGAGGGGGTTTGTCCCGTGGTTGTACGGAATGAGCGACTGAAGTGAAAACGGCTCATGCCACACAAAGCAGCAAGACAATCCAAATCAAATGGCTCAGCCAGATGTGCTTCCATATGATCAAGAACTCTACGCAGTTTCCATGTGGGCAAGAGAGTGGATCGTAGCTTTATCTTAGCTCTGGCATCAGCATACTGTCTTAAAAGATGAACTGTCAGACTTTCCAGAAGGCCATTTACAAATAAGGAATTTGTAATAACGGAAGATTGCACTTCAGCTATCAGACCACTCAAAATGCCTGATATGAAAGCATCCTCCCCGCCCGAAACATCCCGCATTCGAATACGGGATGAAGTCAGATTTAATGACTTGGCAGCTCGATCGACAAGCTCAAGTCCAAGATAGAGATGCAACACTTCAAAACAAGTGTTTCCCTTGCCCTGCCACCGCATCAGATAGGGTGTGTCCGTCTGCGTGAGGTAAAATGTTCCTGCTCTTGCCTTGCTCTGTTCCCAAGGCCCTGTCAGTTCACGCTCTTCAATATTTGCTTCTCCGCGGATAACACAAACAAGCAGGGGTTCTGCGACGGCAGGTACAAGAATTTCGTCTTCTTGTACCGGGCGAGTGAATATCTGGACGTCAACATCCTTCCAGACATCCCCTTCACTTTGCGCGACTTTCTTCCCGGGGAGAAGTTGCTCCAGTGTCAAACTGGCAGCACGCCGAGAAGGAAGGCAGGACAAAACCATCTGCTACACTCTCTCATTTCCATGCGCGACTATCTATAGCGCAAAATCGCGATAGTTTCAGCAAGAAGCCATGAGAGATATCTTCTGGCATAATTTACATCTCCTTCGACAATGAAGGCCGATTGAAGGCTCGTCGTGTGGAGAAGATTATGAATATTGCAGGAAAAGTTGCTCTGGTGACCGGAGCATCCAGTGGCATTGGTGCGGCAACAGCGCGCAAACTCGCAACAGCAGGAATCACAGTTGGTCTGGCGGCACGTCGTCATGATCGCCTGGAAACGCTTGTCAGTGAGATTACCAAGGCTGGCGGTCACGCTATTCCTCTGGTGACGGACGTTACTGATCTTGTCTCGTGTCAAGAAGCGGCAAAGAGCTTGATCGCCCAATTTGGAAGGATTGATGTTCTGGTCAACAACGCGGGCCTAATGCCCCTATCCAGCGTTGACAACCTGAAAGTGGACGAATGGCAGCAGATGGTGGACGTCAATATATCCGGTGCTCTCAATGCAACGGCAGCCGTTCTTCCGCAGATGATCGCACAGCATTCGGGTCATATTTTCAACATGTCCTCGATTGCAGGCCGGAAGGTCTTTACGGGTCTCGCCGTTTATTGTGCCACCAAGGCTGCGGTGACAGCGTTTTCAGACGGCCTAAGAATGGAGATCGGACCAAAGCATAATATCCGCGTTACCTGCATTCAGCCGGGAGCCGTAAAATCAGAGCTTTACGATCAAATTACAGATGCTGATTACCGCAAACAGATGGATGACCTTGCAGCGTCCATGACCTTTCTCGAGGGCGAGGACATAGCAGACAGTATCCTTTTTGCTCTGAAATCACCTGCACGTATGGATGTTGCAGAACTGTTTGTTCTTCCGACTGAACAGGGATGGTGAACAGGAACTGATTGCCAACTGAGCTTAGGAGTCAGGCACCCTACCGTCGAAAAGAGGCTTCAGGCTGGAAAGCCTCTTGAAGCTCGGTCACAAAGACCCGCAGCTTTGGTGTCATAACCGGACCTGCGTTATAGAGCAGGTGCACGGGCCTGTCCGGAACTTTCCACCTGGGCATAAGCCGGACAAGCCGTTTGCTTTTAATATCTGGAAGCAGAGCCTGCTCATATCCCAGCAGAATGCCATCGCCACCAAGAGCTGCAGAATGCAGAACACTTGAATCATTACTGATTATCTTCCCGGACACGGTGACAGGTCGCGTAACGCTCCCCTGAGAAAGGTGCCACGTGGTTACAGGGCCGCCGGAGTTTTCATATAGGAGACACTCGTGGCGCATCAGATCTTCGGGCTGCCCTGGAAAACCGTGTTTTTCCAGATAGGTTTGAGCCGCGCAGATGACCCGACGATAGGCCGTCAAAGGACGACTGACCGCTGTAAGGTCCGTCTCCAGTTCACCAATTCGGATCACAGCCTCATGACCATCCATTGTGGGGTGAACCAGTTGGTCTGTCAGGGATAAATGCACTTGAATTTCTGGGTATCTTTTTTGAAAACTGTGAATAAATGATAGAAATACCGTTCGCCCGAAGGTGACTGGGACGCTGACAGATAATGTGCCGCGCGGTGTGCCAAGCGTATTGGCTGCCAGACTGTCAGCTCGTTCAGCAGCCTGCAGAACAAGCCGACATTGCTCGCAATAGAGCCGACCTGTTTCAGTCAGACTTTGCCGACGTGTCGTTCGATGCAACAGGCGAGCACCAAGGTGATGCTCCAGAGCCTCTATATGCTTGGCGACCATCTGCGGCGACAAAGTCAGATGCTGGGAGGCCGCAGCAAAGGACCCCAATTCCACGACCTTGATAAAAATCTTCATGCTGGTTAACCGGTCAAGCATTCATCCTCCTCAGTTGTGACTGATGTCTCGTATCGACAATTTATCCAGCGGAAAAGAGGAATATGCTGAAGGCTTCGAGTAATTGGCAAGTCCAGTTCTGGTGGAGACTTTCGAAATGCCTGTTTATCTTGTGCGCATGGACCACCCTGACGGCGAGGGATGGGGACAGCATGTCGCAGCACACGTGTTGTATCTCAGGCGCCTTATTCAGGAAGGCAGCCTGCTGGCGTCCGGTCCGTTGAAAGGGACCCCATTGCGCTCCGGCTTTCTGATTATGAAAGGCGCCAATCGGCAAGAGATCGACGCGATGATTGCCGGTGATCCCTTTGCATCCGAAGGTTTGATTTGTGATCTGCGGATTGAAGAATGGGACCCACTATTCGGGTGCCTGTCAAATCATGCAACAGGCAAACTCCCGCAAGAATTGAAGTCTCTTTTCCCTTCATGACGACAGCGCTGTGTTTTTTGAGAAATAAAAACGAAAAGAGAGCCTTGGGATTATGAACGATCTTCAGTGGTATGCTGTAGGGGATGCCCGCATACTAAAAATACAGGATCTTACGCTGGCAGCACTCACTCCAGAACAGTTGCTTCCTGACTGGAATGATGCAACGGCACTTCAGGCCTATTCTGATCTACCTGAAACGCTGGATGCTTCAGAAACGAAAGTCCTTTTGAGCGTTCATAGCTGGCTCATCAAGGATCGCGGGCGGAACATTCTTGTGGATACGGGGGCGGGGAATAGCAAGGCTCGACCTGCTGCTCTGTTTTTCGATCACTTGCAGACCATGTGGCTTGAAAATCTGATGCGCGCTGGCGTCCGACCAGAAGATATCGATTTTGTTCTTCTCACCCATCTGCATGTTGATCACGTGGGGTGGAACACACGCCTGCAAAATGGCATCTGGGTTCCGACCTTCCCGAATGCCCGATATGTCTTTTCTAAAGCCGAATATGATTTTTTCAGTAATCCGGCTCATGATAGCGTCCGCAATAAAACCAGTTTCATGACACGCATTGATAGCGTTGATCCGATTATCTCGGCGGATCTTGCGGATCAGATTGACGTAAACGGATCCGAAGTTCTTGAAGGAATCTCCTTTCACCCCACACCTGGGCATACGCCCCATCACGCGTCTCTCGTGCTGAAATCAGGTATGGAGCGTGCGCTCTTCACGGGTGATGTCATGCATCACCCCATTCAGGTATGTATTCCGGAGTGGAGTGCCGTGTTTGATGCAGATCCTCAGACAGCCATCATATCGCGAAAATGGGCTTTGAATTACGCTGTCGAACACGACGCGGCAGTATTCACATCACACTTCCCGATGACATCGGCAGGAAAAGTCATGACATACAATCAGAAAAGGGGTTGGTCCTCCCTCTAGATCGACCATTATGTCCGCTGTTCACCTCGTTCAATTCCATTACGGACATTCTGCTTTCCCCCTGAACTGCCTATCTGTTCTAAGATGTGGAAACAGACAGTCAGTAGTCGCCTCCAAGTCAGACATCGAAGTGGTGACGGTGCCTGCCCTAAAGCGGACGTTTTAGGTGAACCGCGATAGACCGTGTTTGGGACAAACTCGCCGCTCGCATTCATGGCCGAGAATAGCAGGTTTATATCCACCCCCCGCCATTCCCAAAGCTCCCAACGATCGGTCGACGAACGCGCAACACGCCGGCTTGCCCGACGGCGCGGAGCGCGCCATCGATCTCGATGCGTGGGTTGGTCCAGTCGGGCATACCGCCCCACCGCCAGTCGGGGCGAGCGTAGAAGTGATCCCTGATCGTTTCGGCCGGCGTCCCCGCATTAACTTCGTCGGCGAGCAGCCCGAGGCCTATAGCCTGCACCTTTCACGAGCGGTTGAACCGCTCGTGAAAGCGGTGAAACCGTAACATCGCTTCGGTATTCGCGCCCGACAGATCCATGCCATCAACCTTTCCTATTTCCTACCGGCTCTATCCACCCAGGTCGGCTAATACCGAAACCGGATCTCCCGTGGCTCACGTTACAAACCGGCGTCGAGGCGGTGGAGGCGGCAATCGCGCCTTGCGTGCAGCTTCCTGTTCTTTCCAGGCGAGGTAGTCTTCCTCACTGTCGAAATCAGGCGAGAGCTCGCTGAAGTCGGTCAACGCGTCACAGCTCAGGCAATGATACATTTGGGAGGCATCTTGGAACGCCATGCCGCACAGGCACCCGCAAAACGGACAGCATTCGTCGATCTCAAGATCGGACCAGACCCAAACTCCGAGATATTCGGCCACGGCATTGCAGTCGCGCCCGATGATTTCGAATGCATCAGCGTTCTTCGCGACAAAACCCTCGATCCCTGCGGCCTGCAAGTCGGTCAGAATGTCGGCGGGCTGGAGGGCAAACCACTCGCCACCGACGTTCGCGCCTGCATATTTGCGGTGAAGCGCTTTCTCTGTTCGGGCATCGTCCGCCGTTTTGATCCAGCCAACTAGCGCAAGTTGCTTGGGGTTGCCGGTCTGGAGTTGAGCGAGCCGTCGCCTAATGTCGGTAGCACGACCGATCTTCATTAGCCACTGACCGCTCTCTTCCTGGTGGATGAAATAGACCGCCATCAGGCTTTCAATATGTTTGTGGAGAAGCCAGGCTTCCTGTTTGCTGACCGTGCATAATATCCGATCTCGACGTCGAAGAGCATCGCAAGCTTCTTGAGGTTCGTGGCAAGCGCCGAACGCGACATCGCGTGGGTAGCGTGCTCAAACATCAAATGATAGAGCGCCGGCCAGAATACCGCGGCTTCGGCGAAACCGATGTCTTGGCGCGGGCCGACCACCGAATAGCAGTTTGTGGCGGGGATGATGTCGGCTGCCATTTTCTTGTGCACCATGCTGCATGCCGACAGGAAAAGCCGCCGATCGGCGAAACGCCTTCCGAGCATCTCACCAAGCTCACGGTTGCCGACCTCGTCCTGATTGGTGGTCGCAAGCCCCTCGTGATCGGCATGTGCTGAAATGTGCAGATAGCGGAAATCCGAGCGCAGGAACGTCTTGATCGCTTTCTCGAACGCATCGCGGGTGCGTACGTAATGGTAAGCCGGCTGTTTGCCGTGCAGACGTGCGACATGGCTGATCACCTGCCCTTCAAACCGCCCGTTGCCCTCGTCGTCGGGCGACAAGGATTCGATGATGAATATATCCGCTTTGGTCGACATCGTTTCTCCTTCTTGCGTTTCCTTGGCCTGGGACTGTCTGACCGCGTGCCGGATGCCAAAACCGTCTGGCTGTTCCGGGAGCGTCTGACCCAAGCGAGTGCGATTGATAGTCTGTTCAATCGTTTTGACACGCCTCTGCGGAACACTGTTAATCTGCCGATGTTAGGCTAGATCAAGGACGCAACGCTGGTGGCGGCTCCCAAACAGCGCAATGCCAATACGAAGAAGGCTGATTTCCGGGCTGGGCGCATTCCCAGAAGACTGGCAGGATATAAGCTCACCAAACTGTCGCACAAGGACCGTTATGCGCGCTGGACACTGAAGTTCACCAGAGCAAAGGTGCAGGTAATCCAATGACGAGTGCCGGGTATCTCGGCACTCAGCCATGTTCATGGAATTCATCAGGTAAGTTCTCGGTGCCAAGGCGTCTCGGAATAATCGGGACTGCCGACCAGTATCAGGCCATCTTTGCCTACACTTCGATTCTCAGCTGATCGTGCCGCGAGTGAGTCATCCGTGAAGTCACCGAGGAAGTTGAGCAGAGCGCCCGCAGATTCTGGATTCTTGACGTCCTGCACAAGCTTGTAGACATGCCGATCGATGCCAAACTTCCAGCCTGGCATGAACTCAATCCCGATAAAGCCGTCTCCGATGTCTCTGGCTGCAATCTCGAAGAGAGGATCCAAGACTGTCGCATAGGCCTGTCGAACGAGTTGAGGCCATTCAGCAGTGTAATGATAGGGGCGGCTTGCAGGCGGATCGGTGATCTGCCCCGCCATTCCCGAGCGATCGAATCCAAATACGCATGCAGTTCGAGTCACCGGCGAAAGACCGTTCACTGTGGCGACCTTGCAGGCTTGGCGAAGTGCCTTGTTGCGCGCCGCATTGATGTCCTTTTCCGTCACGCCGTGCACCCCGGCACATGCACGGCCCTTACTCTCCAAGACATGAACCTGACCAAAACCTGAAAAGGCCAGGAAGTCGGGCTCAGATTTCGCGCCAGGCTTCACCGAATGCCGGAAATATTTTGGCATCGGCTTAGGATATGAAGCGGTAACTGATGCGGGCAACCAAGAACCGGTGTGCGCCTCAAGCGGTACAACGAATTTAGCACCAAGATGTGTTTGCGCGAACCAATGTGTCAGCGCTTCACCAAGGAGGAACGCGTCAGATTTCCTCTGGGATGCAGACAGGCCCATGAAACCGTGCGTTGGAGCGAGATTGCAGGACAGCAGACTGAAAATCGTCGAAACGCCGCGCAACGACCACCAAAACGGTCCGTTCAGATGATGCGACCGGTGACTTGGTCCAAGCGTAATAAGCGAGCGGGCCAACTCAAGGCGAGTAGCGTCGATGGTCGTCACCTTTAACAGTTGGGAGAAGCCGGATGGGAATCCCGTGCAATTGAGCGATCTGTGTCCAGATGTGATGATGTAGGACATGCCTTAAGTCTCTCCTGTGCGGCTATCATCGCCAACGCCGGTTGAAAATTCGTGTAATGGGCAGCCTCCTGGAAGTTTACGATGCTGGCAACCGCATCTCTTGGATGACTTCGTGGGATAGTATTCTATGGAGGCTGATTATGTCGGACAAACGAACATGGGAGAGTAAATGACCGTTTGAAAAGTCAAAGAACGGTCTGAAACCCTGAGTCAGCGCAAGCGGCGCATATTATAGACAACCGATCCTCAAGCTGGCCCGATCAACGCCGAAACTAAAGACATGCTCGACGCGGGGTCGGATACTGGACTTGCCTGCATTGGATCTCTGGATATGCCGGCGCATAGGATTGAGATGAGAATTTTTCCTATGGACTTTCGAGACAAAGACACAGGATCGTCTCGGTAGCAAGACATAGATCATCGACGTCTGGTTTCTTTCACGCGCTTCTGGAACCGGACATTCCGCTTCCCCCCCCGCCATATCTGCCATCAAACGCTTTGATTGTGAACATGGGCTGGGCCTGACTTGCCAGCAGCCCACCAATCAGCGCAATACCCCATGGCTGCGCAGTTCCATCCCATAACCGCCAATATTATTGGCCCACAGCGAGTGATGATTGGAGCACGAGATCACAGAAAGAGAAACATGACTGACCTCTCACCCTCTGTGACCTCATGTTCAAATTGAACGCCCCCTTTCCATCCTGCGCCGAATATTCAGAACCGTTGCTGGCGATACACCGACCAGACTGGCAATCTCACGCAACGTCATTTTCTGACTATCAGGGGAAGCGAGGATGGCCTCAATCTCCTTCCTGCGCCCTGTAGCCGTATTGTGTCTGGGCTTGGACGGACATGTCATTTGCACAGGATCGGGGGAGCCCGGAGCCTCACTCTCCCTGATGTGCGTTTTCAGCTCTTCGGTCTCACTGATATGGGTCTGCCGAACAGCTGCCAGATCACGCAGGATCGCTTCCAGATTTGTCGCCTCCGACATCTGGCGGCCTTTCGCTGTATCCATCTGAAAACTGACCCGCTTCATCAGATCATCAATCGTGTTGATGGGGAGTTCAAATTGAACAAGGTCAGCGAGAATCACCATACGCTTCAAAACAGCCTCTGGCATGACATCCTCGTCCTGACTGGCTTGTCTGTAGGCACGCCTTACAAACTGGCGATCCTCTCGCAGTGTGGTCCAGTGGTTCAGTTCCGCAAGAGCGTTATCAATCGTCTTCGGGAATGGAAGAGCGGACCGCAACGCCTCCAACGCGCTTGAGGACCACTCATATCCTGCACGCCATCCTGGCAGAGCGTAGCTTTGCACAGCTTCAACGAGAATATGCTCGTCAGGCATCACATGGAACAGCCTTCCCTCATAACGTCCTGTGATCTCATTCGCCTGATCACGCAAAGCCTGACGGTGCGCCTTAAGTGCCGCCTTTTTGGCTAAGGCCTCCTCGGCCTCCTGCCTCTGGGTTTCTTTTGCACGTTGCTGTCGTTCCCGAACCTCCCGAGCCTTGTGCACATTTCCACCGGCCAGAAGGACTGGAATATCCTCCAGCACATAACCATGCCGCCCAGCAATCGCGCATGCTCTGTCCTTTGCCGCAGCGCACTCCCCTGCTGAACCACCACGCTCAACAAGGGTCCAGATTTTTCGCAGCCGTTCAAGATCAAGCATCATGATATGGACGCCTCGCGTTCAAATTGAACACAGGCAGTTTGGTCAATCAGAACAAAGTCATGCCTGTGGGGATTTGTCGGCATCAAGGGAAGCTCGGAGAGATATAAAGTCCCCAAGCCGGACAGTGTGCGAAACACAGTCACCAGTGATACGCCACAGAGTATCGGGGTGCTGGAACCCGTTCTGACAGACTTCGTTTTGGAAGAAGAAGGAGTCAAAAACGGTGGTTTTCGGATTGCCGTCAAGCACCCATCTTTGTCAGTCATGATGACATACCCAAAATGCGGCTTTTTGATGAGTCGATTGCTGCTGTCAGACGCTGGATGGTTGAGACAGACACCCCCATGACCTGAGCAATCTGACCATTGGTCTGACCTGTTGTTGCCAGCATTCTGACATGGGATTTCTGCGCCGCCGTGAGCTTGGGTTTACGCCCAAGCCTCACCCCGGCCTCACGGGCGGCTGCCAGACCAGCAATGGTTCTCTCCCGGATAATCTCGCGCTCAAACTCCGAAAACCCCGCAAGAATGGTCAGAAACAACCGCCCATTGGGCGTATGCGTTTCAACACCAATATTGATAATCCTCAGCTTGATACCGCGCTCATTCAAGATCCGGATCAGACCAATGACATCCACGGTATCCCGACCAAGGCGATCGAGTTTAGCCGCAACCAGACAATCTCCTGACTGAAGAATTTTCAGAAGACAGGAGAGGCCAGGCCGGTGAAGGGCCGGCACACCCCCTGAAATCACATCCTGTGTAATCTGCTCATCAGAAAGACCTTCCTGCCGCAAAACCAAAATCTGCGGATCGTTGGTCTGATGCTCTGTCGACACCCTGACATACCCATAACGTCGCATGACCCATAAACCCCCTTTTTGCCCCGGAATTTCTTACATCTTCCGCATGACGCGAGAGATGTTCAAAAACCACGGATTCTGCTCACACCATTCAGTGTAGTGTGGCGTGAGAAGGATTTCATATTTCCGGAACACGGCACGCCGTCTCATAGTGTGTTGGTAAAGGTCAGAAAATAATGTGTCGTGATTTAAAGAAATCCCGTTTTATGCACCTCTCGATTGCAGCCCTGTTCTTTTTGACTATGGGCGGGGTGAGTTTGACTTTGGCATTGGCAGAATCACCGAGAGAAGCCCAGACCCGTTACGGACTGGCCTCTGGAACCGGTCCGCTCAATACCTTGCTGATTAACGGCCAGCCCACAACGCCGAAGATTGCCGGGAATAGTGCGCTTTTCCTCCAGAAAATCGCGGAATCCAGCGACATTGATGTCGTTCTTTTAACATCCGTTGGCGGTCAGGCTTGTAACGCTCAGTATTCAATCCTGCAGGTCACGCCAAACGGAATCAAGACGCCCACACTATTCTTCGGGAATTGCTCAACTGCCAAGCCGTCCATTTCCGGGAGCAAGATCACACTGAAATTTCCGCGCAATATCGGGAAATACGTCACCACGCCGGCCGAAGTCGATGTTTACGACCTTACGACCGGAATCCTGACGAAGAACGGCAAGACCATCCCCGCTGCCTGCAAGCTGGATGATGGCGTTTGCCAAGGGTGATTTCACCTTAATCTTTAATCTTTTTCCCCACACTTAAATCGAAATCTGCTGAGAGAATCATGAACGCTCGCTCTATACTCACCATCTCCAGAATGGCCGCTCCTGTATTTGGACTTCTCGCACTGTTCCCCTTGGCCGGGTGTGGCGAGAGTGGCCCTTCTCTGGAAGAACTTCAGTCCATAATCTCTCAAAACTATGCGGATGCTGTGGAAGGGAACCGGTCATTCGGAGACATTCTGGGTCACAATCATCCGACACCCCCGGTCGTAAAGGTCACGGAACGGACATGTGAAGCGCGGGGTTCCTATGAGTTTCACGGTGAAAAACTGCCAATTTTCCGTTGTGATGTGACTTTCAAAGTGGGGGAAGATCAGCAGAAACAGAAGCTCGATTACGTCAAAATCGAAGGGAAGTGGAGCCAATACGAAGAATAAGGCGATTTATTATCCGCCAGTCACAAAAAAGGAATTTGATTGATGCTGATCAGAGATGTTGACCTGAAATTCTACACAGCAAAAGGATACCTTGCCGTTGCTGGCGGCTTCGTTGCCATTGTTCTCCTGACCTGCCTTCTTGGTGGACTTTCAAACGGCGGGCCAGTCGGTGTTATTCTCGGCATTTTCTGCGTCGGGGGCGGCGGATGGCTTGCTCGCAAAATTGCCAGAGCGATCAGCGGTGATCCTCTGGTTTCATTTTCAAAGATGTATGGGGAGATTTTTGCTCACCCGCCTATCCAGATCAATTACCGGCTTGATGTGGATGATTACCTCACCGCCATCTGTTATGATGGTGAATTCCTCTACATCATTGAAAAGAACAAGATGGTCTCTTTGAAATGGAGTGATGTCCGTCAGTGGGACTGGGCAATTATAACGCCACAGAAGCAAACCACGACCGGAGGCTCCCCAGGCCACGCATTTCAGGGTTTTGTCAATGACTCCTTTGCCAATCTGGCGCCCACCCTCAAAGCCATGAAAAACAGTGGTATCCGGTTGACCGTCAAAAATCTCGATCATCCGCAATGGTTCTACAATACAGGCAAGGACAAGAACGCCGAAGCCGTCTGCAGGAAATGGGAAGAAATCTTCCAGCAATTCAATGATGGCACTCTCGCGATTGCACGCTGATCAACGGTAAAGAATAAGGGGACAGAATCATGGGGCCTGGAGAATTAGCGATCATCATGCGTCCCCAGTTCATCAACGCGACATTCCGCGCAGGTGAAGACTGGTATTATGGGATGCTCGAACGCACCCAAGAGGCGAACCGTCTGGCCCAGCATCGCCATTCGTTTGAAGTCGCCAACGCTCGATATGCGGTTGTAAATCACCAGCTTCTCCATGACGCACGCGAGCAAAATGCAAAATGGAAAGCCTTTGCGAACGATCTGGTCAGGAAGCATGATGACTATGCTGTCTTGGCGAAGCGTCTTCTGGATGAAGAAATCGCCGGTCGGAAAGCGGAAACAAACGCGAAGCGCGCGGTAGAACAGCAACTGGCGGATGAGAAGTCCCGTTCGGCCGGCAAGGATAACGAAATCGCGCAGCTTAAACAGGATTGGAATTGGTTTAGCAACACTCTGGATACGACACATGCGGCTCTGACCTCTGAACAGCAGAAGGTGGCGGCTCTTCAGGCAGAGAATGAAAAATTGAGGGCAACACTTTCTGCGGCAGAAAGCGATCGTCAGCGTCTTCATGAGGACAACGCGGCGTTCCTGTCTGCCGCTGATCATTTTGAACAAAAATGCAAAGACCTGAAATCTGATCTGGCGCGAAGCCAACAGGCTCTACAAGAGGAAGAGGCCGAGCATCTGAGCCTTTCTCATGATCTTCGAGACGCCCGCCTAGTCAATGAAGCGCTTTCATCCGCCCCCCTGTTGGCCCTCTCGTTAATGGAACAGACACGCGCGTTGTGGGCGGCTCAGGGCAAGCCTTCCATGATGGAGCACTCTCTTGGGTCGCATTACCGTGTCGACGGTCACCCTTTAACCGTGCGCGAGTATCTTTGGTTTGCAACGCTGATGCGGGAGATGACGGCCCATAATGTCCCAGATCACCTCGTCAGCGCACATTGCCCTGTTGCACAGAGAGGCGGTTTCCTGACCCGTCCCGTCACGATCCAAGAAAAAAGACCCGATTGATCCTCCTGACACCGGAATAAAATGAGGGAATAACCATGGCACAGACTGATCATGCGTCCTCTCCGATGAACCTCTATGCCGGGTGGCTGACGGTTGACGGGCAGTGTTATCCCTTTGGGGCCGAAACCAAGCGGCGTTGTCTCCAGATGATTGCGACATTCATCTGCTCCATGGCTGAAATGCATGCTGAAGATCAGCGCAAATATCCTGATACCGCATTGCTCTGCCCTTATTGGTATTCAGGCGTTTATACAAACTCAGAGATACGCAGACTGGCTTCTGACGAAACTCTTGATCCAGACATGCTCGATGACATGATGCAGCACGCGCTTGATGATTATTTCAGCAATCCGGACATTAAAATAACAGCTCTTGTCTCACCACTCCTCGTCCCAGTCGTTGGTCAGACTGTTGGTGACACTCTGTTTATTGCAATGCTGGATAAAGACCACGACTTTGCTGGCTATGTCACCACGGAGGAGGAAGTGGCCGAACGCTGGCTGACTGACTATATCGCGCAAGTCTTTGGGCCATCTGTGGGGAAACCCGGCATGAGTGTTGATGCAGCAAAAAAATATATTAAGGGCTCAGGGCTTATACACATTTGCCCCCTTCCTCTTTCTCCTAACCTCAAGATGCTCCTTTCCTTGGCGGCCCTGACCCCACAGGCCGCCTGAAAACAGCATCCTTATTCTCTTAAATCTGAACTTTCGATTCCGCGCGTCTGCACCCGGGAAACGAGAATTTTATGGTCAGAATATCCCAGAAATCCGCCATTTTCTGAAAAATTATTTTCTCTGAACAATTTTTTTGACAGAAAAAATTTGCACGAAAAATGAGATCCAACCGCACATCTCTTAGACTCAAGGAGTGTATAACGTTTTAAGGAAGCCTATATCATGTCTAATACTTACCCAAACTGGAATGGTTACGACTTGCGCCTGTCTGTCACAACACAGCAGACCCTTCAGGCCATGCAGACACAGGCTGCCGAAAACGCGTTCCTGAATGATCTGCTCTTCATCACCCTTGACGACAGACCTGTCCGCAAGCTTCTGGGCAATCTGGAAGCATTGCGTCCGGATCCAGAAAACACACTGCTGATCCAACCTCTCACAAGTCTCTCAGGTGCCAGTCTGGTCTCCCTCAACCACCCCCACACCGCCCTCGACTTTAAGGATGAGCAGAACATCCTGACCGTCCATGAAACCAAAATCCTCCAATGGGCTTCAAAAACCCTTGATCAGAACGGTGAAAACATCTTCATCGCCATGATCGCCGCCCGCCTGTTCATGGGCGCACGCCCTGGTGCGCTTCATACCTATCGGGCACAGGTTGATGTCGACCGGATCCTGCCGGCCCTTCCTAATACGATGACCCTTATGGCGTTTCTGGGAGAACGACCCGAGGAGGTCCCAAACTGGGAAGATCTGCTGGATGCTTTTGCCCGCGCAACAGACATCGGAGACAACAGGATCGGGCGTTTGTCGTTCCTTTTGGCCAATGTCCTGTTTTCTGTCATGGAAAACCTGCCGGATGCTTATCATGTTGCAGAGCGCTCCAAAGGTTTCCTCGACAGAACAGGGGAGATCGAAAATCGTCTTTTCAGCATTCTGGACACAATTCCCCACTGCTATTTCCAGCCCTTCACGACTCCGCCGACACATTTCACACGCCCCCCTCTGGGAAGCAGTGGCAGAATAACAACCAGCAAAGGACCAGGCCCCAAACAAGTCCGTTCTCGTTCTCCAAGGCCCCGGTGGTGATAACACCACCCCATATTACCACCCTGGTTCATGACGCGGCCCTTGAGGCCGCGTTTCTTTTATCGCTTCCTTCTTCCACACCTCTTCTTGTCTTTGGTCCTGTGCAGACACACGATGTGACACTCCATCAGATCTCTGTTTTGCAAAAGACCTGGAAATTTGCGGCAGAAAAGAGGGATCTTGTCTTGGTTGGGCAAATACGGCCTCTGACGCGATCGTCCGCGTCCTGATCTCATGCGCCACGGCCTCTTCAGCCGAACGCGCCTCGGCCCATGCCTGCCGGTTCACCACGAAATCAGCCGCATTCTGTTTTCCTGAAGACTGCTGTCCTTCCAGAATAATCTGCCTGATGGCCATTTCTGGTGTCAGGGTCTGCGTTTGTTCGTCCTCCTGATCCAGCGCATCAGGCGCCTCCAACCGACCTGCGCCATCAATATCCACAACCACCCCGTCACGCCGGATCTGGTTCTTTTGATAAAGAAGCGCCATGCGCGCCGTATCGGTATAGAGTGTGCAGCCCTGACGATGCCGCGTCATGGCCACATAAAGCAGTTCCCGATCTAACCCCGCACGATTGAAGACAAAGGCCTGATCCACACTGGCCCCTTGGGCAGAATGAAGTGTCACCGCATAGGCATGTTGCACCTTAATCGGACGTTCTTCTTTGTGCCCCTTGGAATGGTGGCCAACAGGGATCAAATCTGCCCAACGTGTCGTCACCTCAAAACCGCGGTCAAAAACAAGACAGAGAACCGGTTCTCCATCAGGGTCCCGATACGCCTCCTTCACCGTTGCCAGATCATTATTGCGCACCAGATGCGCCCCGGCCTTTAGGGTTTCTCCAAAGATGAGCCGATCACCAGCAACCAGAGGCAAGGCTTCGACGACGGATTTGCGTCCACGCGCTGTTGCCTCAACGGTAATCTCACACGCGCCAGCATGGTCCCCCTTACTGATCAGCGGAGAACGTAACGCCTGATTAAGGGCTTTCACTTCAGCATGAGTGCGGGCCAGAACCAGCCGTGTATCATTGGGGTTTTCACTGACATCCTGACAGACCGCATCAACCAATGTCTGCTGCAACGCCTCGCCTTCCCCTACGATGATGCGACCATGGGCGTCATAAGACCTTACCGCCTGTTCGACCTGCCCGGCGGCCAAAGCCTGACTGGCCTGTCTTTGCCACATCTCTTTCTGGCGCCTGATGGCTTCCAGTCTTTGTGTCCCCAGTGTCTCCGCCAATAACCGCATAGGAGATCCGGGAGCCACCGGTTTGAGTTGCCGTGTGTCCCCCGCCACAATGACCTTGGCTCCCGCTTTGGACGTCACCTCAAGAAGCTCCGCCATTTCCATGGTGCCAACCATGCCGCCCTCATCAAGGATCACCACATCATGGCGCGCTAATGTTATGGCCTGCGCATGATCAGGATCTTTCAGACGATTCAGAAAACTCCGCAGCACAGCAGCCTGTGCCGAGGGTGTTTGCGTATCCTGCGCAATGACAGAGGCCGCTTGATGGGAAGGCGCTGTTACCCAGACCCGGCAGCCCGCCTCCCGTGCCACGGCTGCCGCTGTTCCCAGACTGTAGGATTTCCCAGTGCCAGCGGATCCTTCAACGACACTCACCCCATCGCGGTTCAGAGCATGGCGCACCAGATCGGCCTGTTCCTCTGAAAGGGTTTCTCTCTTTGCCAGAACGCCTTCCAGTCTGTCTCGTGACACAAAGACCCGTTCATCGCGACAATTGGTGGCAAGACGCACAAGCGCACGTTCCGCATTGATCACCTCTGGTGTGGCGTAATGCAGGTTTCTGGTCTGGGAGAGAGCGTTCCCCGTCACCTCAATCAGATACTCCGACCAACGGGCCGCATGGGCTTCTTCCAACGCCTGTGCCAACGTCCGCCTGCGTCCCTGACAGTGTTCCAAAACTGTGCCGATCAGATGGCGATCTTCAAACACGGCGTCTGTCTGGGTCAGTTCCTCAAGGGCGCAGGTAAATACCGTTTGGGGACCCTGTGATGGAACCTCTTCCAAGTCTGTCGCGGCCAAAGCACACTCCCATAGAGCCTCTGGTGTCCATCCCTCCTCCCGGACTTCCCGTTCCCACCGCGTCCGCAAAACGGCCCGTGAGGGCAGGTCTGACTTGGCCCCGCGCGTGTTCCGGGAAATATGTTCAGCCGCTTCCCTATGATGGGCTGTCTGTATCCCTCTATGATGCGCTTCCTGTTCAATCGCCGCCCGTCTCTTTGAGAAACGCTCCTCCACACTGGGCGCCACACCGGCCACACGGAAATTCCGACCATCCTTGAGTGTTGTCAGACCAAGATCCCGCTCCAGCGCCTCACTCAATGCCAAACGATAGACGGCGCCCATTTCCTGTTGGTGCAAAAGCAGTTCCCGATTATCAAGCGTGCCGGTTGAGCCATCTTTACGGCGACACACATTCATCAACACGGCATGCGTATGGATTTGGGGATCCCCCGCACGACTGGTGGTGTGCAGAAATGTCCCCGCCATTAATTCGGCGGGCGTTTCTCTCTGACTGCCATTATGACCCCTGCGTGTAACAATCAGGCCTGTTGTAAAGGCATACTCAAGTGCCGCAAAAACGGCCTTTTCTTGCGCGGCCTCAATACGATTACGTTGGCTCTCTGTTCCCATGGCCCACAAAACCGATACTGATTTGGGGGCCGCAAATTGCAGATCATACCCCACACGACGTTGCCCTTTGCTCTGAACTAGAGCCTGCCCCGTCAACGGATCGTATCCCCTCGCCAATGCCCTGAAATCAGATGGACTGACCTCTGCCTTTTGCTCGACAAATGGAAGGCTTTGTCCAGGAAGTTTACAAACCGTGGTCCACCAGATGCCAGGTTTTTCACCGGTGCCATTATCCAGATAATAGGCAGCCCGATCCCGTCCTGACCAATCACCACGTTTCCGAGGAGCACGCGCAAGACGTTCCCCCTTCCCTGTCAAAACGCTTTGCGCCGTGAGATCCTCATTCACTGCGTCAATATAATATTCGACATCCGATAAGGGCGTGCAGGTAAACATGCTTTTATGTCCTGAGAAGACTACTTGTCTGATCAGGATAGCGCCGCCTGAAAAGGATCACCTGTTCCTCTCAGGCCACATCAGGAAGACCGGCAGAAAGCTCAAAAGAATTCCACATAATGCTCGGAATCCTCCGCAAAACTATCTGAAATGCCTGACGATCCTTCACAATGGATTCCGCGAAACAAACGGCTCTTTCCTGCCGGAAAATATGCACCGTCTCTTCCTAAAAGCATCGAAGATGCGTGGTGTGTTGCTAATTTCTAAAGGGAACGGGAACAATACAAAGGACTGTCTGAAACCAGACCATGTCTTCGAAGATATGAAGGTCGCAATGAGGGCGGATACACTCTGCGTATCAGGATCCTGTCAGGTCATGGAAAAAGAAGATGCTCTTTTATTCTATGACACCCTGTTCCCTGAAACTCTGGTGCATCACAGGAGGGATACTCATGCCCCGTAAAGACAAGATTTCTTCAGTTACAATGGCTGGCACGATTGAAGATCTGATTGCCGATCTGGAAAACGAACGCAAAGAGCGTGCCGCCAGAAAACCGGCCACAGCCTTTGGTGTCATCACACAGATTTATCCAACCCTTCTCAGGATGAAGGCCGATGGCTGGTCAGATATGGAAATCTGCACCACGCTCAAAACACGGGGCATCACCCTCAGCCCCGGAACACTCTCTACCTACATGAAGAAAATTGGTCGGGAAAAACGAACCATAAAGCCAAAACCACCGCGCACACCCAAAGTGGATTCCGCGACACCGTCTCCTCCATCGCCTTCCATGCGCGGCTTTATCTCCCAGCCACCGCCACTTCTGGACGCCTGAGGTCATCTCGACCTCCCAGTGTCGTCTCATCACCCCTGTCACGATCTGAGTTTTTCATAAGACGACCCTACACTCTTGATTGGGAAGGCACTGAAGCCATCCCAATCAAAAGGACATAGGTTTATGAAACAGGCTGTCAAACGCCTCGTGCTGATCGTTTCTGGCAAAGGCGGCGTTGGGAAAACAACCTTTGCCCGCCTTCTGGTCGATACTTATCACACCCGAAAAATACAGGCCTCCCTCTTTGACGCTGATGGTCAGGTGGGTGGTCTGGCCCGCACCTATCAGGATCTGGGTGTTCTGTTTTACGACCTGAGGCAGGAGAGAGAACGCGACACGCTTCTCAATTCCGTTGATACCGACAAGGCCGTCATTCTGCATGATCTGCCGGGGGGATCACGGTTTGAAATTTCGAAGATCATTGATACCGGCGATGGTAAAAGCGTCGAAGGGTTTCTGACCGCCCTGACGGGAAACCATGTCCGTCTTACCCTTGTGCATCTTCTGGATCATGAGATCGAGAGTGCCCAATCCGTCGGCCAGTATCTGGAAACCTTCGGCACAGATCTGGTCGACCATGTCGCCGTTCTCAATCTCCGGGAAAGCCGCGACCTGCGCAATGACTTCCCATACTGGTATGGTCATGAGGTCTCAGGGCAACGCCGTTACGGTAAAGCGCGAGAGCGCCTCCTCTCTGCGGGCGGTGTGGAAATCACCATGCCCGGTCTCCACGCGGCCACCCGCGCCAAGGTCAACGCCCTGAACCTTCGATATGCTCAATGTCTGAAGCACCCGGACCTGACCATTACAGAACGGAGTGCCGTCTCTCGCTTTCTGCGCGACTTTCATAAAGGTCTAACCCCGGCAGCAACCTTTCTTGGTCTGGAATGAGGAGGAGGCAGCCATGACGATTTTTGACGATACGGCCAAGGCCCTGAAGATGTCTCCCAAAGACCGCAAATGTGTCTGGGCCACTCTGGGGGATCTGGGCCTGAGCCCGGATGATCCGGAAGTCGTGCGCCTCTTGGTCACAGAATACACTAAAACAACCCTGAACGCGCTCTCTGCCGATCTGGAACAGGCGACGACCAAAGTCCTCCGCGCTTTTGAAACCGCCCAGTCTCAGACAGAGGCAAGCGCTCAGGCCCGTCTTGCCGCCCGACAGGCTGAACTGGCCCAGACCCTGGCACAAACGATTGCCACCTGCCTCGAAGACAGTCTGGAACGACAGACATGCGTGAAAGAGCAACACCTCATGATCACACAGTGGGGCATAGGGCCGGTTTTGGTCGGGCTGGGAGTCTGGTTGGCAAAACTCTGGGAAGGCGGTTCTGCCGGCACGTATGACACACTATCCGTCTGGCTGGCGTCTTACGACCCGTGGGCGCTTTTGGCCGCAGGTCCAATGCTGTTTGTGATCCTGCGTCTTCTCATTGGCTGGACGATTAGAAACCGCCTGATCAGAGCCCTTCTGGTGCTGCCTCCCCTTGACGAGGTGCGTCGCTGGAGGAAAGACCGCGATTAAGAACCTCACGAAACCAAAGCCCTGAGGGGAGCGCTTTACGCCTCCCCTTTTTTATTGCTCCCCCAGATGCGGCCTGCCCCCTCATTCTGGCAGACAAACCTCTCCTGCGCGCAGACCGTATCAGTTTTTCTAAAAGACGAAGCCAGTCATCATCCAAAAGGCTGAGACCCCTCTGGACGCTGATCAAATGGTATAGACGCGCATAGGACTGGAATAAGACAGGGGCGTTTTCAGATATGACGCCTCACATCACCCTGTTTGGCACGCATGGCCACCTCAGCCGCCATGATTTCTAGCCAGAGCGCACCTCCTAAAACCCCGTCATCAACACGGTCTGTCCTCAGCCGAGGAGAGTTAGCATACATAAAGCTGGTTCTAACGTCAGGATTATGCCGAGGCGCAAAGAGACGCGCCAAAGCGCCCGATGGCCGCCCAAACCAGCCGTTCTTCTGAGCCCATCCCAAGGCCTGCAGGTGATGGCGTCGGAGAAGACCGAGGTTACGCTTTCCCTGTTCTGTTACAGGCGTCAGGGTGAAATTCTTGACCAGCGTATGGGGCTGCCAGATACCGACTGCAGTCGGTGAAGGGCGTTCCCGAGCCACAATCATATTTTCAACCGGCGCTTTTTTCTCACCCGGTCCTACGCTTTCCTTCGGTACGCTTCCCTTCGGAAAGGGAGAGCCATCCGCACCAGACAGGATGCGCGAAGTCAATTTCTTGGTTCTGACCAACTCATGACCAGGGCTAGGGTTCATGGGCGTTGGAACGGCTTTCTTCCGGACCACCTTCTCCCCCTGTGTTTTGAGCCCTTTCCGAAAGGCAGAAAAACCCTCTTTGGGAGTTATGTTCCGCATTCCATTCAGTTCTTCAAGAAACCAGATTGCCGCTTCATCACTCAGGTCAGAAAAGAGAATTTCATCTGGCTTTGTCCGCTCTGCCTTATACAGCTTGGCCATGTAATCCATGGTGTCGCTATGAGAGCGGACAGGACCATCAATATAGAAACCGAGCTGAAATTTTTTCCTTACGATCTGACAAAACTCTGTCCAGATCTCCTTGGGCATCGGTGTGTTTAGAGTATAGAAAAAATTCACATGCCCATTGACCTTAACATCTCGTTTGGAACAGCGGGCGAAAGCAAAGTCATTCATGAGCAAATGAATTTGAAATCCAAATTGCACATAAGCACTGTTTTTATACCAATAGAGCATTCGGCTGATACGAGCCCTTAATTTCTTCATCTCTTTTTTCAGGTCACCATAAACGCCAATATGCACTTTTGAGGTAAATGTACCGACGCAAAGCGGTATGACAGGGACAAGTCCTCTCGAAGAACTCTTGTCATCCCCGTTTTTTGGAGCACGGCGTTTTTTCGGGAAGGTGAGCGTATGAAAATACAAAAGATCGTCTGCTAACTGCCGCCGGATACCATAGGCCTGCGAAGGAATGAGCAACGTGCGACGCAGACGAATGCCCGGCAGATGTTCAACCGCCAAGGTCACTTCGCACACACGATCTATCTCCTCTGTCTTCGTATGGGTCGCAAGACCTGCTTCTTTCATAAGACGGAGAGGACGGGCATCCATATTACGGAGGCGTTCACGCAAGTCATGATCCATACCGGTTTTGCGTCCCGTCCATGGGGCTGCCAATTCCGCAAATGTCGCGCATCGTTTCCGAAAAGAGACCATGATCCACCTCCTGAGAGAGTTCCATTACACGGGCCTGACATATCCAAGGCCTTATGGAAGGATCATAGCGTAGGAAATTGGCGATTTCATGTTTTGTTCTTGATAACAATTAAGGCTATCGTCATGGTTCTGAAGACAAAATCAGGTCAAGCCAAATCAAGAATACCTCCTGACAAGTCCTGAATGCTCTGCCTCCAATCATGGACGCACGACAGGACAGGGAATCACATAATCGTGAGCACTGTTTAACGCCTTCCAAAGCATGAGGAGGCAGTTTTGATCGTCGATCAGATTTTAACAGACGCTTACCCGCCGATACGATTACACTTCATTTGTATGAACGTATGTAATACATATGTTCATACAAATAAGGGAGATCTTCCATGTCTGCTGTTACATTTCGGGTAGATGAAACGCTGAAGGCGGCTGCCGTTGAGAAACTATCGGCGCAAGGCATCTCTCTTTCTGATGCATTGCGCGATACCCTGGCCTACATCGCAGAAACCGGCCGGTCCCCCGTTAAACGTCAGCTTGTCACGGATGAGGATGCCCACCTCCTCGAAATTGTTCGTGAACGCCTCAAAAACCCTGCCTCAAAACACCGTATGACTTTTGCAGAGGTGAAGAGCCGTCATCGCGAATGAAAGAGTATTCGCTTGAATTCGATGAGAGGGCATTGAGAGAATGGGATGCGCTCGACGGGAATTTGGAAAGTAGCTGGTAAAATTGGAGGTTCGAAAAACCCTCTGTTTTCATGCACACCAGATGTATAACCCACCGATATTGCGATTAGGTGAAAAATCAGAAAACAAGATTCTTTTGTCCTTCCAAATCACTGTAGTAACGTCCATCTCGTCTGCCTGATGCCTAGCCTACAAAGAGATGAAGAAGAATCGAGGATTCTCATACCACGATCGGCACCTGTGGCTGGAGCAGAATATGGTTGCGAACTTCCGTGTAGATCTGCGCTGCACCGGGCATTTCGATCGTAACGGCGAGACCGAAAGTCACCGCCTCATCGATCGGCACCCCCTGATCTTTTTCCCGTTGAATCTGGAGCGGAATGGTGGGACCAATGGCAAGATCACCGATCTTCGCACCGCACCAACGGCGATGAACAATGGTGCCGCCCTCGGACTGGCTGTTCGATGGTTGCCCTGTGGTAGTGGTAATACCAACGCTGTTCAGTGCATCCTGCCCCAGTGCCGCGATCTTAAGCTTGACAGCACGATAAGTGAGATACCCAGGCCGGACTGGCGCAATCCAAGCGAGCGTGACCCGCACCTCACGATGATCCGCCTGTGCACCTAACAACGCCGGAACCGGAACATCGAAGGCAATCGCACCTTCGGGCTCAAGCTTACCCGTTGCCCATAAGGTCGCACGGTCATCAGTACAGGCGACAGCATCGTCAGGATCCATGAAACCATAGCCGAGATACCGACAGACCTCACGACGCCAATGCTCATGATGCATCGTGCCATGGGGATCAACAATGGGCCGAATGAAATGCTCGGCATCACGCCAAGAGGCGCAATGCACGAGCATGGCCTTGACAAGCGCAGCACGTTCGCCGGACGGCATTTGTCCAATCAATTGCGGATATGCACGTTCCAGCCCATCAAATATACGATGCGCGGTGTGCGTAGCAAGAGCGTTAGCGCCACTAGTGCCAATCGTGAAATGGGTGCCAGTAGCCGCATCACTGTCAGGGGAAGCTACCTTCAGCCCCCAAAAGCGACTAGGATTGGGGTGACTGAATAGGGTCAGCGGAGGCGCACTCGGATCGAAGCGTACGGGCTGACGACCGCCTGCGACCAATATATCGGGTTTAGTGCTGCGACGATAACCCAATCCCAACCGTGAAGAAAGATTGGGCATCTCCTGACCGGAATAGGGCATGAACGGACTTCCCCCGGCGAACGGGACGACGATAGCATCTCGATGCCAAGCTCCAATGGTGAGCGCGTTGAGACTATCAGCCGGGGCGAGCAGACGTCGTTCGGCCTTCAGGCTATCGAGCGCACGCAACACTGCCTTATTGCGATCAAGCGGAGGGGCTGCGTGGAAGGCTGCTGCATTGGCATAACCTTCCACCGTGATTGGTTCGCCGATATTGCCAGCGCTGACCAGAAAGAGGATGCCATAATTATAAGACAGATAGTCGAGCGCACGACCCCAAGTGGAAATTTTACCCGCGAACGGGCGGGTGCGGTCCCCCAGTGATAGATTGACAATAAAAACCTGCGATCCGCCGCCTACCCGCATCTGCATAACTGCCTCGACAATCACGTCGATCACAAGCCGGTCGTCGTCAAACAGTTCATCGCCGAAAGCGGGCGCGTACATCACCGGGCGGAAGTAAACACGCCGACTGATCGGGGATGGAGAATCATTGAGGTCGCCATGCACCGCTAGCGACGCCATGGCGGTGCCATGAATACGCGCTCCAACAGCTTTGGCTTCAAGGTCTGCGGGATCATCGACTAAAAGTCGTCCGGCGAGTAGCGGATGCGCTTGGATCGGCACTGCGTCAAAGACGGCGGCTATCGGTTCCCCTACCTCTGGTGGGAATGGCACAGTAGTCAGGGCGTCGCTATCGCCGGTTTCAATTGGTGTACCGATGCTTTGGGGTACGATCACTGCAACAGGATCGGTACCCGCGAGCGAATGAGGATCGAGTGCGGCGATGCGCCGAATTTCACTAGCGGGAATATCAGCCAGCACCGCGTGATACGCAAAAGCGGGATGTATGGCACGGTCAATCACAGCACCACCTGCCGCCACTATCGCTGCGGTAATCGTCCTTTCGACCGCAACACGATCCGTCTCAGCCTGACGGAAAACCAATTCAATTTCGACCCGAACCGGAAAATCGTCAGGCGCACCGTCCACCACTGCCTCGAAATAAGCGCGGTTCTGGGGTGATACGCGGTCCCCTGGCCCCCAGGGACGGATCGCCCTGAGGTGCAGGAAGATGTCGCGCCACGCCGCATAGCCGTAAGGAACGGTGCCAGTCCTTTCCCATCTCTCCCACAGCGACACGAGTTCTCGTAGCGCGGCGAGTTGCGGCACAAGCAAATATAATTCGGGATTATTATCAAACTCATCGGCGGCGAGTTCTTCCTCGCCAGTAAATTCCAGGCCGGTTATGCGCCCAACCGCGGCCGTGAAATTCTGGATGGAGCCGGTGACTTCCAAAACCAACAGACGCTCAGGTGCGAGCGCATTGGGATCGGCGTGGAGCACGAGAGCGGGATTATCAGCATCAAGGACATTGCGCAGGTTACGAAACACCGGACCATAAGCTGCGACTTGGTCGACCCGGCTGAAAGAGCGTTTCTGGCTGCTGCCTCCACCACTGGATCGACGGGAAGTATCTCTGGGATCGTTAAGACGAAGAAAGGGTTTGTTTGGCATCTACTTCGTCTATCCTCACGCGTGTCGACCAGAAATCAATCTGTTCCCGCAGGATGTCACGAAGGTTGCGTGCACCAAGGGAAAGAATATGCTGTCGCCGGATTGTCTGGCACAACTCCAATGCTTCGGCATAGCTGATTGAGCCAAGTTTCATCGCCACTGTTTCAGGACGCATCCCTGGCTCTTCGGGCCACTGGGCGAATTGCCTATCAAGGAAGATTGCCAGTGCATCGCGCGACGGACGCGGCAGCGACAAACGGAGTTGGAAGCGGCGCCAGACTGCACGATCGAGCAATTCTGCATGGTTGGTCGCCGCGACCGTCACGACATAACTGGGCAACTGATCAATCTGCATGAGAAGGAAGGAGACAACACGCTTAATCTCGCCCGTTTCATGGATATCGCCACGCTCCTTGCCGATCGAATCAAATTCATCGAAGAACAGCACACAAGGCACAGTACGCGCATAGTCGAACAGTCGTGCGAGCCGCATGTTAGTTTCGCCGAGATAGGAACCAACCAGCGCATCATAGCGCACGGTGAAGAACTGGACAGCGAGTGCTTCTGCAATTGCCTCGGCGATTGATGTCTTGCCATTCCCAGGAGGCCCAGACAGCAATACCCTATTCCGAGGCTGTAGGCCGTGGGCACGCAGCAGATCAGCACGGTGCTGCTCCTCGATCAATTGCCCGATCTGATGCGTCACCGGTAGCGGAACGATTAGATCTTCAAGCCGCTGACGCGGCTCAGTTTCAAGGATGGAATCACGCCCAGCATGACTACTTGAGACCGCGCGTACCGGCGATGCAACTGTCACAGTGTTCAAGGCACGCTGAAGCCGGTCGGCCAGAACATTATGGTTCTTGTTCCGTTCGTCGGCAACTACAGCTTCGACCGATGATCGTAACGCGGCCTGATCGCCGGTTACACCCGCCCGCACGATCGACAGGAGAAGATCACTTCTCGCCAAACCCTTTTTCCGTCCTTTTTCGCTTGATGTTGTTCGTGATGGTATCATAATGCGCCAGAAACGTCACGGGATGTGACGGACAAATCCGTATTTTTCACCTTGAGAGGTTTCCCGTTCGGTTGCCATGTTTTTCTAGGTAGCGCCATCGGGCAGCTAACCACCGCCTCCAGCCATTTCAAATAATCTGAAACACTCAATACTTGCCAATTTTCTTTTGGGAGCCGTGTGCAAATGTTATGATGCTTGACACGAGAAGCACATGACTGACCAGTCGACATGTAGACGCCTTATCGGCAATTATGTCAGGCGCAGATGTCCGCAACAGTTGGTCTAAACAACTGAGATCAGATCGGTAGCCGTTATAAACATGAGCGTTGCGAGTGGCTGCTTGCCTTCATTCCTTCCCGATAACCGGCTAATTACTTCCCTGCATCTACCGATCTTTTCCTAATCGACACAACGTCACGAAACAATACTCGAATTTGAAAGCACAGAAAGTGGCTTTTTCGGAATTCGAATCGTTTGCCCAGCGAATAAATCATCAGCCGTTTCCATTACATCCTTATTAGCTTCGAAGATAATTGGATAAAGCTCAGCATCCCCATAATATTTTTCTGCATAAGCACTCAAGGTATCCCCGCTTTTCACGACAATTGTTTCGATCAAATCAGTCGGGGCAACAAACACCCATGGTGTAAGCATCGCCAGTTCACTCTTAACCCTCTCAAGGCTTTTGGGCCGATACGTCTTACCGTCTGGAAACTGAGAAGCTGGGGCTTGCCAGCGACGAACAGCACTAACCGACATCTGCCATACATGATCAGGACCCGCACGATCCGTTTTGATCACCTGAGTTGGACTCCAAGTCGGATTCTTGACGTTATTAATTGGTGCAAGCCAGTTTGGATGAAAGCCGTCAATCCGAGTACCTAGGGCAGTATCCAAATGAAGACCTGCCTCTTTTGCCCCCTTGAGAACCCAAGCGAGCGCATCATCTGACAAACCCCTGATATCACCGCCACCTCCAACTGAACCATGAACGCCAGGAAACCATCGCTCTTGATAGGGTGCCTTTGGGTTTTCATCGTTAAACCCACGTCTTCGGTTGAAATGAGTTACTTCCCCAAGAGGCACAGAAGGGAAAAGTTTTCTACGTTCGTCTAAGGCAACTGCATGCCGCGCATTCTTGACGAAGTCATCAAGCGCTACATCATGAAAGCGCTTATTTTTATTCAGTATTTTACTAAAGGGAAGGTTTTCCGGCAACCCAAGAGCTGACACTGTATCCCATACACCTAGATACTGGATCGACATAATCGGCGCAGTACCAGCTGTATAAGTCGCAATATTAGCACACCGCCAATCGTCATCTTCTTGATCGACGCAAACATCACTAGAGTAATCCGCGCGAAATCGTCGAAGATTTTCCTCAAAACCATCCTTTTCATCAAGTCGATGGCGATAGAGTTCAAGAGCTTGATCTATGCGCCCTGCATGTAGCCGACGAAGCGGCCCCACATGCCTGATAAAGCCAATAAAAGACCGAGCACTGAAGGCACCACGAGAGAAACCGAAGACATATATTTCATCTCCTGGATCATAGTTGAAAATTAAAAAGCGATACGCTGCACGGACGTGTTCGATCAGTCCCGAACCAAACATTCCTCCCGTCCAGTGTTCATCGGCGCCCGTGCCGACACCTTCGTCATAATGAATGATCTGAGTGACACCGTCAGCGGTAATTCTTTGAATACTAGCAGCTGTCAGCACGACATTGGTCGGTGTATACTCATTCAAGGTATTCCAAGTACCATCGAAGCAGAAAACCAAACGTTTCATTTCCATTTTATCCTTGAATTTGTCGACAATTTACGCATCATTTAAATAAATTCTTTAGCTATTTTAATATAAGTCAATAACGAGACCATTTAAATACCATCGAGCATCCATCCTTTCTCGCCTACAATCGATATGCAACAGCAAGCTATAACTTTTCATAAATCGATTACCCCTTCAAGGCTACTGCAACGATCGACTTAAAGATAATGATGACGTTCCTAGAGTTTGTATCCGATATTCATCTCACTAGTTGTTGTGAGATGACTCCAACCAGTAACAGACCTTCGGTTTTCTCCTAAGAAATCCGCCACCCAATTTCAAAGAGAGACTTGAAGAGTCTCTCTCCATATCGACCTAATCCTGAACCCACATTTGCCTTTCCCATAATGTTTGGCGTAGACATTTGACTACACAAAACAAAGGGGAATTTCCCTGGGTAAAAGCCTATGGGCGACTACAATGTGCGGGTTCGAGTCCCGCAGTTCGCACCACTAACCTATTGAAATATAACAGTAAAATGAGAATGTGACGGGTCTGCGGGATTTTCCCGTTTGTCTTCCCAGACTGGGAAACGCAGATGCTCCGCCTTATCGGCTCTCACTACCATTTCCGCCGGGCTGTGCCCGTTGCCGTTCAGGCCAGACTGGGCCGAACCGAAATTTCTCTCTCCTTGCAGACTCAGAGTAAGCTGGTGGCCCGCGAACGGGCAGCAGCCCTTTACGCCCGAACCGGCGCACTTTTTGAGAAGGCAAAGACGATGGAGACTGACCTGTCCCGTGAAGAACTGATTGCCCTGCTGACTGAACAGGGTAAAATCATCGCGGAACAGGAAGAACTACTCACCCTTGCCGATGATGCCTTCCGGGCCGAAAAACGCGCCCTGCAAGCCGATCACGCCATGACCCTGATGGATCAGGCGCAGAAGGAAGGCTCTTTCATCTCTTTTGCCACAGACTCACTCAA
Source organism: Acetobacter fabarum (assembly GCF_011516925.1). Lineage (GTDB taxonomy): Bacteria > Pseudomonadota > Alphaproteobacteria > Acetobacterales > Acetobacteraceae > Acetobacter > Acetobacter fabarum. Next base: position 239,133 of record NZ_WOTG01000003.1, read on the forward strand.
GGCACTGGAAGCACGGCTTCAGAGCATGATGCAGAAAGTCTTTACGGACAGCGCAGTAAGCAAAAAAGAAAAGGACATGCTGCGCGAACAGATCAAAAGCCTTTCCACCCTGATTGTCGATCTGGGCAAACATCGCCCTGCTGGTTTGACGGAGGCACCAGCCGGAAGCCCGGTTGAGAATGAACGGCCCCAAGCCCGCAAACCGACCTCTCCGCCTCTTTCCGTCATGGCAGAAAAATTTGTCTTTGCTGACAAAGACAAGAGCGAAGATACCAAGAAAGCCACGCGCAAAACCGTGACCCTCTTCATTGAAGCCTTCGGGGACATGCCGGTGAAGCAGATCACGGGCACGGTTGCTGGTGAATTTTTCGACCTGCTCTCTGATCTCCCGGCAACACATGGCAAAGGAAGAACCGGCCTTCCCATCCGTGAAGCCGTCGCGCAGGCCCGCGAACGTGGGCAGGAAACAGTCAGCGGAAAGACTGTGAAAAATCATTTCTCCCGTCTGTCCGCTCTTTGGATGCATCTTGTGCAACGCGAGATGGCTGACCGGAATCCATGGGCTGGATGGGATTTCAACATCACAAAGAAGATCGTACGGAGAGGCTGGACAGATGATGAATTGACACGGCTTGCCCATACCCCATGGAATGGCACATCGGTTTCCCGAGCCACATGGGCGGGGATCATCAGTGTTGGCATGTTCACGGGGATGCGTCTGGGCGAAATCTGCAATCTGAGGAAACAGGATATAGAAATTATTGAAGGGGTTCCGTGCTTTCACGTGCGCTCTCACCCGGAAGATAACTGGTCACCAAAGACGTCGGCAGGCACACGGATCATTCCCATTCACTCGCATCTGCTCGCCATGGAAGGGATCGACCTGCTCAGAGATACCGGGGAGCACTACCTGTTCCCTGACCTCACGGTTTCATCGACAGGTGAGCGCGGGGACAATTTTGCTCGGGCTTTCTCGAAGCATAAAAAGCGCATTGGCATCCCGGAAGATGTGACGTTTCATTCCTTCCGCCATACCGTCAGCACGAAACTTCGAAATCAAGAAGCGCATATTCGGGAACTGTGGATCGACACTGTTCTGGGACATGAAGCATCCCATAAATCACAGGGAACAATGAACTACACCAGCGGGATTGACGTTGCCAATCTTCGGCAGGTGATTGAAGCCCTGACCTATCCGCCAGAATGCATCATGCCCTTCTGAAAGGCTTATGGTGACAGTCTCGTTTGCATAAAAAGAAAGTTCGGAAATCAGGCATCTCGATAGGTTACCCTTACAGGGAGCCAGCAGTGTCAAATGGCTACCCAAGGGTAGAATTCGACAAGCTGGTAAGGGGGAGAAATCTCCCCCGTTAACCCCCTCTTTAGAAGGAAAACCAGTTATGCCTGCATCTCGAACTTCTCGCCTTTCCGTCCGTGCATCACCCAGCGAACTCACACTTTGGAGCCATATCGCGCGCAGTCAGGGACATGTGACCACGTCTGACTGGATACGCTCCTTACTGGCTTCCGCTGAGTTCTCGGATGATGATGGTCCGCCCGTTTCGGACGAACTCCGCAGACTACGCACCCAGCTTTCACGCGTTGGCAACAATCTCAATCAGCTTGCTCACTCGGCCAATTGTGGCGATGCCGTCCATTGCGAGTCTGTGCTGGGCGAGATCGAAACCCTGATCCATCACCTCGACCTCATTCTGTCACGATCTCGCAAAAAGTCTTCCAGAAGAACAGCCCGTCGCATGTGCGACACGACTGTAACCCTGCATTGATTGCCTGGCCCCGGCAAACAGAAGCAGGGACAGCGCGCCATTTAGAAGGGCCGTGGGGAGATTGATCGCTCCGAGCACAGACCGTGGGAGAGCCTGAAGGTCATAGGCCGGTATTAATGGATTCAGGATCATGACCAGCAGGGAAACCAGCAATGAGAAGACCAGAACGCCAATCGTCACAGGAAGGCGAAACGTGTGGTGATTGAGAATGCTGAACCCTGCCGAGAGGGTCAGAAGCAGAGCGAGGAGGCTGATCGTATCCATACCTTCACCGCTGGCTGCTCCTGTCCCTTACGTCAAGAAAAACCGGCGATGGTCTGCTACCGGAGATAGCCTGACTGGTCTTCCATGTCCGAGATGGAGGCGTAAGCCGACATTAAACAATCAACCCCAACGCAACCGACATGCTCTCAACAACGTTTAGTGTCCGAAAAACGGTCGTTTCTGGAAGCTTGTCAAGCTGCCTCGAACAGACGACGTCGCTACTGTCCCTAAAACCTGCTTTTTGGCACGCTATACCCCGCACTGAACCGTGCGCCAGACCGTGCTCCGACTGACCCGAAAAATTTTTGCAATTTCTGCCAGTGATCTCCCGGCCTGCTTCAATTCACAGGCATGCTTTTTTTGACGGGACGTCAGGATAGGGCACCTCCCCAATCGTTTTCCAGCCTGACGCGCGGCTTCCAAGCCCGCTCGCGTCCGCTCCCGGATAATCTCCCGCTCAAACTGGGCAAAGCCTGCAAGGATGGTCAAAAACAACTGACCATTAGGCGTGCCAGTCTCAATCCCAATATTCAATATTCGCACACGAACGCCGCTCTCTGTAAGGCTCCTGACCAATCCCATGACATCGACGGTATCACGTCCAAGCCGATCCAGACGTGCCACTACCATACTATCCCCCTGCCCCAGCCGGTTCAGTAGACCAGAAAGTCCAGGACGCTCTACCGCAGGAATCCGACCTGAAACAGTATCAGTGATGATCTCCTCAAGTCCCTCCCGCCTCAACTCAAGAATCTGAGGATCATGGCTCTGTTCATCCGTTGAAATACGAGCGTAACCATAACGCGCCATCGTTTGTGTCTCCTTATGTAAACGGGACACGTTTTTGAGACGCCATTTTACTCTATTTGTGCTTCGGAAGCCTTTTGTCCCAAAAACGACGGATTTTGACACCGATATCATGTAACTTCTTGGTGCAGAAAAATGCTCGAAAGTTCTCCTTCTCGTCTCTTACACTTGGCTCTTCTGGCTTTACCTCTTATGCTCTCCGCCTGTTCTGGTAGAACGCCCAGTCAGGGCGAAATGGCTCAACTCGAAGCCGATCTACTCAGCCAGCCCAGTGGCTTCAACATGTTATTTGGCGGCAATCGTCGACAGACCAGAGTAGATGTCGAAGCCATTAAAATTGTTAAGCAAAGCTGTGAAGCCCTGAAAAACTTCGATTCAGCTTTCGATTGCACCGTCAGCTTCACTCTTAATGATGAGCCTCATGAAAATACCCTACGGGTCATACATCATGAGGATGGCAAGTGGAGCCTCGCACATGAGCAGCCTGCACCTTCTCTTTAAACTCCCGAACGATAATTCTGATTTTAAATTCCACGGCTCAGAGATCATGTGATGTCGCTATATTATCCATCAAAACCAAAGTCTTCTTTATTTATATTGATACCCTTCCTTTTCCTTTCCGCCTGTGGAGACGAAGAACCTTCAATAAAAGAAATTGAAACAGTTCTTAGTCAGGAATTTCAAAATGACGCTCAACAGGGAGCAAACGAACAGCCACCCAATAAAATCAGTATTCTCGAAAGAAAATGTAGAAAAGGCAATGTCGCTTACATCTGCCAGTTGAAAATTCAACAAGGTAATTTTGTAGATAATGCTGAGTTAAGATTTGCAAAAAACAACGGTAAATGGATTAGAGTTCCAGAATAGAAATTCTTATTTTAATCCACAGGGTTCCATCAAATAAACATTTGATCCTTAGTGAGGAATATCATGAAATTCACCATTGATGGTTCTCCTGTATGGTTTCATGGAATTAGCGGCGATGTTTACAGCCTCCAGAAATGGACATCCACCAATTTAAAATCCGATGGTGGCGGTGGTTATATCCATCCTGTCTATGGCGGACAAATTAATGCCCCACAGATCAGATCGTCTACAGAACAACATCAGAATTTCTGGATTGTATCACCGAGCGGTCATGAACGGGAAATGAGCGATGCGAACATCCGATGCCGTGAAGGACAACGTGTCACCCTTATCTGGGGCGCATCAGAAGGCGTCGAAAACGGAAAATATCTTCTTTTCTATAATCATAATACGGACAGCCTCACATTTTATGATGATGCATTCAATGGGAAAAGTAGCTTTAAAGACCTGAATGCATCAGCATCAGAGTCATATATGAGTATAATCATATGGACATTAGCCATTCCCACTCTTGGCATAAGCCTCCTATTTTTCATACCGTTAATCATTAAAATGGCAAGACGACTTGCTCCGATTACTCAGGAATACAGACTGTTCACGCAGGAACTTCTTAAAAATCCTGATTTCATTTCCTCCATATCATGACAATAAAACAAGTCTTGTAGGGAATTGCATTTATGGAAAAGCGTTTTTTTTCATTGTTTTTTCTGATCATATCATTAGCCCCTCAGCAATCCTTGGCGCAGACCAGCGGACAAGTCACACCCTCTGCCCGCCCTCACGGATGTATTGCTGATGGCGCTGCGGGGGCCGTGGCAGGTCACTTCATGCACTCTGGTCACGCAGTCCTGGAAGCAATGGCAGGCTGTGCTTATGGCGCATGGCAACGCCACAAATGGAAAATGGAGATAAAAAAATATGATAGTCAAAAACGCACGATTATAATGCCTTCTGACAAGATTGAGTCGCATTTTCAAAGCCAGACGGGTAAAGATCCATAGGAAAACATTCTGGACGTCCAAACCAATTCTACCGTCCAGAAGTCAGTTCTTCACGCACTATTGAGCTATCCTGACAACACGATGGACGGTTGATTTACTGACTTTAAAAATTGCCGCGATCTCCCGCAAGGACATACCATTTTCCGATAAGTCACGAATATGACTCTGCTGTCGCTTTGTCAGGCAGCCTGGACGCCCGAGTTTTTTTCCTGACGCCCGGATTGCAGCCAGCCCGGCGCGTGTTCGCTCCCGGATCAGTTCACGTTCAAATTCTGCAATCGCCATGAGAATTGTTAAGAACATGCGCCCGTTGGGCGTACCAGTTTCTGCGCCGATATTCAGTATTCGTACCCGAATACCGTCTTCATCCAGCACTCGTAGCAAATTCAAGACATCCACAGTATCCCGTCCAAGACGGTCAAGCCGTGCAATCACGAGGCTATCCCCCCGTTTCAGTTTGCCCAGAAGTTCCGAAAGCTGAGGACGGACACGGGCCGGAACGGAGCCGGAAATCACCTCTGTGACAATTGTTTCCACCCCTTCACTCTGAAGCGCGAAAATCTGAGGATCATTCACCTGTGCGTCAGTTGAAACCCTTGCATATCCATAACGTGCCATATGGCTGCTTTCGACAATGACCCAACAGGCTCACCTAAACAGCATGCCTGAGAGCGTCATCTATCATTATCATCATTATGTGTAAACATATTTGGTTCCATACGATATTATTTATGTATATTATTGAAGTGTATCCCTCAAAATTCGGAACAGAATTTGCCCTGACTTTCTCACTTAAATTGCCATTTTTACGCAGCATGGTAGTAAATACGAAGGTGCCACCGTATTTTCCAAAGGTTCGTTTTCATGTCCATTCTGCTGGCTTCGCAGTGTCGTGCTGCCCGCGCCATGCTTGGCCTTTCCCAGAAAGACCTAGCGCAGCTCGCTGAAGTGGGTTCCAGAACACTGGCTGACTTTGAGACCGGCACACGCTCGCCCCATCACAGAACACTCAAAGCAATCCGGCATACACTGGAGGCAGCAGGAATCCTCTTTATTGGTGAGGAAGGCAATCTGGGGCCGGGCGTCAGGCTCAACAGCAATGAACACCCAGCGCTTATGTCAGATATGGAACAGCATGCCCCTGACCTTCAGCACGAACTCAGCCCCGGCGCTTTCCGGTAACCATATAGTTCATTCTCTGCTTATTCCGCATGCTCAACCAATATAATGCATGGCATCATCCTGTCTTCACCTTTGACAGAAAGCTTAAATAAAGTACGTGGCGATAGCCATAAAATTAGGCTTGTGATAAAAACCTTAAATATGGATCATACTACCCTCCCATGTTTAAGGTTTTCGCCGTGAACCGTCAGGATTTAATGGGAGGCATCAGAGAGTGTCTGAGCCGCCTGCCTCCCCCTTATGAGAGCCATTATGGCGTTGTCCCACCTGCTCCACCTGAAAGTGGGGTATATCTGGACGACATCACAGCCTTGCACTCCCAGGCGATGGCTTCTCTGGGGCAAATTGCAGAATGGGCACGGGCGTCAACTGATCCCTATCTCATTAGCAGAACCCTCCGCAGCAGGGAGGCCGTCAGCAGTTCTGCAATGGAAGGCACCCACAGCACCCTGGATGAACTGCTGATCGTTGATGAAGACGATGAACAGGCCACGCAGGAAACGCGTCAGGTCAGGGATTATGCGTTGGCCCTTGAAAAATTCCTGCCTCAGGCCGCTGCATCCGGCAGAACCGTTTTCACACTCGACACCGTGCTGGCATTGCATCAGGAAGTCATGAGGCATGACATATCCTATATCGGCACTCCCGGAGCATTACGGACGACCGTAGTCTGGATTGGTGGCAGCAGACATAACATCGCCTATTCCACCTACAACCCGCCCCCACCTGACCGGGTGCTCCAATGTCTTCAAAACACACTGGATTATATGGCGGGAGATGGCATGCAGATGATGACACAATCACTCATCACGCGAGTTGCTATCGCCCATGCCCATTTTGAAGCTGTCCACCCATTCAGGGACGGCAATGGACGGGTTGGCAGACTTCTGATTCCTATGATGCTGGCAGCGGAACAAGAGCCACCTCTCTATCTCTCTTCCTACATTGAAGCGTACAAACAGGATTATTATGACGCGCTGAAACAGGCGCAGCAGAAACTGAACTGGCTCCCCCTGATTGCCTTCATGTCACAGGCCATTATTGGAACTGTGCAGGAGTTCAAAGCTGTCAGGAGTGCAACCAAGGCGCTGAAAACGGAGTGGCTGAACAGACGCTCCTACAGAAAGAACTCCGCAGCGCTGAGAGCATTGGATGTTCTAATTGATTGTCCTGTCATTACAGCGACACGACTTGGGAAAATTCTAGACATTTCTGCTCCTGCAACCAAGACAGCGCTGGAACAGTTAGAGGCCGCTGGCATTTTGGTGGAACGCACCGGATATGCCAGAAACCGGATATTTTCTGCCCCCGAGGTTATGGCGATCATCAATAGACCATTCGGGGAAAGAACTTAAATTTTAAAAAGCCGTTCTTTCATATAAAAGAACGGCTTTCATGAAATGGACTATTATATTTTTATTGTTTTGGAATATATTTCATAAACTCAATTACGGCTCGGTAGAGTTCTTTCTTACTTTTCGTTTCGGACATAGAACTCCACAAGTCGAAGCGTTCTGACAATTCCAGTACTGCCTTCGTGACCTCATCAGAATGGCGCATCAAAACGACAAGACTTGCACCGCTAGGACCATTGCGGGCACTCAACCAATTGCCCACTGTTCGTAAATTTGCTCCTGTTAATCGAGCGATATGTTTTATGTGTGCTGGTGTGTTTCCAAAATCGCGTCTGAGCGCGTCCGCAATAATGTTTGCAAAAGCCGCTTCCGTATCAGCAGACGGATCTAGTGGAAATTTATTTCCTTCATCTACGCGAAAATTTCGGTCTTTTTTTGTAAACGACATTCCACATTCCTTTATATTACAAAAACGATTGTCTGAACACGATCGATTCAGATCGAACGCACTACGATCGTGGCGCAAAATGTGGGCGGGTGGCTTCTCCGTCTTTAACGCATAGAGCTGGGGATAAGAGTGGAAGCAATAGGAGCAATAATCCCAGTACGGGCCGCTCAATATGTGCGGATGTCAACCGACCATCAGAAATACTCCACAGAAAATCAGGCGGAAATTATCGCTGCCTATGCTGGACGGAGGAATTTTCAGATTGTTCGCAATTATGCCGACGAAGGACGTAGCGGCCTCAATATTGCTGGACGTGACTCTCTAAAACGCTTGATTGAGGACGTCCGAAGTGGAACCGCCGATTTTGAGGCAATTCTTGTCTACGATATCAGTCGTTGGGGGCGTTTTCAGGATGCCGATGAAAGCGCTTATTATGAGTTTATATGTCGCGAACGTGGCATTAACATTCATTATTGTGCTGAACAATTTGATAACGATGGAAGTCTGCCATCTAATGTCATGAAAAGTATCAAGCGCGTGATGGCGGGAGAATATAGCCGCGAATTGTCCGGTAAGGTTTTCACCGGACAATGTCGCCTGATTACGCTTGGTTATCGGCAGGGTGGTCCTGCGGGCTATGGTCTGAGGCGCTTTCTCGTAAACGAGAATAATGAGCCCAAGGCTCCCCTCGCTCGAGGAGAGCACAAAAGTCTTCAAACTGATCGCGTTATCCTTGTCCCCGGACCGGACGAAGAAGTTGAGACGGTCAGTCGGATTTATAGGCTGTTTATTCTAGAGCATCGTTCAGAACGTGAAATTGCGATAATACTCAATGGCGAAGGTCGAGTAACAGATCTCGGAAAACCATGGACGCATTCTGTCATCCGTCAGATTTTAAGCAACGAGAAGTATATAGGGAATAATGTTTACAATCGTGTTTCTTTCAAACTGAAACAGAAACGCGTTGTGAATGAGGCCGATATGTGGGTTCGTGGTGATGGGGTTTTTGAAGGAATTGTTGATCCTACCCTATTCGCAGCAGCACAAACCATTTTCGCACAAAGAGCTCGCCGCTTTTCTAACGAAGAGCTTTTAAAAATGCTGTCTGACCTTCTTGCCTGTCGCGGTATTCTTTCGGGCATGATTATCAACGAAGTTGAGGAAATGCCATCGAGTGCTGCTTATCGACATCGTTTTGGCAGTCTTCTCCGCGCCTATGAACTCATTGGCTATCAGCCTGCACGCGATTACCGTTACGTGGAGACTAACCGCCAGCTTCGACTAATGCACCCCGAGGTGGTCGCAGAAACCATCGCAGGAATTGAAGCCATTGGTGGCAGTGTGACTTCTAACGCCCGCAATGACCTGCTTTTTGTGAATCACGAAGTAACGCTGGCGTTCGTTATTGCTCGTTGTCAAAGCACCGCTGCTGGTTCTCTTCGCTGGAAGGTTCGTCTGGATACCAGTTTACAACCTGATCTAACTGTCGTTGTCAGGCTCGACCCGGACAATAAAACTGTGAAAGATTATTATCTTCTGCCATGGCTGGATATTGGTCACAAACCCAGACTGGGAATGGCGGAAAATAACGGGATCAATCTGGACTCTTTCAGAACAGATGATTTGTCCCCGCTTTTTCACTTACTGCGTCGTCATACTTTGGAAGGACCTCTATGATGTCCAAAATTGTCATGATTCCTACAAACTCTATTGAAATTTTGAATCCTCGAGTCCGAAACAAGAAAATATTCGAAGAGTTGGTTGAGAGTATTCGCAAGATTGGCTTGAAGCGTCCCATAACAGTCCGAAACGCACCCAATGGTAAGAATCACGAACTCATCTGTGGTCAAGGGCGACTGGAGGCATTTCAAAAACTTGGTCAAATAGAGATACCGGCCATGGTCATCGAAGCTACACGTGACGAATGCTTCGTGATGAGTTTGGTCGAAAATTTAGCACGAAGGAACCTCTCTCCTCTCGAACTTATTCGGGAAGTCGGTTCCATGCGTGAGAGAGGATATAGCAACGCTGAAATAGCGGAAAAAGTCGGTTTCAGTGCTGACTATGTCTATTCCATTAATAGCCTTTTAGAAAAAGGAGAAGAACGATTACTTGATGCTGTAGAGCGCGGGATCATTCCTCACTCAATTGCAGCAGAAATCGCAAAAGCCGCAGATGCCGATGTTCAGAGAGCACTTACTGAGGCTTATGAATCTGGAGAGCTTCCTGGTAGCCAGGTTCTGGCCATTCGTCGGATTGTGGGAGAACGCAACACCATTGGTAAAGGTATGCGATCTGTTCGCCAAGGCAATAAAGGAGGACAACCAACAACTGCTACGGCATTGGTCCGAGCCTATCAAAAAGAAGTCGATCGGCAGAAAATGTTAGTGAAAAAAGCGCACCTTACCCAAGGTCGTCTGACTTTCGTTGTTGGTGCGATGGGGAAATTACTAGCTGAAGATCATTTCGTGCAGTTACTAAGAGCTGAAGGGTTGGCCTCCCTACCCCAGCCGATTGCAGACCGACTTGGTGTTGGGCAAGGTCGGCCATGAGTAAGTCAGTTCGCATTTCTTTTGAGCGAGAGGTGCGCGAAGTGCTTCTTGATTCGATTCTTCCTCTCCGTCCAATGAGCAAACGAATTACAGACTCAAAGCGGTATCAACGGATTGCGACTTCCATTGGCGCAGTCGGTGTGATCGAGCCTCTGGTCATTGCCAAAGCTGGTCGAGATGGACGATATATGCTTCTTGATGGCCATTTACGATTACATGCCCTGCAAGAACAAAAGATAGAAAGTACTCTTTGTATTATTTCCGACGACGATGAAACCTTTACCTACAATAAGCGGGTCAACCGTCTAGCGACGGTACAGGAACATTATATGATTTCGCGTGCCATTGATCGTGGCGTGCCACCTACCATGATTGCCAAAGCTTTGGGCATCGATGAAAAAGTTGTTTTACATCGACGTACTCTGCTTGATGGAATTGCCCCAGGTGCAGTCGAACTTCTGAAGGATCGACCGATTAATCCACATGTTTTTAGTATTCTGCGAAAAATGAAGCCACTCAAACAAACCGAGACGGCCGAACTTATGGTGGCTATGAATAACTTTACAGCCACTTACGCCAAGGCCATTCTGGCTGCATCGAAGCAAACAGATCTTGCGAAACCGGACCGTCCAAAAACGGTTTCTGGTCTGACATCGGAGCAGATGGCTAGAATGGAGCGCGAGATGGAAAGTCTGACTAAAGATTATCAAGCTCTTGAGGCAACATTTGGAGATGATGTTCTCCAACTTGTTCTCGCCTCTCGTTATCTCGGACGTCTTATACAAAATACCAAAATTGTTGGATATCTTGAAGCTCGTTATCCTGAAATTATCGTTGAATTCAGAAGCATTGTATCCGCAACATCTCTTGATCCAAACTAATTTTACAAGTTCACTCTTACCTCAGAACAGCCTGAAGACTTTTGAGATATTAACCATCATTAATCTCTTCCCGAAATCAGCAAAATAAGGTTAAACTGCCCTCAAGATGTTCCCAGATGGTTTAACCAATTCTGGGAACCAGAACACTAAACTGGAAGACAGCACGTCGCATTCTTTTAGCTGTTTCAAAGGGTTAGAAAAGTGTCACTGCGGGTTGGCTCGGGTTCGAGTCCCGCAGTTCGCACCACAGACACCTGAAATAGCACGATTTTTCGGCTGAATGAGGGGCAAAGGCTGTCTTTGCTCCATCGTCCTTCCCCACTGAGGGAAGAGTTTATGCTCCGTGTCCGAGGCACCACTTACCACTTCCGCCGTATCGTTCCCCCTGCCCTGCGAGCAGCCCTGAACCGGCGGGAAATCTGGGTTTCTCTGAAAACAGGCTACCAGAATGAAGGCCGCAAACGCGCTTCTCTGCTTCATGCCAGAACCACCGAACTGTTCATGCAAGCCCATTCTGTGCTGGCTGAACCAGACGCTTTAAGCAGGCTTGAAGGACTGCGGGTTGCACTGCGGGATTTGCAGAGCGTGAACCTGCCTTCATCTGCTCAGGAAACGCGGTCCGTGCCCGTTTCAGCAGCGATGCCAAAACCCCGGACAGTGAAGAAAACGGCCAAAGCACCCAAAGCCCAGCCTTTAATGCTCTCCAGTGCCCTGAAACGCTTCGTGCTGGATAATCCTCATGCCAGCACCGATACCAAGAGAGCCACCCAGGGCGGTAGAGCTATTTCTACAAGCTTTCGGAGATGCTCCTGTATCCATTATTGGTGGCGAAAAGGCTGGGGCATTCCGTGATCTCCTGTTTTCCCTTCCTGCGTCACTTGGTAAACGCAAGAGTAGTATGACACTCGCAGAAGAGGCGCAGCGGGCAAGACAGGAAAGTCTGCCAACATTGAGTGGCAAGAGCGTGAAAAACCATATGATGCGCCTCTCTGCCCTCTGGAACCAGTTACACCAAAGGGAACTGGTCACACGCAACCCATGGACCGGATGGAATTTTGAGAATGGGCAAAAGACCATACGCAGAAGCTGGACGACAAAGGAACTGGCTTTGCTGGCCTCCGCCTCATGGCACAGCACGTCCGTGCCAGAGCAGACCTTCCGGCTGGTCACATTGATTGCAGCTTATAGCGGAATGCGATTGGGCGAAATCTGCACCCTGCGGAAAGAAGACCTCCAGACCGTTGACGGTATCCCCTGCTTCCTTATCCGTCCTCACACCGAAACCGGCTGGGCACCCAAGACGGAAGCTGGCAATCGTGTGGTACCAGTCCATTCAAAACTGATTGAAGCTGGTGTGCTGGTGCTGAAAGAGACCACTGACGGCCCTTATCTCATTGCCGGTCTGGAAACCTCGAAACAGGGTACAAGGGGCGCATCACTGGGACGGGCTTTCTCATTGCTCAAGACCCGCATTGGCCTACCAGCAGAAATCACCTTCCACTCGTTCCGGCACACAGTCTCAACCCAACTCAGAAACGCAGATGCCAACATCAGGGAGGTATGGATTGACCGCCTGCTGGGTCATGAAGCAACCCATAAGAGCCAAGGGACGACTACCTATCTGACCAGCATCTCAACAGCCAATTTGCAGCAAACCATAGAGGCCGTAAGTTACCCGGAAACAGCCTTTGCAAACATGACGATTTAAAAGGGAGCCAGCAGTGTTGAATGGCTACCCAAGGTAGCATTCAACATCTGGCAAGGGGGAGAAATCTCCCCCGTTGACCCCCATAGAGCCCTTTGGGAAATGGTTTAGAGTCCCGATATTAGTATAAAAGTGGTTCGCTGCATCAACAGGAGAAAAGCTAAAAACCAGCAGTTTCAAGAGTCATGATGTGCTCCATAAGGCCAGTTCAGCGGCAGACGATAAATTCCAAACGAGCACTTAGGTGATTATTGACATTTTCCTATAACTCCATCATTTTCTAGCCCAGCCATTATACTTTTTGTTGTAATTTGCGCTGCTTTAACATCATGTCGTGCCCAAATACCTCCAAAATGCCATTCTGATGTGTTGTATTGATATTCGGACATCCAAATATTCTTTTTCAATGCCATATCGTATACTTTAGCCACTACCACCTGAGATAAAACAGCATGATTTTGGTTAACTGTTATATTCCTGTTGGTAAGAGAAATAACTCTATCTATTTTATAATCAGAAATAATACTATTGATATCAGCATTTGGATTCAATGAAAAACCATTTGGATTATAAGTATAAGCCAATACATTGCAGGAATTTAGTTTATTTTTAAGGTCTTCCGATATAAACTCTCCCTGTTTAGATAAATTATCATTTGATAAATTATTCACAACAAGCATATGCTTCGAAGATCCAGATATATTTTTATCGTGCACTGATCCAATATTATTCACAGTCGCACCACAACCGGATAAAAATATCGTCATAAGAAGATTAGAAATTTTTTTCCTCATACTGAATAATTGTCCTTGTTTATTCTGTTGTTGAACTACTATCTACCCTATTTTGGTAAATACTCACCTAGTTGGCAGCAATAAGGTTTTACTCCAAAATTGTAACAATCGTAAACGCATCCTTATCGATATGTTACCATTAGACTAGTGACCATGATCACGCGATTTGACCTCAAGTTATGCTAACCACGTAAGTAATTATCCGTTTGGAACCTTTTGGGAAAGCTGGAGACCCGCAAAAACTGGGTAATTTCTGGCGAAGCGGGCTGGCTTGATGACGTCGAGGTTGCGGGGCGCACCAAGGGTATCATTCGGACCTATTTCCACGATACCCGGCGTTGATTTCACCGGTTTTTCCGACTTGCAGACAGAGTCAGGCTGCGGTTTTTAGACGCTCGTGGAAGATCAGCCGATTGAAGTTGTAGGCCAGGTTGCAAAGGGTCAGTTTCGCCTCAGCGCGGGCGAGGCCGATGGTGCGGATGAACAGGGTGAACCGGTTTTTCTGATGCGCAAAGACATGCTCGACATGCGCACGGATCGAGGATTTGGCGGCATTGGCCCGCACGGTTGCCTTTGACATCGGCTTGCCCATGGGTTTGCGCCGATGAATACGGGACGTGAGCATCTGGTCCGACAGCCACTTCTCGTTGCGCTTGGATCGATAGGCACTGTCTGCCCAGACCTCGGAACTGGTATTGTTCGTGCTGACGACCTGCCGGAGAAGACGCCCGTCCGCCGCTGACGCCGAAGTCACCGCCATGCCTCGGATGAAGCAGAAGCGTCGGTCGATGCTGATGTGGGATTTGTAGCCGAAGACCGGCAGGGCGATCATGGGGAGCGGCGTCCCATCTGCCCGATACCGGACTTTTCCGCCGACCTTGAGTGTCCAGCGAGCGTCGGTATCCTTCTGTGCTGCCTTGTTCGGCTCGTCCGGCCAAATGTCGCTGGCGCTCTTCCCGGACTTGATCGCTTCGCGTTCGCCCTCGGTGTTCCGCTGTCTTGGCGCAGGCACCAGCGAGGCGTCCACGATCTGCCCGGACATTGGAATGTAGCCCTTCTTCTGGAGTTGCCAGTCAAAGGCCTTCATCACCCGCCTGAGCGTTCCCGTCTCGGTCAGGCGATTGCGAAAATGCCGGATCGTGTTCTCGTCCGGCGTTCGATCCCCGAGCGACAGCCCCAGAAATCGCAGCCAACTCAGACGATCGCGGATCATGAACTCCATCCGGGCGTCTGACAGATTATGCTGCGCCTGCAGGATCAGGGCCTTGAACATCATCACAGGATCGAATGGTGGCCGGCCGCCTTTGCTCCCATCGCCATAGCCAAGCCCTTCGACCAGCCGCGCCCGGAAATACTCGAAATCCACCGTCTCCTGCAAAACCTCGAGCGGATCACCCTCTTTGCTCAAGGCATCAAGGTGATCGCTCAAACTGAACAGGGACTTGGGATCCATAGCAGGCCTCCGTAATCGCGTAACTTCAATGAATCACCATAGCAGTCCAAACGCTACCGGTTTTTGCGGGTCTCCAGCTTTATGGCGCCGCACGCTAACTGACGACACGCCCTAGAGAAATTCCCCTTTGTTTCGAACAGTGAAATATCTACGCTCAACATTATGGGAAAGGCAAATGCCGGTTCAAGATGAGGCCTATATGGAGAGATATTGTTGTAAGGCTCTGTTTCATTGGTTTTTGCAAGCATCTTCACCCATTCAGATGATTCCATCTAAATGAGTTCTACTCTGGTAGACCCACCGAGCGTTATGTTGTCAGCGGGATCACCCGACGCAAAGCTCGTCACCTGCGATGATGCTGTTTCGGTTGGCACGATGGGAGGTAGACACCCGCCGTATCTTCAAAACGATCTGGACGTGCCGTAAGAGGCATCGATACAACATCGTCGCTCCGATGGTCAGTATAGACGGACGTCAAATAGTAGGATTGAGCCTCGATCCGAGGGGCGCCATTAAACATCTTGTCCCATTCCAGCAGGTCGCGCCGCAGCGGCGATCCGACACCGCTGCTGCGGGTCCAGACCGCCGACACACAGGTCGAAACACGTTCGACGCGCACGATCAACCGCCATTGAGAAACGCCTTTCCATCAAGCTCGTCGTTGAACCTCGTATTGAGATTGTAGGTCAGTTCCTCCAAAGACTCCGGCTTGGCATCCGCGTGTGCGGTGCCGCCGATGCAGATGGCGCAAATCAGGCTTAGGATAGCGCGGATCATCAATATCGTCCTTCCAGCAGAAGCATGGCCTCGTCGTGCCGTCTCCGGACCAGACCACCTAAGACCTTGCCTTTCGAGCGCACCTGCTCCTCAATGATCCTCACGGCCTTGCGTTTGTCGCCGCTGTTGATAGCAGCACGGGCACCCGGCCAACCTCTTCCTAGATTGTAGACGAACGACACGAGAGCATTGAACTCATTTTGTGTCAGAGGGACATAAATTCCCCGACACACGATCGCCTCATAGCTGGGAAGATTGACTTGTAGAAGACGACTTTGCTGATCGTCCGTCAGATTGATGAGATTTTCATTATCCCGGGCGAACTTTCTGGCCGCTTCACCACGCAGACCAGCGCCCGCCTTGGTCGCCAGATCGGAAGGGACCTTTATGGACCGCAATTTCTGCTCGACCTCCATTCGGGAGCAGTCGCGCATGTCATAACCAGGATCGAGCGTTACGCCGGGCGTCCCGCCCGGCCAGTGCAAACGGTTGCTGACGGCCCTCATCTCTTCGTGGCGTTCGATGAACGCCGCGCCCATGAAGTGACGTGCTGATCACGTTGGGGGCACGTGACGATTCTGACGATGGCCGGGTGTAGGACGGATTACAGGTACAGTTTGAGCCAGACATGTTTCCTAATTCCCAGCAGCTTGATGCTACAGATATCTGGCCGCAAATCTCCAAGCGTAGGTTTCTCAAATGACCTGCGTATGAATTACGCTGCGCTTGCATCGTTTTAAGGAGAAATTTATGGCCTGAATTCTGCTTTTCCCTTAAATCAAGACTATGCAGCATGTTGGATTTTTTGTCTGTCCGAACCACCGGATTCTCGATCTCGCAGGTCCTTTGGGGGCTTTTGAGGAGGCGAACATCCTCATTGAGAGGGGGGGATATCGCTTAACGGTGGTCTCCGAATCTGGAGGCACTGTCGTGGGAAGTTCGGGGGTCCCCATCGACACGCAATCCAGTCTCGACACGGCTTTTGACACGGTTTTGTTCATCGGTGGAAACATCGGGCCTTTTCAAAACCCCAATACCATCGCAGTTGCAAAGGACCTTGTGACACGAACCGGCTTTGTTGCAGAAATACTGGAAAGGGATTCCCTGTTTGAAACCAGTTTGTTAGCTGTGAGTGATGAGCAAGCCGAAGCGCACACGCTACCGAACGACGAACTGGTCCTCCTACAACGCAGCACTGAAGAAGC
>NZ_WOTG01000004.1 GCF_011516925.1 Acetobacter fabarum
CATATTGCCCAGCAGGTGGTCGCTCAGGTCGGGGTGGTCTTCATCATTCTTGGAGGCAGCCGCTTCTGCCGCGCGCATGCTGTCACGCACCGTGGCAGGGTCAACCTCGGACACCAGAGGGCCGGAATTGCCCAGACGCCGGCGGTCCTGCTCCAGCTGCGTCTCCGCATTCTGCGCAAACGCGGCCGTGCTGGAGAGTAGGGATAAAGCGAGTGATACAAAAACAGTTTTTGAAAATGCTCTGCTTTTGTGCCCGCTACCCGGTGGGGTACGGCGCGGCGCCAGACAGGAGGTTGACATTGGGTTGCATCCTATATGCGAATAATTATCAAAAACACTAATATGGGAATGGGGGATAAGTTAAATATGTTTTAATTGCAACCCTGCAATACAAAAAAGGGCAGGGATTTGGCACAATCCCTGCCCTTTTCACCAGAAATCAGAAAAGATTACTTCTGGGGGTAGTTAAACGTAAAGGTTTCGGTAAACGGTGCCCAAAAGCCCGGTGTACCGGTTTCCTTGTCTGTATGGTGCAGGAAGCCGTTGGTTTCGGGCGAGCTGTAGCGGAACACAACCGTATAGGTGCCCGGGCCATCCATTTTGACATTGTTGGCGTAGTGCGCACCATCTTTTGCAGTCATGGCGTGCAGAATGCCTTCATTTTTCCAGTTGGACCCTTTTTTGGTCAGCGTGTAGTCCACGCCAATGTAGGGGATCCATGCACCATCGGCAAAACCCCAGGGGTTATCAGCAGTTGCATGCACATCGGTTTCCAGATGGATGGTGTCTGCACCCATGGCCATGTCTTTGGGCATGGGAGCCATTTCCACACCAATCAGGTAGTTGGCGGCAATTTCCATATCATGGGCCTGCACGGGGCCACCAACGGGGTATTCACGTGCCATGGCCGGTGCGGCATAGGCGGCGGAAATGGCGGTCAGAACGGAAAAAGCTTTGATACAACGCTTCATTTCAGGTCTCTATGATCAGAAGTGCCTCAAGGCACAGGGTTGAAAAAGTGGGGTTTTATGGTGAGGGGGAGGGGTGTGGGCGGGTGCGCACAAAGCGTTCTGTTACCAGCAGGCATACAAGGGTCAGACCCCAGACCAGAATCTGGATCCCTGTTGGCCTGTCGGTGTAACCGGCAAGGGCTTTGGCCGTGCGGCCAGCAAGGCTGCCATCGGACAACAGCCAGGATGTATCCCAGATGTCGTAACCCAGTGCCGGAATCAGGTCATCCGATGCGAGCAGGGCCGCGGCCTGAGAGGCCATGCCAGCCGCCAGCAGGGAGACCAGAATATTGGTAACGGCAAAAAGATGCCGCAAGGGAATAATGATCAGCCCGCGATACAGGGCGTAAGACAGGGCAGCACCACCCAGAACGCCCAGCAGGCCACCGCTGAGCAGGGAAAACGCGCCAACATGGGTGGATACGGCAATACCGTACAGGAACAGGACAACTTCCATCCCCTCGCGCAGCACGGCTACGGCGACCACGGTTGCCATGGCCCCAAGGGAACGGCTGCCGGAGGAGACGGCAGCACCCATCTGCTGCATTTGCTGTGCGAGCTCGCGCCCGTGCTTGGCCATCCAGATGACATGCCAGGAGAGCATGAGCACGGCCAGGCACAGAATGGCGGCGGAAAAAATGTCCTGCCCGTTGCCTGAAAATGCGGTGGAGAGCGCACCGGCAAAGGCTGCGGCAATGGCGGCGCCGGCTACACCTGCGGCCACACCGCCAGCCACCCACCAGCCGCGCCCGGCAATGCCCCGCGTTGCCGCAAGAACAATGCCAACAACCAGACCGGCTTCTATAACTTCACGGAAAACAATGATCAGACTGCCAAGCATGGTTTACGGCTTTGCTTCTGCTGTGACTGTTCCCTTGGCCTGATCGGGGTGATAGTCATCAAAAAAGGTATATTGTCCGGGGTGCAGGGGGCCTGCATGGACACGAATTTTTGAGCCGGGGACAATAATTTTTTCAAACTTCATGTCATAGCTCTCAAGCTCGTCTGTCGTGCTGTCCTGGTTTTCCAGTTCAATGATAAACCGTTCACCAGCAGGCACGCTCAGATGATCAGGTTCAAAATGATGATCTTTGAGTGTAAGGTGGAAAACGGTTTGCGCCTGAGCCTGTACGGGAGGAAAAAGATACATCCCGGTTAAAAGGGGGAGGGCCGCAAAAAGCCGTTTCATTTTCTGATTCTCCACTTGTCTTGACTGTTTGGGTTAGTGAGAATCATTATTAAAGTCAATGTTTATACCGATCGGTGAATTGTAAGCTCATGTCGAATCATCCTCTGGCTTTTATGCGTCTGCCAACCGACCTGCTTATGGCGCTCGATAGCCGGACGTTCCATTTCTGGTTCCAGCCGGTGCATTATCTGGTCAGAATGCTGCATATTCTGAGCATGGCCGGGTTTTTTGGCATGGAGTTGCTGTTCGCGCTTGCTGTTGTCCAGCAGATGGACAGGGATGCACTGGTCAGGCTTTCGCGCTTTATGCTGCGTCCTTTGCATATTAGCTATGCCATAGCCATGCTCACGGGCTTTGCCCTGTTTTTTTACGATCCGGTGCATATTGGCGCACGCGCCTATATTACGCCCAAGCTTTTGGCGCTGGTTGTGTCTGGGCTGCTGGAGTGGTACGGCCATAAGGCCCTGTACTGGCCGATCATGAAGGGGCGGGACGAAAAAGTTTCCTTGTGGTGCAAGGTGTTTTGCTTTTCCGCCTGTCTGGTCTGGGTGGTGGTGATCGTGTTCTCGTGCCTCAATACAGAGAGCGCACCCAAGGTATTCCTGCGGCATTATTTTTAACGGGTGCGGTTAAAAAATATGGAGAACAGGCAAGCCTATTCTCCATATTTATAAATATTCAGGCAGTTATACGCCGGTATTCATTATTCGGCGGCAACATACACCTTGCCGCCCGCCTGCCGGAACTCCTCATTCTTCTGTTCAATGCCCGCAAGGCGCGCGGCATCTTCCTTCAGGTCCTGGCTGATCCGCATGGAGCAGAACTTGGGGCCGCACATGGAGCAGAAATGCGCCGTCTTGTGCGCATCGCGCGGCATGGTTTCATCATGGTACGCGCAGGCCGTATCGGGGTCGAGCGAGAGGTTGAACTGGTCCTCCCAGCGGAAGGAAAAGCGTGCGCGGCTCAGGGCATCATCCCGCAGCTTGGCTCCCGGGTGCCCTTTGGCCAGATCAGCCGCATGGGCGGCAATGCGGTAGGTGATCACCCCGGTTTTAACATCATTCCGGTCAGGCAGGCCCAGATGCTCCTTGGGGGTGACGTAACAGAGCATGGAGGTGCCAAACCAGCCGATCATGGCAGCCCCAATGGCCGAGGTAATGTGGTCGTAACCGGGGGCAATGTCCGTTGTTAACGGGCCAAGCGTGTAGAACGGGGCCTCGTCACATTCGCGCAGCTGCTTGTCCATGTTCTCCTTGATCTTGTGCATGGGCACATGGCCCGGCCCTTCGATCATGACCTGGCAGCCTTTGGCCCATGCAATCTTGGTCAGTTCGCCCAGTGTTTCCAGCTCGGCAAACTGTGCGGCGTCGTTGGCATCGGCAATGCTGCCCGGACGCAGGCCATCACCGAGCGAGAAGGACACGTCATACGCACGCATGATGTCGCAGATGTCTTCAAAATGTTCGTACAGAAAGCTCTCGCGGTGGCCGTTCAGGCACCAGCTCGCCATGATGGACCCGCCGCGTGAGACAATGCCCGTTACGCGGTTGGCGGTCAGCGGCACATGTTGCAGGCGCACACCGGCATGAATGGTAAAGTAGTCCACGCCCTGTTCGGCCTGCTCGATCAGCGTATCGCGGAAGACCTCCCAGTTCAGTTTGCTGACATCCCCGCCCACTTTTTCCAGCGCCTGATACAGCGGCACCGTGCCAATGGGGGTGGGGGCGTTACGCAGGATCCAGTCGCGGATGTTGTGAATATTGCGGCCCGTGGACAGGTCCATGACCGTATCGGCACCCCAGCGGATGGACCAGACCAGTTTTTCCACTTCATCTGCCGCGGAGGAGGTAATGGCCGAATTGCCGATATTGGCGTTGACCTTGACCAGAAAGTTGCGCCCGATCACGACCGGCTCAAGCTCGGGGTGGTTGATGTTGGCCGGAATAATGGCGCGGCCACGTGCAATTTCTTCCCGCACGAATTCAGGGGTCACAAACTCGGGCAGGGCGGCGTTAAAGGAGTTGCCGTCCTTGAGTTGTGCAGCCGCTTCGTCCAGCGCCTTCTGGCGGCCCAGATTTTCGCGGTGTGCCACGTAGATCATTTCCTCGGTAATGATCCCGGCTTTGGCGAATTCATACTGGGTAACGGGTTTGCCTTCAGCACCCTTGAGCACTGTGTGCGGGGCCGGGCAGGGCTGGACCAGATAGCTGCCCTCGGCCCCGCCGTTGTCTTCCGGGCGGATGCTGCGCGGGGTTGTGGCGGTCAGGCTACGTTTGGCAAGCCATGCGCTGCGCAGCTTGGGCAGGCCCGTGCGCACATCAATTTTGGCGGTGTGGTCCGTGTAGGGGCCGGACGTATCGTACACCCGCAGGGGCGGCTCGTTGGCAGCCGGGTCGAGTGCGATTTCACGGAACGGCACGCGGATGTCGGGGTGCCCGTCGGGGCTGGAATACACCTTGCGTGACCCGCGGATAGGGCCAGTGGTGACCTGCCCGGGGGCCGGAGCAGCCGTGTTGGCCGGTTTGGGGTTGCCGCCCTGTGTGGGCTGTGTGGTGGTGGCAGACATGCTTCAAAGTCTCCTCAGGCGCGAGGAGGACAGGCCCGTCAATAAGGAGCGCGACCACTGCTGGCAACGCCACGCACAGGTTGGCGGGGCGTTTGTTCCTTAACAGGCACCAGTCCCTCCGCCGGTATGAGCCGGATCAGGTTCCCCGCCAGAACCCTATGTTGCTGGCGGCAGGGTCGCCACGGTGCCCTGCGATGGACGCAGTGCAAAAAGTGGCCTCTCAGTTCCTTGGCCCGGAACCCCCCTTGGTTATGTGCAAGCAGATAGCCAGAGGTGTGCCTGTGTCAAGCATTTACACCAATATGTGACCCAATGCGGGGGACAAACACGGGGAATGCATAAAAGGAATGGGGGCTGGGGCGGCTGTAAAGCGCTGCTTTTGCCACACGTTTGGCAGATGGCATGCAACATCCCAATTACTATAATAAATAGAAATTAGTAAGATATGCAAGTTTTTTCGAGTATGTCATGATTGTGTCATGCAGACAGAAAGAAATAAAACGCTTGATGCGGTAAAAAATCTCGAAATATCCCCACGTGCTCATTACGTCTTGTGGATAGCGGCATTTGTGTCTGCCATATGCGGCGGTCTTTACGGATACGACACGGGAATTATTTCCGGCGCACTTCTCCTTATTACCAAGGACTTCCACTTAACCTCCGTACAGGAAGAAATGGTAACTTCGGCCATTCTGGTCGGGGCGGTCATTGGGGCTGTTGGGGTTTCCTGGTTTTCCGAGCGGTACGGACGCCGGATTTCGGTCATGCTGGTTACGGCGGTGTTCGTGCTGGGGGCCATTGCCTGTTCCTATGCCTCAAGCGTGACCATGCTGGTGATCGACCGCGTGTTCCTTGGCTTTGCGGTCGGTGGGTCCACGCAGGTGGTGCCGACCTATATTTCGGAACTCGCCCCCGCGGCCAAGCGCGGTAATCTGGTAACCCTGTTCAACGTGGCCATCGGTATTGGCATTTTCATGGCCAACCTTGTGGGCTTTACCATGCGGGACGCATGGGGCTGGCGGCCGATGATCGCTATTGCCGCCATTCCTGCGGCTGTGGTGTTCGTGAGCATGTTCTTCCTGCCCAAAAGCCCCCGCTGGGTGGCCGAGAACGAGGGCATGGTTTCTGCTGTCAAGCAGCTTGGGCGTGTGCGTACATCGCGCAAGGTTATCCAGCGTGAGATCAGCGAAATCCGCAAGAACGTGCTGGGCATGGATGAGGATGAACGGGGCTGGAAAGGCCTGCGCCTGCCTTGGGTGCGTCCGGCACTGGTGGCGGCACTGGGTATTGCGTTCTTTACGCAGGCCGGTGGGCTGGAGATGATGATCTACTATACCCCTACCTTCCTTTCGGATGCCGGGTTTAATAGCTCATCAGCTCTGCTGACCAGCCTTGGCGTTGCCATGGTCTATCTGGTCATGACCCTGCTGGGCTGTCTGTTTGTGGACCGTATTGGCCGCCGCCGTCTGGTGCTGATCATGGGGCCGGGGTCCGTGCTCAGCCTTATCGGGCTTGGCATCATGTTTGCCCTGCACCCCGATAAGGGCAGTGTCGGGAGCTGGATGATCGTTGTATTCCTGCTGCTGTTCATGGTGTTCAACTCTGGCGGTATTCAGGTCGTGGGCTGGCTGCTTGGGGCGGAACTGTTCCCCCTGCCCATGCGCGCGGTTGCCACCAGCCTGCACGCCGCCGTGCTGTGGGGGGCCGATCTGCTGGTGACGGCAACAGCGCTCTCGCTGGTCCAGCTGGTTTCCCTTGGTGGAACCATGTGGATTTACGCCGCGGTTAATCTGGCATCGGTTGTTTTTGTTTACTTCTGCGTGCCCGAAACCAGTGGGGCCACGCTGGAGGATATTGAGATGGCCCTGCGTGATGGTGAGTTTGTGCCACGGGCCGAGAACAACTACGCCATCCCCCAGTATGAGGTGGAGGAGGAGGACGCTACTCCCGCCCCCATCCAGCAGGCCAGCAGCCCGGCCTGAAAAGTGCTTTAACCTTGCCCCCGCCATAAGCCGGTGGGGGCCTAACAAAAAAGGCCGGTCCATACTCTGGACCGGCCTTTTTGCATAAGCTGTTCAGGTTATGGCGGCTTAGTGCGTGCGCGCCATAAACTGTTCCAGCCAGTGAATGGTGTAATCCCCGCTCTGGAAACCGGGGTCTTCCAGAATGGCGCGGTGGAGCGGAATAACGGTTTTAATCCCTTCCACCACAAACTCGTCCAGTGCGCGCTGCATGCGGGCAATGGCCTGCGCACGCGTGGGGGCATGGACGATCAGCTTGGCAATCATGCTGTCATAGTACGGGGGTACGCGGTAGCCGGTATAGAGCGCGCTATCCACCCGCACACCCAGACCACCGGGGGGGTGGTACACAGCCACAGTGCCGGGGCAGGGGGCAAAGGTGGTCGGGTCTTCGGCGTTAATGCGGCATTCAATGGCATGGCCGGAGAATGTGACATCTGCCTGCGTGTAACCAAGCTTTTCGCCCGCTGCCAGGCGGATCTGCTCGCGCACCAGGTCCACATCGCACACCATTTCGGTAATGGGGTGTTCGACCTGGAGGCGGGTGTTCATTTCAATAAAGCAGAACTGCCCATCCTGGTACAGGAACTCCAGCGTGCCCGCGTTACGGTAGCCCATGCGCGAGAGCGCTTCGGTTGCCGTGCGGCCAATGGCATCACGCTGTTCGGCGGAAATGGCGGGGGAGCCTGCCTCTTCCAGCACCTTCTGGTGGCGGCGCTGGAGCGAGCAGTCACGCTCACCAAAATGGACCACGTTGCCATAGTTATCGCCCAGAATCTGGAGCTCGATATGGCGCGGGCGATCCATGTATTTTTCCATGTACACCGCGTCATTCCCGAAAGCCGCGCGGGCTTCGGTGCGGGCCATGCTCCATGCATCGGACAGTTCATCGGCGGAGTGGGCAACCTTCATGCCGCGTCCACCACCACCGGCGGCGGCCTTGATCAGCACGGGGTAGCCAACGCGGCTGGCCACTTCGTGCGCTTCATCAAGGTTGGCCAGTTCCCCGTCCGAGCCGGGGACCAGTGGCACGCCAAGAGCGAGCATGGTGGTCTTGGCGGTAATCTTGTCACCCATCATGCGGATATGTTCCGCCGTGGGGCCAATAAAGACCAGACCGTGGGCTTCCACCGTTTCGGCAAAATCCGCGTTTTCGGACAGGAAGCCGTAGCCGGGGTGAATGGCTTCCGCCCCGGTTATGGTCGCAGCGGACAGGATGGCCGCCACATTCAGGTACGAATCGCGCGAGGAGGCGGGGCCAATGCACACAGCCTCATCCGCCAGACGCACATGCATGGCATCGGCATCAGCGGTGGAGTGGACCGCCACGGTTTTGATCCCGAGTTCCCGGCAGGCGCGCAGGATACGCAGGGCGATCTCGCCACGGTTGGCGATAAGGATCTTGGAGAACATTACTCGATAATGGCGAGTGGCTGGCCAAATTCGACCGGGTCGCCCGAAGCAACCAGAATGGCCTTGAGCGTGCCGCCCTTGGGAGCCTTGATCTGGTTGAAGGTCTTCATCGCTTCAATCAGCATCAGGGTCTGCCCTGCGGTCACGATCTGCCCTTCGCTTGCAAACGGGGGGGAGGAGGGGTCGGGCGTCAGGTAGGCCACGCCCACCATGGGGCTGGGCACCGCACCGGGATGGCGGGAAAGGTCAGCCGGGGCGGCACTTTCAACCACTGCGGGGGCTGCGGCCACGGGGGCTACAGGGGCCACCGGCGCGGGGGCTGCTGCCTGCACGGTTGCGGGGGCACGGGCCACGCGAATGCGGCGGTCTTTTTCAGACACCTCAATTTCGGTCAGTCCGGTTTCAGTCAGAATTTCGGCCAGAGCCCGAATGGCATCCGCGTCCACGAGCAGTCCGCTCATTGGTCATCCTCATCCAGAATAAGATCAGTCATTGCCTGCAAGGCCAGAGAATACCCGCCAACACCCAGCCCGCAGATAACGCCGCTGGCGGCGCGCGAAACGTAGGAGTGGTGGCGGAATGGCTCGCGGCGGTGAATGTTGGAGATATGGACCTCAATTACCGGCAGGTCCGTAGCCAGCAGTGCATCCAGCAGGGCGATGGAAGTATGGGTATAACCTGCGGGATTGATAATAATGCCTTTGGCCCGCCTGCGGCACTCCTGCACCCAGGAGATCAGCTCGCCTTCAATGTTGGTCTGGCGGAAGTCTATGGCCAGTCCCAGCTTTTCGGCGGTCTGTAGGCACAGCTGTTCCACGTCGTCCAGCGTTGCCCGCCCGTACACTTCGGGCTGGCGCTGGCCAAGCATGTTCAGGTTGGGGCCGTTCAGCACAGCAATGAGAGGTCTTTCCATGACAGACGGGGCCGTAGCACGATGCGCCCGCGTATCCAAGAGAAAGCGGCACGAAAAGTGGTCCCATACCCCCCGACCCTACATTTTGCCTTGGCTGCAGGGGGGCAGGGTGCGTCATATTTTTGCCACGCGGGCGGGCAATACAGGGTGGGCTACCCATAGTGGTGGTTGAAAAAGGTTGCCTTTGGGCTGCTAAAGCGCCCATTAGGGAATGGTCTATCACGGAAACGGAGTTAACAGGCGGATGTCAGCCCTGCGCCGGGCACTTCTTGGAAGTGTGTTTGTCACAACCTCTCTGTTCGCGCTCCCCGCAGCCCACGCGGCCACGGCGGAAGCACCAAGCGGCACTGCATGGGCCGAGTCCGTGCATAAGGCCCTTGCCGCGCGCGATGCGCAGGACGTGACCGATACTGACTCTGCCTCGGGCCACAAGGTTTCCCAAAAAGGGATGGCAAGCTGGTATGGCGCACGCCAGCACCTGCGGCGCACGTCCTCTGGCACAAGGTTTGACAAGAACCGCCTGACCGCCGCCCACCCCACAGCCCCCCTTGGCAGCAAGCTGCTTGTGACATCGGAAGAGACCGGCCGCTCTGTTGTGGTCACGGTCAATGACCGCGGGCCTTACAGCCACGGGCGGATTATTGATCTTTCGCAGGCCGCTGCCGCGCAGATTGGCATGCTGAACTCTGGCGTGGCGCATGTGAGTGTGCAGGCCGCAACGCCTGAAGAAGTGGCCGCCGCCCCCGAAGTGGGCACAGCCCCTGCCCTGAGCGCACCACCCAAGCCGCAGTCTGGCAAACGTGGGCGTCCGCTGCACCTCCAGCGCAAGCGCTTTGGTCACCCGTAAATAACAAGCACTTTATTGTCTCGCTCGGGCCGGGCGCGCAGCCTGTTTACAGGTCTGCGCGTGGTGCCTGCGGGCAGTCCGTGGGGGTTGCGGGTTTGCTGGCCAGCATGGAATCGGTTTCAGGCGGGTGAATAAGCCCTAGGGCATAGCCTTCCATCTGGGCGTTCAGTTCCGCCCCCATCAGCACCACCCATGCGGTGACAAAAAACCACATCATGATGGCAATAAACGCGCCCAGTGGCCCGTAAGTCGCGTTGTAGCTGGCCAGATGCGCCACGTAGTATGAGAACCCGAGCGAAGCCATGATCCACGTAATGGTGGAGGCCAGCGCACCGGGCAGCACCCAGCGCCATTGCGTATGCCGCTTGCGGTCCGGCCCAAAGCGGTACAGGGCCGACAGGGCCAGTGTTTCAAACGTAAACATGACCACCGGCCCGCTCCACCGTGCCAGAAACTCAATGGAACCGGGCGGGGTGGGAATATGCAGGATGGCGGGCAGCGTTAAAAACAGCGGCATGGCCACCAGCAGGGCCAGTGTGAGCACAGCCCCCAGAATACCAGACAGGGTCATGGCAAAGGCGGTGGCCTGAAAAACCAGAAAATTCCGGTTCTCACGCGTGTTGTAGGCAATGTTTAAGGCCGACAGAATGGAGCGCGTGGCAGCCGAGGCAGACCACAACGCAACCGAGAGCGAGATGATCAGGTTTACGGTCAGGGAGGACGGGGGCTCGGCCACCAGTGTCTGCACCCGGTCATAGAGCAGGTTGAAGGCGCTGGGGGGCAGCAGGTTGCGCAGAATATCCATCTGCGGGGCCACGGTCTGCACGTCAAACACCAGCCCGTAAATGGAGATCATGGCGCTAATGGCGGGGAACAGCGAGAGGGTGGTATAGAATGCACACCCCGCAGCCACCAGCGTGGTCGGCCCGAACACAAGGTTCTTGAACGTGTTGGAGACAATGGTCCGCCAGTCTTTGCGGCACATGGCCCACGGGCTGGCAAAACGCAGCTTGGCGACCTGCACGGGAGCACTCCCGGTACGGTGGGGGAGCGGGGAACGGTCCGACTGCCAGAGAGCCTGCATGAATCCAGAAAAATCCTTGATCTGTGGTCCGGCCCGATTGCGGTATCGGGCGCTCCACGTGCGCACCATGGATTCGGCCAGCGGGGGGCCGGTTGTGGAGCCTGGTAAGGTTTACTTCACAATGGGGCGCACAAAGACTTTGCATGAAAAAAGCAGCGGAAAAGCGTGAAGCAACCGTAATGTTTCCAAGTCTTATCGGGGGTTGGGGGGAGATGCCAAGTTTTTTTGTTTTATCTGGATTTTTTACTTGCGCTTGTGTCGGTTTGGCCGCATATGCACGCCCCTACGCAGCAACGCACGTGCCACTGGCCCTCTGAGGTTACGCAACGACGTCAAGCGTTCTGGCTAATCGGGACCTCTTTGCAGGTCTGCCTTTCGCTGGTCCGTTAGACCGTTTCGCAACGTCCTTCCCCGCTGTACAGGCGGGGGAGCCTGATACTGGGGGAGTGGGGACATGAATCCCAAAATCACCCGTTTTCTTGCCGAGCAAAAACCGGCAACGCCCTGCCTTGTCGTCGATGTTGACCAGGTGGAAGCCCGTTATCGCGCACTGGGCAAGGCCCTGCCGCTCGCGCGCATTTACTATGCCGTCAAGGCCAACCCGGCCATGCCTATCCTGACCCGTCTGGTCGGGCTTGGCTCCTGCTTTGATGCCGCATCCTGGGAGGAAGTCTCCCTCTGCCTGGAGGCAGGGGCGGACCCCGAAGCCATTTCCTTTGGCAACACGGTTAAAAAAGTGTCGGCCATTCAGGCAGCCTACAAGGCTGGCGTGCGTATGTTCGTGTTCGACTGCCGCGAAGAGCTGGAAAAAATTGCCCAGCACGCACCGGGCAGCCGCGTGTACTGCCGCCTGCTGGTGGATAATTACGATGCGGAATGGCCGCTCTCACGCAAGTTTGGCACCACGGTCGAATCCGCCCGGGACCTGATGCTTGAAGCCCGCAAGCTGGGGCTGGACCCGTATGGTCTGTCCTTCCATGTCGGGTCGCAGCAGCTTTCGGCCGAGGCTTACGAAGCCGCCATTGCCCGCGTGGCCAGCCTGTTTACGGACCTGAGCGATGCCGGGCTGGACCTGCGCATGATCAACCTCGGCGGGGGCTTCCCCATCCGTTACCGTGAGGATGTGCCCGAGATCGACCATTTTGCCGGGGCGATCTGCCGCGCCATGACCGAGCATTTTGGCAATGCGTTGCCCGAAATGCTGGTTGAGCCGGGCCGCTTTATTGTGGGCGAAGCAGGCGTTGTGCATACCGAGGTGGTGCTGGTGAGCGCACGCGGTCGGCAGGACGGGCCACGCTGGGTGTACCTGGACATCGGGCGCTTTGGTGGTCTGGCGGAAACGGAAGGCGAATCCATTCGCTACGCTATTCGCACCGCGCGCGATGGTTCCCCCACGGGGCCGGTGGCGCTGGCGGGGCCAACCTGCGACGGGGCGGATATTCTGTACGAAAAAAGCCACTACGACCTGCCGCTGGACCTGTGCTCGGGCGAACTGATCGACCTGCTGGGGACGGGGGCTTATGTTTCCACCTATTGCTCCACCCGCTTTAATGGCTTTGCTCCCCTGAGCGAGTACTACATCTGAGCGCACGCCTTACGGGGTGTTTGCAAGCGGTTTTCCCCTTCCTCCGCCGGGCTGTGCAGGCCCGGTGGGAGGAGGGGTTTTTCTTTTATGCCGACCCCCTGCCGTAAAGACAGCCCTGTATTGTGCGTGCAGCCCTTTGCAGACGCCCCGATGCGCTTAAACATTGCCCCAGATACAGGCCCATGATCAGGGGTCTGGATAAAGGGAGTTATCATGACACGAATGGGTATGCTGCTGGGTACGGTTCTGGTGGCAACGGCTGTTGCAACACCTTTGTATGCACAGCAGGCGCAGTCTGGTGCCGCCGCGTCCGGCACGGTTGCACAGTCCGCAGCTACGCAGGATTTCAGCCGTCTTTCCGATGATGGCAGCATGGCGTTCGAATATCTGACCCTCGCACGGAACGCCATTTTTGATGGCGATCTGGCCGGGGCCAAGGCCCTTATTGCCAACGCCCAGCAGGCACTGGCCACGGCCCGCTCGGATAACACCGCCTTCCAGAAAGCCGCTGCCGAACTGATGCCGAGCAAAACCGGCCAGTTCCGCCCCCGCCCCAATGCGCCCACAACGCAGCAGGTGGCATGGCTGCCAATTGATGGCGAGCTGGTACTGAACGCCAATGCCGAGGAAACATCGGAAAAAACCGCTGTTGTGGCGGCTGCCAACCGGCACCTCAAATCCGGCAATCCGGCCCGTGCGGCTGAAGTGCTGCGCGTGACCAGCGTGGATGCGGATTACGTTATTGCCGCCGTGCCGCTGGATCAGGTGACGCAGGACGTGGCCCGCGCAGCCAAGCTGATTGGCAAAGACCCCTACAAGGCCAGCGAAGCCCTGCGTGATGCGCAGGAAGCCGTGCGTTATGCCTCGGTGGATATTCAGGCCGTGTCCAATCCGGCCACCAATGCCAAGGCCGCACCGGCCCCGGCAGCCCCGGCGGCTGCTCCGGCAAAATAAGCATACAGGCCAGTCCGCATTGGCGGGCGGGTTCAAAAAAAGGGGGGCGGCCACACAATGGCCGCCCCCCTTTTTTGTGGTGTGGCTTACTCCGCTGCTGCGCGTAATCCCGCCCCTGCGGCAAGGGGGCAGAGCGGGAGCGTGCCTGCAACAAATGCCCCCAGCAGTTCAAGGTCTGGCTGCCAGGGCAGGCCGTTGGAGGCCGCATCTATGGCGGCTGCGCCAAAAATAAGAGCGGGTGTGGCCAGGGGCAGGGTCAGCAGTGGGAGCAGCACGCCACCCCGCCGCGCGCCCAGCACAATGGATGCGCCCATCCCCCCGATAAGTGAGAGCACGACCGACCCCAAAAACAGCCCTCCCAGCAGCACCGGCAGGGCGGAGGAGGGCAGCCCCAGCATGACCGCAAGCGGAACCGCAGCCAGCAGCAGCGGCACGCCGGTTGTCAGCCAATGGGCGGTTATTTTGGCCAGTGCCACCAGTGCGGGCGGCAGGCCAAGCAGGAGCAACTGGTCCAGAGAGCCATCTTCCAGCTCTGCGCCAAACAGGCGGTCCAGCGGCAAAAGGGCGGCCAGCAGGGCACAGACCCAGATAATGCCCGGTGCCATATGGCGCAACAGCTCGGGCGAGGGGCCAAGAGCCAGCGGGAACAGTGTTGCCGTTACTACAAAAAACAGCACCGCTCCCAGCGTGTCCGCCCCGTGGCGCAGGGCCAGCCGCAGGTCCCGCATGACAATGCCCCAGAACAGCCGGTTCATGCGTAGTCTCCCTCAAACGCGCCAAAAGGGCGGGGGTCGGCGGCACCGGGCAGGTCCAGTGCGCAGGTGTTGTCCAGCGGCAGGGGAACATGGGTTGTCGCGATCAGGATTCCGCCGCACGCACGGTGGGCCGCCATGGCACGGCCCAGCAGGGTTATGGCGGCCGAATCCAGCCCCAGACTCGGCTCGTCCAGCAGCCAGAGCGGTGCTTGGGCCAGCAGCACGCGGGCAAGGGCGGTGCGGCGCTTCTGCCCGGCAGAAAGCAGGCGTGCGGGCAGGTCGGCCAGCGCGCACAGGTCCATGGCCTCCAGTGCATCGGCCATGCTGGCGCCGGGGCGGGTGAACAGGTGCAGGTTTTCGCTCACGCTCAGGCCGGGTTTTAGTGCGTCCTGGTGGCCAATATAGGCCACGCGCTCCGCATGGGCGGCGCGGTCATCAAAAATGGACTGGCCATTCCATGTCAGTTGCCCCGAATCCGGTTTGCGCAGCCCGGCCAGCACACGCAGCAGGGTGGATTTGCCCGCGCCGTTGGGGCCGGTAAGCAGCATGGCGTCCCCCGCATGCAGGGTCAGGCTTACGCCGTCGAGCACCAGACGGTCCCCGCGGAACACGCAAAGGGAGTCCGCCTCCAGCACCGTACCGGTGGGGGCAGGGGTGCCAGATGGGGCGCTGGCACGGGGTTCAGACTGGCTCACGGAGATGGGACTTCTCCTTTTTGTTACCGTAATCACACAAAAAGCGGGATTGCTCGCACGGTTGTGGTCACTCCCCCGCTTGTGCCTTTTATTAGTGCCGGTATGTTCTAGCCCCAACGGGATATCAAGCCGGTTGTCCGAAGAGCGGACACGCACGCAACGCCGTGCGGAACAATACGGAACACAACGGTGTCCTGAACGCATCACCAGCCATCGGCTGTGATCGGGGAGAAAGCGACGATGAAATCGGTTGGCCACGACTCACTCAAAACAGGCCGCACCCTTGAGGTTGACGGCAAGACCTACCACTATTTTTCCATTCCCGAAGCGGCAAAAACCATTGGCGACGTAAGCCGCCTGCCGGTTTCGCTCAAGGTTCTGCTGGAGAACATCCTTCGGTTTGAAGATGCGCGCTCCTACAGCGTGGAAGATGCAAAATCCATTGCTGGCTGGTTGCCCAAAGGCAGCAGCACCAAGGAAGTGCCCTTCAAGCCCTCCCGCATTCTCATGCAGGACTTCACGGGTGTTCCCGGCGTTGTGGACCTTGCAGCCATGCGCGACGGTATTGTTAACCTCAAGGGCGACCCGCAGAAGGTCAACCCGCTGGTGCCGGTCAACCTTGTGATTGACCACTCCGTGATGGTGGACTTTGCCGGGACCGATGAAGCCCTGCAGGAAAACATCACCCTTGAGTTCGAGCGCAACGCGGAACGCTATGCCTTCCTGCGCTGGGGCCAGGAAGCGTTCGAGAACTTCTCCGTGGTGCCGCCTGATACGGGTATCTGTCATCAGGTGAACCTTGAATACATCGCGCAGGTGGCATGGACCGCCAACGTGGGTGGCAAGGACTACGTGTACCCCGATTCGCTTTACGGCACGGACAGCCACACGACCATGATCAACGGTCTGGGCGTTCTGGGCTGGGGTGTTGGCGGGATCGAGGCCGAAGCAGCCATGCTGGGCCAGCCCATTGCCATGCTTATCCCCGATGTGATCGGCTTCAAGCTGATTGGCAAGCTGCCCGAAGGGGCTACGGCTACCGATCTGGTGCTGACCGTAACC
The DNA here is from genome assembly GCF_011516925.1 of Acetobacter fabarum. Lineage (GTDB taxonomy): Bacteria > Pseudomonadota > Alphaproteobacteria > Acetobacterales > Acetobacteraceae > Acetobacter > Acetobacter fabarum. Next base: position 16,095 of record NZ_WOTG01000004.1, read on the forward strand.
CAGATGCTCCGTAAAAAGGGCGTTGTTGGCAAGTTTGTGGAATTCTTTGGCCCGGCTCTGGACCACCTGCCCGTTGCCGACCGTGCCACCATTGCCAACATGGCCCCCGAATACGGCGCAACCTGCGGCTTCTTCCCCGTGGACGAACTGACGCTGGACTTCCTGCGCCAGACCGGCCGCGACGAACACCGCATTAAACTGGTCAAGGAATACCTGCAGGCGCAGGATATGTTCCGCACCGAAAAAACGCCCGAACCCGTGTTTACGGATGTGCTGGAACTGGACCTGAGCACGGTTGTGCCGTCTCTGGCTGGCCCCAAGCGTCCGCAGGACCGCGTGGAACTGAAGAGCGCCACCACCGCGTTTGAAAAAGAACTGACCTCCTCCCTTGGTGTTCCCGCAGCCGAAGCCAACAAGAAGGTTCCGGTCGCTGGCACCAATTACGAGCTGGGCAGTGGCGATGTGGTCATTGCGGCCATTACCTCGTGCACCAACACCTCCAACCCGGCGGTGCTGATTGCTGCTGGTCTGGTGGCCCGCAAGGCACGCGCTCTGGGCCTGACCCCCAAGCCGTGGGTCAAGACCTCGCTCGCACCCGGCTCGCAGGTTGTGACCGACTACCTCAACCGCTCCAACCTGACCGCAGACCTGGACGCCATGGGCTTCAACACGGTTGGTTACGGCTGCACCACCTGCATCGGCAACTCCGGCCCGCTGCCCGGCAACATTGTGGACGCGATTGAAAACAACAACCTGGTTGCTGTTTCCGTCCTGTCCGGCAACCGTAACTTTGAGGGGCGTATTTCCCCCAACGTGCGCGCCAACTACCTTGCCAGCCCGCCGCTGGTGGTTGCCTACTCGCTGCTGGGCACCATGCGGCAGGACATTACCACAGCCCAGCTTGGTACTTCCAAGGATGGCAAGCCGGTGTACCTGAAGGACATCTGGCCTTCCAACAAGGAAATTGCCGACCTGATCGCCTCGTCCATCACGCGCGAAGAGTTCATCAAACGCTACGCCAACGTGGGCAAGGGCACCAAGGAATGGCAGGGCCTCAAGGTTGCCACCGGGTCCGAAACCTACAAGTGGGACCCCAAGTCCACCTACGTGCAGGACCCCCCGTACTTCAAGAACATGGCGGTTGAGCCCACGGCTCCGGGCAACATCAGCGGTGCGCGTATTCTCGCCCTGCTGGGTGACAACATCACCACCGACCATATCTCCCCCGCTGGTTCCATCAAAAAGGACAGCCCTGCTGGCCGCTACCTGATCGAACACGGTGTGGAACCCAAGGACTTCAACTCCTACGGGTCCCGTCGCGGGAATGACCGGGTGATGGTGCGCGGCACGTTCGCCAACATCCGTATCAAGAACGAAATGGTGCCGGGCACCGAAGGGGGCTATTCCAAGCACTACCCCGACGGCAAGGAAGGCGCGATTTACGACGTGGCCATGGAATACAAGGAAGCGGGCGTGCCGCTGGTTGTGTTCGGTGGCAAGGAATACGGCATGGGCTCCTCGCGCGACTGGGCTGCCAAAGGCACCCTGCTGCTGGGCGTCAAGGCCGTGATCGCGGAAAGCTTTGAACGTATCCACCGTTCCAACCTTGTGGGCATGGGCGTTCTGCCTCTGCTGTTCAAGGAAGGCACAACCCGCCAGACCCTGGGTCTGAAGGGGGATGAAGTGATCAGCATTTCCGGAATTGACAAACTCACGCCCCGTATGGACGTGATTATGACAATTACAAGAAATGACGGTTCCAAGCAGGAAGTACCGCTGCTTTGCCGGGTCGATACTCTGGACGAGGTAGAGTATTATAGGCATGGTGGCATCCTTCAGTACGTCTTGCGAGGGATGACGAAAGCTGCCTGAGAACCCATCCGTTCAAGGTGAACGTCTTAATGCCGGCCCGGTGCAAACCGGGTCGGCTTTTTCTATGAATGACCCCGTAGTTCTGAGTGCGGAACAGTTGCACAAGGACTTTGGCGAGGGGGAAGTCCTGTGTGGCGTGTCCATGCAGGTCCGCAAGGGGGAGCTGGTGTCTATCATCGGTCCTTCGGGTTGCGGTAAATCCACCTTCCTGCGGTGTCTCAATTTTCTGGAAATACCCGACCGTGGCACGGTAACGGCCATGGGGGTGACCATTGCGCGCAATGGTGGCCCGTGGCGGAGCGCGGATGAGCATATGGCCCATCGGCTGCGGACCCATGTGGGCATGGTGTTCCAGAGTTTTAATCTGTTTCCGCACCTGAGCGTGCTGGATAACGTGATGCTGGCCCCCCGCGTGGTCAAAGGCGGTAACGCCGAAGCCGACCGGGAAGAGGCCATGGCCCTGCTGGAAAAAGTGGGGCTGGCCAAGGTGGCGCAGCGTTACCCTGTCTCGCTCTCTGGCGGTCAGCAGCAGCGTGCGGCCATTGCCCGCGCTCTGGCCATGCGGCCCGAGATCATGCTGTACGACGAACCCACCTCAGCCCTGGACCCCATTGTGGCCGAGGAGGTGCTTAACGTCATGCGCACACTTGATGATGAGGGCATGACCCAGATTATCGTGACCCATGACATGCGCTTTGCCGAAGTCGCGTCCGATACGGTGGTGTACATGGATGGCGGGCATGTGATCGAGGCCGGCCCGCCAGAAGTCCTGTGCGTGAACCCCGAACATGAACAGACCCGCCGCTTTATGAGGACCGTCCTGTGATGAACACCGCACAGCCCCGCCCTCGCCGCCTGCTGGGCGTCCTGTCTGGCCTGTTTGCAGCGCTGCTGGTGCTGGCAGCCGCCCCTGGCGCCGCCCCGGCTGCCCACGCGCAGAGCAAGCCGTTCCACTGGGCCGCCGATTCCTCGGCCGATGTGCCCTACACGTTCCATGACCTCAAAGACCAGAACAAGCTGACGGGCTTTGAATATGACCTGATGCAGGAACTCAGCCGCCATATGGGCGCGCCGCTGGACTTCATCAACAACGACTGGGACGGGCTTATTCCCGGCCTGCAACGTGGCCTGTACGACATGGTCATCTGCGGGATCGAGATGACCGATGAACATGCTGAAGGCATTGACTTCAGCATCCCCTATTACGTGACCTCCGAACGGCTGGTGGTGCGCCGCAAGGGCAAGCAGTTTACCACACTGGCAGACCTTGAAGGGCACAAGGTTGGTACAATCAAGGATACGCAGGCCGAGCGTATGCTGACCAACAACACCAAAATATCCCTGAGCACCTATGACGAAGAAACAGATGCTTTTATGGATCTGGTCAATGGGCGCACGGATGCCATCCTGATCGACGGCCCCATTGCCAAATATTATGGGGATACCAACCCAGACCTGCATATTGTAGGCGAACCCATTGGCCGGGTGCAGTACGGCATTGCCTTTGCCAAGGGCCAGAACACGGAACTGCGCGAGCGGGTGAACGCTGCACTGCAGGTCATGCAGCAGGACGGCAGCCTGCACCATATCCTGACACGCTGGGACTTGTGGACGCCAGAAATGGCGCAGCTCACCAACGACCACACCCAGCCCAACGTAACCCCTGCAGCATGGAACAACTATGTGGCCGAGTTGCAGGGCAAGGGCGGGTTGCGCGTCAAGCTTGAACGCTATGCCGGGTTTGTGCCCCAGCTGGTCCGGGCGGCGGGGCTGACCCTGCTGGTCTCGCTGTGCGCCATGGTTGTTGCGGTTGCACTGGGGCTTGGGCTTGCGCTGCTGCGCCTGTATGGCCCGCGCCCGCTGGCATGGCTGGCTGCAACCTATGTGGAGATTGTGCGTGGCACGCCACTGCTTATTCAGGTGCTGTTCATTTTTTATGGCCTGCCTGAATTTGGTATCAGCATGTCCCCCTTTGTGGCCGGTGTGGTCAGCCTTGGGCTGAACTATGCGGCATACGAGGCAGAAAACTACCGCGCCGGTCTGCAATCGGTGGCCCATGGGCAGATGGAAGCAGCCCTTGCCCTGAACATGACCCACCCGCAGGCCCTGCGTTATGTGCTGGTGCCGCAGGCGTTCAGGCTGGTTATGCCGGTCATGACCAACGACTTTATCTCCCTGCTCAAGGATTCGTCTCTGGTCAGCGTGATCACCCTGACAGAACTGACACAGACCTATATCCGCCTGTCCTCTGCCTATTTTGACTATTTTGGCACGGGGCTCATGGTGGGTGCGGCCTACCTGCTGCTGGGTCTGCCCTTTGTGCGTCTGGCTCGTCTGGCGGAAAAGCGCCTGGCCATGCCCCATACCCGCCGCCGTTAAGGCTGCGGGGCTGCGGCCATGCCTATAGCTTTAATGCGCTATAGGCATGGCCGCTTCTTGTTCTGTCTATGTTGTATCCAACCTAACCTTGCTGCAATAGGGAAGGTGATAAGCTCGTAGCCTGACACAGCATGCTGGTTACAGGGCGGGATGGTTGGAGCCCAGATTTTCGGCACACTCTGAACTGTCTCACCTGTTGTTGTCGGCAGCACTGGAGAAGGCTAGCCGCCTACACAGGAAACGGTGCCGACCTCCATGGATCTTCTTTCCGCACTTCACAGTTTTGTGCGTGTTGCCGCTACAGGCTCATTTTCCGCTGTCTCGCGCGAGACAGGGGTCAGCCAGCCTACAATTTCGCGCCATATTGCCTTGCTGGAGGCGCATTACGGCACCACGCTGTTTGCGCGTACAACCCGCAGCCTGACCATGACCGAGGACGGTCGCAGCCTGCTCCCTCATGCCTATGAAGTGCTGGAAATACTGGAAACGGCAGAAACCGTTCTGGGCCGCCGGCGTGCTTCGGTCTCCGGTCTTGTGCGTCTGGGGGTGACCACGGCCTTTGGCCTGTGTCTGACCCGCAGAATGGGCGAGCTGCTGGACCGCCACCCCGACCTGTCGGTGGAAGTGGTCATGCGCGACTCGTTTGGGGATCTGGTGGAAGAAGGGCTGGATCTGGCCGTGCGCGTGGGCGAAATTGCTGAGGGCACGCTCATCGCCCGCAAGCTTGGGCTGGTGCATAAGTGGCTGGTGGCGTCCCCCGCCTGCCTGCAACGCCATAACATGCCAGAGCACCCCCGCGCGCTCACGGAATACCCCGGCGTTGTGTATAATTACGGTTCCAGCCGTCTGGACTGGAACTTTGAGCGGGATGGGGAAGAAAGCGTTATTGCCCCTGCCGCCGTGTTCCGTGCCAATAGCAGCGAAGCCGTAATGTACGCGGTGGAAGCCGGTATTGGTGTTGGCCTGCTTCCGGCTTTTCAGGTGCGGGATGCAGTGGCCAGTGGCCGTCTGGTCCGCCTGTTTGCGGACTGGAACATTCCCGGCCTGCCTTTTTATGCCGTGCATACCGGCCCACGCACCCTGCCGTTGCGGACCCGCACGGTCATGGATTTTCTGGTCGAGGTTTCAGCCGACCTGCTGCGTGATGGCGGGCTTTTATCCCCCGTTCTGTAAGGGGGAATAAAAGGGGCGGCCCAGACGGTTGCTCCGGGCCTGCCCGACCTAGCCGTGAAAAGCCGGGTCAATGGCCTCTGTCGAGGGCGGGGCGTTCTGGGGTAGCTTGTTCTCAAACCCACGTAAGAGCGTTGGCACCCAGCCGCGTAGCCAGGTGTTGGTGCGCTGGACAAAATCCGTAACCGCAGCCGAGTCGGACATCCCCGCGCGGGACCAGTTCTCCGGCGCGCCCGGAACGCGGCGGGCTCCTGCTTCTGCCGGGCTGAGCAGCGTATGCACGCTCATAAAATCCACACCCGTACCGGATTTGCTTTTTTCCACCAGATTCCAGCCTGCATCGACCAGAATGGGGGGCAGGTCAAAACCCATGATGGTCAGGCGCTGCACGGCGGGTGGGATGTACATCTGGTCACTCAGGAGTGTCTGCAGCGGTTCGTTGGACGTCAGGAACAGGTTGTTCACCACCCGTATGGGGGTGGTCATCCAGCATTCGCTGCGGTTGCCATCCTGCGGAGCGGCTTCGTTCATGAAGTTGAAGGAGCTGTGGCATTGCGCCTCAATCATGCTCATGGCGGCAATGGGCAGGGACTGCGTGGTGGCCTGCGCAATAATCAGCCCGGTTACAATGCCCTGAGCGGAGCGGACATACAGGGTTGTCAGCACTTCCCCGTGCGCCACATCATCCTGAAAGTTCACAACCGGGTGCCATTTGCCCGCAGGCAGGGGAAGCTGCCGCCCGGCAAAAACAACCGAGCCTTCAAACTGTGCGTCCATGGGGGGGATGGAAACCGTGCGCTGGTCCTCATCGGGGTGCAGGGCATCGCTCGCCTCGGTGCCGCCGAGGGAGGAGGGGAGCATGTGCCGAATCCTGCTGCTGAGTGCGCCATAGCCCGGCACGCTGGAGGCTAGCCAAGGTGCGGGGAACAGAACGGACAGTGTGCCGCACACGCCTGCGGTTATCAGTGCGGTGCGCCATAACGGGGCACGGTGCCACAGGCGGGTAAAAGCGGTCATGCGGTAGCCTTGGTTATGTGGGCGGCGTTGGAGGGTGGTTTGCCGGGTCAGGGGGTCAGGCGGGCATGCAGCCCGTCATCACGGTTGTCGGCCACTTTGGCGACAACCGTGCCGTCGTCCTCCTTGACCAGCCGGACCATGGTAGCCCCCTGCTGGCGGGCAATAATAAGGGACTCGCTGATCATGTCCTCAATAGAGCGGACCAGATCACGCGCGGAGGCGGCATCCCCCATACGGCTCTGGCGGCGCATCACATCCAGCAGCAGGGAGGCGTCAATCCCGCTGGTTTCCACCTTCAGGCCGTAGCCTTCGATCATGGCTTCAATTTCCAGCGCGCCAACACGGGCAATATCCAGCCCACGCAGGGTGCGGAAGACAAAAATACGGTCCAGACGGTTCAGCACTTCGGGGGCAAAGCCAGCCTGACGCAGGGCCTCGACCGATTCGGCACGCATGCGGTCGGGGTCATCATGCAGACGGTCGGCAATTTCGGTCAGGGCGTCGGTGGCAATGTTGGAGGTCAGCACAAAAATGGCCCGCACGGTGGAAATCTGCTGCCCGGTGGAGGCCTCGGTAATGTGGCCGTCGTTCCATGCGGTCAGGAACTTCTTGAACACATCGGGGTGGGCTTTTTCAATTTCGTCCAGCAGCACCACGGCATCGGGCTTTTCCTTCAGCCCGCCGGTCAGCTTGCCGTAGGTGTCCGAGCCGACATAGCCTTTGGGCGAGCCAAAAAGCTGGGTGGCGGCGTGGGGGCTGCTCATCTGCGTCATGTCAAAATGCAGCAGGGGGCGTTCGAGCTGGCGGGCCATCTGCTTGGCCAGATAGGTTTTGCCCGTGCCCGGAGGCCCGGCGAGCAAAAAGATGCCAACCGGCTTGCCACGCACCTGTAGCGCCAGGCGGCGGCGGAGCTGGACGGCAATATCCTCGCACACCTGGTCCTGCCCGATCACGCGGGCACGCAGGTTTGCGGCCAGTTCCTCGGCGTCTATGGTGGTTTCGCGCTGTTCACGCGCAAGCATTTCTTCCAGTTCGGCGCGATTGGTCAGTCTGGCAAGAACGTCCATGATGAATCCCCGTCGGCGTAGTAGCCCTTTGCGGGCCAGATGTTCGGCCCGAGTTTCAAACAGCAGTCCCGCAACACTCAGCACAAGGCCGGATGCCGCCAGAACAGGCCAGGCAGATGCACACCATTGCAGCACATGGGCCACGGAATGCAGGGAAAGATGCAGGCTGAGCGCGATCTGGATGCTGGCGAGCACCAGAAAAATCACCATCATCAGCGGCATCAGCCGGTTTAATGCGGGGAGCAGACCCTTCATTGCGCGATCACCGTAAGTGCAAGGGTATCCCCCTGTTTATAAAGAACGGGCAGGGGCATGGGGCCAAAGGCCGTTATGGCACCACTGCCAATTCCCGCCGGGCCGGGTGGCGCTGCAGGAATAACTTCAACATGCCCGCTCACACTTATGGGCAGGATAACCGTTGTGGGCTTGGCCGTAAGCCCGACACTTTGCTGCCATGGGCCACAGACAAGGGTAATCATGCCGCCAGCCCCGGTGGCATCATAGACCGGCATGGCCACCAGCCGCACATCCCGCCGTTTGACCGCGGCCAGAATATCCGCCTGCTGCTGGGCGGAAAAGCTGGAGCCCGCCAGTGCCTGCGCCGCATTCTGCGGGGCAATCACATTCAGGGGCAGCCCCATGCGCTGGGAGTCGTCACCAGTAACGGACTCGGCGCCCACAGCCGGGCCGGAGGTGTTTTTGCCCGCACCATAAAAGTGCAGCCCGGCCCCTGCCATAAGCACGCAGGCCGCCATACCAATAAGCCCGAGCCGCAGATTGGAGGGTTTTTCAGCCGTCTGGGGCTGCGGCTGCCATGCCGGGTCCGGCTTGTTCTGCATGATAACGGTCAGTCTCCTTGCCTTGGGTAGTGGAGCGTTGCAGATATGTCGCAGCCAAAGCAATAAAAGCATGTCTGTGGGTTGGCGCAATGCGCAAAACTGGTCCAGCCATAATTTATTTTTTATGGTCCATCGCGCACAAACAGGGGGGCTGTGGTTTCTGCCCTTGCAGTCTGTGCCTTTGTGCACTAGATAAAGCATCATCCTTCTCAATTTGAATGACGTTTCGGGGGGTGGCCTTAGAAGGGCCGCCTTTTTTGCTTTGGACAAAGATATTTCTGCCCATTCCGGCCTTGAAGGCCGCCTGCTCGCACTGATTGCCCCTGCCGTAGAGGAAATGGGGTACGAAATCGTGCGCGTGGCAGTGCTTGGGCGTGAGCGCCCTACGGTGCAGATCATGGCTGACCGCGCAGACGGAATGTTGATCAATGTTGAAGATTGTGAGCGAATCAGCCACGCTGTAGGCGCTGTGCTGGACGTGGAAGACCCCATTCCGGGGGCATGGACGCTGGAAGTGTCCTCCGCCGGAATCGACCGCCCGCTCACACGCGCCAAGGACTGGACCCGCTTTGCAGGGCATCAGGCCAAGGCAGAAGTTCTGGTCCCCATTGAAGGGCGGCGTCGCTTTGCCGGTATTTCTCTGGGGTCTGATGGAACAGTGGCCCGTATGCGCCTGGATGACGGCACGGAAGTGGCTCTGCCACTGGCCGAAATCCGCAAGGCGCGACTGGTGCTGACCGATGCGCTGATTGAAGACAGCGCCCGTATGGTACAGCCTGCATCGGATGCAGGTGTGGAGCAGGATGGCAAAAAAGAGCCGCCTGCTTCCAAGGTGCATTGATAAAGCTGCCTGTTTTGGAGAGCTGAGAGCATGGATACCTCCGTTTCCCGTCCTGAACTGCTGCTGGTGGCAGACGCTGTTTCACGCGAAAAGGGCATTGACCGTGAAGAGGTTCTGGAGGCCATGGAGCAGGCCATCCAGAAGGCTGGCCGCGCCAAATACGGGCACGAAAAGGACATTCGCGCCACAATCGACCGCCGCTCGGGCGAGGTTCGCCTTTCCCGCTGGACGGAAGTTGTGGATCAGGTGGAGAACGAGGACGCACAGATCGCCCTCTCCATTGCCCGCAAGTTCCGCCCCGAAATTCAGGTTGGTGAATATCTGATCGACCCGCTGCCCCCGATCGACTTCGGGCGTATTGCGGCCCAGACCGCCAAGCAGGTTATTGTGCAGCGCGTGCGTGAATACGAACGCAAACGCCAGTACAACGAGTTCAAGGACCGCGTAGGCGAAATCGTCAACGGCACCGTCAAACGGACCGAATACGGCAACCTGCTGGTTGAAATTGGCTCTGCCGAAGCGCTGCTGCGCCGCGATGAGCTGATCCCGCGTGAGACATTCCGTAACTCCGACCGCGTGCGCGCCTACATCTATGATGTGCGTGATGAACCGCGCGGCCCGCAGGTTTTCCTGTCCCGCACACATCCGGCCTTTTTGGCCAAGCTGTTTGCGCAGGAAGTACCCGAAATTTATGACGGGATCATCGAAATCAAGGCCGTGGCCCGTGACCCCGGCTCCCGCGCCAAAATGGCCGTGATCTCGCGCGATGCCTCCATTGACCCGGTCGGGGCCTGCGTTGGTATGCGCGGCTCGCGCGTGCAGGCTGTTGTGGCCGAATTGCAGGGCGAAAAAATCGACATTATCCCCTGGAGCCCGCAGGCCGCGACCTTTGTGGTCAACGCTCTGGCTCCGGCTGAAGTCAGCAAGGTGGTGATGGACGAGGAAGCCGGGCGTGTTGAAGTTGTGGTGCCGGATGACCAGCTCTCCCTCGCCATTGGTCGGCGCGGGCAGAACGTGCGTCTGGCCAGCCAGCTGACGCGCTGGGACATTGACATCCTGACCGAAGCGGAAGAATCCGAACGCCGTCAGGAAGAATTCCGCCGTCGTAGCGGCCAGTTTGTTGAAGCGCTTGACGTGGATGACGTGATTGCTGGCCTGCTGGTGACCGAAGGCTACCACAGCATCGAGGAACTGGCTTTTGCCGACCCCGATGAACTGGTGGGCATTGAAGGCTTTGACGAATCGGTGGTGCAGGAACTGGTCCAGCGCGCCGAAGGTCACCTTGTCCGGCAGGAAGAAAAGCTGGATGAGCGCCGTCAGGAGCTTGGTGTTACCGACGATATTGCAAATATGGGTGTGTTCACCAACCAGATGCTTGTGACTCTGGGCGAAAAGGGTGTAAAAACTCTGGACGACCTTGGTGACCTGGCTGGCGATGAGCTGGTCGAAATTCTGGGGTCGGATGCCATAGAAGAAGACGCCGCCAATGAGATCATCATGGCAGCGCGTGCGCACTGGTTTGAGGGTGAAGAGGGTGCAACCCCTTCCTCCACGCCAGAAGGCGGGGCAGGCGTCTGAGGCCTTGATACAGGGTGGGTGGTGATTTCTTGCCAGCAGCAGAAGAGAAGGGCAGCCTCCGCAGGTGCGCAGTCACGCGGGAGGAAGGTATTCCGGCTCAGATGGTGCGGTTTGTTATCTCACCCTCATCCATAGTCGTCCCTGATCTGGACGCGCGTCTGCCGGGACGGGGAATATGGTTGAGTGCCCGCCGGGATGTGATAGAACAGGCCAGCAAACGCGGCGTGTTCGCACGCTCTGCGCGGATGCAGGTCAAGGTGCCGGAAGATCTTCTCTCTCAGGTGGAAGTAGGTCTGCACCGGCGGATGATAGAAGTGGTTGGGCTTGCGCGCCGCGCTGGTCAGGCCATTAGTGGCTTCGTTAAGGTGCGCGAATGGGTTATGCAGCGTCGTGCTGCTGTTATCGTTCACGCATCGGACGGAAGCAGGGAAGAACTGGACCGCCTGATTTCGGGCGGGCGGGATATTCCTGTCGTTGATGCGTTGTCGTCGGAAGAACTGGCTAAGGTTTTCGGGCGTGAACGTGTTGTGAATGTGGCGCTGGCGGCCGGCGGGCTGGCTACGCGTCTTTGTTGTGAAAACAGACGTTTTGCGGGGGTGGCCGTTGGCGATCCCCGGGTCTGCCGGACCTTTCCGGCGGATGGGTGTGAACAGGCGGGTCAATGAGCGAAGGCAAGGATCAGGATCAGGGTAAGGGGCGTTTGTCCCTTCGGCCGGCAGGGCGTCCGGAGGTCGGACGGACGGTTGATGCCGGGTCCGTGCGGCAAAGTTTCAGTCATGGGCGTTCAAAGGTCGTGCAGGTGGAAGTGCGTAAAAAACGTGGTCCTTCCCCGGCTGGCGCTGGTGGGCGCTCCGGTGGTTCCCGCGCAGGTGGCGGCCGTACCCTGACCGCAGCCGAACTGGCCATGCGCCAGCGCGTGCTTCAGGAACAGAAGAAAGAGGCAGAAGACGCCGAACGGCGTGATGCCGAGCGGCGCGAAGCCGAGAAGATTCGTATTCTTTCCGCGGCTGAAGAGGCACGCCGGAAGGAAGAGGAAGACAAGCGTCTGGCCGAAGAGCGCGCCGCCGAAGAGGCCGCCGCAAGCGATGCCGAACGCAAGGCCCGCATTGATGCGATCAAGCCGATCGAGGTCAAGGCACCTGTTGTGTCTGCCGTGCCAATTCCCGGTGAAGTAACACTCGCACCGCCTGCCGGGCGCCTGCGCCCGCTGGCTGAACGTGCGATCATGCCGGCCAAGCCGCTCAAGCCTGCCGCGCCTGCTCGCACGCCTGCTGCTGCTCCCGCAGCGGAAAAGGACGTCAGTGCCGCCCAGACCCTGCGCCTGCGCAGCGGCCGTGGCACGGAAGGCGAGGAAGAACAGCGCCGTGGCCCAGCCCGTAACAAGGCCGTGCCGCCGCGCAAGAACAGCAGTGGCCGCAAGGGTGATACCGGCGGTGGCCGCCGTGCAGGCCGGATTGACGTGCAGGCCGCGATTGAGGGGGATGACGACAAAACCCGCTCGCTCGCATCCGTACGCCGCCAGCGTGAGCGTGAACGCCGTCAGGCCGAGCTGGAACGCCTGCGTTCCGATCAGGTCAAGGTTGTGCGTGACGTTATCCTGCCCGAAACCATTACGGTGCAGGAACTGGCCAACCGTATGGCAGCCCGTCAGGGTGAAGTGATCAAGGCGCTCATGAAAATGGGTGTCATGGCCACTGTAACCCAGAGCATTGATGCCGATACGGCGGAACTGGTGGTGGAAGAATTCGGCCACCGTGTACGTCGCGTTTCCGAAGCGGATGTGGAACTGGGTATTGAGGGCGTGGAAGACACGACCGAAGATATGCTGCCCCGTCCGCCTGTGGTGACCATCATGGGGCATGTCGATCACGGCAAGACCTCCCTGCTGGACGCCCTGCGCACAACGGACGTGGCAGCGGGTGAAGCCGGTGGCATTACCCAGCATATCGGTGCTTATCAGGTTACACTGGAATCCGGTGCCAAGATCACCTTCCTTGACACACCCGGACATGAGGCCTTTACGGCCATGCGTGCCCGTGGCGCGTCCATTACGGACGTGGTGGTGCTGGTGGTTGCGGCGGATGACGGCGTCATGCCGCAGACGATCGAGGCCATCAAGCACGCCAAGGCTGCCAATGTGCCCATGATCATTGCCATCAACAAGATGGACAAGCCCGGCGCCAAGCCTGACCGCGTACGTCAGGACCTGCTGCAGCACGAGATCGTGGTCGAATCCATGGGTGGTGACGTGATGGACATTGAAGTGTCCGCACGCCAGCGCATGGGGCTGGACAAGCTGGAAGAAGGCATTCTGCTTCAGGCAGAAATTCTGGAACTCCAGGCCAACCCCGACCGTGCAGCCGAAGGTGCCGTGATCGAAAGCCGTCTGGACCGTGGTCGCGGTTCCGTGGCGTCCGTGCTGGTGCAGAAGGGTACGCTGCGCAAGGGTGACATTGTGGTTGCCGGTGCAGAATGGGGCCGTGTGCGCGCTCTGGTTGATGACCGTGGTCGTCAGGTGGAAGTGGCTGGCCCGTCCATGCCGGTGGAAATTCTCGGACTGTCCGGGGTTCCCGCTGCTGGTGCACCGTTTGTGGTCGTGGAAAACGAAAACCGTGCCCGTGAGATTTCCGAGTTCCGCCAGCGTAAGCTGAAGGAACATCAGGTTGCCGGGCAGGCTGCGGCCCGCGGCACGCTTGACCAGATGCTGGCCCGTATTCAGGCCGGTGTGCAGAAGGAAGTCTCCGTCCTGATCAAGGCGGACGTGCAGGGTTCGGCCGAAGCACTGCAAACCACGGTGCTCAAGCTGGCTAACGAAGAAGTGGGCGTGCGCGTTCTCAATGCCTCGGTTGGCCAGATCACGGAAAGTGATGTGCAGCTTGCCAAGGCATCGGATGCGGTCATTGTTGCCTTTAACGTGCGTGCAACCTCTCAGGCGCGGCTGCTGGCCCAGCGTGAAGGGGTGGACATCCACTACTACTCCATCATCTATCAGGTGGCGGACGACGTGGAACTGCTCGTACGTGGCAAGATGGCGCCCAAGCATCGTGAAAAGTTCCTTGGCTACGCCGAAATCCGCAAGGTTTTCGAAATCAGCAAGGTTGGCAAGGTGGCCGGTTGCTTCGTGACCGATGGCGTTGTCAAACGTGGCTGTGGCGTGCGTCTGCTGCGTGATGGTGTGGTGATCCATGAAGGTGATCTGAGCCAGCTCAAGCGCTTCAAGGACGACCAGAAGGAAGTGACCAAGGGTTACGAATGTGGTCTTTCCTTTGCAGGCTACAACGATCTGCGCGAAGGCGATGTGGTGGAATGCTTTGAAAGCGAGTTAATTCCAGCATGAGTCGTCGCCACGGATCAGGCAGTAAAACAGGGGGACCGGCAGACTATCTTGCCGGTCTTTCCTCATCTGGCCCATCGCAGCGGCAGTTGCGGGTAGGCGAAGAAGTGCGGCGCGTTCTGGCTGAGCTGTTTGCGCGCACCACCTTCCGTGACCCGGACCTGTCCGATGTTGCCATTACCGTGACCGAAGTCCGGCTTGCGCCAGACTTCAAACACGCCACTGTTTTTGTCACACGGCTGGGGCGTAGCGACGTTGCGGCCCTTCTGCCCGGACTTAAGCGGGTGGCCCCGTGGCTGCGTACCCAGCTTGCCCACAAGCTGAGCATACGCACAGTGCCCGAACTACACTTCCAGCCCGATACGGCGCTGGATACAGCCATGCATGTGGATTCGCTCCTGCGCCTGCCAGAAGTCCAGCGTGACCTTGGCAAAGCAGGCAACGACCAGCCGGATGAAGACTAAGGTCTGGCCGGTAGCCAGTCATGGCAAACAGCTTTTTAAAAACCTGCCGGGGAGCACCCTGGCAGGTTTTTTTTGACCCTGACCCTGACCCTGACCCTGACCCTGTAACCTTACCCGCCCGTCTGTGCTTTTTCCTGCTGAACAACAGGGCGGATGGCAAAATTGCTCTGAATGCGCACAACACCGGGCATGCGGGATAATTCCTCCTTATGGATGCGTTCGTAATCCTGCATGTCGCGCGCTTCCACCCGGAGCAGGTAGTCGGCGTCTCCCGTCATCAGGTAGCACTCCTTTACATCGGGGCATTCGCGGATACGGCTTTCAAAGCGGCGGAGGCATTCCTCTGTCTGGCGTTCGAGTGTGATCTGCACAATGACCGTAGCTACAGGGGGTGCGTTGCGGCGGGCGATAATGGCCTGATAACCGCGTATAACCCCTTCTTTTTCCAGAATTTTTACACGCCGCAGGCAGGCCGAGGGGGAAAGCCCTATACGCTCGGCCAGTTCGGCGTTGCTCAGGCGGCCATCATGGCGTAGGTGGCGGAGAATGGCCTCGTTAATGCGGTCTGGCATGATCTGTCTTTTGTGGCCTTTTGGCGCAATATTATGCAAAAATAAAAAGCAAACGCCCCAATCATGCACCACAATGGCAGGATATGCCATAAAGAGTGGGGTAAAATTCTGATACCGTAACAGAACGGATAGATGTCGTGACCCAAGCTCCCACCCCCATGCACGCTGGCTGGCCCGCACAACGCGCCGGAGCGGTGCTGAGCGTTAATCTGGATGCGGTAGCCCATAATTACCGCCTGCTTCGGGCCCGTGTGCCCAACGCGGTGTGTGCGGCTGTGGTCAAGGCCGATGCCTATGGGCTGGGAGCGGCACAGGTTGCCCCCGCGCTGGTGCAGGCCGGGGCCGCACAGTTTTTTGTTGCCCATGTGGACGAGGGGCTGGCCCTGCGCCCGCATGTTGGGGAGCAGGTGGGCATTACCGTGCTGCACGGCCCCCGGCCCGATGCGGTGGAGGCCTGTCTGGCTCATGGGTTGCGCCCGGTGCTGAACAGTGTGGAGCAGATTGGCTGGGTCCGTGCGGTGGCGCAGGCGCAGCAGCGGCGCGTGGGGGTTGTGCTGCAACTGGATACGGGCATGTCCCGCTTTGGCCTGTCCGCGCAGGATGTGGCGGATATTGCCGCCAACCCCGCCGTGCTGGATGGGCTGGACGTGCAACTGGTCATGAGCCATCTGGCCTGTGCGGATGAGCGGGCAAACCCTGCCAACGCGGAGCAGGCGGCCCGTCTGGTGGCTTATGCTGCTCAACTGCCGGTTTCTGCCCCGCTCAGCCTTGCCGCATCCTCCGGGGTGTTTCTGGGACCGGATTATCATTTTGGCCTCGTGCGCCCCGGTGCCGCACTCTATGGCGTGGCGCCCCAGCCGGGCGAGCCAAACCCCCTACGCCCGGTTGTGGGGCTGAAGGCCCATGTATTGCAGACCCGTACCCTCAGCAAAGGGGACCGGGTCGGTTACGGGCTGACATGGCGGGCCGAAGGGCCATGCCGTGTGGCGACCATTGCCGTAGGCTATGCGGATGGTTTTGTGCGCGCCCGTGCCAACGGCCTTGTGTGGTTCGGGGGGCAGCCCCTGCCCATATTGGGCCGTATTTCCATGGATTCCATGACTGTGGATATTTCCGCCATTCCGCCGGGCCAGCTTGAGGCCGATGGCATGGTGGAACTGCTGAACGAAACATACGGCGTGGACGACGTGGCCCGCGCTGAAGGAACGATCGGCTACGAAGTCCTGACATCGCTCGGGCATCGCTATCATCGCAATTATACACGAACTGCCTGAGGGCAGAGCAGCAGGGAAAGAGTGAGATCATGAAGGTTCTTGTTCTGGGTAGTGGTGTTGTGGGTGTAACAACCGCCTGGTATCTGGCGCAGGCAGGGCATGAGGTCACGGTTGTGGACCGCCAGCCCGGTGCCGGGCTGGAAACCAGCTTTGCCAATGCGGGGCAGGTGTCCCCCGGTTATTCTTCCCCCTGGGCGGGGCCGGGTATTCCGCTCAAGGCGGCCAAATGGCTGTTCATGAAGTACAGCCCCTTTGTGTTCTGGCCCATGCCCGACCCGCATCTGTGGAAGTGGCTGGTGCAGATGCTCGAAAACTGCAACACCCCCGCCTATGACCGCAACAAGGGCCGCATGGTGCGTCTGGCTGAATACAGCCGCGATGTCATGTGTGACCTGCGGCGTGAAACCGGCATTACCTATGATGACCGCCAGCAGGGCACCTTGCAGGTCTTCCGCACCCAAAAGCAGATGGACGGCGTGGCGCAGGATATTGCCGTGCTCCGGCAGTACAACGTACCGTTTGAGGAACTGAATACCGCCCAGTGCGTACAGGCCGAGCCGGGTCTTGCGCCTTCGGCTGGCAAAATTGTGGGTGGCCTGCGCCTGCCGGGGGATGAGACGGGCGATGCCTTCAAGTTCTCCCAGCGTCTGGCGGAAATGGCTGCAGCCGCAGGTGTGACCTTCCTGTACAACACCGATATTCGCGCAATCCGGAGCGAGAGCGGGCGGGTTAGCGGGGTGGAAACATCACGCGGGGTGCTGAATGCTGAGAGCTATGTGCTGGCACTTGGCAGTTTTTCCCCTGCTCTTGTGCGGCCTCTGGGGCTGGACCTGCCGATTTACCCGGTCAAGGGCTATTCCCTTACGGCGGATATTACCGATGCGGCGCGTGCCCCGGTTTCCACCATTATGGATGAAACCTTCAAGATCGGCATTACCCGTCTGGGCGACCGTGTGCGCATTGGCGGCACCGCGGAACTGGCTGGCTTTAGCACCCGCCTGCGTGCGCCACGGCGGGCCACGCTGGAACATTCGGTAACAGACCTGTTCCCCAACTGCTGCAACGTGCCCGCAGCCCAGTTCTGGACCGGCCTGCGCCCCATGACACCGGATGGCACCCCCATTATCGGCCGCACGGGGCTGGATAACCTGTACACCAATACAGGCCATGGCACGCTGGGCTGGACCATGGCCTGCGGGTCTGCCCGCGTGCTGGCGGATATTATGTCCAACCGCCAGCCAGATATTGCCTATGAGGACCTGAACCTGTTCCGCTACCGGCCCTGAGCCTGAGCCTGAGCCTGAGCCTGAGCCTGTAGTGGCCCTTGCGGCACAGGCTTAAGGGCCGGGTGTTTTTGCCCCTTTCCCATGCCCCGCTTGCGTGTTCAGGCGTGTTCTGGTGGGGGCAGGTGAACTTTTGCCGCACCATAAATATGGTAGAGCGAACTTGCTGGCATGTGGTCCACCGCTGGTGTGCCGTCTGGCCCCCTGCGGTCGATCCAGCCGCCGTGCAGGTGTGCGGGGGCAAAATCTGCAAAAAATAAGCGGGTCAGGTCGGTTTGCAGCCGGCTGTCTTCCGCAGCGCTGCCTCCTTCTGCCTGTCTGCATGCCAGCAGGCGAAGCAGCTCCGTCTGGGGCCAGATGCGGGTACCGGTCTGGGTGAGTGTGCCATCATCCATCATGCCGTCCCGCACAAGCTGGTGGGTCACGCCATGCCGCCTGCCGGACTGGTAAAGATGTTCGGCTACATGGCGCAGTGCTGTTCTGGCCTTATCGGTGGGGTTGAGGCGCGTATAGGTGCCAAGCAGCCATGCCCACTCAAACAGGTGCCCCGGTTCCACCGGGTTCTGGCCATATGCGTGGCAGGGTGTCCAGTCGGAGCCAAAAAACTCCAGCAGCAGGCCCGAACGCGGGCTGATAAAGCGCTCGTGCGCCAGAGCAACCAGAGATTGCGCGCGGTCAAGGTAAAACTGGTCCGCCGTGGCCTCAAAAAGCGCAAGATACGCTTCCAGCAGGTGCATGTGCGGGTTCTGGCGGCGGGTGGCATCTGGTGCGGGCACGGCATCGGCAAAACCGCCGTGGGGGGCATGGAAAATGCTTTCCACCTCCAGCACGGTTTTTTGCGCAACCGCAAGCAGTGCGGGCTCCCCGCTCAGGCGGTAGGCCCATGCGTAGGCAAACAGGATGAAGGCGTGGGCATACAGGTCGCGCACGGTGCTGGAAGGGCGGCCATCTGGCCCGATGGCAAAAACCCAGCCCGGCTGGTCATCGGCCTGCCAGTAGCGGGCCTGCACTGTGGCCAGAGCGTGCAGGGCGTTGTCTGCCGCGTTAAAAACACCATCCAGCCGGGCCTGGCAGAAGGTGGCAATCTGGCGGGCCTGCACCATAAGGCGCAGATGCGGCAGGGGCAGTGGGGTGGCATCAAACGCCAGCCGCTCGTGGTACAGGTGGCGGGTGGGGTCGTAGCCCGCGCTGCTCCATAAGGGGAGCGCCTGATGGGCCAGCCACGCGGCCCATGGCGGTGTGCCGGGCTGCGCCGTATGCTCAGACATTGGAAGGCTTGGCGTGCGGCGCGTTCATTTTCCGGACCAGATTGCTGGTTGAACAGCCCGCGACCAGCGAGACCAGTTCCACCCGCCCCCCGGCGGCCTTGACCACATCGGCCCCGACCACGGTATCCTCTGTGTAATCCGCCCCTTTAACCAGCACATCGGGCTGGAGGGCGGTAATCAGCTCCAGTGGGGTATCTTCTTCAAAAATGACCACCATATCCACGTCGCGCAGGGCGCGGATGACCGTGGCGCGCGCCATTTCGTCCTGCACGGGGCGGGTTGGGCCCTTGAGCCTGCGGACGGAGGCATCGCTGTTAATGGCCACCACCAGCTTGTCCCCCAGTTGTGCCGCAGCATGAAGGAGGGAGACATGCCCCGGATGCAGCAGGTCAAAACAGCCATTGGTGAACACAACGCTGGCCCCGTGCTGGTGCCACCGGCGCATGACCGCGCAGGCCTGTGGCCATGTGGCGATCAGCCCCGTATCGGGGTTGTCTTCCTTGAGCTC
Source organism: Acetobacter fabarum (assembly GCF_011516925.1). Classification (GTDB taxonomy): domain Bacteria; phylum Pseudomonadota; class Alphaproteobacteria; order Acetobacterales; family Acetobacteraceae; genus Acetobacter; species Acetobacter fabarum. The sequence continues at coordinate 35,561 of NZ_WOTG01000004.1, forward strand.
CTCGGCCAGCTCGGCGCGGGTAACGGCGGCGGTGCCCAGCTTGCTGACGGCAATGGAGGCCGCCACCGTGGCAATGACAATGGCGGTATCCAGGTCCTGCCCGGCGGAGAGCACGCTGCCAATGGTGGCGACCACCGCATCCCCGGCCCCCGAGACATCATACACCTCGGATTTGCGGGCGACCTGATGGCGGATATGCCCGTTGCGCTGCCACAGGGTCATGCCCTCTTCGGAGCGGGTGATCAGCACATCGCCCCCGAACTGGGCGGAGGCCGCCTGAGCCGCGTGTTCCACCTCTGCGTTCGTGTGCAGGGGCAGGCCGGTGGCCACGGCCATTTCCGCCCGGTTGGGGGTTATCAGGCTGGCGCCACGGTATGCGGCAAAGGTCTTGCGCTTGGGGTCCACAATAACGGGAATATTTTTGGCCCGTGCATGCCCGATAACGGCCTGTAGCACCGGCTCGGACAGAACTCCCTTGGCGTAATCGGAGCAGATCAGCACGTCTGCCGTATCCAGTGCGGCAATGCAGTGCGCGATCAGGCTGTTCCGGGTGGCGGGGGAAAAGTCGATAATGGTTTCATCATCAATGCGCACGATCTGCTGGTGCCCGCTGACAACCCGCATTTTGGAAATGGTCGCCCAGCCCGGTTCAGCCACAAGGCCGTGCACGTCTATGCCGGGCCATGCGGCAAGGGCGTTGCGCAGGGTCTGGGCGTTTTCATCCTGCCCGACAACGCCAATCAGGCTGACTGTACAGCCCAGTGCCGCGGCATTGACGGCCACATTGGCGGCCCCGCCGGGTACGGCACTCTGGCGGGCCTTGCGCAGCACCGGCACGGGGGCCTCGGGCGAGATCCGCTCCACCGCGCCAAAAACATACTGGTCCAGCAGCAGGTCGCCGATAACAACAAGCCGTCCGAATTCAAAATTTTCAATCATGGATGCTCATGCTCGCGGGGGGGCGGGGGGTATGGCGGTCATGGTGTGTGGTCTGGCTGGGTGCGCAGCAGGTGGTGCACATAGTCGGCCACACCATCGGCCACATTGTCCAGTGCTACGGTGCACCCGGTGGCGCGCAGGGCGCGCATGTCCGCCTGTGTGTAGCACTGGTAGCGGCCACGCAGCGTGTCGGGGAAGGGAACATACTCCAGTAGGCCGGTGCGCACCATTTCGGCCCGGTCCAGCGGCGGCAGGCTGCGCGCGGCGCGCACGGTGTTCACGACTGTTGTGGCAACATCATTAAACGGCTGTGCCTTGCCTGTGCCCAGGTTGAACACGCCGCTATGCCCGGGGTTGTCAAAGAACCAGAGCTTGGTGGCCACCAGATCCTTGACCGCAATAAAATCGCGCATCTGCTCGCCCGGCTGGTACGGCCCGTATTCCCCAAACAGGCGGACGCGCCCTTCGGCCATGAACTGGTTGAAGTTGTGGAACGCCACGGAGGCCATGCCGCCCTTGTGCTGCTCGCGCGGGCCATACACGTTAAAGTAACGGAAACCCGCAACCTGCGTGCTCAGCCCGGGCAGGGCGCGCCTGACCACCTGATCAAACAGCAGTTTGGAATAGCCATAGACGTTGAGCGGCTTTTCGTTGGCGGGGGCTTCGGTAAAGGTGGTGGACGCGCCATAGGTGGCCGCACTGGAGGCGTAGAGCAGGCGGGTGCCCGTGTTCTGGCAGTAGGCCAGCAGTTTTTTGCTGGGCTCATAATTGCTGGCCATCACGTAGCGGCCATTGCGCTCGGTGGTGGAGGAGCAGGCCCCTTCATGAAAAATCGTATCTATTGGCCCGTAATGGCCAGCACTCAGGGCATCGTAGAACGTGTCCTTGTCCACGTAGTCGCTGATCGCAAGGTCGGCCAGATTAAGCGCCTTGTCGCCGTTGGTCAGGTTGTCCACGGCAATAATGTCGGTCAGCCCGCGCTGGTTAAGGGCATGGATGATGTTGCTGCCAATAAACCCGGCACCCCCGGTGACAATAAGACGTCTGGCCATATCAGCACGGCACCATGTGCTCGGGGGGAGGAACGGTTACGGTCATAGGCGCCAGCTCTGTGTTCTGTGTCTTTGCACGGTGGTTCAAAACAGCGGACGCGCCCATGGTGCTTCCAGCCTGAACCGATACTAATTGCACAGGCATGAACAGGCAAATACAACCCCGCCCCCACCCGCGGCGGGTGCGCCGGAGTGTGCTTGGGTGTGCTCAGTCGCTGCCGAACAGGTCGCGGGTGAACACGCGGTCCTTTACATCAGCCAGTTCGGGGTGGTGGCGGTTGCTGACAATAATGGACGACACAGCCTTGAACTCATCCAGATTGCGCAGCACGCGCGAGCCAAAGAACTGTTCTTCCGCCATGGCAGGCTCATAGACCACAATCTCGATCCCCTTGGCCTTGAGCCGCTTCATGATCCCCTGAATGGAGCTTTGCCGGAAGTTATCGGATGCCGTTTTCATGGCCAGCCGGTAAATGCCGACCACCTTGGGCTGCATGGCCAGAATCTGGTCGGCCAGAAAATCCTTGCGGGTGCGGTTGGCGTCCACAATGGCGCGGATCAGGTTCTGGGGGACCTGCATGTAGTTGGCCAGAAGCTGTTTGGTGTCTTTGGGCAGGCAGTAGCCGCCATAGCCAAAGGAGGGGTTGTTGTAATGCTGGCCTATGCGCGGGTCGAGGCAGACACCCTCTATAATCTGGCGGGTGTCCAGCCCACGGGCCAGTGCGTAGCTGTCCAGTTCGTTAAAAAAGGCCACGCGCATGGCAAGGTAGGTGTTGGCAAACAGCTTTATGGCCTCGGCCTCTGTGGCTTCGGTAAACAGCAGGGGCACGTCTTTTTTGATCGCCCCTTCAAGCATAAGGGCGGCAAAGCGTTCGGCCCGGGCGCTGCGTTCCCCCACAATAATGCGCGACGGGTGGAGGTTGTCATACAGTGCGCGGCCTTCGCGCAGGAACTCGGGGGAAAAAATGACCTGCTCGGTGTTCAGCTCCGCGCGGATCTGGTCCACAAACCCGACCGGAATGGTGGATTTGATAACAATGGTCGCCTCGGGGTTGAGCGCGCTGACACGGGCAATCACATCCGTTACGGAGGATGTGTCAAAGTAGTTTTCCTGCGCATCATAATTGGTCGGGGTGGCAATGATGACAAAGCTGGCATCTTGGCTGGCTGCGGTCAGGTCTGTTGTGGCATTCAGGCTGAGTGGCCTGTTGTGCAGGTAGTCCTCGATCTCGGTATCAATAATGGGGGAGACCCGGTTATTCACCTTGTGGACCCGCCCGGCATCCACATCCACGGCCATTACGTCATGGTGCTGGGCCAGCAGAATGGCGTTGGACAGGCCAACATACCCAAGACCGACAACTGCAATTTTCATGGTGTTCTTTCCCCCACACCCTGCGTGATCGGGGCGTATTGTCCCGGTGCGTCAAGGCGTTGCAATACATGAGCCGCCAGAATCCGTCACGCTGTTTTGCAGGGCGTTATGCCGCGGCCGGGGGCTTAAAAGGCCCGGCCTAATGGGCCTGTGCGCGCAGGCGGAATGTTGGCGGGCGCGGGGGTATGGCGGTTTTTTTGGAAATAACCAGATACTCATGCGGGTAACGGCCCAGTTTGATGGCGCGCATATGGGCCTTAAGGGCCAGCAGGGTTTCAAACGAGTGGGGGTGGTACTCGGCTATTGTGTCTTCACGCCCGACAACCAGAGTGGAATCCGCAAAGGCAATCAGCAGGCAGTGCTGGGTGTTTTGCAAGAACAGGTGGTCTTTCCCTTGCGCAAAATATCCGCTCAGGCGTTCGCGGGTTTTGGAAAACAGGTAATAGGCGGGCTTGTAAAAGGTTCTGCCCCCTTTTTCTTCCGCGGTCATGACCAGAAATGAGTGGCTTTTTGCTGGTGGGGGAACCAGCACATGGCTGGTGGCAAGGCCACGCAGGCCATATTCCAGCCGGGATACCAGAATATCCACAAGCTCATAAACAAATCGGAAAATGTTGTAGCGGTATGTCATGGCGGAATCATATTCGGGGCTGGAATGATCAGGCACTCCTTATATCCCTAACAGGAGGAGCTGCGCACGGTGTTGTTTTGCATGCTTGTGGGGCGGTCAGGGCTGGGCAGGCATGTTGTATGGGTGGTGGCCGCCCACATAGCCTTTGAGGCACACATAAAACGTGAATATTTTCTGAAATTCGGCAGATTCCGTGGCGCAGGCCCCCGCTCCGCTCTGGCGGGGTGCGGGACATGGCCCCTATATTCAACGCCCGTTCCGGTGCAGCGCGGCAACCGGGCCGGACAGAAAACAGCCCGCTGCGGCAGTGGCGCTGGTGTGAACAGATGAGGAATGCAAGGCTTATGGTACTGAGGCGCTTTTTTGCACATGGCAAGACAAAAACCAGCCTGCCCGCACAGGGGCAACGCCAGAGGAACGGTCGGGTTTGTCTGTCCTTGCTCATGCTCGGTAGCGCATTGACCGGCCTTGCAGCAGGGGGGGGCGCACAGGCGGCGGCAACATCCTCTGTTGTGGCGCGAGTCCCCAGCCCCTTCCATCCTGACCAGACAGACAGGGCTTTTCTGGCGGATCTGGAGCACCGGACCTTCCTGTGGTTCTGGGATTCGGCAGACCCCGCAACCGGGCTGGTGCCCGACCGCTACCCATCGGACCAGACCCAGTCCAGCGTTGCGTCCATTGGCTTTGCGCTGACCGCCTACGGCATTGGTGCGGACCGGGGCTACATTAACCGCCAGCAGGCCGTGGACCGGACCCTGACAACCCTGCGCTACCTGTGGAAGCTCCCCCAGAACGACAGCGCGGACAAAGCTGCGGGCTTCCATGGCTTTTTCTACCACTTCCTCAAGCGTGAGAACGGGCTGCGCCTTAACCCGGATATTGAACTGTCGAGCATAGACACGGCCCTGCTCATGCAGGGGGTGCTGTTTACGACCAGTTACTACACGCATGATTCCGCCGCCGAGGCCGAAATACGCGACCTGGCCGCCAAGCTGTTCAACCGCGTGGACTGGCGCTGGATGCTGCGCCCGGATAACCGGCTGAGCATGGGCTGGTCGCCCGAGCGTGGCTTTTTATCCAATTACTGGGAAGGGTATAATGAGGGCATGATGCTGTATGTGATGGGCCTTGGCTCCACCACGCATCCGCTCGACCCGACATCATGGCAGGCATGGATTTCCACCAACAAGAGCCGTTGGGGCGAATCCTATGGCCAGACCTTCCTCAACTTCGCCCCCCTGTTCGGCCACCAGTACACCCATGCATGGATCGACTTCCGGGGTATCAAGGATGATTGGAGCCGTTCGGCCGGGATTGATTATTTTGAAAACAGCCGCCGCGCCGTGTACGCCCAGCAGGGCTACGCGACCCAAAACCCCGGCAAATGGCAGGATTACGGGCCAAATATCTGGGGCCTGACAGCAAGTGACGGCCCGGCAGAAACCACAAAGGTGGAAAACGGCCAGCAGCGCAAGTTCATGGCCTATACCGCCCGTGGCGTCGGGCGTGACTACACGCTTGATGATGGCACACTGGCCCCAACAGCGGCGGGTGGCTCCGTAGCGTTTGCGCCAGAACTGGCCATTCCCGCCCTGCGCACCATGCGCGACAAATACGGGGACCGCATCTACAGCACTTACGGCTTTGTAGATGCCTTCAACCCCAGCTACCATGATGGCAAACAGGCCTACTGGGCGGATGATACCTATATTGGCATCGACCAGGGGCCCATTCTGCTCATGGTGGAAAACTGGCGGGATGGCATGGTGTGGAACACCATGAAGGATAACCCCATTATCTGCCGTGGCCTGCTGCGCGCGGGCTTTAGAGGGGGCTGGCTGACCACCCGCCACGGGATTGTGGACCATGATGATGCCGTGCGGCTCAAGCAGCAGCAGACACAGACCAAGGCAGGTTAGGTCAGGGCAAGGCCCGCGGCCGGGAAAGTAAAAACAGACTTCTTTCCCGGCCTATCGGTTAGTATTTTTCGGCCTGTATGGGCGCGCTAAGGGGCTCGCGATGATTTTTTTCGTCATCCGTGTCATGGCTCAGGCGGTATAGCCTGTACACGTCGGGGTCATCCTTATCGAGTTTGTGCATTTTGATCCGGATGCTCTCGCCGTACACATCATCTGCGGAGGTGGAGAGATCCACAATCGTGCCGACCAGACCACCGGCCACCATATTGCCGAAAATCCAGCCTGCGTTGTGGCTTTCATCCACACCGGTAACGGGGGCATAACCGGGCTTCTGGCACCGAATGATCAGGTTGTTGTGGCTCTTGGCAACCGTAAATTCGCCCGGCGTATGGAATGTGCTGATCGGTTTGCCCGCTCTGGTTACGTCGCAGACAGCCCCCGGAGGGTCAGAGTTGATGGAGATGGTCTGCTTGGGAGGTTCCAGAATTGTTGCACAGCCTGATAATGCCATCAGACCCAGTAAAAAGAGTTTCTGCTGAGATTTTTGCATATTCCGGAACCTAGAAATTATTTTCAAAATCAATACAAAATAATTTGTTACCGGACTATAGCGCGCCCCAGCATAGATGAACAGCATACTCTGTCCTGAGTCCTGCTGTTCATTCTCTGCTTTGGGGGAATCTGTTGTGTTTTATCCTTGGTAAGATGCAATTTCGATCAGGTTTTCATCCGGATCGTGGCAGTAAACCGAGGTAATGGGGCCAATGGCGCCAAGGCGGGCGACGGGGCCATCCACAATGGTAATGCCGCAGTTCTTCAGGTGCTCTACCACGTCATCACTGGTAATGGCGGTAATAAAGCACAGGTCATTACCACCGGGCAGGGCATGGGTTGCCGTGTCCCAGCCGGTGGCATCGTGCGGGCGGAGGTTAAGTTTCTGCCCGCCAAAGCGCAGGGCGGTGCGGTTGTTGCGCCCGTATTCTTCCCGCTCCATGCCAAGTACACGCTGGTACCATGATGCGGAAATTTCGACATCGCGCACGGTCAGGACAACATGATCCAGACGATCGACTGTAAAGCGCATGAAAACCACACAGCTCCTCTTCTGTCTGCCCCGCCATGGTGTGGCGGCGGGGCAGCCCCGGTGGGGGTTACAGTTCAGCGTAGAAGTCGTTGCCTTTATCATCAATAACAATAAAGGCGGGAAAATCCTCTACCTCGATCTTCCACACTGCTTCCATGCCCAGTTCGGGGTATTCCAGCACCTCCACCTTGCGGATGCAGTCCTTGGCCAGCCGGGCGGCGGGGCCACCAACGGAGCCGAGGTAGAAGCCGCCGTATTGCTGGCATGCATCCCGCACGGCCTTGGAGCGGTTGCCCTTGGCAAGCATAACGTAGGAACCGCCATTGGCCTGCAATTCGGCCACGTACGAATCCATGCGCCCGGCCGTTGTGGGGCCAAAGGAGCCTGTGGGCATGCCAGCGGGCGTTTTGGCCGGGCCTGCGTAGTAAACGGGGTGGTCTTTCAGGTACTGGGGCAGGCCCTCGCCGCGCTGGAGCCGCTCACGGAACTTGGCATGCGCAATATCACGCGCAACAACCACGGTGCCGGTCAGGGCCAGCCGGGTCTTGACCGGGTATTGCGAGAGGGTCTTGCGGATTTCATCCATCGGGCGGTTGAGGTCAATGCGCACGGCTTCGCCCTCAAGGTGTTCGTCCGTGGTTTCGGGCAGGAAGCGCGCGGGGTCGTGTTCAAGATGTTCCAGAAAGAACCCTTCCGCCGTGACCCGCGCCTTGATCTGCCGGTCGGCGGAGCAGGAAACACCAATCCCCACGGGGAGGGAAGCCCCATGCCGGGGCAGGCGCACCACGCGCACGTCGTGGCAGAAATACTTGCCGCCAAATTGCGCGCCAATGCCCAGCTTGCGGGTAAGCTCAAGCACCTTCTGCTCCATCTCCAGATCACGGAAGGCGTGGCCGGTCATGTCGCCTTTGGTGGGCAGGGCGTCATACCAGTGGGTGGAGGCCAGTTTTACGGTCTTGAGCGTCTGCTCGGCGGACATGCCGCCAATAACAATGGCAAGGTGGTAAGGCGGGCAGGCGGAGGTGCCCAGCGTGCGCACCTTTGTGTCCAGCCAGTCCAGCAACTGCTGCTCGGACCCCAGCAGGGCGCGTGTTTCCTGGAACAGGAAGGTCTTGTTGGCCGAGCCGCCACCCTTGGCCACAAACATCAGGTCCATCTGCTCGTCATGCACACCAGCGGGGCTGGCGAAGATGTCGCATTGCACGGGCAGGTTGGTGCCGGTGTTCTTTTCCTCGAACATGGTGAGCGGGGCCATCTGCGAATAGCGCAGGTTGGTGCGGGTATAGGTTTCGTACACACCGCGGGAAAAGGCGATTTCCTCGTTCCCTTCCACCCAGACGCGCTGGCCTTTTTTACCAAATACAATGGCGGTCCCGGTGTCCTGGCACATGGGCAGGATGCCCCCTGCGGCAATGCAGGCGTTCTTGAGCAGGTCAAGCGCTACAAAGCGGTCATTGTCCGAGGCTTCGGGGTCTTTGAGGATATTGGCCAGTTTCTGCAGGTGCGAAGGGCGCAGGAAATGCGCAACCTCATGGAAGGCGCGGGCTGTCAGTTCGGTCAGCGCCTCGGGGGTAACGTGCAGAACGGTTTTGCCACCGCAATGCGATGTGCTGACACCACCTGCAATATCCACCTTGCGGTATTCTGTTGTGTCCTCCCCCAGAGGGAACAGGGGGGAATAGGCAAACTCTGGCAGTGGGGGGCGGGGGGGCTGGCTGGTCATGGTCGTGTCTCTACTCTCTCCGTCGGCCTGACCCCCGCGCACCGGGGGCTCAGGCTGGTGATGGTCCCTTGCGGCGGAAGGCGTCAAGGCTGACAACCTGGGAAGAGGAGTCGCCCTGTGCTTCCGCACTCTCTCCGGCATCGGCCGGCGTGTGGTCTGTGGGTGCGGGCTCCTCATCCTCCACCGGCTCAAAATGCAGGTTGAAGTGGATGGAGGGGTCTGCAAACCCGGTAATCGCCCGGACGGGAATGACCAGAATGGACCCAACACCCCCAAAGGACAGACCAACGGACACAATACCGGCATCGCGGTCCACGTTGAGGTCCCAGAACTGGTGTTGGAGCACAATGGTCATCTCGTGCGGGTACTGGGCACGGAGCCGGTCGGGAATTTGCACGCCAGACAGGTCCGTGCGGAAACTCAGATAGAAATGGTGCTCGCCTGCAAGCCCTTCGCGGCTCACATGTTCGAGTGCTTTGAGCATGACGTCCCTGTAGGCTTCCTCCAACCACTGGTCGTAGGGCAGCAGGCTGGGGGGGAGGGTACCGTCATTTCCCGGGGTATTGTTGTGGTCATCAGCCATGCTTGGTCTCCTTGCTTCAGCCGTCTGGGGGCGGCTGGCCATACGTATCACTCTAGCGTCAGCCATGCGCGAAAGGTTCGGCCAGTGCAAGCGCCAAGGCCTGCCTGCGGCCATGCCGCAGGGCAGGGGCCGGGTGGGCCGCCACAGCACATACGGGCCATGCCTCAGGGCGTGGCGGAATATAATAGGGGAAAAATGGCATGAAGTGGGAGGGCTTCTGTTGCCCGGTGCCCTCCCGAACCGCGCTTATTGCTTATGCAGCAACAGCGAGCACCTCAGTGTTATCATTGGCACTTGTAAAATTAGCCCGATAACGGTGGTACAATACCGGGCAAAAAAGATGTCTTTACTGCGCGTGTCGAGCCTGTTTCGTCCCCATCTGTCCGGGTCTTGCGATCCGGATTTATGGTGGAGACGCCGGGTACCGCCCCCGGGTCCACTACGCCTATGCCACATCCCGTTTATTGCCATAGCCGCAAGAAATCTTCCGGCACCCCACACATAGGAACTTGGCTTCCAAAATGCAAGCGCCTGCAGGTCTTTCTGCCTTCCCCGTGTGGGGGTATGCCTGCTACAACCGCGCGCATACACGCGGGCCTACCGTGTGCGCTGTCTGTTTTTTTCTAGCATGGTGGAGATCCTGCGCATGTCACTGACCGAAGCACAACGCGCCGAAATTGCGGCCCACGGGCAGGAAACATTCTCCACCCGCCGCCCGACCGTGGCAGCACTTGAAGCCATGCTGTACGCCCCGCAGGAAGTGCTCGACCACGGCTTTTTGCGCGTGATCGACTATATGGGCGATGATGCGGCCATTGTGCAGGCGGCCCGTGTTTCCTACGGCCGGGGCACGCGCAAGGTATCGGAAGATGCCGGGCTGATCCGCTACCTGATGCGGCACCGCCATTCCTCCCCGTTTGAAATGTGCGAGATCAAGTTCCACGTCAAACTGCCCATTTTTGTAGCGCGGCAGTGGATTCGCCACCGTATGGCGAGCGTGAACGAGTATTCGGCCCGCTACTCCATTCTGGATAGCGAGTTCTATCTGCCCGACCCCGCCCACATGGCTGCCCAGAGCGAGGTCAACCGTCAGGGCCGGGGCGAGATTCTGGCCCCAGAAGCCGCCGCCGAGGTGCTGGACATCCTGCGTGAAGACGCCATGCGCACTTACCGCGACTACGAGCGCATGCTGGACGGGGAAAACGGCTACGGCCTTGCGCGTGAGCTGGGGCGCATCAACCTGACGCTGAACACCTACACGCAGTGGTACTGGAAGATCGACCTGCATAACCTCATGCACTTCCTCGCCCTGCGCATTGACCCCCACGCACAGTACGAAATTCGTGTGTATGCCGAAGCCATGCTGAAAATCCTGCATGCATGGGTGCCCACCACCGCCGCCGCGTTTGAGGAGTACCGGCGCGGGGCGGTGACATTCTCGGCCTCCATGATGGCGGTTGTCCGCCGCATGCTGGCGGGCGAGGTTGTGGAGCAGGCTGGCTCGGGCCTGAGCCGCCGTGAGTGGGATGAAATGATGGCCACCCTGCAAACCCCCACCCCCTGAGCTGGCGCGGGGCGCATTGCAGCCCAACCTGTTTTTATGCGAGCGCCGTGGGGCCTGCCCCTCCGGCGCTCATTTTTTATCAAGACATCTGCATTAAATCTGGACGGACTTGACGCCTGTCCTGTCAAACGCCGCAGCAGCAGGCCATAAACAGGGCAGCGCTCGGGTTTGTATTGCCGTGCGCCATGTTTGCCTGCCATGCTCGCCCTACCCGCAAGCCCGGTTCCGGGGGACGGCAAGACCGTAGGATTTCTGGGGAATTATAAGGAGCATTCATGTCTTGTCCCAACCGGCGTTCTGCCCGCCTTGCCCTGTCCGCCTTTGCCTGTGCGTTCACATTGATGGCAGCGGGCCTGCCAGCCCGGGCCGATACGGCGCGCGAACAGCAGACCAAAGCCTGCAAGGGCGATGCCCTGCGCCTGTGCGCCTTTGCCATTCCCAATGAAAAAAGAATTACAGCCTGCATGGAGCGCAAAAAAGACAAGCTCAGCCCCGCCTGCCGTGCGTATTTCAAGGACACACCAGCCCCGCAGGCCAAGGCTAAAACGCCCCAGCCCAAGCGCTAGGCTATACCGGTTCCGGTATTGGGCCTGACATTTGGCCCCATATCTGGGCTGCTATGGAGCGGCTGCGTGTGAGGGGCTGTTGAGTGGGCAGGATGCCTGCCGGGTGACCCTTTGGCATAAGGTCTGCCCATGGCCCGTGCTGGGGCTTTTGCGGCGGTCTGCGCGGGCCTGATGCCTTGCGGGCAGGGAGCGTCCGGCCCGCAAGGTGCAGGGGGTGGTTTTAGGCCTGCATGGTCTGTATGGCCGTGGCCACGGTGTGGGCAATGGCGCGCCATGCCTTGCCGCCTTCGCTCTGGGGTGCGCCAATAACCAGCGGTACGCCACTATCCGCGCTGGAGCGGATGTCTGCCAGCAGCGGCACTTCCCCCAGAAAGGGAACCCCCATGGCTTCGGCCTCGCGCCGTGCGCCGCCATGGCCAAACAGCTCTGTATTATGCCCGCAGTTGGGGCAGCAGAAGTAGGACATGTTCTCCACCAGCCCCAGCACCGGCACCTTGACCTTTTCAAACATGGTCACGCCCCGGCGGGCGTCGATCAGGGCGATGTCCTGCGGGGTGGAGACAATAACAGCCCCGCTCAGCGGCACCTTCTGGGTGAGCGAGAGATGGGCGTCCCCCGTGCCCGGCGGCAGGTCCACCACCATGACATCCAGATTGCCCCAGTCCACATCGGTCAGCAGCTGGTTGATCGCGCCCATAACCATGGGGCCACGCCAGATCATGGCGGCTTTTTCGTCCACCAGCATGCCAAGGGAGACGGCACGGATACCCCATGCCTGAACGGGTTGCAGGCGGCCTTCCACAACCTCTGGCTTGCCCGTTGTGCCCAGCATGCGGTGCAGGGAGGGGCCATGAATATCGGCATCCAGCAGGCCGGTTTTCAGCCCTTCCATGCCCAGCCCTACGGCAAGGTTGACTGCGGTGGTGGACTTGCCCACCCCACCCTTGCCCGAGGCCACGGCAATAATGGTTTTAACACCGGGCAGCACGGGGGCATCGGGCGCTGCGGGTGTGCCCCCAAGCGGGCGGTGCCCGCCGGCAGCCGGTTGGGCCGCGGCGGGTGCGCTGCGCTGTGGGCGGGTGTTTGGCTCCGGCGCACCTGCGGGGCGGTGCGCGGTCAGGATAAGGGTGGCGCTGGTGATGTTGGGCAGGGTTTGCAGCTTTTGGGCGGCTTCATCACACAGGCCGGACAGCTCGGGGGCCTGCTCGCGCGGGACGGCCAGCGTCAGGGTCAGGCGGCCGGTATCATCCACCATGCAGCTTTCCAGTCGCCCGGCGCTGGCAAGGGAAAGCCCGGTCTGTGGCGTTCTGATGGTCCTGAGAAGGTCCATCAGTGTGTCAGAAGAAAAAGGAGCAGTCTGCGCCAAGGGTCTTGTCCTGTGCCGTGGGGGTTATAACACCGTACTTGGGGGAAGATACGGCAAAGAGGGGCGCGCCATTGGGGGCGGCCATGGGTTATAACGCCTTTTTTCTGGCACATACAGGGTGGTATGGGTAGAGGAACAGCCGGGGAATAACCAACGGGCGAGGCAGGGCCGTGCCGAAAGGGTAAGATGCAGGCACACACGGACAAGGCAGGCACGGTACAGGCAACACCCGCCACGGGTGCGCCTGCGCAGGAGCCGGGTGGCGCAGCCGCCCCCACGGTACCAGTGGCAACCCCCACGCGCAGCCGCCGCGACCACAGGATTGACGCCCTGCGGGGTGCCGCCCTGCTGATGATGTTTATAGACCATATTCCCCAGAACCTGCTTAACCGCTTTACCATGCGCAACGTAGGCTTTGCCGATGCGGCGGAGGTGTTTGTGCTGCTGGCGGGTTATGCGTCGTGGCTGGCCTATGGGCGGGGCTTTACCAAATACGGTGTGCTGCCCACCCTGCAACGCCTGTTCAAACGCTGTGTGCAGCTCTACATCGGCCAGACCATTATGGTCATGGCCTATGTGTTTACGGTTCGGGGCTGGCGGCACTTTACCCCTGTTTCGGTCGATTATCTGGAGCCGGAGCTGGCCCACGGTCTGGGCTGGGTCTGGCGGGTGATGATGTTTGACGCCCTGCCCAGCAACCTCAACATCATGCCGCTCTACCTTGTGCTGCTGGGCGGGTTCCCCATTTTTTACCTGCTGATGCGGATCCACCGTTCGCTGGCCCTGCTGCTTTCGGGGGCCTTGTGGATGCTGGTGAACATGGACCCGGGGCTGAACTTTCCCAACTGGCTGGACCCTGATGGCTGGTACTTCAACCCGCTGGCGTGGCAGTTCCTGTTTGCACTCGGGTTGACGGCCTCCGCCCAGACCCAGCAGCGCGGCCGAGACTTCAAACGTGTGCCAGCCCTTGTGGCGCTATGCTGGGTGTACCTGCTGTTTTCGGCCATTCAGGCATTTCCGTGGGCCCTGTGGGGTCTGCCGGACCTGCGCCCGTTTGGCGATACGCTGGCCCCGGCCAAAAGCTGGCTCTCGCCTTTGCGGCTGCTGGATGTGATGGCCATTTTCTACCTTGTCCAGTCCTCCGAGCCTGCGCGCCGGTGGGCGGCCGAATCGTGGGTAGGGCAGGAACTGGCCCGTGTTGGCCGCAGTTCGCTGGAGGTATTTGTGGTCGGCACCATACTGGACCTGTATGCGCGGCTTATCTTCAGCACCTTTGGGGAGGGCTGGGCCCTGCAGGTTGCGGTAAACGTTGTGGGGCTGGCTATTCTGATCAGCCTTGCCTCATGGCTGGACCGGCGGCGCACACGGGCGCGGGCCGGCCGGCCGGTAGCTCCGGCGGCACCCGTTGCGGCCCCCGGCGCGACACAGGGGTAGGCTATGCTTGCCGTTTTGGCACGCCATGAATAACCTTACCCCCCAGTCTTCGAGAATTGTCCTGTCCCGGCAGAAAGTTGTGTTGTCCATGCGCGTGTCCGTCCGTCTGTTCTGCTCTGTTTCCCTCTCCACCCTGCTGGTGGCGGGCCTTGGGGTGTGTGCCCCGCTGCATGCGGCGGAGGCTCCGGTGCCTGCGGTTGTGGCCGCCGGTGGCCGCGCGCCAGACAGTTTTGCCGACCTTGCAGCCCGGCTGCTGCCTGCCGTGGTCAATGTGTCCACCACCCAGACCGTGCGTGAAGCGGATGCGGAGGAGGATGATGAGGACGACCAGCTCCCCCAGATGCCCAACTTCCCGCAGGGCTCCCCGTTCGAGAAGTTTTTCCATGACTTCATGAACCGCCAGACAGACCCCAACGCCCCGCCAAGGCGGATGCAGGCGCTGGGTTCGGGCTTTATCATCGACCCGACCGGCTACATCGTGACCAATAACCACGTGATCCGCAAAGCAGACCGCATAACGGTAACCTTGCAGGACAACACGGTGCTCAGCGCCCATGCCGTTGGGCATGATGACCGCACGGACCTTGCCCTGCTTAAGGTGGACAGCAAAAAGCCGCTGCCGTTTGTCAGCTTCGGGGATAGCGAACACCGCCGGGTGGGGGACTGGGTTCTGGCCATTGGCAACCCGTTTGGCCTGTCCGGCACGGTTACGGCGGGCATTATCTCCTCACGCGGGCGTAATATTGACCAAGGCCCGTATGATGACTTCATCCAGACCGATGCGCCCATCAACAAAGGCAATTCCGGTGGCCCGCTGTTTGATATGGATGGCAACGTCATTGGGGTGAACACCGCCATTTATTCCCCCTCCGGCGGGTCGGTCGGGATTGGCTTTTCCATTCCCTCCAACGAGGCACGCGGCGTGGTGGAGCAGCTGCGCAAGACCGGCAGGGTCTCGCGCGGGTGGCTTGGTGTGCGTATCCAGAATGTCACGCAGGACATAGCTGACGGGCTGGGCCTGAGCACACCCACTGGCGCGCTGGTGGCCGGGGTGGAAAAAGGTGGCCCGGCCGACAAGGCGGGGCTTAAAACGGGCGATGTGATCCAGAGCCTGAACGGCCAGCCGATTGAGGGCAAGGCCCTGCCGCGCCTGTCCGCCCAGTTGCCGGTGGGCACGCAGGCCAAGCTGGGCCTGTGGCGGCATGGCAAGGTGATGGATGTGCCCGTAACCATAGGCGCCCTGCCCGAAACCCCGGAGGAAGCCCCGGCCAAGCCCGTAGCCGCTCCCAAATCCGCGGCCTCTGTCAGCTTTGCGGATTTTGGCTTTACCGTTGGCCCGCTGGATGCGGCCGGGCGGCAGAAGTATAACCTGCCTGCCAGCCTTAAAGGTGTGCTGGTCAGCAGTGTCAAACCCGATGGCACGGCGGCGGACCGGGGCCTGAAGGAAGGGGATGTGATTACCGAGGTCCAGCAGGCCGAGGTGGGAACGCCAGCAGCCCTCAAACAGCGGATCGAGGCCGCGCGCAAAGCCAAAAAGCGCTCGGTCCTGCTTTTGGTGCATGATGCGGATGGCCTGCGCTGGATTCCCTTCCCCCTGAGCGCGGAGGACGCGCCCTGATTGCACTTTTAACGGGCAGGCGCGCGCCCGTGCTGGATATAGGCCGGTATTGCCCATGGCTGGCACGGTGGCTGAGCAACGCCACCGTCTGCCAGACCGTGCGCCTGCTCAGTGCTGTTGGTGTGGCCGGGTTTGTGGCCTGGCTGACCAACCTGCAGGAACCGGGCTGGGCACTGATTACCTCGGTCATTGTGACCCAGAACAGCATTACGGATACAATCTCCAAGGGGCGTGACCAGCTTGTGGGCACGCTTATCGGGGCTACGGTCAGTATTGTGCCCATTACGCTGCTCATGTTTGCGCACTGGCCGCTGTGGGGGGCGTTTACCATTGCGTTTGTGCCGCTGGCCGTTCTGGTATCCTGGAAGCCGGAGGCCCGCATGGGCGTGGTCACGCTTATGGTGGCCATACTGTTCCCCTCCGATAACGACCCCTACCTGCGCCCGATCGAGCGTGTGCTGGCTATTCTGATCGGGGTCGGGGCGGGCACGCTGGTCACGTATGTGGTGCTGCACGAACAGGCCCGGCGCGATGCGTTCCGCAACGCCGCCCTTACGGTGCGCCAGATTGTGGCCATGTTGCAAAAGGCCCGCACGGGGCATGTGGAATGGTCGGTCATTCAGGACATGAATGACGAATGTGCGGCCTCCCTGCGCAAGGTGCAGGCTGCGCTGGAAGAGGCCCGGCGCGAACACTGGCGCCCGCTGGATGAGCGCGACCCCATGCTGGCCCGCCTGCCTGCACGGATACGGCAGTTGCAAATGGATGCGCTGGTGGTGGCTCGCGCCATACTGGTGCTGCCCCAGAGTGCCACGGCGGAGGAGCTGGAGCGCGCGGCCAGCGTACGCGCTGGCATGCTGCGTGGATTCCAGTGGATCATCCAGCGTTGCGAGAGCGAGGCCGTGGCCCGCACGGGGGATGAATACCGCATTGCCGCAGAAGTGATGGCCGCCCTGCCAACGGAAAATGAAACGGCAGACCCGATCATACGTTTTGTGGTGGGTATTCTGCTCACGGACCTGCGCCAGCTCATCCAGCTTCTGGGTGAGGATGACAAGGACCGTGCAGCCCCATAAACCACATTGTGGCGGCCAGCCGGTACGCGCCACCGTGGCCCGTTGGCCACGCCCATGCCCGTAGCCGCCACCTTTAGGAACCAGAGGGGCCAACAGCATGACGGCGCAGCATAATCAGGTTGTTCGGGTCCACCATACCGGCGGGCCGGACGTTCTTCTGCCCGAGTTCGTATCCGTACCTCTGCCCCACAGGGGGGAGGTGCTGGTGCGGCAGGAGGCAATTGGCGTCAACTTCATCGATACGTATTTTCGGAGCGGGCTGTACAAGTTCCCCCACCTGCCTGCCATTCCCGGCATGGAAGGGGCCGGGGTGGTGGAGGCCGTGGGGGCCGATGTTGTGGGGCTGAGCGTTGGCGCGCGTGTGGCCTATGCCGGGGTGCTTGGGGGGTATGCCCAGTACCGTGTGGTTGCGGCAGACCGGCTTGTGGTTCTGCCCGATGGGATTTCTACCGAGCAGGCGGCTGCGGTCATGCTGCGGGGGTTGTCTGCCCATATGCTGGTCTGGCAGGTCCACAGGGTGCGGCAGGGGGAAAATATTCTGGTCTATGCTCCCGCCGGAGGGGTGGGCCAGCTGTTGTGCCAGTGGGGGAGCTACCTTGGCGCACGGGTTATTGGCGTAACCTCATCGGAGCAGAAGGCGGAAATTGCCCGTGCCTGCGGGGCGGCCGATGTGCTGGTGGGCATGGACAACCTGCCCGACCGTGTGCGCGCATTAACCAACGGAGCTATGGTGCCTGTTGTGTATGACAGCATAGGCCGCGCCACGTTTGAGACCAGTCTGGCCTGCCTTGCCCCCCGTGGGCTTATGGTCAGCTACGGCAATGCCTCCGGCCCGGTTACGGGGGTGGATGTGGGTGTGCTTGCGGCACGGGGCAGCCTGTACCTGACCCGGCCTACGCTTTCCACCTACATTGCTACCCGCCCGGCACTGGAGGCCGCAGCGCAGGAGCTGTTTGCCATGCTTGAGCAGGGTGCGCTCCGCCCCACCATTGGCCAGCGTTTTGCCCTGGCCGAGGCCCACAAGGCGCATGAGGCGCTGGAGGCGGGAACAACCCTTGGCAGCACTATTCTGCTTCCATAAGTATTTTGCGCGGCAGGCATGAGGTCTGGCGGTGATTATGCACGCCAGATGGCATGACGTGGCCCACCAATTACGCTACAACAGAACCGGAACGCCCGACCCGTGTTGGGTGGAAACCCATATTGAGGAAGCTCAAGACATGGCAAAATGCCCCAAATCCCCCTGTGCACGTGGTATTCTGGCTCTGGGCCTGATTGCAGCGGTTGTTTATTTCATCCGTAAAAAGAAGTGCTGCGGCTAAGCCCGCGTCGGGCCTGTTCCTGAACGCCCGACACACGGCAAAAACCCGTCTGGTCCGCCCAGACGGGTTTTTTCTTTTGCGGTGGCGGGTTCTGCCACAGGTGCAAACGCGCAACGCAACGCTTTGGCTTGTGTTATGGTGTAGGCGTTGTATCACTGCCAGTAACATATCTGGCCTGGCGCTGTTTGCTTCAGGCTTCTGACGGAAAGGATTGAGAGTGTTGCATCCTCTTGTTTCCCGCTTTTCCTCCAAGGCTGCGGCATCTGTTGCGGCCTGTGCACTCGGTTTTGCGGGGCTGGCCACAATGGCCCTGCCAACGGCGGCCCATGCGCAGGCCTCTGTTCTGCTCAAGAGCCAGCAGGCGACCGCTATTGTGGAAAGTGTTGACCGCGAAGCGCGTGAACTGCTGCTGCGTGAAGGCAATGGCCACCTGCTGACCATTGAATACGGCGCTGCCGTAAAAGACGTGCCGCACCTGCATGAAGGTGATGAACTGAAAATCCAGTTCGTGGAAACACTGGGCGCGCAGCTTGCCCCTCCGGGCAGCCCCCTGCCCGAATCCACGCTCACCACGGCACGGGGCTTTGTGCATGGTCACCCGCGTGGCATTATTGCGGCCTTTAACCGCGAGCGCGCCCTGATCAAGACCATCGATCTGCCCTCCAGCACCATCTCCTTCACCACGGAGGGGGATGATTCCCTGCACGTGGCAGTGCTGCGCACCAAGGCGATGCAGGACTTCCTGAAAACACTCAAGATTGGTGACGTGGTGGATATTACCCGCGCCGAATCCATTACCTATATCGTGACCAACAAGACCGTGCCGCAGCCTGCGCCCGCAGCCCCCCAGCTTGCCGCTCCGGCGGGGGATGTGGTTGCACCTGCTCCCGCGCAGTAAACGCTGCGTAGCAGACAGGTACGTTTTTTTAAAAGGTGCTTTCCCCCGTGCCGGGTTTTAACCCCTGCACGGGGTTTTTTGTTCCCCCGCCGGGCATACGCATGGCCGGTATGGTGCAGAGTGTGCGGGGGCTTCCCGCACAGGCTTTGCGCGTTAGCCCGGAGCGTTGGGGTAGAGTGCGCGGGCAACCCGCTCCATGGTCAGCCCCTGCACGATAATGGTAAAAACCACCACGCCGTAACAGACGGGCAAGAGCAGGTCGCGCATGTCCCCCGCAGGCAGGCCGAGTGCCAGCGAGACCGAAATACCGCCCCGCAGCCCACCCCATGTGAGCAGGGCCGGAACACGCCCCCTGTCCCATTGCCGCAGATGCACTGGCAATGTGCTGACCAGCACACTCGCGGCGCGCACGGCAATGGAGAGCGGGATAACCGCCAGAGTGAGCACAAACGTGAACAGGCGCGGGGTTATGTCCAGCAGTTCAAGCCCGATCAGCAGGAACAGGAACACGTTCAGAACCTCGTCAATCACTGTCCATGTTGTATCAAGGTTCGTGCGGGCCTCCGTGTGGAGGATGGCGCGGCTGTAGCGTGTGCCAAGGCATAGTCCGGCCACCACAACCGCAATGGCGCCAGACATGCCAAACTGGCTGGCAAGGCTAAAGGTGCCTGTGGCCAGCGCCAGAGATGTCAGCAGGTCAATATGCGGGTCTCTTTGCCCCCGGAGCACAAACAGCGCGGCCCAGCCTGTGGCCAGCCCCAGCAGCCCACCCCCTATGGCCTCGTGGCAGAACCGCACAAGCAGGTCGGGCAGGGTAATGGTGGGGCTCTGCCCTGTTGCCAGCCCGATGGCCACGCCAGAAATCACGACACCCACGCCATCATTAAACAGGCTTTCCCCCGCAAAAATGGCCTGTAGGGGGGCAGGCAGACCCAGCCTTTTCAGCATCCCCACAACGGAAACCGGGTCCGTGGGGGCCAGAATGGCACCCAGCACAACACACCAGATAAAGGGCACGGGGTGGCCTGCCAGACTAAGCCCGCCCCATGTTGCCCCCGCCATGAACCCTACCGCCAGAATAGTCCCGGCAACGGACAGGGCCGTGACCGAGAGCAGGTGCTTTTGCAGTTGCCCAAGGTCAACCTGCATGGCTCCGGCAAAAAGGAGGAACGAGAGCGCGCCATTGAGCAAGGTATCAGGCAGGTTGACCGCACCGAGCACCCTGCGCGGAAATGCCTGAAGGTCATAGGCGGGAAACAGCGGGTTAAGCACCATGACCAGCAGGGATGCCAGCAGCGAAAACACCAGAACACCAATGGTGACAGGCATGCGCAGCGTGTGGTGGTTGAGAATACTGAACCCGGCAGAAAGGCACAGCAGCAGGGCAAGAAGATCAAGGGTGTGCATGGCCCTTATCGCTGGCGGCTCAGGCGCGTGCCGTCAAGCAAAACCGGAGGTTACCCTGCTTGGTTGTGCCGTTTGTGGCTTTTGGGGGAGGGGGCACAAAAAACCCCCGCAAGGCGCTGCCCTGCGGGGGTTTTTGCGTAGTGCTGCCGGGCCGCGTGTTAGCGCGGGGTGCGGCGGGTCAGCTGGCTTACGTCACGCACCGCGCCACGGGCCGCACTGGTGGTCAGGGCTGCATAAGCCTTGAGCGCGTTGGAGACCACGCGCTCACGCTTGGGCTGCCAGGCCTGATCGCCCAGATCGTCCATGCGTGCGCGGCGGTCGGACAGAACGCTGTCCGCCACAGCTACGGACAGGCGGCGGTTGGGAATGTCGATCTCGATCGTATCGCCTTCCTCCACCAGCCCGATAACGCCGCCTTCACCCGCTTCGGGGGAGATATGGCCAATGGACAGGCCCGAACTCCCGCCCGAAAAGCGACCATCGGTAATGAGCGCGCATTTTTCGGCCAGCCCCTTGGATTTAAGGTAGCTGGTCGGGTACAGCATTTCCTGCATGCCGGGGCCGCCCTTGGGGCCTTCGTAGCGGATCAGCACCACATCACCGGGGTTGATTTTGTTGCCCAGAATGGCGGCAACCGCGTCATCCTGACTTTCAAAAATCCGGGCCGGGCCGGAGAATGTTTCCAGCCCTGCGGCAACACCTGCGGTTTTAACAATCGCGCCGTCTTCGGCCAGATTGCCGTAGAGCACGCACAGCCCGCCGTCCTGATTATAGGCATGCGCGCCATCGCGGATGGCCCCGTTGGCCTGATCCGTATCCAGCGTTTTGTAGGTGCTGGACTGCGAGAACGCGACCGTGGTGCGTACCCCGCCGGGTGCTGCGCTAAAGAACTCCCGTGCTGCCGTCCGGCTTTCGGCTCCGGGGGCGCGGATGTCCCATTTATCCAGTGCTTCGGGCAGGTTGGCGGCGTGGACCATGTTGACATCACGGTGCAGCAGGCCCAGCCGGTCCAGCTCGCCCATAATGGCGGGAATACCGCCAGCACGGTGCACGTCTTCCATGTGCACATCCGGGCGGGAGGGGGAGACCTTGCACAGATGCGGCACCTTGCGGGAGAGGCGGTCAATGTCCTTCATGGTAAAGGGCACTTCGCCTTCATGCGCTGCGGCCAGCAGGTGCAGCACCGTGTTGGTGGACCCACCCATGGCAATATCGACCGACATGGCGTTCTCAAACGCGGCCATGGTGGCAATGTTGCGCGGCAGCACGGAGGTATCGTCCTGCTCGTAGTAGCGGCGGGCAAGGTCCACAATGCGGCGTCCGGCCTCCACAAACAGGTTGCGGCGTGCGGCGTGGGTGGCCACAAGGCTGCCGTTGCCGGGCAGGGACAGGCCAAGGGCTTCGGTCAGGCAGTTCATGGAATTGGCGGTGAACATGCCCGAGCACGAGCCGCAGGTGGGGCAGGCGGAGCGTTCGATGGCAAGGGAGTCGGCCTCGCTCACGCCCGGGCTTGCGGCTGCGACCATGGAGGTCACAAGGTCTGCGCGCTGTTCAATGTCATCCAGTGTCACGCGCCCGGCTTCCATGGGGCCGCCGGATACAAAAATGACCGGAATGTTCAGCCGCATGGAGGCCATGAGCATGCCCGGCGTAATTTTGTCGCAGTTGCTGATACACACAATGGCGTCCGCGCAGTGGGCGTTGACCATGTATTCCACGGCATCGGCAATCAGCTCGCGCGAGGGTAGGCTGTACAGCATGCCGCCGTGGCCCATGGCAATGCCGTCATCCACCGCAATGGTGTTGAACTCGCGGCCAATGCCACCGGCTTCGGCAATGGCCTCGCACACAAGCTGCCCCATATCCTTGAGGTGCACATGGCCGGGCACGAACTGGGTAAAGGAGTTGGCGACGGCAATAATGGGTTTGCCAAAATCGGAGTCTTTTACACCGGTTGCGCGCCACAGGCTGCGGGCACCCGCCATGTTGCGCCCGTGGGTGGTGGTGCGTGATCGGTAGCCGGCCATTATGGGGTCTCTTCTGCTATGGTGCTGGGTAAAGCATCGGGTCGTGGGGTATGCGCGGTGGGTCCACCGGCATGGGCTTGGGCACATTACGCCACATTGTGCTGGCTGTCAGGGCCGGATTATGCAGAAATGGCCGGGCAGGTTCCCGGTTGCCGGGGGCTGAATGCGCGAGGTGCCGGTCCGCTGTCCACCAATGTCCCTGATAACACTACAGTTTTGTGACAAAACTCTGTTTAAAGGGACTTTCATGGGGTCTCCGTGTTGCAGGAGCGCACAGCGTTCAGTATTTCTCGCCCCATCCGGCTGATAGTTCGGAACGGAGAGCAGATGGAAATTCCCGCACGGCAGTCCCTGCCCGCGATGAAACAGGCCCCTTCCCATCAGGGAGGGCAGAAGGGCGACCCCGCCTTCAGGCTTCTGGTAACGGCAACAGGTGTTGGCGTGCTGGTTGTTCTGGGCGCCATTATTGCCGTTATGGTAACAGGTGGCTGGAAGGCGTTTGCAACCTTTGGTCCGGGCTTTCTGGTTTCCGCGGTATGGAACCCGGTCACGCAGCATTTCGGGGCCGCCGCCCCGGTTTTTGGCACCGTTATCAGCAGTGCGCTGGCACTCCTTGTGGCCGTGCCGCTGGCCTTTGGTACCGCATTCTGGCTGACCGCCCTTGCGCCACCCGCCGCCGCCTCGGTTATTGGCATGGCCGTGCAGCTTCTGGCCGCCGTGCCTTCCATTATCTTTGGTATGTGGGGCTTTTTTGTGGTGGTGCCGGTGGTGGCGCATTACGTGCAGCCCGCTGCCCGCCAGCTTTTTGGCCATGTGCCCGGCCTGTCCGCCCTTGTGGCGGGTGCGCCGTTTGGCACGGGGCTGTTTACGGCAGCACTTATTCTGGCGGTCATGATCACCCCGTCCATTACCGCCGTCATGCGTGATGTGTTCCTGTCCATGCCCGCTGTTCTGCGTGAGAGCGGGTACGGGCTGGGTGCTACCCGGTGGGAGGTCATGCGCCATGTTGTGCTGCCCTGGTCCCGTCAGGGGGTTGTGGGCGGCATTGTGCTGGGCATGGGCCGTGCAATGGGTGAAACCATGGCCGTGACCTTTGTGATCGGGGATAGCAACCACATTGGCTGGTCGCTGTTTGCACCGGCCAACACCATTGCCTCGCTGATCGCCCTTGAATTCCCCGAAAGCCCGGCAGGGAGCCTCAAGCTGGCTTCCCTCATGGCGCTGGGGGCCATTCTTATGGCCATCTCCTTTGTAACACTCTGGTTCTCCCGCTGGCTGCTGGCCCGTGGCGAACAGGCAGCAGGACATTGAGGATGAAGGCGAACAATACCCTCATGCGGGCTGACCGCTCCGCCTCGCTGCTCTGGCGGCGCCACATGTGCGACAAGCTTGCCACGGGCCTGAGCTGGCTGGGCATGCTGATCGTGGTGTTCATGCTCGGCTCCATTTTGTGGACCCTGTTCAAAAATGGCCTGGCGGGCATGAGCGTGCACCTGTTCACCCTGTCCATGGCAGCACCGGGGCAGCCCGGTGGGCTGGCCAACGCCATTATGGGCAGCATTATCCAGACCGGGCTTGCGATTCTGATCGGTGCGCCAGCAGGGCTGATGACAGGCATCTATCTGGCCGAATACGGGGCTGGCAGCCGCATGGCGCGCATTGTGCGCTTTGTGTCGGACATGCTGCTCTCTGCCCCTTCCATCCTGATCGGCCTGTTCATTTACATGATGCTGGTTGTCCCGTTCGGGCACTTTTCCGGTTTTTCGGGTGCTGTGGCGCTGGCCATTCTGGCCATGCCTATTGTGGTCCGCACGACCGAGGACATGCTGCGCCTTGTGCCTGTTGCCATGCGTGAGGCAGGTATTGCGCTGGGCGCGCCCAAATGGCGGGTTATCCTGTTTATCTGTGTGCGGGCCGTGCGTGCGGGTATTATGACCGGCGTGCTGCTGTCCATCGCCCGCGTTGCGGGGGAGACAGCCCCCCTTCTGTTTACCTCGCTGGGCAATTCCGAATGGTCGCTTGACCTCGGGCGCCCCATGGCCAGCCTGCCCGTGGCCATCTACCAGTATGCCGGCTCTGCTTATCAGGACTGGATGCAGCAGGCATGGACCGGCGCGCTGCTGGTGACACTGGGTGTGCTTATTATCAATATTGTAGTGCGGGTCGGAACCCGCGGAGGACGGTCATGAGCGTAGAGGTTCCCGTAAAAGCGACAGGCATGACCCAACCGCTGGACAGCGCCACCACAAGCAAGGACGCACCGCACCCTGTAGCCATGCAGGTCCGGGGGCTGAACTTTTATTACGGCACGTCCCACGCGCTGCATGACATCTCGCTCGACTTCCCCGAGCGTAGTGTTACGGGCATGATCGGCCCTTCAGGCTGTGGCAAATCCACCCTGCTGCGTGTGCTCAACCGGATGTACGACCTGTACCCCGGCCAGCGCGCCACGGGTGAGGTGATCTTTGATAAGCAGAACATCCTCAATTCCGGGGTGGACCTTAACGTTCTGCGCTCGCGCATTGGCATGGTGTTCCAGAAGCCCACGCCATTCCCCATGTCCATCTATGACAACATTGCCTTTGGCATCCGCCTGCATGAGCGTGTCTCCCGCTCCGAAATGGACGGACGGGTGGAGGACGCCCTGCGCCGCGTGGCCCTGTGGCCAGAGGTACAGGACCGGCTGAGCGCTTCGGCCACGGCCCTGTCCGGTGGGCAGCAGCAGCGCCTGTGCATTGCCCGCACCATTGCCGTACGCCCCGAAGTAATCTTGCTTGACGAGCCAACCAGTGCGCTGGACCCGGTTTCCACCGCTCGGATCGAGGAACTGCTCGACGAGCTTAAAACCGAGTTCACCATTGCCATTGTCACGCATAACATGCAGCAGGCTGCCCGTTGTGCGGACCAGGTGGCGTTTTTCTACATGGGGCGCCTGATCGAAGTGGACAGCACCGCCCGTATGTTCACCACCCCGCGTGAACAGCAGACGCAGGACTACATTACAGGCCGCTTCGGCTAAACGCCGAGCACAGGGCACGGAGGAAAGCGTTATGGGCAACGAACCCGCACATACCATTACCCGCTACGATCAGGAGCTGGACCGGCTGCGTGGCATTGTGGCGCGCATGGGTGGCTTGGTGGAGCGGCAGACCGCTCAGGCCATAGCCGCCGTGGTGAACCAGAATGAAGAAGCCGCTCTGGAACCCCCGGAGCTGGACCCCGAAGTGGACGCGCTGGAGCGTGAGGCCGAAATGCTGGCCATTCGCATTCTGGCCCTGCGCGCACCCATGGCGGTGGACCTGCGCGTTATTGTGGCCGTGCTCAAAATGAGCGGCGACCTTGAGCGGATCGGGGATTACGCCTCCTCCATTGCGCGCCGTGCGGGCAAGGTGGAAGTGCTGGACGGGGCTGTTTCCTTCAGTGCTCTGCGGGCCATGGCGCGTCTGGTGCAGGAAAACCTGCACATGGCCGTGGAATCCATGGTCGAGAATGATGCCGAGCGCGCGCAGGAAGTGTGGAAGGCCGATACGGCGGTGGACGAACTGTACACCACCATGTTCCGCGAACTGGTGACCTACATGATGGAAGACCCCCGCAAGATCGGGCCGTGCATCCATCTGCTGTTTGTTGCCAAAAACCTTGAGCGGATCGGGGACCACGCCACCAATATTGCCGAGCGTGTGTACTATGCGGTTACGGGGGAAATGCTGCCATCCGTTCGCCCACGCGGCGGTGCGGCCCGTACCAATGTTGAACAGCCTGAATAAGCCAGCCCCCGGCAGGGGTGGGCACTAACACCGCAGGGTTTGCCGCAGGATCGGGCATTCTGGCTTTAAAAAGTCAGGGTGCCCGTTTTTGTTGGCACCACCGCGTGGGCTTCAGGCCTGCGGGGTTTTTGGCCCCAGCGCAAAAAACGTATGGTGCAGCCCTTCGGCCAGCCCAATGGGCCGTACCCCCAGCGTGGTCTGCATGGGGGTAATATCAAAATTCTTGTTTTCCAGCAGGCGGCGGATTTCGTCCGGGCCAATGCGGGGTAGGCCGGGCACGCAGGCACTTAGCTTGGTAAGGGCCATCAGCAGGCCTGCTGGCACGGGTATGGTCGGGCGTGGCGCAAGCCCTGCGGCTGCACCCACCATGGCGGCAAACTGGCGGTAGGGCACGGCATCTGCCCCCGCAATAACCAGACTGTGCGGGCCATCCCATGCTTTGTTCAGGGCGGCCAGAATGCAGGCGGTTACATCCCCCTGCCAGATGGGCTGCACCAGAGCGCGCCCCCCACCGGGCAGGGGCGTAAACGGGAGCAGGCGCAGCACGGCGGCCAGCCGCTGTACGGTGTTCTCGCCCTGTGCGCCGTAAATCATGGTGGGGTGCAGGATTACGCCTGAGTGGCCAGAGGCCAGCAGGGCCTGCTCCCCCAGCAGCACGCCCTTGCCGTGTGCATCCGGCCAGCGGGTGAACTTGCGCGTGCTGCCAAGACACACAAGCCTAGCTGTGGCGGGGGCCGTAGCCAGCAGTGCGGGAATATGGCGGGCATGGGCTGTGCAGATAATACGCGTTGCATCAGCCAGTGCGGCGCGCAGCGGCCCGGTTGGGCCGCTCAGGTCCGCAATACGGGGGGTGGGCAGGCCGGTGGCGCGGGCGGGGTTGCGTATAACGGGCACAATGGGTGTGCCCCGCAGGGCCAGTGCCTGACACACCGCCCGCCCCGACCGGCCGGATGCGCCAATAACATGCACGGGGTGCGGGGGTGTCTGGGGGGAGCGCATGGTGTGTGCCTGCTGGCTGCTCGGGTTATGCGGCGTTAGTGCGCCTGAACGGACAGCCCGATTTTTTGTGCCAGTTCGGGCATGGAGGTCAGCTCACCCAGCGAGGCGGCAACCAGCATGAGCGGCATGGGCTGCACGGGCTTGAGGGTGATGCTCAGGGTCTGCTTGCCGGGGTTGGCCAGCCAGTGGAAGAAGCTGGCAAAGGCGGGGTTCTGCGCCGTGGCGGACTGGGCCTGTACATAGGCCAGCAGGCCTTGCGGTGGCAGGCCGCGGGCTGCGGCAATGGCCCCAAGAGCTTTGGGGACCAGCCCGTGATCTATGTAATCGAGCGAGAGCGAGATCACCTGCATGTCCGTATTGCTGTCCACCAGCACGGAGGCGGATGTTGCCTGCCCGAGTTCGCCATGAATATGCAGCCGCCCCATATTGGCGGAATCGATGCTGAGGGTTTCCAGATGCAGCGCGCCTGTTTTGGGGGTGTGTGTGTCATTGAGCACCACATTGCCCACAAAATGGTCATACCCGAGTGAGGGCATCCAGCCCATGTTGGGCACGCTCGGCCAGAGTTCCAGCCCCTGTATGCTGGAGACTTCCTGCTCCGTGGACTCGGTATGGGTTGCGTGGGACAGCACACGCTTTGCCCGCATGAGTGGGGTGGTGCCATCCATGCTCAGCTGGTCAATGGTGATGTCGCGCGTATTGGCATGGGTGGTGTAGGGCGCGCCCGTGGTCAGGGTTTTGTACAGGTCGGCAAGGGCAACGCCATCCACGTTAATGGATTCGGCCTTTATATGGCGCGGCGGAGCAACATCGGTGGAAAGCTGCACGTTGCGTGCCTGCAGGTGCGATGTTTCGTTCGCGCCAAAATCGTCCATGCTGGCGCTATCGGCTGAGAGGTCGGATTGCAGGGCGCTGACAAAGCCGTGCAGGCCGGTTGCCTGTGCGTGGCCGATGCTCAGGGTCTGCACACCGGGGGCGGTGGGGTCCTCGGCCTTGGTGGGCAGGGCCAGATCGTCCATTTCCATGGTTTTCAGGTGCAGGCTGCCTGCGGGGTCTGCAAGCTGGAAGTTACGGAAGCTCAGGTGGTGAATCCGGGTAACGTCGGAATCCTGCGTGTCGGGCTTGGTCAGTTCCGCCTCATCGGCGGTCATGGTTTCCGGCCCCTGACGGAACACCAGGCCACTAAACCGCACGCTGCGGCCCAGCAGGCCGGGCTTGGCCCGCGTGTAGGTGAAGGAGACATCCGGCCCCAGCGCCTGTTTGAACCGCTCGATCCCTTTATCAACCATCACACGTTCTGCGTGGTGGGCGCCAAACCATGCGATCCCGCCAAGAATGGCAATGCCGGAGACCGTGACAAGAACGTTCTTCTTCACGCGTTGGAAATCCTGCTGTTTTCACCACAGCCTTCAGCTTTAGTGCATGCGGGGGTGGGGGGCAAGCGGCGCCACGGTAACATGTTACCTAGAGAAAACTGCCTGAAAATACGGTCATTAACTGCAATACCTCTTGACTGCCCGTGCGCCACCCATCATAACGCGCCATCAATACGTAACTGTTCTCATATGGAATCAGTGTCATGAAGACCACCCTCTCGCTGAAGCCCGCGGAGGTGACGAAGAACTGGATCCTGATCGATGCCGAAGGTCTCGCTCTGGGTCGTCTCGCCGTCATCATCGCCACGCGCCTGCGCGGCAAGCACAAGCCTCAGTTCACACCGCATGTTGACTGCGGTGACCACGTTGTTGTCATCAACGCCGAAAAAGTGGCGCTGACCGGCAACAAAGCGGACCAGAAGCTCTTTCATTACCACACCGGCTATGCCGGCGGTATCAAGACCCGCACGGTCTCGCAGCGCCTGAACGGCAAGCACCCCGGCCATCTGGTCGAAAAGGCAGTTGAACGCATGATCACGCGTGGTCCGCTCCAGCGTGAGCAGATGCGCAACCTGCATGTGTATGCTGGCGCTGAACACCCCCACGGTGGTCAGACCCCCCAGGTGCTTGACGTTGCGGCGCTGAACCGCAAAAACGTCGTTAACGCTCAGAAGGGCTGAGACAATGTCTGAAACTCAGGAACGCACAGGCACGCTGGCCGATCTGAAGACCGTTGCACCGGTTCTGGCCGATTCCGCTCCGGTTTACGAAGCAAAGCGTGACGCACAGGGCCGCTCCTACGCCACAGGCCGCCGTAAGGATGCCGTGGCTCGCGTATGGATCAAGCCGGGTAAAGGTGAAGTCACCGTTAACGGCCGTCCGGTTGTTCAGTATTTCGCACGCCCCGTGCTGCGCATGCTGCTCACCCAGCCTTTCCTCGTATCCGATCGTTACAACCAGTTTGACGTGGTCTGCACCGTAACCGGTGGCGGTCTGTCCGGTCAGGCTGGTGCGGTTCGTCACGGTATCAGCCGCGCGCTGACCCACTACGAACCCGAACTGCGCAGCATCCTCAAGGCTGCTGGCTTCCTGACCCGCGATTCGCGTCAGGTTGAACGTAAAAAGTACGGTCGCGCAAAAGCACGTCGTTCCTTCCAGTTCAGCAAGCGCTGATCCGGTTCGGACTTCGGTTTTTCGTTCGGCAGACGGGCGGGGGGATTTTGGTCCCCCCGCCCGTTTTGCGTTTGGGGTCTGCGGGAGTGGTTGTGCCCTCTACGTGGGCCAGCCGTTGCAGCCTTGGGGCTGGACCGGGCTAGG
This sequence comes from Acetobacter fabarum, assembly GCF_011516925.1. Lineage (GTDB taxonomy): Bacteria > Pseudomonadota > Alphaproteobacteria > Acetobacterales > Acetobacteraceae > Acetobacter > Acetobacter fabarum. Next base: position 65,604 of record NZ_WOTG01000004.1, read on the forward strand.
GCGCGTGCCCGGCCCCCGTATGTTTGATGGGGCGGGCGTTACGTGCCCTCTGGCTCAGGGAGCCAGAAAGGTGCGAACATCGCGCGCAAGGGCTGCACGGCTGTCCGGGCGGGTGTAGAGCATGTGCCCACCGGGATAAACATGCAGGCCAATACGGCTGCGGCCCACGGGAATATGCTCCGCCACCCAGCGGGAGGAAGCATAGGGGCACACCAGATCATACGCGCCGTTGGCAATAAACACCCGCAGGGTGGGGTTAAGGGCCAGCAGGCGGCGCAGGGTGGGAATGGGGCGTACAATAGGGGCGTTTGTGTCGCGGTAGTCCCATGCCTGGCTTATGGCGTAGTTGAGCAGGTTGTAGCTTAGCTCTGTCTGGTAGCGCAGTTCGGTGGTGGCATAATGCTCAAAGGCGCTGCCATAGGCGTGGCCAAACCCGTCCAGCGTGGGTTCGGGGCTTTCCCCATTATCCACCCCTTCGGGGAAGGGGTCGGCAATGGATAATGTGGCGTCATACAGCGAATACAAGCGGCCATCGCGGCTGCGTATGTCGTGTGCCTCTGGCCGGGGCATGCCGCGCTGCTTGGCAATAATGTCCTGCTCAATGCCGGTATGGTTGGCAACGGCCTCGTAAAAATCTTCCGCATCATCACCCGTGGGGGGCGTGCCTGCCAGTGTGCTCAGGTATGGCCCCATGGCGTACTGGTATGCCTTGTCCAGATGCTGGGCGGTGTTTTCAGGGGTCAGCTTGTGCTGGAGAGCCAGATTTGCGGCCTCAAGCGTGGGCAACACAAAAGCTTCGGCCAGAATGTCGTTTTCCGTATCCAGCAGGGTCATGTCCAGTGCGGGGGAGACCATGATAATGCCGTTGAGCAGAATGTGCTGGTCCTCGGCCAGCGCATTGGCCACCTCTATGGCCCGCAGGCCGCCATAGCTTTCCCCCGCAAGGTAGCGGGGGGAGGTCAGGCGTTTGTTGGCATTGGCCCAGAGCTGAATGGCCTTGGCAAAGGTTTTGGCATCCTGCTTGACGCCATAAAACTGCTTGTCCGCCTGTTTGGGGTCGGTCGGGACTGACCAGCCCGTGCCCGGTGCATCCAGAAAAACCAGATCGGCAGCCCCCAGCCAGCTTTCGGGGTTGGGTTTGATCTGTGCATTGGCGCCATCGGCCGGGTTGCCTGTGGGAAAATCAAGCATGACCGGGCCAGCCGCCCCAAGGTGCAGGTAGGCGGTACCCGCACCGGGACCACCGTTAAAAAAATACACAACCGGCCTGTGTGCAGGGTCCGCCCCATCGCGCGTGTAGGCGGTATAGAACATGCGCGCTGTGGGTTTGCCGGCATCGTCACGCAGGGTCAGTGTGCCTGCCGTGGCGGTGTAGGTCATTTTTTGCCCGCCAAAGGTCCCGTTATGGTGGGTGACCGAATCCTTGGGCAGCAGGGCGGCTGCGTCATGGAAGGTATCGGGGGCATCGGGGGTCTGGGCGGGCTGGCCTGCCTCGGCCCGGGTGGGGGCGGGGGCTGTAGCCGCCAGTGCGGATGTGGTGGACAGGCAAAGGGCAAGGCAGAGGGGCAGACCGGGCCACAGGCCAGCGCGGGCGCGGGTGGGGTTGTAAGGTGCTGGGCGTGTGGTCACGGCTGTATCTTCCTTTGCAGGCTTTTGCTCGGGAGCCATGCTGCTTGTGCAAACGTGTTCCTGCAAGGGTGGGCTGGACTATTTTTTGCCCCAATCCCATGTCTTACACATAACCGATGTTCGCACTGTGAGGGTGTGGAACACAGGAAAGGAATATTTATGCTCTCTATTCGGAAAATTGCGCTTCTTGGCCTGCCTCTGTTTGCCTTTGCTGGCACGGCATCTGTTGCGCATGCCGATCCGTGCCTGTCCCTGAGTGGCTGTGTCCAGCAGGGTGTGAACAACCAGGTGGAGTCCGCCAAAAACGCAGGCAACCAGTTTACGTCCAGTGTGCGCGACCAGGCCAAGCAGCGCTGGAACAGCGCAACCGAAGCCGAGCGTGAAAAACTGCTGGCCAAGGGCGGCGCGCTGACCAGCAAGGGCGCGAATGCTACGGAAAAACTGAACAACGCGGAAAAAACCGTTAAAGAACGCTGGAACAACGCCAGCACGACCGAACGGCAGAAAATTCTGGCCCAGCGTGACAAGCTGACCAACGCCACCAATAACGTGACCAATGCGGAAAAAAATGTGAAGGACCGTTGGAACAACGCGTCCGAAAGCACCAAAAACGCATGGAAAAGCAAAAAAGACCAGCTTAAGTCGGATGTGAACAACGCCACCACCCTGCCGTCCATTCCCTCCCTGTAAGGGGAAGGCTGGCTGCGGGCCTAAGCGTATCAGGTCACAAAAAAAGGCTGCTCCCTAACCGGGGGCAGCCTTTTTTGTAGGCCCCCTCTTCAACCGAAGAAGGGGGCGCGCAATTTACTTGCGCTTGCGGGAGGATGCACCGCTTTTGCCAGCCGGTGGGCCTTTGCGGTCAAAATTGGCACGGCCTTTTGGCGGGCCACGGCGTTCGCCAAACGGGGGGCGGCCACCACCTGCACCAGACGGACCTTTGCGGGGTGCTGTTGCGGGTTCCACGGTCATTTCATCCGCATCGGCAGCGGCTGCGCAGGCGGCAAAGCGCTCGGCCTTGTCCTGTGCGATTTCAACCAGCGTGTGGTCGTTTACAATGCGGATTGCACCAATATCCTGCTTTTTAATGCCGCCCAGACGGCACAGAACAGGCACCAGCCATTTGGGGTCTGCCCGGTCTGCCCGGCCGACGGAAAGGCGGAACCAGCTCCCGTTCATGTCGGGTGCGCGTTCACGCGGCTCACGCGGGGGGGCGTTTTCGTCCCGTGGGCCGCGGGTGCGGGTGGCGTCAGGCGTAATCACGCGCAGCTGTGCGGGTTCGGGCAGGCTTTTGCGCCACAGGCCCACAAGGGCGGTGGCAAGCTGCTCAGGCGTATGCTCGGCCACAAGGCGTGCGGTGAGCGCCTGAATGTTCTCGTTCTCCGAAGGGGGGAGCGAGAGGAAGTGCGCGCCCAGAAGGCGCTCGGCATCGGCCTCGGCAATGGCCTGTGGGGTGGGGGCACCGCTCCATTCTGCCGTAACCTTGGCGGCCTGTAGCAGGCGTTCGGCCAGACGGCGGCGTGAGGGCGGAACCAGCAGAACACAGGTGCCCTTTTTGCCCGCACGGCCCGTACGGCCCGAGCGATGCAGCAGGGTAGCCGGGTTGGACGGCAGGCTGGCATGGATAACCAGCCCGAGGTCCGGAATATCAATGCCGCGTGCGGCCACGTCGGTTGCCACGCAAACGCGGGCCTGACCGTGGCGCAGGCTTTCAATGGCGCGGGTGCGCTCGTTCTGGCCCAGATCGCCCGAAATGGCGACAGAGGCAAAACCGCGCTCGGTCAGAATGCTCTGGAGTTGGCGCACGGCCTCACGCGTGTGGCAGAACACAATGGCAGAGGGTGATTCAATCAGGCGCAGCACGTTAACCACGGCGCGGGCCATGTCGCCCTGATCCACCAGTACGCCACGGTAGGTAATGTCGGTATGGGCGGCGTTGGGGCCAACCGTATCCACCCGCAGGGCATCATGCTGGTAGCGCTTGGCAAGGCCTGCAATTTCCCGCGCAATGGTGGCGGAGAACAGCAGGGTACGGCGGTCCTTGGGGGTGGCGTCCAGCAGGGTTTCCAGCTCATCGCGGAAGCCGAGGTCGAGCATTTCGTCTGCTTCGTCCAGCACGGCGGCCTTGAGCTGTGACAGGTCGAGGTTACCGCGCTTGAGGTGGTCGCACAGGCGGCCGGGCGTGCCTACAACAATGTGGCAGCCAGCGGACAGGTGGCGGGCTTCTGTGCGGGGTTCCATCCCCCCTACGCAGGACACGATCCGTGCGCCGGTTTTGGCATAGAGCCATTCCAGCTCGCTGCGGACCTGAAGAGCCAGCTCGCGCGTGGGGGCAATGACCAGCGCCATTGGTGCGCCAGCAGGGCCGCAGCGGTCCGCGCCGTTAAGGAGTGTATCTGCAAGGGAAAGGCCGAAGGCGACCGTTTTGCCCGAGCCTGTGCGGGCGGAAACCAGAAGGTCGCGGCCTTTGGCGTCATCCGCCAGAATGGCGGCCTGAACAGAGGTCGGGGCTTCAAACCCGCGCGCGGCCAGAGCCTGGGCGAGCGGGGCGGGAGCATTTTGGAAAGGCATATAAAGAGGTCCAGACAAACAGGTATGAGAGAGGGAATAAAGCGTCCTGTCCGGAAAGACCTCTCTCTCGTGTCGGGGGGATGTACTGCTGACCCGCAGTGCCCCGGCAACCTGTAAAAGACATCCTTACTGGAAGGGTAGGTAACGGAAATCCATAAAGAGTTCGCTCAGGCTGGTGTCTGGCGCGCCACCGTTGCCCTCCCACGCATGAATGCGCGAATAGGCAAGCTGCACACCAGCTTCCACCGTACCATAACGGCCTTTAAGGAAACGATACCACGCTCCGATTGTGGCTTCCATAACACTATGGATGTTACTGCCAGCCGCACAATTACCACTCAGCTCGGTATAGCACCCCGTGTTGTTATAGGCAGGGTTGCCGTAACCGTAGGCTTGACCACCTTCCGAGAAGTAGCTGCGACCGGCCTGTTGGTAGCCAAAATAGCCATACACGTCAATGAGCGGGTTGGGGTGAGCGATAATTCCCGCCGTGCCCTGTAGGGAGAACAGGGGCGAGGGCGCACCATTGGCCCTGAGCGTGGCATCGGGCAGCAGCACGGAGCCGTAGCGGCCAATGCCATAACCCGCCAGCCCCGCCAGCCGTACTTCCACCTTGTGCGGAATAACCGGCAGAATCATGGACCCGCCGCCACCACCGCCCACGGCGGTATGGTTTTTGCCCGCCCCAAGGGTGGAAACACGGTCATGCGGGAAGTGGAGAATCCCCTCCACTTCGTAATGGCCCCAGTGCGGGTCCCAGGCGATCTTGCCGATCACATCAGGGGCAATTTCGTTGGGGAACAGGGCGTCGTTGGTCAGGCCTGTGCCGCTGGAGCCCACGGTAACGGTCTGCCCGCCGGGCATGATCACCTGCCCGTCCGATGTGCCGTTGCGGAAGGAGTTGGTGCTGTACAGTGTTGCCGAGTTTTCAATCGAAAGGCCGGTCCACAGGCGGTGGCTCAGGAAGTCCTTTACAAAGCGGAACTGGAGCTGCCGCGCCCATGTCTGCCCTGCCAGCATGGAGGATTCTATGGTTTCAGGCAGGCTTTCCTGTCGGGGGATAATCCCTACGCGGCCGGGGGTGAGCATGCTCCACGCCTGCCCGGCAAGGAAGTGGAAGTTCTCCTTGCTGTTGTCATATGCAAGGTAGGCCTGACGCATGCGGAAGGCGTAGCTGTTGCTCTCATACGCATCGGTGGTGGCGGCACCTGCGCCAAAGTCCATTTCGAACACGCCGGAAATGGTGGAGTATTTGTCAATATTCCCACGAGCCATAAGCGAGAGGCGGCTGTAACGCGCGCTGCCCTCAAAGTTGTCGGTATGGTAGCGCGGTTCGTTCTTGAATGGTGTGTCCTGCCAGAAGTTGAAGGTGCCGCTGGCGGTGTGGCGGTTGCTCTCCACGGCCGAGGCATCAATAAACCCACCAAGGATCAGGGTAACGGGGCCGATGTGGAATACGCCGTGGTCACCCAGTGCGCCTGCCGCCTGTGCGCCCGCCGTTTCGCGCGAGTGGGGGCCAACGCCGTTTTCCGCCAGGCGGGAGATCACGTCTTCCGCGCGGTGGCCAACAACGGATTCTACGGTTGGGATGTCATCCGCGCTGCCAAATACGGGCTGGGCGTCCGGGCCGCCGGTATGGAAGTGCCCGCTGCCGCCAAGGTGGTGGACTCCGGGTTCTTCCTCATGGTCGGCGGAGTGTACGGCAATGCCGGCCTCGCGGTCGGCGTCATCCATGCTGGCAATCTGGTGGGTGGCCAGTCCGTGATGGGCCGCGGCACTCCCCGCATGGGCAACCGAGCGGTGCGCGGCAATCTGCTTTTGCACGCTTACCAGAGCTTTCTGCAAAGCCCGCTGTTCGGACTGGATGCGCGTAATCTGCTGTTCCAGCGCATCAAGCGCGGCTTCGTCCCCTGCGGCCATGGCTGGCGTGCCAAGGCACAGCAGCAGCGGGCCGGAGGCCAGCATTGTGCCCATACACAGGCTGGCTTTCATGCAGTGCGCCCAAGAGGCGTGCAGGGACTTAAAGATGCGCATGCTCTCTTCATTTTCTGGCAAGTGTTACGCGGGAACCTGTTTTGATCAGAACCATTTTAGCCCCCCCTTAGTAAAGAGAGACATGCTTAAAAAATAATTTCAGAACAAACGCGCTTGCCGTTAAAGAAGGCGCAATAGAGTTTGAAAAAAACAGAGCATTGGGGAAAAGGAAGTCTTTATGGCCAGAATGATCCACAGCATGCTGCGTGTGCTGGATGAACAGAAATCTGTCGCCTTCTACGCTAATACGCTGGGGCTTGCCCCGGTCGGGCGCTTTGAGTTTGACAGTTTTACACTGGTCTATCTGGCCAATGACGAGCAGAGTTTTGAGCTGGAACTCACCATCAACCACGGCCGCACGGAGCCTTATGCTCTGGGGGATGGCTATGGGCATCTGGCAGTTTCGGTGGCGGATGTGGTGGCCGAGCATGCGCGCATGCACGCAGCAGGCCACCCGGTTACGCCGGTTAAAACCCTGCAGCACGAGGGCACGGTGATCGGGCAGTTCTTCTTCCTGACCGACCCGGACGGCTATAAGATCGAGGTGCTCCAGCGCGGCGCGCCGGGCCGCTTTATCTAACCCCACCCGGCGCATACAGGCCGGGACAGCAGGGGCCGCGCCATGCTATGCCTTACGGGCCAGTACAGCGCCTACCCGTGCGGGTGGGGCATGGCATCCCGGTCTGAATTGGCATATAAGGCGCGCAATGCTGACCTCTTTTTACAAAATGCACGGTCTGGGGAATGATTTTGTCATCCTCGACGAGCGGACGGGCGACCTGCCCCTTACCCCCGGCCGCATTGCAGCTCTGGCGCACCGCCGCCGGGGTATTGGCTGCGACCAGCTTGTAACCCTGCGCGCGCCTACGGCGGATGGGGCAGATGTGCTTGTGCGCTTTTTCAACCCCGACGGGTCGGAGGCCGGGGCCTGCGGCAATGCCTCGCGCTGTGTGGCCGATCTTGTGTGGCGCTGTAGCGGTAATGCAACACCTGTGCTGCAAACCCGCGCAGGCGTGCTGCCCACCAGCAGAACCCCCGACGGGCTGATTACGGTGGACATGGGCGCTCCACGCACCCACTGGCAGGATGTGCCACTGGCCATGGCGGTGGATACACTGCACCTGCCCTTGCCGGGTGATCCGGCGGCGGCTTCCATGGGCAATCCGCACGCCACGTTTTTTGTTTCCGATTTTGGTATGGTGGCGCAGGGGCATGCCTTAGAGCACGACCCCATTTTTCCCGAACGTGCCAATATCGGTTTTGCCCGCATGGACGGGCCGCACCACATGCGCCTGAAGGTGCATGAACGGGGTGCCGGCGTGACCGAGGCCTGCGGGTCCGGTGCATGTGCCGCCGTGGTCAATGCCGTGCGGCGTGGCCTTGCCGCACGGACCTGCACGGTGGAGCTGGATGGCGGCACCCTGCACATTGTCTGGTCCGAGCAGACGGGCCATGTACTCATGACCGGCTCCGTCACCACAGCTTTTGAAGGGACGGTCGATCTGGCCGCCTATCCATCATGACCACCCGGCCAGAAATCCTGACCTTCGGCTGCCGCCTGAACACGTGGGAGAGCGAGGTCATGCGGGACCACGCGCAGGGGCTGGGCAATGTGATCATTGTCAACACCTGCGCGGTTACGGGGGAGGCGGAGCGGCAGGCAAGGCAGGCCATCCGCCGCGCACATCGTGAAAACCCCGATGCCCGCATTGTCGTGACCGGCTGCGCCGCCCAGATCCACCCCGAAAACTGGTCCACCCTGCCCGGCGTGACCCGCGTGCTGGGGAATGAGGAAAAACTGAAGGCCGAAAGCTGGTCCCCCGCGGCACTGGCCGAGCCTGTAGCCGTATCCGACATTATGGCTGCAAGGGAAACGGCAGCCCATCTGGTCACCGAGTTTGCAGGCCGCACCCGTGCGTTTGTGCAGGTTCAGCAGGGGTGCGACCACCGCTGTACCTTCTGCATCATTCCCTTCGGGCGCGGGCCTTCGCGCTCCGTGCCGGTTGGGGCCGTGGTGGAGCAGGTGCGCGCACTGGTGGGGGCTGGCTACCGTGAGGTGGTGCTGACCGGGGTGGACATGACCTCCTGGGGCACGGACCTGCCGGGCAAGCCCGTGCTGGGGCAGTTATGCCGCCGTGTGCTGCGGCTGGTGCCCGAGCTGGAGCGGCTGCGCCTGTCCTCGGTCGATCCGGTGGAAATTGATGAGGACATCTGGCAGCTGCTGGAGGCCGAGCCCCGGTTCATGCCGTATCTGCACCTTTCCCTACAGGCCGGGGCGGACCTTATTCTCAAACGCATGAAGCGCCGCCATCTGGTGGAAGATGCCGCCCATGTTGTGGCGCGTGCCAGAAGCCTGCGGCCCGATATTGGCATTGGTGCCGACCTTATTGCCGGGTTCCCCACCGAGGATGACGCCCTGTTCGAGCAGACGCGCGCCTTTGTGGCAGACATGGCGCTGCCTTACCTGCATGTGTTCCCCTACAGCGAGCGTGAGGGAACCCCGGCAGCGCGCATGCGTGCGGTGCCCGTGCCCCAGCGCAAGGCGCGTGCAGCGGCCCTGCGTGCGGTGGGGGCCGCATCTGCGGCGCGGTACTATGCCAGCCTGCTGGGCCAGCCCCAGCGTGTGCTGATGGAAACCCCCACAACAGGACATAGCGAGCAGTTTGCACCCGTCCGCCTGAGCGGGGCCGAAGCCTCGGTCGGGGATATTCTCTCCCTTCTGCCCATCGCGGTGGAAGAGGGCGGACTGGTGGCGGAAAGGATCTAGAATGGCGCTTGGTTTTTTCTCTCGTCTCAAGGAGGGGCTGTCTCGCTCCACCCAAAAGCTGGGTGGCGGGCTTACGGGTATTTTTACCCGCCGCAAACTGGATGACGAGGCGCTGGAGGAACTGGAGGAACTGCTCATTACCGCAGACCTTGGCCCCGGCGTTGCGGAAAAGGTGATTGAGACTTTTCGATCCAGCCGCTTTGGTACCGAAGTCACGGATGAGGAAATCCGGCTGGCTCTGGCCGAAGAAATTGCCCGGATTCTGGAGCCGGTAGCCGTACCGTTTACCCCCGACCCCGCCCACAAACCGCACGTGGTGCTGGTTGTGGGGGTTAATGGCGTGGGCAAAACAACCACCATTGGCAAAATGGCCCGCTTTTTTTCCGCTCAGGGCAGCAAGGTCATGATGGTGGCGGGCGATACGTTCCGTGCCGCAGCCGTAGAGCAGCTCCAGATCTGGGGCGAGCGCACGGGCTGCCCGGTTATTGCTGGCCCCCCCGGGGCTGATGCCGCAGGCCTTGCATACGAAGCGCTCAAGCGTGGCAAGGCCGAAGGGGCGGACCTTGTGTTCGTGGATACGGCCGGCCGCCTGCACAACAAGTCGGCGCTGATGGAAGAGCTGGCAAAAATTATTCGCGTCATGCGCAAGTTTGATGAAAGTGCCCCCCATTCGGTCCTGCTGGTGCTGGATGCCACAACGGGGCAGAACGCCGTGGAGCAGGTGCGGGTTTTTCGCGAACTTGTGAACGTGAGCGGGCTGGTCGTGACCAAACTGGATGGCTCGGCACGTGGTGGTATTGTGGTCGCACTGGCCGATGGGTTCGGCCTGCCGGTGCATGCCGTTGGCGTGGGCGAACAGGTAGAGGATCTGCGGCCTTTTTCCGCTATGGACTACGCGCGCGGGCTGGTTGGCCTGCCCGGAACAGAGTGATCGGCGGGGTGGCGCAAATGCTGCGGAGCAATATTTTGGCCCATAAGCCTGCTAAGGTTTCTTGACAGGATATGGCAGCCCCGTTAGCAAGCGCCTGCACCCCCTTGGGAGGTGCGAGGTATGTGTAAGGAAAAAGACGATTCCTTCAACGCCAGATTGCAGTCGGCAGAGCGCCGCTACGGTCTGGTCAAGGAGGAAAAACCTCAGGTTGATGCAAACATGGAGGCCGACAGGTCTCTGGCTGCATTGGCGTTCAGAGCCGGGACAGAAATGCTCGCGGGGCTGATTGTAGGGGTTGCCATAGGGTGGGGGCTGGATCACTGGCTCCATACCCGGGCGTTGTTCCTTGTCATCTTTGCACTTTTGGGCGGTAGCGCCGGAATGCTGAATGTTTGGCGTCTGGTCAGGACGATGGACGTAAAGTAAGAAGCTGAAGCCCGGATATTCGATTCGGGGCAAGGTCTAGGAGAGCGGTTGTGGCGGGCGGTTCCAGCATTAACGTACTTGAACAGTTTGAGCTCCACCCCGTTCTTGGTGGGCTGGGCGAGGCCCTGCGCTTCAGCCAGTCTCCGCTGTACATGATCGCGGCAGTCTGCCTTGTTCTTGCGTTCCTGTATTTTGGCATGCGCCCCGCAGCAGTTGTACCCGGCCGGCTTCAGGCCGCAGCCGAGGTCTGCTACGAGTTCATTCATAACATGGCCGTGGATACGATCGGGCCGGAAGGTGCAGCCTTCTTCCCGTTCATCTTCACCCTGTTCTTCTTCATTCTGGCGGGGAACTACATCGGCCTTCTGCCGTTCTCCTTCACCTTTACCAGCCATATTGCTGTCACCTTCGCCATGGCGTTCATGGTGTTCCTGCTGACGGTTGTTGTGTCGCTCAAGGTGCAGGGCCTGCGGTTTTTCGCCCACTTCATGCCGGACGGCGCCAGCCCCTTTCTGGCGCCCCTGCTGATCCCGATCGAGATTCTCTCGTTCCTTTCCCGCCCGGTCAGCCTGTCCATTCGACTGTTCGCCAACATGGTTGCCGGGCACGTCATGTTCGATATTTTCGCAAGCTTTGTTGTCATGCTCGCCGGTTTTGGCGTAGTGGGTGACGTGTTTGCGATCGGGCCCATCGCCATTAACGTGGCGCTTATGGCTCTTGAGTTGCTTGTTGGGGTATTGCAGGCCTACGTGTTTGCCATCCTGACGTGCATCTACCTGCGGGAGGCCGTGGCTCACTGAGCTGCTTTGCCCGTTTCGTTTGAAACTGTCTTGAAACAAGGAAGTGACTGATATGGACATCGCTGCAGCCCGGGAAATCGGTGCAGGTATCGCCGTTATCGCCCTCGCCGGCGTTGGTATCGGCCTCGGCAACATCTTCTCCACGCTGGTCAGCAGCATTGCCCGTAACCCGGCGGCTCGCCCGCACGTGTTCGGTCTGGGCATGCTCGGCTTCGCACTGACAGAAGCTATCGCCCTGTTCGCGCTGCTGATCGCATTCCTGATCCTCTTCGTCTGAGATCGGGAAAACAAGAGGAGACATTCCTGTGGGTGTGATTACGAAGACAGTTCGTGCCGGACTGCTTGCAACGGTTTGCGGCGTTTCTTTGCTGGCCGTTTCGGCACCTGGTGCATACGCCACGGGAATGCCTCAGCTTGACTTTGCCAACCCACTCGTGACCGGTCAGGTCATGTGGGGGGCAATTATTTTCTTCGTCTTCTATCTTGTTCTCAGCAAGGCCATGCTGCCGGGTGTTGCCCGCGTTCTGCATGACCGTAGCCAGCGTATTACAGGTGACCTTGAGGTCGCCCGGTCCGCTAAACAGGATGCTGACAAAGCCGTAGCCGAACTCCAGCAGGCCCGCAAAGATGCCATGGCAGAAGCCCAGGCGCATCTTCAGAAGGTTCTGGACGAAGAGCACCGTGCGGCCGAGCAGCAGATGCAGGAAATCAACGCACGTCTGGCTTCCGAAATTGCGGACGCCGAAAAGAATGTTGCGGCAGAAAAAGCGCGGGCCTTGAGCGCGCTTAAAGAAATTGCGGCCGATACCACACAGGCGCTGGTCCAGCGGCTGACAGGTGTTGCGCCAGACGCCCAGCTTGTTGCCCAGAGTGTTGAGAGCGCATCCGCGCATCGCAGCATTATCTGAAATCCGTACTCAGGGGAATTTTGGTCATGACTGACATTTTTCATGTGGCGGGTTTCTGGGTCGCTGTTTCGTTTGTTCTGTTCTTTGTGCTGGCTGGTAAAAAGCTGTGGACGCCTATCGCGTCCATTCTGGACAACCGCGCCAACCTGATCCGTGAGGAACTGGACGAGGCAGCCCGCCTGCGCCGCGAAGCCGAGCAGATGCTCGAAGATGCAACGCGTGAGCGTGAACAGGCTCTGGCGGAAGCCAAGTCCCTTATCGAGCAGTCCCGCATTAAGGCGGACGAAATGGCCAAGCAGGCCCGTGCCGAAGCCGAGGCCGCCGTGCGCCGCCACGAGCAGATGGCGCGTGACCGGATTGCCGCCGTTGAGCGCGCCGCCGTAAAGGAAGTGCGCCAGCTTGCTATTGATGTGGCGGTCAATGCTGCACACAGCATTATCCCCCAGACCATCGATGAGCAGAAAGCCTCTGCACTGGTTGATCAGGCACTGGCAGACCTGCCCGCCGCGTTCTCCCGTCAGGCAGCTTAAGCCCATCTCCCTTCAGGGTGCATATGTATGACACAAACGGTGCAAACCTCTGTGTCGCAGGCAAACGATGTTCAGCCCGTGCTGAGCATCGTTATTGCTGTTCTGGACGAGCAGGATAACCTGCCACAGGTCTGCCGCGAACTGGCCGAAGCCTGCAAGAGCCTCCCTCCATCGGAAGTCGTGTTTGTAAACGACGGCAGCCGGGATAACACGGTGGCCGTGCTGCGCCAGCTTCGGCAGGACTGCCTGCCCAACCTGCGCATTCTCTCGCACGATCGGTGCTGTGGTAAGTCCGCCGGGTTGCGTACGGGCATTACCGCGGCAAAAGGCGCGTGGATTGCCACGATTGATGGGGACGGGCAGGACGACCCGCGTGAACTGGTGGCACTGGTGGCTCTGGCCCGGGCGGCACAGGGTACGCCCCCGCTTGTGGTTGGGGTGCGTGCCAAACGGAAGGATGGCTGGTCCCGCCGCTTTGCCACGCGCTTTGCCAATGGCCTGCGCCAGAGGCTGCTACAGGACCACTGCCCGGATACGGGTGCCCCGATCAAGATTTTTCAGCGCGCCGATTTTTTGCGCCTGCCCCAGTTTGAGGGCCTGCACCGGTTTATGCCCGCCTTTTTTGCCTCTTATGGGGTGCCTCTGGTGTGTCATCCGGTTTCGCATCGGCCGCGGCTGCATGGGCAGTCCAAATATACTAATTTCAACCGTGCTGTCGTGGGTGTGCGGGACCTGCTGGGTGTTATGTGGCTGCGTAACCGCACCCGGCTGCCCAGAACGGTTGATGAATGCTAGGGCCTGCACGCGGGGCCCGTTCCCTGCCGTGGCGTGTGCTGGTGCTGATCGGTCTGGCGGCTTTTGTGCTGTTTCTGCCCGGCCGCATGACAACTCCCCCGTTTGACCGGGATGAACCACGCTACATGGAAGCATCGGCCCAGATGCTGGAGACGCACAACTACATAGATGTGCGCTTTCAGGACAAGCCGCGCTACCTTCAGCCCGCCGGTATTTACTGGCTGGAATCCATGGCTGTTAAGGCCGTGGGCATGGAGTATGCCCGCACGGTGTGGCCGTACCGTATTCCTTCCCTGCTGGCCATGACCGGAGCGGTGGTGCTGACCGCCATAATGGGGGCCAGCCTGTTTGGGGCCATGGCCGGGGTCGGGGCTGCGGTCCTGCTGATGGCCTCGGTGCTGGTGGCGGCGGAAAGCCGTATGGGCACGATTGATTCGTGCCTGTTGCTCAGTGTGCTGGTGGCCCAGTACGCGCTGGTGCGGGCACTGGCAGACAGGGAGGCAGCACGCGGCACACCTGCGGGCACGGCGCTGCTGTTCTGGGGCGCTGTGGGCTGCGGGCTTATGCTCAAAGGCCCGGTTGTGCTTATTCCCTCCCTTGCAACGCCGCTGGCCATGGGCTGGGTGGAGCGTAATCTGGACCTGTGGCGCAGGCTGCGCCCGGCATGGGGCTGGCTTGTGGCTGCCGCTGTGGTGCTGCCGTGGTGCGTGGCCATTGGGGTGGTCAGCCATGGCGAGTTCTTCCGGCGCGCGGTGGGGGGGAACTTCCTGGGCAAGGTGGCGTCCGGGCAGGAGGCGCACGGCCTGCCGCCGGGCTACCACCTGCTTGTGTTCCTGATCGCATTCTGGCCCGGTTCCTACTTTGCCGCCAGTGTGCTGCCGCAGGCATGGCGGGAGCGGCGCACTCTGCCGGTGCGTTACCTGCTGTGCTGGATTGTGCCGCACTGGGTTGTGTTTGAAAGCATAGCAACCAAGCTGCCCCATTATGTGCTGCCCACATATCCCGCCATTGCCATACTGAGTGCGGGCCTGCTGGCGCAAAGTGGTGTGGTGTGGCGGAACGGCCCGCAAACCCGCTGGGGCCGTCTGCTGCTTGGGGCCTATGCCGTTTTGTGGGGTTTTGCCGGCTGTGTGCTGGCTGCAGCAGGGCCACTTTTATTGTGGACGCTGGAGCGCCAGTTTAGTGTTCCCGCCCTTGTGCTGGCGGGTGGCGTTCTGCCGCTGGTCGGGCTGGCGGTGTGGCAGATCTGGCGGGCGGAACTGTGTTATGCAGCATTGAGCAGCTGTGTTGCAGCGGCCTTGTTATATGTGGGGCTGTTTACGGTTGTGGTGCCGCAGTTGCGCAGCATCTGGCTGGCACCCCGTCTGGTAGCACTGGTGCAGGCGCATAAACCCTGCGCGCAGACACAGGTTTATTCCGTTTCCTTTACCGAGCCCAGTCTGGTGTTCCTGATCGGGGGCAAGGTGGTGCTGGGGAGCCCCGCACAGGCCGCACAGGCCATGCGCGACCACCCGGCCTGCACCGCAGCCCTTGTGGATGTGCGTGAACGCAAGGCGTTTATGGAAGCACTGGGCGCGGAAGCACCAAAGGCGTTCAGCCGTGGCACGGTTGCAGGGTTGAACTATTCCAACGGCCACGCCATGGCGATCAGCCTTTACACGCTGGACACTCCGGCGGTGGATAAAACACCACACTAAATCTCGCCATCGGGGCGATGGGGGCGGGTAAAGGTGCCTGTCTGGCTTATCTGCCGGAGAGTTTGCTCTCTCCCGCTTTTTGGAGGCACCTGCGGAGCACGCGGGATGTGCGTCGTCTGGTGCTTTGGTCATGCGGGCATGCCTGCGTAACGCTGTAAACGCGCCAGTGGCGTGCAGCAAAGCATATGACAATTTAGGGAAAAAGGTGGTGCCCGCTGACGGATTCGAACCATCGGCCCCATCATTACGAATGATGTGCTCTACCAACTGAGCTAAGCGGGCACAGCAGTGTGTGCGGTAGGCTGACTATCATGATCATTCAGAGCATGCAACATCCATTACGGCAGGAAAGGGGGCTTTTCTCCCCCATATTCCGGTGTGGGCCGGTTTTTTTTTCTTTGCTTTGGGGGGCGGAGCACAAAAGCGCTGGGCGCAGGTCTGTATGGCAGGGGTGCCATACGGTTTTTTCAGTTACAGGGGGGGCGGTTGGTATTAAGAACAGAAGTGATGAACGCAACGCAAGTCATGGCCCTGCTGCGGGAGGCTCTGTTCCCCGGCCGGGATGTCCCGGTTGATGAGGAACGGCACGTCCGGCTTTTGCGCGGGGTGGTGGAGTGTCCGTGCTGCGGGCATTACCAGATTCTGCCAGAGCTTAACCCCGGTACACAGGCGCGCTGCTGCCGGTGTAACCAGTTGCTGGACCGGCGTAACCGCACATCCCCCATAGCAACGCCACTGGCTTTTTGCATCAGTTCGGCTGCGCTCTACCTTGCCATGCTGGCCTCAACCCTGATGATGCTGGACCTGTACGGCCGCCAGCGCACGGTCAATATCCTGACCGGCCCGATTGAACTGCTGCACGAAGGCTGGGGCGAGGTTGGCGTGCTGGTGGCCATTGCCACCATTATTGTGCCCGGTCTGGTTATTGGCATGATGCTGTCCATTCTGGTGGGGGCGTTGCAGCCCCGGTTGCCCTTCTGGGTGCCGCATCTGCTCAAATGGTACGAACGCCTGCGCCCGTGGTCCATGGTGGAGGTGTATATTCTGGGCGTGTTCGTGGCGTACACCAAACTGTCCGATCTGGCTTATGTGCAGATCGGGGCTGCGGTGTTTCTGGTCTCGGGCCTGATGCTGACCATGTCCGCCACGGATGCCACGCTGGATACGGAGCTGATCTGGGAACGCAGGCAGACAGACCACAGCCTGCGCCGCATGGATAACAGGCGCGTCCGCCTGACATGCGAGAGTGTGGCGCGCCACACCCCTCTACCGCCGCCTTCGCACATGGCATCGTGCCTGTCCTGCGGGGCTGTGCTGGCGTTTGACGAGGCCATGCCCACAACTGAGGCTCTGGGCTTTTGCCCGCGCTGTGGCCATGTGGTGCGCAGGCGCAAGTCCAATGGCCGCATGCGCGCGCTGGCACTGCTTATTTCTGCCGTGGTGTTTTACCTGCCAGCCAATATCTACCCGGTCATGACCGTCATCCGCCTGGGTGGGGGCACGGGGCATACCATTATAGCCGGGGCGGTGGAGCTGTGGCAGGACGGGATGATCCCGCTCTCGCTGCTGGTGCTGTTTGCGAGTGTAACCGTGCCCGTGCTCAAGATTTTTGGTCTGCTGTTCATGCTCTTTACCACATGGCGGCGCTCGGAGCGCTGGCTGGTGGCACGGACCAAGCTTTACCGGGTGATCGACATTATTGGCCGGTGGTCCATGATTGACGTGTTCATGGTTTCCATTCTGGTGGCCATGGTCCGCTTTAACAGCATGGCCAGCATTACCGCCAATGGGGGCATGGTCTGCTTTGCCGCCGTGGTGGTGCTGACCATTTTTGCGGTGCATGCGTTTGACCCCCGCGTTATGTGGGACGTGGTGGGCGACAATGAGACATCCTCCGATTGCGGCCTTGCCGGGCGGGCAACACCCGCCCCCGCGCCGCAGACAACTGCCGCGTATTTGAACAATATGGAGCCGGACAGGGCGTGAACGACAGGCACAATTCTCCAAAACATGGTGAAAGTGACAATCAGGATGCGCTGGTGCGCAGGATCCGGTTTTCCATTATCTGGGTTATTCCCATTATTTCGGTACTGATCGCGGGCTTTCTGGTCTGGCGTAGCTTTATGGATAACGGGCCGGAAATTTCCGTTATCTTTGATACCGCCGATGGCCTGACCAGTGGGCAGACACAGGTCAAGAACAAGTCCGTGGTGCTGGGAACGGTGCAGAACATCTCCCTCACCCCCGACCTGCGCCATGTTCGTGTGCTTATTCGCATGAACAAGGGCACCAATGACATGCTGACCGACAAGGCACGGTTCTGGGTTGTGCGCCCCCGCATTAACGGGGCCAGTATTACCGGGCTGGAAACGCTGATGTCTGGCGCGTACATCGCCTTTGACCCCGGGCTGGATGAAAGCGGGCATAATTCTGGCCAGCACATGGACCAGTTTGAAGGGCTTGAAGCCCCACCGGGCATGCGCTCGGACCAGCCGGGTCAGACCTATACGCTGGTGGCCAACAATATTGGTTCAATCGGGCAGGGGGCCCCTGTCTTTTTCCGCGATGTGGATGTGGGGGAAGTGCTGGGCTACACCATGCCGCCCGGTGGGCGCGGGCCGGTGCTGATCCAGATTTTTGTCAAGGAACCCTACGACCATTACCTCAATGGGAGCACACGGTTCTGGAACGTCTCGGGCGTTAAGGTGGGCTTTGGGGCCGGTGGGCTCAAGGTTCAGTTGCAGTCCCTTCAGGCGCTGTTCTCCGGTGGGGTGGCGTTTGGCCTGCCCCCGCTGGAGGAGGGCAAACTCCAGCGTGACCTGCCCATGGCTGAGGCCAATACCGTGTTCAAGCTCTATGAGAGCGAGGAAGATGCCCAGAACGCCGGGTACCATGAGCGTGTTCCCGTTGCCACGTACCTGACCTCCTCCGTCAAGGGGCTGGCTCCGGGGGCTGTGGTCAGCATGTTTGGGATTCAGGTGGGCAACGTGACCAGTGTTAAACTGGACATGACCTCCACCCCCGGCCACCCGCGCGTGCGTATTGGCATGGAAATCCAGCCCGAACGGGTGATGACCTCCAAGGAACTCTCGCACGAGGAGGTTACGGCCATGCTGCGGACACTGGTGGCCAACGGCCTGCGGGCCTCCACCGACAGCGCAAGCCTGCTGACGGGGGAAGGGCTGATCTCGCTCAACTTTGTCAAGAACGCAGGCAAGGGCACTACCAGCATGGAGGGCACAACGCTTGTTATCCCCGGTCAGCCGGGGGGTATGAGCGGGATTATGGAATCGCTTTCCACCGTAACCGACCGTCTGGCGGCCATGCCGTTTGAGCAGATTGGCACCAACGCCAACAACCTGCTGGCCCATGCGGACGAAACGCTGACCAGCCCGGATGTTAAGCAGTCTCTGGCCAGCCTGCGTGTGTCCATGCAGCATTTTCAGGCTTTAACGCAGGACCTGCAAAAAGGTCTGGCACCTCTTAGCCAGCGCCTGCCTGCCATGGCCGAGCAACTGGACCAGATGCTCCACAACGCCAACCGCCTGCTGGCCAGCTATGGGGGCAACAGCGACTTCAAGCGCAGCCTTCAGGCCATGGTTATCCAGCTTGGACAAACCGCGCGTTCCCTGCGCTTTTTGTCCGACTTCCTGACCAACCACCCCTCTGCGCTCATATCGGGACGATAAGATCATGGCTCGCGTTAAACCTTACGGACTGGCTGGGGCTGGTCTTTGCCGCCGCAACGTTCTGGTCGGCGGGGCCTCGTTGGGGCTTATGGCGTTTACCCTTGCAGGCTGTGCCAGCAGTGGGGCCTCGCTTTACACGCTGGCAGTTGTGCCGGGGCAGGCACAGGCTGGTGGCCCGCGCTTTGTGGAGGTGCGCCTGCCCAGCATTGCCTCCGGCCTGGACCGTGACCGCATTGTTACGGCCGATAGTGGTTATAGGCTGAGCGTTTCCAGCACCGATGCGTGGAGCGATTCCCTTGCCAGCCAGATCGGCCACGCACTGGCGGGGGATCTGGCCCAGCGCCTGCCCGGTACCGGCGTGTTTGTGGAAAACGATGCCGCTGCTGCGGACCCGCAGGTTTATGTGGAGCTTTCGGTCAGCCGCTTTTCCACCGGGCCGTCTGGTCATGTGGAACTGGATGCCATGCTCTCGGTCCAGCCTGCGGCGGCGGGGGCACCTTACGGGCAGGGCACGCTTCAGCGCATTAGCCTGAGTGGCCCTGCCGGTGGCAGCACCATGAGCATGGTGCAGGGCCTTAGCCAGCTTCTGGGCCAACTGGCGGATGTGGCGGCCGGGCAGATCCGCCTGCTCCCGCCCGATGCCCCCAATGCCACGGCCGCCGCTGCGGCGCAGGATGCAGCCCAGTCTGCTCCCTCCTCCGCGCAGGGGCACCGCAAATAAGGGGTGCTCCGGCCCCTGTCTGGTGTTTTATGCCAGCCCCCGCATGTGCCGTGCGGGGGCTGTTTTTTTGGTGATGGCTTTTTTTTGTTATTGCACTACGCTCGCCTCGTTTCTCATCACATGCGAGAGGTTCTCATGGCGGACATTACAGGAAAAGTGGCGCTGGTTACCGGCGGCGGGCAAGGCATTGGCCGTGGCATAGCCCTACGGTTGGCCAAGGACGGTGCGGACATAGCCCTGGTGGACATCCGCGAGGATCGTCTGGCAGGTGTGGTTAAGGAAATCGAGGCACTGGGCCGCAAGGCCACCAGCTTTATTGCCGATATTGGCGACCGCGCGCAGGTAGCGGCAGCGATTGACCATGCCGAGGCTACGCTGGGCAGTTTTGATATTATGGTCAACAACGCAGGCATTGCCCAGATCAAGCCGCTGGCGGATGTAACGCCTGAGGAAATCCAGCGCATTTACCGCATTAACGTGGAAGGCACTCTGTGGGGCATCCAGCTTGCTGCGGCCAAGTTTATTGCGCGCAAAAGCCGCGGCAAAATTATTAACGCCTGCTCCATTGCCGGGCACGAAGGGTACGCCATGCTGGGCGTTTACTCCTCCACCAAGTTTGCGGTGCGTGGGCTTACGCAAGCTGCGGCCAAGGAATATGCCTGCCACGGCATTAACGTAAACGCCTACTGCCCCGGTGTGGTGGGGACGGATATGTGGGTGGAAATTGACAAGGAATTCGCCAAGCTGACCGGTGCTCCTGTGGGTGAGACGTACAAGAAGTTCGTGGACGGCATAGCCCTTGGCCGGGCCGAAACACCGGATGATGTGGCCGGTCTTGTGTCCTGGTTTGCTGGCCCCGATTCCGATTACGTAACCGGCCAGTCGATCCTGATTGATGGGGGTATGGTGTACCGCTAAGGGGCACAGCCTGCGCGCACCGCCTAACAAAAACCCCGCCAGAGTGTGCCTCTGGCGGGGTTTTTTATAACAGGGCGGCAGGCCGTGGCTCAGGCTGAGTCGGGGCCAAATTCCGCATCATGGTCAACCAGCGCAATGGGGTATTCGCCGGTAAAGCAGGCATCGCAATAGGTGGAGCGGCTGGCCTTGCGGCTTTCATGCCCCATGGCGCGGTACAGCCCGTCGAGCGAGATAAAGGCCAGACTGTCCACACCAATCAGTTCAGCCATTTTCTGCAGGTCGTTCTGGGCGGCCAGCAGCTTGCTGCGTTCTGGCGTGTCGATCCCGTAGAAGCAGGAATGCTTGGTGGGGGGGGAGGAAATGCGCATATGCACTTCCCGCGCCCCGGCCGCACGCACCATGTCCACGATCTTGCGGGATGTGGTGCCGCGCACAATGGAGTCGTCCACCAGCACAACGCGCTTGCCGTCCAGAATCGGGCGGTTGGGCGAGTGCTTCATTTTCACGCCCAGATGCCGGATCTGGTCGGTGGGTTCAATAAAGGTGCGGCCCACATAGTGGTTGCGGATGATGCCCAGCTCGAAAGGAATGCCGCTGGCCTCCGCATAACCGATGGCGGAAGGCACGCCGGAGTCGGGTACGGGCACGACCACATCGGCCTCAACCCCGCTTTCCTGCGCCAGTTCACGCCCGATTTCCTTGCGCACGTTATAGACCGGCAGGCCTTCAAGCACGGAGTCCGGGCGCGCAAAGTAGATGTATTCAAACACGCAGAAATGGGGTTGCGTGTCCCCGAACGGGCGCAGAGAGCGAATACCGTCATCATTGATGACAATCAGCTCGCCCGGTTCCACATCACGTACAAATTCCGCGCCAATAATATCCAGCCCGCAGGTTTCGGATGCCAGAACCCATGCGCCGTCCTTGCTGCCTTCGCCGGGCAGCTTGCCCAGCACCAGCGGGCGCACACCCATGGGGTCACGCACGCCGATCAGCGCATCCTGCGACAGAACAACAAGGGAGTATGCACCAGTGACCCGCTTGAGCGCGTCAATCAGCCTGTCTTCCACCGTGGCGTAAAGCGAGATGGCAATCAGGTGCACGAACACTTCCGTATCCGTGGTGGACTGGAACAGGCAGCCACGGCGGATCAGCTCGCGGCGCAGGGTGTCAGCGTTGGTCAGGTTGCCGTTATGGGCCACCGCCAGACCGCCAAAGGCGAATTCGGCAAACAGGGGCTGCACGTTGCGCAGCAGGGTAGCCCCTGTTGTGGCGTAACGGTTATGGCCAATGGCGCGTGTGCCAGCCAGTGTGGCCATAACGCGCGAATCACTGAACACATCGCCCACAAGGCCCAACCCACGGTGGGAATTGAAGCGGTGATGAGCCGGATCGAAGGAGACAATGCCCGCTGCTTCCTGCCCACGGTGCTGGAGGGCGTGCAGTCCAAGGGTTGTCAGGGTTGCTGCGTCCTTGGCGTTCCATATGCCAAAGACGGCACATTCCTCTTGCAGGTGGTCCTCGTCCGCACGGACAGGATCGGGGAGGGAAACGGACGGCGTGGAGTGGGGGTGCATAAGCGCGCAGGGCCTCCGCAAATGGCTGGTACTGGCCGTATGGGGATTACAAGGTGGCGTCATGACCTGTTGAACGCTTTGGCGCAACCCCTTTTGCGTCAAATTCAGCCAGATAAGGTTGGATATAGGTTGTCGCGGAGCGAATATAAGGGGTCAGCCGCCCGTTGGCCTCTATGGCTTCCATGTCCTCGGGCTGCAAAAGCCATTGCCCGGCCATGAACAGCAGCACAACCACGCACACACCCCGCGCAAGCCCGAACAGCCCACCCAGCGTGCGGTCCAGCCCATCCAGCGGGGTGGCGCGCACCAGCCGCACAATGGCGGCGGCCAGCAGGTAACCAGCCACCAGAAAAAACAGCAGCACCAGCGCAAAGCTGGCCAGTTGCAGCCCTATGGGGGAGTGAATGAACCGCGCCAGCCAGGGCGTGGGCACAGTATGGAAGCGAAAAGCCAGCACAAATGCCAAAGCCCAGCTCAGCAGGCCCAGGGCAAGCTGCGTAAACCCCCGCCACATCCCATGCAGGGTGGAAAGGGCCACAATGATCAGGGATAGTGCATCTATGGCTGCCATGAGCGCAGGCTTACAGCCCCCAGTGGGGTGGGGGAAAGAGGGAAAAACGCATAAAGCCCGCGCCGCCTATGGCAGCTTGCTTGTGGTAACGCGCCATGGCCTGCTGGGGCTGCCGTTTTTCTTTTTACGGTGGGGGGGCTGGTTGAGCTTGTGCAGCAGCTCGGACACTTCCACCCGGCGCAGGAGTTCGGTCCAGACATCGGCCTCATCCACTCCGTCCAGCACCCACATATGGCTCAGGGTTTGCAGGAACAGGGCACTCTCGCGCACAAGGTCTGCGCGTCTGGCAGCAATAAAGGCAGTTGTGCACCCGGTCGCGTGTAGCCCCACCTGCATGTACAGGTCCTTGCGTTCCTGAGTAAGCGGAGGCGGCAGATGCGGGCGGGAATAGACCATTATGGGATGATGCGCTGCACCATCCCAACTGGTCAATGCCCGGCTGATCAGATCGTGAAATATTTGGCGTGTTTATTCAGCACCACCAGAGCAGAGGTGGACTGCTCGGGGTGGAGCTGGTCCCCATCGGTCAGGGAAACGCCAATACGCTCTGCATCAAGCAGGTTAAGGATGCTGCTCTGCTCTTCCAGCCGGGGGCAGGCCGGGTAGCCGAACGAATAGCGCGAGCCACGATAGCCCTGCTGGAGCAGGTCTTCCATGTTCCGCGGGTCTTCGGCGGCAAAGCCCAGTTCGGCGCGGATACGCTTGTGCGTGTATTCGGCCATGGCTTCTGCCATCTCCACCGAAAGGCCGTGCAGGTAGAGGTAGTCCTGGTAGCGGTT
This sequence comes from Acetobacter fabarum, assembly GCF_011516925.1. Lineage (GTDB taxonomy): Bacteria > Pseudomonadota > Alphaproteobacteria > Acetobacterales > Acetobacteraceae > Acetobacter > Acetobacter fabarum. Next base: position 88,944 of record NZ_WOTG01000004.1, read on the forward strand.
TTCCTCAAACCAGTCGCGGGCAATGTCGGAGGCTTTCTGCCCTACGGTTACAACCTGCAGGCCCACTACATCACGCTCGGGGTCGTTTATGTCACGCACGAAGTCTGCAATGCACTCCCCATCCGCGCGGGGCTGGCGGGGCAGGGCAAAGCGGGCGGCCTCGGTTGTGCCATCGGGTTCAAACAGAACAAGGTCGTTCCCATCGCCCGCGGCTTTCCAGTAGCCATAGCAGGCCTGTGGTTTGAGAATCTGCTCATCCGCTGCCAGCTTGAGCATGCGTTGCAGAATGGGGCGCAGCTCCTGCCGTGCCCAGACCAGAAACTCGTCCAGAGAGCGCCCCTGTTTACGGAAGCCCCACTGGAACTGGTAAAGGGCGCGCTCGTTCAGGAAGGGCAGAACGGCCTCGGGGGTGGCCTGCAGCACCTTGGCACCCCAGAAGGGGGGCGTCAGGCGGGGTTCATCCGCCGTCAGGCGTGCACGGCGGGTAGCAACCTCGGCCTTGTCCACCGGGCCGTAGCCGCGTGTTTCCGCCACTTCTGGCGAACGGGCGTTTTTGCGGGTGGCCTTGCCCTCACGCCGTTTCTGAATGGCGGCCAGATACCCGTCAAACCCGCTCTGGGCGATCTGGTCCATCAGGGTCAGGCCATCAAACGCATCACGCGCATAGGCTACGCGGCCGGTGGCGCCGTAAGCGGCTACGCAGTCCTCTTCCACGTAATTGCGGGTCAGGGCCGCCCCGCCGAGCAGCACTGGGGTATCCAACCCCGCGCGGGCGATTTCTTCCAGATTTTCGCGCATGATCACGGTGGACTTCACCAGCAGGCCGGACATGCCAATAGCGTCCGCTTTTTCCTTGCGGGCAGCGTCGATCATGTCGGCCACAGGCACCTTGATGCCAAGGTTGACCACACGGTAGCCGTTGTTGGTCAGGATAATGTCCACAAGGTTTTTGCCAATGTCGTGCACATCGCCTTTGACGGTGGCCAGAACAATGGTGCCACGCTGCTGGCCTTCGGCACGTTCCATGTGCGGTTCAAGCCATGCCACGGCGGCCTTCATGGTTTCAGCGGACTGAAGCACGAAGGGGAGCTGCATTTTACCCGCGCCAAACAGTTCGCCCACCACCTTCATGCCATCGAGCAGCACGGTGTTGATGATGTCCAGCGGGGCCATGGTCTGCATGGCTTCGGCAAGGTCGGCTTCCAGCCCCTTGCGGTCGCCATCCACAATGCGGTCCTTCAGGCGTTCTTCGGCGGTTTCGGCCTGTTTGCGCTTGACCGCCTCGGAGGCCTTGCGGTCCGCGAACATGGCCAGCAGGGCCTGCAGGGGGTCGTAGTCCTCGGTCCGGCGGTCAAAGATCAGGTCTTCGGCAACCTTGACTTCTTCCGGGGCGATCAGGTGCAGCGGGCGGATTTTGGAGACATGCACAATAGCCGCCGTCATGCCCGCCTTGACCGCGAGGTCAAGGTAAACCGAGTTCAGCACCGCACGGGCTGCCGGGTTAAGCCCGAAGGAGATGTTGGACAGGCCCAGCACGATCTGGATATCGGGGAAGGCCTCGCGGATCATGCGAATACCTTCCAGCGTCCACTGGCCGAGCTTGCGGTCGTCCTCCGCCCCGGTGGCGATGGTAAAGGTGAGCGGGTCGATCATCAGATCGGACTGGGGCAGGCCGTATTTGTTGCAGGCAAACTCCACCAGACGGCTGGCAATGCGCAGCTTGTCCTCGGGTTTGCGGGCCATGCCCACTTCATCAATGGTCAGGGCGACAACGGCTGCGCCAAACTTGCGCGCCAGCGCCATACGGTCGGCGGCCGGGCCTTCCCCATCTTCGAAGTTGATGGAGTTGATAATCGGCTTGCCACCATGCAGCTTGAGGGCTGCCTCGATGACCGGGGTTTCGGTCGAGTCAATGACCAGTGGCGCGTTGACCGAGGAGGTGAAGCGCTTGATTACCTCATCCATTTCCTCGCGTTCGTTGCGGCCGACAAAGGCGGTGCAGACATCCAGCGCGTTGGAGCCTTCGCGCAGCTGTTCGCGGCCTACGGTTACGCAGCCATCCCAGTCATGCGCTTCCTGGAGTTCGCGCCATTTTTTGGAACCGTTGGCGTTGCAGCGCTCCCCGATGGAAAAATAGGCGTTTTCCTGCCGCAGGGGCACCTGCGAGTACAGGCTGGCAACGGAGGGCACCCACACGGCCGTACGGGCAACAGGGGCCGGGCGGTGGCGGCCCGTGGCTTCTGCCCGGCGGCGCAGCATGGCGTCCAGCGCTGCAATGTGTGGGGTGGAGGTGCCACAGCACCCGCCGGTCATGTTAATGCCGTCTTCGTGCACAAAGCGTTCGACCCACGTGGCCATGTCTTCGGGGCTGAGCGGGTAGTGTGTTTTGCCGTCTACCAGTTCGGGCAGGCCTGCATTGGGCAGGACGGAAATCAGGCGGGGCCAGTTTTCGGCCAGCCAGCGCACATGTTCGGCCATTTCCTGCGGGCCGGTGGCGCAGTTCAGGCCGATCAGGTCCACATCCAGCGCGTTAATGACCGTGGCGGCGGCGGCAATGTCTGGCCCAACCAGCAAGGTGCCGGTGGTTTCTACCGTAACCTGCACAAAAATGGGGAGTTTGACGCCCGCTTCAGCCCGCGCGATCTTGACGCCATTGACGGCTGCCTTGATCTGGAGCGTGTCCTGGCAGGTTTCAATCAGCACCGCATCGACCCCGCCTTCAATCAGGCCACGGGTCTGTTCGGCAAGGGCGGCTTCCAGGGTGTCGTAATCAATATTGCCAAGGGAGGGCAGCTTGGTGCCCGGACCCATGGAGCCAAGCACGTAACGGTGGCGGCCATCGGCAAAGCTGTCCGCTGCCTCACGCGCCAGAATGGCGGAGGCACGGTTAATCTCACGCGTGCGGTCTGTCAGCCCGAACTCGCCCAGTGTAATGGGGGAGGCACCAAACGTGTTGGTCTCCACCATGTCGGCCCCGGCCTCAAAATACCCACGGTGGATTTCGCGGATCAGTTCAGGGCGTGACAGGGTCAGGACTTCGGTGCAGTTTTCCTGTCCCCAGTAATCACGTTGCACATCAAGGTCGAGCATCTGGATGCGGGACCCCATCCCTCCATCACAGAGCAGAACCTGTTCACGCAGGGCATCAAGAAGCGGCAGACGAGAAGACATGACAGCACAAGACCGGAATAGTGGGGAGGATACGCCTCAGCCGCAGGAACGGGCCAAAGCCACATCCTTATTCCAGACAGAGGCTACCCTGTCCACCGCCATGCGTGCCCCACCGCAAATGCGCGGCGGGCGCATGCCGCTTTTTGTGCTGGAGGACGCCCCACAGGGGCTGGCATGGCGGGGCAAAGGTGGTGTGGTGTTTGCCGGTATAGCCCCTACACCTACGCAAACTCAGGGGTGGCGGTGTGTGCTGGAATGGTCCGGGCCCGAAGGGGGGGCTACCCATGGCGGGCACTGCCTGTGCTGCGTGGGGCGGGGTGGGCTGGACCAGTTTTTGCTGGCGCAGGCGCAAAGCCGGGTGCGCGGTGTGGGGGAGCCGCTTGAGGTTATGGTGGTGGTGTGCGCCCCCCAACTGGTGGCCGCGTATAAGACCCAGCTCAAAACCTCGGTTTTCCTGTCCGCTTTTTATGCCCTGCAAGCATAAAAAAACAGCCTGATGGTGCGGACCATCAGGCTGCTGCGGATATGTGTAAAAGCTGCGCTGGCGGTTTAGAGGTAGTTGGCCAGCGACATGTCCTTCATGTCCGCGATCAGCATGAACGACGCCTTCAGGCTGGTCTGCACGTTGGCGGACTGGATGGCCACCTGCCCGATATCGGTCGTGCGGGCGTTGTCGAGCTGGGTTTGCAGCGCTGTTGTCGTGTTGGTCAGCAGGGTGGAGCGTGCGGTCAGGGCGTTCTGCTGTGCCCCTACGGCTGTTTCCATGCTGATCAGCTGGTTGGTCGTGTTCACCAGCGAGGTATGGAGCTGGGTGATCATGTCGGAATAGCCAGCACTGGTGGAGGACATGCCCTGCATGCCCGAAACCAGCATCATGTCCCGCATCAGGTCCTTGATGGGCGACCCGGTGGAGGTGCTGCTTACATCGCTTGTATTGCCCTGTGTGGCCACAACCCCGTAGCTGCTGGAGGTGCTGTCCCCCGTAACAATGCTGGTCTGCTGGCTTTTGGCCTGGCTGAGCGAATCCGTGGCACTGGTGGCGCTGGAAATGGTGCTCGAAAAAATGGAGCTGTCCGCATTGATCAGCGAGGTGGCCTGTTGCAGGACAGAGTCCATGCTCGACCCCGATGCCAGAAGGCTGAGTGTATCTGCAACCTGAGTGCTGGTGGTGCCGCTGGCAACGCTGGACGGGTCCTTGACCGGTGCTTCAGTCGCGGACTGCCCGGCAAAAACATAGCCCGTACCATTGGAGGTGTTCAGGATGGTTGCCAGCTGGCTGAGGCTGCTTGTTGCCTCGGTCGAGACAGAGTTGACCGTGGAGGTGGAGCTGGACCCGCCAATGCTCAGCAGGTTTGTGGCCATGCTCTGGGCGAGCGAGACAATCTGCTTGAGTGCGCTGGCCGTAACGGTCAGGCTGTTCTGGGCATTGGTAATGTTGGTCTGCCAGGCTTTAACCTGCGTGATCTTTGGCGTCAGCTCAAAAACATTGGAGCGCGAAGAGCCCAGACCGGCAAAGGTTTCTGCCGTAATGCCGTTGCTGGAGGTCTGCCACGCCAGAGTGGTCTGGGCGTTGGTGAGTTCCTGCACAGCGGAAGAAAGAACAAGGTTTGCAGCGCTCGCGCCATACTGCCCGATAGAAGTGCTCATAATAAAGTATCTCCCTCTCTCAAGGCTTAGTTGATGGCGTTAAGAAGAGCGCTGAACATGGTCTGGACGGAAGAAATGATCTTGGCATTGGCCGTATAGGCATTTTGCAGCGCCACGATCTTGGACATTTCGTTATTCACGTTCACGCCCGATACGTTGGTCACCTTGGTATTGATGGTGGTCTGCACGGCGGTTGCGTAGGTCAGGTTGGTGCTGGCCGTGCCAATAACCGCGCCCTGAGCAGAGGTCAGGGAGGTGGCAAGGGCAACCAGCCCCTGCGTGCCGCTATACCCGGTCTGGAGTGTCCCGCTTGGCCCCAGGCCCGTGGTGGGGGCAGAGAGCGTACCGCCATCGTCCACATCATCGCTGGAGGTGCCGAAGGTGGTGCTCAGTACTTTGGTAATGGTGCTGATGCTGCCATCCGGGGCAAGCTGGGATGGGGTGGTGGCGTAGCTGTCGCTCACGCTGATGGCGGAGGACAGGCCAACAATACCGTCAGGCGTGGTTTTGGTCGTGTCGTAGGACTGCGCGGTATTCGTACCGTTGGTGAACAGGGACATACCCGCGTTGTTGAAGCGGTTGATCAGCGTTGCGGAGAACGAATCAAGCTGCGCCTGCATGGTGGGGTAGGTCGTGTCGCGCAGGGTAATGTTGGCACCCAGCGTGCCACTGGTCAGGTGGGACGTAATATCCGTGGTGGAGGTGTTGGTCGTGCCATCCGCAACCGTAATGCCCGCAATGGGGGAATTGGCCGGGTCACCCGCCTTGTAATACATGGAATCGGTAATGGTGGTGCTGGCTGTGCCACCGTTGGTTGCCGAGAGCGGCCAGGTATTGCTGGGCAGGGTCTGGGTGTTGTTGCTCAGGCCGATCTGGTCCGGGCGGGTTGGCAGCTGGGTGCCATCCTCGGTCGTGACGATCATATCGCCCTTGGACGTTTCGGTGAACTTTACCCCCAGTTCGGAGGAGAGGTCGTTCATGACCTCAAGACGGCTGTTTTCCAGGCTGGACGTGTCGGACCCAACGGCCTGCAAACCCATGATCTGCTTGGAAAGCTGACCGATCTGGGTGAGGTTCTGGTTGATGGTGGACACGGTGGAAACAATGGTGTTTTCCGCCGTCTGCCGCTGCTGTGTGTAGGTGGATGCCAGCGTGTGGATCGTGTCGGTCAGGGATGTGGCGGCCGTAATGACCGCAGTCTGTGCCGAGCTGTCCAGCGGGGTGGAGGTCAGGGAGGTGAGGGCGCTCTGCACATTGCCCAGCTCGTCCGACAGGGTCTGGGTATCGCCCGATGTGGCGGAGGTGGAGCCCTGAACGGATTCTACCGCTGCCAGCGAATTGGAGGAGGATGTCAGGGCCGAAACCTTGGCATTCTGCGTGTACAGCGAAGATTGCAGGAAGGGGCTGACATTGACCACCGTTTTGCCAATGCGCACGCCCGTACCCTGATTGCCCGCAACGGCCGAGGTCACGCTGGCCGATTCGGAGGCATAGCCGGTGGTGCTGGAGTTGGCGACGTTCTGGGAAACGACGGAGTACTGGTATTCAATCCCGTTCAGCCCGCTGGAGGCTATTGATAGAGCTGATCCTAGATCCATTGTGTTCCTCGTCCGTCCATCACGGCGTTTTTAAAAATCTGGTCACGCATAGCAGCCATTTGGCAGCAGTTAAAGAAGTCTTACGGCGCAATGGTTTTTAGAAGGTTAACGCGCTGCGCAAAACACCCCGTCAGGCAGCTGCCTAGCTGCTGGAATCCTGCGTGATCTTGTCGATCGCGTTGGTCCGGCGGGTGGATTCGGTCTGCACAAGCTGGAAGTTCAGGTCGTAATCGCGCTGGATTTCCACCATGCGGGTGGTTTCCGTAATAGCGTTGACATTGCTGCTTTCCAGCATGCCCTGCCGGATTTCCTTGTGGGGCAGAACCCGCGTGCGGGTGGTGGGCTTGAGCAGGTAGCTGCCCTCGGGCTGGAGGGTGTTCAGGTTGTCCACCGTCATCAGGTCCAGCGTGCCAATGGCCCCATCCTGCGTGGAGATTGTCCCGTCGGAGGCAACGGAGAGAACATCGTCCTCACGCGGGATAACAATGGGGCGCTGGAAACGGTTGAGGATCGGGTTGCCGTTAATATCCACAATTGTCCCGTCAGAGCGGCGCTGGAACTGGCCGTTGCGCGTCAGCCGCACGCCCTGCGTGGTCTGCACGGCAAAAAACCCTTCCCCGTTAATGGCAAAATCGGTGGGGTTGCCGGTCTGGCGCAACTGGCCCTGCCCGTGGTCCTGATAGGTGGCGCGGTCCTGCGTGTAAGCTTCCGTGCGTTCACCGGGGATGCCGTGAATGTCTTTTTGCTTGACGATATAATCCGAAAACAGCTCGCGGGAGGACTTGAAGCCCGTTGTATTGGCGTTGGCCAGATTGTTGGACGTGACTTCAAGGTCATGCGTTAGCGCATTGATGCGGGACAAGGCGATGTAGGTCGTGTTGTCCATGGCTTCTGACTCCGGCGGGTGATTTGGGTGGTTTGGGCTGCTTACGCACGGCAGGCCCCGAATCATGCGGGGCATAATATGGTTTTCCGTGCAGGAAATCTATTGGATTGACCATAATACAGCAACAGAGGATGTGTGGCATATACAACAAAACGTGGCTTAATGTATAAGTGGTAAGGAATTGGCCAGACAAAACCTCTTGCAATGGCCATGCTGTCGTCTTACCTCTTGCTGGCAATACATGGTGTGGCAGCTAGCGGCTGTGCGTATGGCCATGTAAGTTCCCGCCCATGCTCCCATCATCGTGCTGTTGCTGGGGTGAGCGTGGTGCAAGGCACACCCGGAGGCTTGTCATCCTATGATGCGTTCCCTTGATATCGCCGGTACGGGCATGCAGGCCCAGACGACGAACGTCGAGACAATTTCCCACAACATCGCCAACATGACGACCACTGGCTACAAGCGGCGTCGGGCGGAGTTCCAGGATCTTATCTACCAGGATCTGCGCCGCGCGGGGACCATGAGCTCGGATACGGGTGACCTTGTGCCATCCGGCGCGCAGGTTGGTCTGGGCGTGCGTACCGCAGGCATTTACCGCATTAACGAGCAGGGCACTCTGGAACAGACCGGCAATGCGCTGGATATGGCCATTGAAGGGCGCGGCTACTTCCGCGTGACCCTGCCATCGGGCGAATACGCCTATACGCGCGACGGCACGTTCTCCCTCTCCAACGACGGGACGATCGTAACGGCAGACGGTTATCCGCTCAGCCCCGATATTTCGCTGCCAAACAACGCTGAAAACATTACTGTCGATCAGAGCGGGCAGGTGCAGTACACCCTGTCCGGGCAGACCACGGCGCAGGTTGCCGGGCAGATCCAGCTCGTCACCTTCCAGAACGAAAACGGTCTGGCCGCCATGGGGCAGAACCTGTTTACCTCCACCACCTCTTCGGGTGACCCCATTACGGGCACACCGCAGAGCACGGGCTTTGGGGACATCCGGCAGGGCTTTGTGGAAGAATCGGCCGTGAACGTCGTGACCGAAATTACCGACCTCATTACTGCGCAGCGTGCGTATGAAATGAACAGTAAGGTCATCACCGCTTCTGATGAAATGCTTCAGACACTTACGAATCTGAAATAACATGTCCCTGCGGGCAGCCATACTGCCGCTGCTGGCTGCGGTTTTTGCGGTTCTGCCGCCCGCAGCCTGCCTTGCCGCAACCCTGCGCACGGCAACCACGGTTACATCGGATACGGTGCGGCTGTCGGACCTGTTCATGGACCTCGAACCCGGGCAGGACCGCGTGCTTGGGCCAGCCCCCCTGCCGGGCAGCAGTTTTGTTGTGGGCGGGCGGCAGCTTCTGGCTATTGCCGACCAGTATGGTGTGGACTGGATGGACCAGTCCGCAACAGCGCAGACCACCGTTACACGCGCTGGCCGCGTGCTGGACCGTGATTTTTTTATCCATATGATCAAGCAGAACCTGCCTGATCTGGGCGAAGGCCCTGTAACGGTTGAGCTGGGGGATTTTCACCCCATGACCGTTGCGGCGGATGACCCCAAACCTGTTGTCATGTCCGATCTGGACTGGGACCAGAAGAGTGGTCGTTTTTCCGCCACCGTGTACCGCACTCACCCGCTGGGCGATATTACGCAGGATTCGTTTTTGCTGACCGGGGTGGTCCATGCGGCGCAGCGTGTGCTGGTTTACACCCATGCGCTCTCGGCTGGTACGGTGCTGGCCGCAGCAGACGTGCGGGTGGACGACTCCTATACGGGGCGGAGTGGCTCCAAGGCCTATACGGCGGATGCGGATGTTGCGGGCATGACCCTCCTGCACAGCGTTATGGTGGACGAACCCGTGCTGGAGCGGGACCTGCGGCGGACGATTGTCATGCACAAGGGGGACCCCATCATGCTCTCCTATATTGCGCCGGGCCTGCGGCTGTCGGCCACGGGGCGTGCGCTGGAAGATGGGGGCGTGGGCCAGTATGTGCATGCGCTCAACCTCGCCAGCAAAATGATTCTGACAGGGCGGGTGATCAACGGGTCAGAAATGGAAGTGGACACCACATCGGGCGCCGTGCCATCGGATGGGAACGCCCTGCGTCGCCTCAGTTCGTCCTCCCGCTCCGGTGGGCAGGGCGGCATATACCCCCGGTAGTAGCTGAATGACTTGGAGAGACTTATTGACCCAACACCGTCTGTCTGGCGCCATTATGGTCGGATTGCTGGGCCTTGCCTCCTGCTCCGGGCTGGCGGATACGAGCGAGCTGGGGCACCCCCCGCGCATGACCCGTACATCGGACCCCACGCAAACGCCTGATTACCGGCCCGTGACCATGCCCATGCCGCCCTTGCAGGCGCCGCCAACCGAGGTGGGTAGCCTGTGGCGGCCGGGTAGCCGTGCCTTCTTCAAGGACCAGCGTGCTTCTCAGGTAGGGGATCTGCTGACTATCAAGGTCGAGATTGCGGATAACGCGGATGTCACGAATGACACGTCCGCCTCGTCCAGCGGGTCGGAAGATTTTGGTATTCCCAGCCTGTTCGGGCTCAAGGGCAAGGCCCTGTCGCACCTGACCCAGTCCGATGCGCTGAACACGAGCAGCGCAAGTGCTAACGCCGGCACCGGCACCATCCGCCGGACAGAAGCGGTCACGCTTACACTGGCAGGCACCATTACGCAGGTGCTGCCTAACGGTAACTTTGTGGTGGTAGCCCGCCAGGAAGTGCGCATTAACGGGGAGCTGCGCCAGCTTATGGTCAGCGGTGTTGTGCGCCCGCAGGACATTCTGGAAGACAACACCGTAACCCACGACCGCATTGCGGAAGCCCGTATTTCCTACGGTGGGCGTGGCCAGTTGACCAAGCAGCAGACGCCGCGTTACGGCCAGCAGATTCTGGACAATGTCCTGCCGTTCTAATCGGGCGGACACCGCGTTTATGTTGCGTTGGGATGAAGGTTCCAAAAAGGTGGGGCATTCCCCAACGCATAACTTGACATAAGGGTTCAATTCACCCCATTCAACAAGTTGTGCAATGCCTGTTTTCTGTGTGTTGCATGGCCATCAATGCCGGGGCGGGGTGCTGCGGCCAGAAGGAACCTGGCGGTAGCCGGATCGCGCATGGATGGCGATGCTGGCATTATCGGCAGGTAACACCACGGGAGATAAGCATGAATAACGGTGACAACGCATTCGGCACCCTGGCCGAGCCTAACCAGACCATACTTGTACAGGGGCTGAATGTTGCCAGCCTGAAGTGTGAAACCGACGCCCCCATTGCTATTGGTGGCACGGTACGCAGCGCGCATCTGCAGGCCCCGATTGTGGATGTTCTGGAAAGCGGTGTGGTCTCGGGCGAACTGGTGGCCGAGGAAGTGGTTATTCGTGGCACGGCGGAAAACGTGGTTGTCCGCGCCAAGCGCTTTTTTGCAACCGGCACCGCCAAGATTCAGAACTGCACGCTATTCCTTGAAGGCGTGAGCGGGTGCAGCATCCAGCAGGGTGCGGAACTGACGGGTGACTTCAAGATCACCACGGCAGCCCTTGGCGCAGCCCCGGCTGCTCCGGCAGCGCCTGTAACACCTGCTGCCGCCCCTGCAAGCTTTACTCCGGCCGCTGCTGCTCCCGCATCTGCCAAGCCCGTCAAGGTTGAGGTCAAGCCCTCCCCGGCTGCTGCCGTGTCTTCCAAGTCCACCACCACGGAATCCTCCAAGTCTGCACCGGCCAGCACGGATAACGGTTCGGTCTGGGGGGATGTGGATCAGGTCATCCGCTCCACGGCGGAAACGGAAGATGGCCATGCGTCCCTGATGGGTATGTCCGATACGCAGCCGTAAGTCTGTGTCTGGTCTGGGGTCAGGCTTGTGGGTGGGGTGTGTGGCTGGCTGCACTCCCCTTTATGTGGCCGGTTCTGCCGCCATGCCCGACCGCCAGAGTGTTTTTATGAAGAGATGTCGTAGGTTGTGATGCTGATACCCCGTTTGTCGTTCGGGAAACTTGTGCATATTTCATCAAGCCTGATGACTCTTCTTCTGGCGATGAATATCCACACCATCGCCGGACACATGAAGGATGATAGTGCGGAGACGGCTGCGCAGCCTCTGGTTTCTGTCGCGCAGGCGGCAGCGGCCGAGAACATGCCTTCCGTCAACGATTCCAGCAGCAAGACCAAAAGCGACAAGGATGCGCTGGAGGGCTGGGTTTCCGTGCTGGACGCCAACGAGGCGGCGGAAATGTCTCCCGATGTGGGCGATGCGGCAGGTGGCGGCAAAAAAAAGGTGTCTGTTGCGGCAGATGACTGCGCCAAGGGTATTTCCTGCGCACAGGTCAAAACCGGAACGGCGGGGCTTGGCCCCGACCCCGATCCGGAGGTCAGCAAGGCTGAGGCCGATCTGGTCAAGGATATTCTGGCCCGCCAGTCCACCATTGAGGGTGAGCAGCAGCAGCTTGACCAACAGAAGCATGTGCTGAACGCCGCCCGCGCCGTGCTGGACCAGAAAATGAACACGCTGGATGCCTCCATGGCCACGCTGGAGCAGAAGCAGGCCGCCCACCGTGAGGTGATGGACGCCGAGACAGACCGGCTGGTCAAGATTTACGAGGACATGCCCCCCAAGGAGGCAGCGGCGGTCTTCAATATCATGGACATCCACGTGCTTATTGCCGTGGCCAGCAAAATGAACACCCGCAAGGTGTCGGCCATTATGGGCAACATGTCGCCCGAACGTGTGAACCTTATCTCCCAGTTCATGGCAGGGGTCCGGAGCTTCCGGGCACCGTCCGATGGGGGAGATGGCGGGGACCGGGTCGCGCAGAACGTAGGCACGGCAACATGGTGGGCCAAGCCCAGTGTTAGTGCCACCCCTGCGGCAGGTAACCGTGCGGGAGGGGCGCAGTCTTCCCAGTAGCCACTGGCCTATTCGGGTTTTTTGGCGCAAGGGCGGCTCTTATCTCGCATTTGCATGGGAAATGGCTTAAAATAACACGTCATCTGGCAGCCATGGCCCGCTTGCCGGGCTTGGCGGCATCAGGCACCCAGATCGACCAGGTCGGACGCAGGGTGCGCGTGTGGGCTTGAAGGACGGGAACAAAAGGCATGATGATCAGGCGCGGAATAATGGTGGCCCTGGTTCTGGCGGTTGCGGGGTGTTCACCCGACCATATTGCCAGCAAAATAACGGGACGTGAGTGCAGCGCCGGTTATATTCAGGAAGGGGAGGACTGGTGTGCTCCCCCCGAGCGTCCGCCTGCGCCGCAGCCGTACTGCACACAAAGCTGGAATGGTGTGGACTGCTGGGCCCGCCCGGACCTGATGCCCAATGTGGCGCGTGAGGTGGCAGAAGGCCCAACAGGGCTGACGCAGGACCAGAACGCACAGCGGTTGAACATGTCGATCAAAAAAATTCCGCCGACAAACGCGTATTATCCATAAAACGGGGTTCGTTTGGTGCACCGGACCGGGTTACAATACAAGCTGGAGTGGGTCTGGTGTTGCAAGGCTGTTCTTTTACTGTGGCACAACGTGCCCATGATGTGTTTATGGCTATACAGCAGCCAGTTTGCCTTGACTGGCATGATAAGGCGATGGCAAGGCCATGGTTTGGCGGAGCGCGGAGTGTTTGGATGCTGAAACGTCTGGAGAGTTGTGTGGTTCCCCATTTTTCCATCGTGACAGCGTAGCCATTCCCGCATGAAAAATTTTCTTACAAGTCTCAAGGCTCTGGGCCGCACGCAGCAGATCGCACTTGGTGTTGCGGGGGCTGCCCTGCTGGGTGCTCTGGCCTATTTTTCTTTTTATGCCGGAGCCGGGGCCAGCGCCCTGCTGTATGGTGAACTGGACCTGACCGAAGCGGCCGAAATGGCCGATGACCTCGCCAAGGCCCATATCTCCTTTACCACCAGTCAGGACGGTACCCGCATTTTTGTGGCCAAGGACAAGGTCGCCAGTGCGCGCCTGCTGCTGGCCAAGGACGGCCTGCCCAGCGGTGGTGCTGTCGGGTATGAGCTGTTTGACAAAAGCGGCACCCTGACCAGCACCCAGTTTGAGCAGTCGATCAACGAGACCCGCGCCATGGAAGGCGAGCTGGAACGCTCCATCCGCCTGCTGCATGGGGTGCGGAATGTGCGTGTGCATCTGGTTCTGCCGCACCGGGACCTGTTCTCGACCGAGACAAATCCCTCGCAGGCCAGTGTGGTGCTGGATATTGGCCGCGCTGGCCGCATGGCGCCCGATGGTATTCAGGCGATCCAGAACCTTGTTGCCGCTGCCGTGCCGGGCCTGCGCCCGCAGAATATTTCCATCGTGGATACGCGCGGTGATGTGCTGGTCAAACCGGGTGACCCGGACAGCCTGGCCGGGCAGGAATCGCAGATGGAAAAAATCCGTCATGCGGAAGAGCAGCGCCTTGCTCAGGCGGTGGAGGACATGCTGGTGCCCACACTGGGTGCAGGCCATGTGCGTGCCCGTGCCGCCGTGACCATGTCCACCGAGGAAGTGCACGAAACGGAGGAAAGCTACGACCCCAACCAGCAGGTTTTGCGGTCGCAGCAGACAAGCTCGGACAAGAGCGTTAACACCGAATCCAGCCCCAGCACCACGGTGGGCAACAACCTGCCCAACGCCAATGCCAATCAGGACAACAAAACCGGCTCGACCAACGACCGCGAGGAAGAAACCAATAACTACGAAATTGGTAAGCGCGTGCGGGTTGTTAGCCAGTCGCGCCCCCGCATTGCACGGGTGAGCATGGCGGTGCTGGTTGATGGCACCATGACCAAGGACAAAAGCGGCAAGGAAGTCTGGACCCCGCTGGACGACTCCGAGCTGGAGCGGATTACCACCCTCGCCCAGACCGCCGTAGGCTTTGACAAGGCCCGTGGGGATGAAGTGCGCGTTGTGTCCATGCGGTTCATGCCCGATGGCGGGTTTGATTTTGCTGGCGGCAGCATCGACTACTTCAGCCGCGAAATGCTCATTTACATGGCGGAGTGGGTTATTCCCATCCTGCTGGTACTGGGTGCCCTGTTTATTGGCCTGCGCCCCATGCTGCGCCGCACCGGGCTGGTTACCCTTATTTCCAAGGAACTGCACGGGCAGGAAAAACTGCTCGAAGGTGTGGAGGGTGGCTCCATTGTTATGGGTGCTAACGGCCAGATGCTCCATGCCAGCAGTGGCCTGCCTGTGGGCGAAGATGGCCATGGGGTCGATCTGGATGGTGTTCAGGGCAAGCTGCGGCAGGAAGCACTGGATAGGGTGGCCGATCGCTTTGAAAACAACCTTGATGAAACCATACTGATTATCCGGAGCTGGCTGTCCGCCCCGGATCCGAAGAAGGGAGCCTAGGCCATGTCCGAGACCGCAGCAGCCCCCGAGGCACGGCCGCCGGAAGCCCCTTCTCCCGTTGTGCATGATGAAACCAGACACCTGACCGGCAAGCAGCGTGTTGCCATTCTTCTGCTTGCTGCAGGGCGTGAGCGCGCGGTCAAGGTGCTCAAGCAGTTGCAGGAAGATGAAGTCCGCGATGTATCGGTCGCCATGGCCGGGCTGGGGCTGATCAGCGCTTCCGTGGTGGAGGAAGTGTGCGCGCAGTTCACCAAGAACTTCGAATCTTCCGAAGGGCTGGTGGGCACGTACGAAACCACCGAGGAACTGCTGCGCAAGGCGCTGTCGGGCGAACAGGTCGACAAGATCATGGAAGAAATCCGTGGTCCGGCCGGGCGCACCATGTGGGACAAGCTGGGCAATGTGCAGGAGATGGTTCTGGCCAACTACCTGCGCAACGAATACCCGCAGACCGCCGCTGTTATTCTCAGCCGCCTGCAACCCGCCCACGCGGCGCGTGTGCTGACCCTGCTGCCAGAAGACTACGCAACCGAAGTGATGATGCGTGTGCTGCACATGGAAACGGTGCAGCGCGAGGTGCTGGACAGCGTGGAGGCCACCTTGCGGTCCGAGTTTATTTCCTCCCTTGGGCGTTCGTCCAAGCGCGACAGTTACGAACTGCTGGCCGAAGTGTTCAACAACTTCGACCGCAAGACCGAAACGCGCCTTATGGCGTCCATGGACAAGCGCAACCACGCCGATATGGAAAAGGTCAAGGCGCTTATGTTCACCTTCGAGGACATCAAGCGTCTGCCGCACGAAGCCCTCATGCGTATTGTGGCGCAGGTGGACCGCGAAAAACTGCCGCTCGCCCTCAAAGGCGCGTCCGAAACCGTGCGCAAGATGTTCCTGCAATGCATGTCCAAGCGTGCAGGCAGCATTCTGCTCGAAGAAATTTCCGCCCTTGGCCCTGTGCGCGTGAAGGATGCTGATGCGGCACAGGTTGATATTGTGACCATCATCAAGAACATGGCCAATGCGGGTGAAATCGACCTGACCGAAAACGGCGGTAACGACGAGATCATTCCATAATGCTGGAGCGGGCACTCTTCCGGTCTGGTCTGTGCCGTATGGCGGATGGTGCCTCCTCTGGCGGGGTGCCGGATGCGCCTGTGCGCACATACCCACGGGTGATGGATCTGGAGGATTTTGGCCTCCCGGAAGTGGAACCCACCCCCGAAAAAGACCCGGAGGAGGAAGCCCCTCCCGAGCCACCTCCACCCGACCCCAACCTGCTCAGCATCACGCGTGACGAGCTGGCTGCCGTGCAGCAGCAGGCGCGGGACGAGGGCTACGCAGCCGGCGCTGCCGAAAAAGATGCGGAGCTACAGGCCTTTTACACCGGGTGCCTGGCCGAGCTGACCAATGCCTTCAAGGCGGAAAACGCCCGGCGGGATCAGGCATTGGCCAAGGCATCGCAGGTTTTTGTGGCAACGGTAATAGACATTGTACGGAGCCTGACGGCGCTGGATGGCACCGTACTGCAAGGCATGCAGCGCGACCTGCTGACCGATGCCGCGAGCTTTGCCCGCGAGTGCGAGGGCGACGTAACCGTGCAGTGCAGCCCGGCCGATATACAGCGCCTGCAAGCTGCCTTACAGAATGAGGGCGGTGTGCAGGTCGAATCCATGTCCGACCTTACGCCGGGCATCATACGGATTTCCACGGCAGCCAATACCATTGTCATTGACCCAGTGCAGTGGCGCAAAAACATGGCTGAAAAAATAGTTGCCAGTGTAACGGCCCTTGCGCGCCAGCGCATGCAGCACAACACTGGGCAGGCATAAGCAGGCGGAGACAACCATGACAACAGAGAACACCGATATCGGGCTTGAGGATTTCGCCACCAGCGCGCCAGCGCCGGATGCCTCCGCCACGGCTGCCCCCGGTGCAGCCCCTGCTGCTGATGGCAAGGATGTGGACGACGTCCAGAAGGAAGCCGTTTACGATATTCCGGTCAAGATAACGGCCGTTATTGGTACGGCCACCATGCCGGTCAACCAGTTGCTGCGCCTTGGGCGTGGGGCTGTGGTCGAGCTGGACCGCAAGCTGGGCGAGGCTGTGGACATTTACGCCAACAACCGCCTGATCGCCCGTGGCGAAGTGGTGGTGGTGGACGATAACCATATTGGCGTGACCATGACGGAAATCCTGTCCTCCTCCGCGACCAACGGTTAAAATCCTTGCCTGCACCCGGTACAGCCGCCGCAAGCATTGCCCAGCCCGCTGCCGGGTTGGGGGCAGGGGCGTTTGTTGTGCCGGTTTTGACCTGCATTGTGGCGTTTGTACTTGTTATCGGGCTTATTTTTCTGGCCCGTTACGGGCTCAAGTTCATGGAGCCGTATCTGCTTAAAGGGCGGCAGACGCCCAATCTGGCGGTTATGGAAAGTGTGGCCGTGGACCAGCGCAGGCGGGTAAGCGTTATCCGTTACGGGCAGAAAAAAGGGCTGGTCCTGACCGGCGGCGGCAATGACGTGTTTATGGGCTGGGTAGATGATGGCAATGCCGTGCCCCCCCCCGCTCCCCCTTTGCCCGGCGGGCAGCCTGCGCCCGGTCCGGCCCCCCATATCTGATGCACAAGCGGAGCCCCAAGCCTTGACAGTTCCTGCCTTTACAAGACGTGGCGTGTGGTTTGCGAGCCTTGCGCTATGTACTCTGGCGGTAGGCGTGCTGGCTGGCATGCCGGTTGTGGCCCATGCCCAGTCCATAGCACTGGATCTGGGCAAGGGTGGGGACCCGGGTACGACCAGCCGCATTATCCAGTTGACCGCCCTGCTGACGGTGCTTTCGCTTGCGCCCAGCCTGCTGGTTATGGTGACGGCTTTTACCCGTATTATTGTGGTGCTCTCGCTGCTGCGCGGGGCTATTGGCTCGCAGGGGACACCGCCCAACACGGTGCTGATCGGGCTTGCTCTGTTCCTCACCTTTTTTGTCATGCAGCCCACGTTCCAGCAGTCATGGGATCAGGGGATTGCCCCCATGATGGACGGACAGGTGGAGGAGATGGAAGGGCTGAAGGCGGCAGCGGAGCCTTTTCGCACGTTCATGCTCTCCCATGTCCGGTCGGCTGATCTGGCTACGTTTGAGCGTCTGGCCAACGTAACCCCCGCTGCAAACGTGGCAGATACGCCGTGGCGTGTGCTGATGCCCGCTTTTATGGTGGGTGAACTCAGCCGCGGGTTCGAGATGGGGTTCCTGCTGTACCTGCCGTTTCTGGTGATTGATATTGTCACATCCAGTGTGCTGATGAGCCTTGGGATGATGATGTTGCCACCTGCAACCATATCCCTGCCATTCAAGCTGATTTTCTTTGTGCTGGTTGACGGCTGGCAGATGGTGGCCGGGGGGCTTGTCCGCAGTTTTGGCGGCTGAGCAGGGGTGCTGCTCAGCCCCTGTGTTCCGGCACGGGGGGAGTCTGCCGGTTTTGTTTCCCCATAATAATAAATAGTCGCAAGTAGAGCGTTTGAGCCTTTAATATTGCAAGGTTTTTAGAAACCGCAGTGCGGTTACAGGCTTGCTCATTGTCAAGAAAAAGCTATCATTTCTCGCAGGGCAGGCACCTGTTCCGCCCGGCTTTATGGCCGGAACGGGGGTGGTGGCCGCTATGGTATTGTTTTTAGGTATTTTATCTATCAGGAGCGCAAAGCCGATTGTCTGCGGATCATACGATCTTCTGTAAAGACATCTAGTCACGAACGCGGTATGAAGACCCTTGCTTGTCTGGTCCGTGTGTCTGGATGAGAACAGATTATCTGCTTTTTATCTCAAGGGGCGTCCACTGGCGTTTCCTGGTTTTTGTAAATGTGCAAGGGGGGCCATTAAGGCCACGGCTGGCTGGCGTTTTTTCCATGTGCGGGAAGAATGGTCAGGAGTTGCCGCGCAAGGTGCCCCAATAATATGAAGGAAGTTGCACTGATATGCTGCAATGGCTGAACAAGGACGCTCCGTTCCGCGAGAAGATTCGGGTTGTTATGCTGTGTCTGGAAGCATACTTCATGTTCCAGATCATTGTGGAGACAGTTGGCTTTTTCTGGCACGCGCCAGCGCATTACACGTATATCATCAACATGGCGGCTCTTGTTTTCGGGCAGCTGGTTGTTCTGCAGATCTGGCGGTGGTTCACAAGCCTGATCACCGAGCCGGTTGAAAAACTGGCCACGATGGGCGAAGAACTCGGCGACGGTGTCGCCCACAACAACATTCCCTTCCTCAAAAACAAAGACTGCGTTGGCCGCCTTGCCCGCATTATGGCGCGCTTCTCCCGTATGGTGGAAGAGCAGGCCATAGCCCGCCAGCGGCAGGAAAAAATGGCGTCCGAAATTCAGGGCGCCCTGACCGGCAGCCAGGAACGCGACAAGCACACCCATCTGGTTATCGAACGTCTGGGTCAGGCACTGGCCGACATGGCGCAAGGTGACCTGCGCGCACGCATTGAAGACCCGATTTTTGATGGCGAGTTCGCCCCCCTGCGTGATGCGTTCAACCATTCCGCTTCCCGCCTGAACGAAGCGCTGAGTGCCGTTGCCTCCAACTCGGACCTGATCTCCACCGGTGCGGCAGAAATTTCCACCGCGTCGGACGATCTTGCCAAACGGACAGAAAAGCAGGCCGCCAACCTTGGGCAGGCCGCATCTTCCGTGCGGACCATTACCGAAGGTGTGCAGAGCAACGCCAAAGCCTGTGCCGATGCCAATGCCGAAAGCCAGCAGGCGCTGGAAAAGGTCAAGGCCGCAACAACGGTCATGACCGAGACCACCAAGGCCATGGACGGGATCAAAAGCTCCTCCGATGCGATTGGTGAAATTATTTCGGTCATAGACGGCATTGCCTTCCAGACCAACGTTCTGGCCCTGAACGCAGGCGTGGAAGCCGCCCGTGCGGGTGAAGCCGGGCGCGGGTTTGCCGTGGTTGCGCAGGAAGTGCGCTCGCTGGCCGAACAGTCCGCCACATCCGCCAGCGAGATCAAACGCCTGATCTCCGTTGCTGCCGAGCAGGTGGCCAAGGGTGTGGATCTGGTGCAGCAGACCGGGCGTTACCTGAGCGACTTTGCCGGCAGCACCCAGAACATTGCCATCCGTGTTGAGGAAATTTCCTCCTCCACACAGGATCAGGCCCAGCGCCTGTCCGAAGTAACCGCCTCCATTGGCGGCATGGATCAGGTGACCCAGCAGAACGCCGCCATGGTGGAAGAAACCACGGCAGCCAGCCACAACCTGACCGCCGAAACCCGGACACTGGCAGCAACCCTCAGCCGCTTTAAAATGGATACGTCCGGCGTGCGCGCAAGCCGCCCGTCCCGTCCGGCCCTTGCCGCACCGCGCTCTGCCGCCCCCCGGCCCAAACCCGCGAGCCCGGCCCGTGTGGCGGCTCCGGCGCCCCAGGCCCCGGCTGCCCCCGCGCTGTCCATGCCCACCACATCTTCCGATGCAGGCTGGGAAGAATTTTAATGGCCATTATTCCAGCATGTCAGGGGCCGCTCGGCCCCTGCCTGTGCGGCTGACAAGGGAGCGGACCGTTGGCTAGTGTGACCTTACCTGAACGTCTGGACACCTCTGCGGCGTTTGCCCTGAAGAGTGAGATCGAACAGGCTGTTAAAAATGCGGGAGGCGAGCAGGTTTCTCTGGATGCCTCTGGCGTGACGTACCTCGGAGGTCTGTGCTTGCAGGTTCTCCTCGCCAGCAGATGCCCCCTTGTGGCGCCTTCGGAGCCAGTCGTGGAGGCGTACGGCCTTTTTGGCGTAAGTGCGTATCTGACTGAGCCGCTGGCGCCATTGAAGGAGTAATGAGGACTATGGTGGAAAAAGTGGGCATTCGTGTCCTGACTGTTGATGACTCGCGCACCATGCAGGGTATGCTCCGCAAAGCCCTGGAAGGGGCGGGGTACGACGTTATTCAGGGTGGGGATGGCGTGGAAGGGCTGGAAGTCCTTCAGGCTGCTGACCCCACGCCCAATGCGATCATTACGGATATTAACATGCCCCGCATGGATGGCTTTGAGTTTATCGAGGCAGTCCGGGCGCTGGAGCAGTACAAACATCTGCCAATGATCGTTCTGACAACGGAAAGCGATCCCGAGAAAAAAGCCCGTGCCCGTGCCGTTGGCGCGACAGGGTGGATTGTCAAACCGTTCAGCACAGACAGCCTTGTGGCGGCTATCCGCCGGGTGACCGCCTGAAGGAGAGAGACCAGCATGAGTGGTGACATGGACGATATCCTTCTGGTTTTTTTCCAGGAGTGTGAAGAGCAGCTTCAGGAACTGGAGCGTGGTCTGTCGGCCCTTTCGGATGGTGAATCCGGGAAGGAGACAATCAACGCCGTTTTTCGTGCCGTGCATTCGGTCAAGGGTGGGGCCGCGTCGTTCGGTCTGGAAAACCTTGTCCGCTTTGCGCATGTGTTCGAAAGTTCCCTTGACGGCCTGCGCTCCGGCCGTGTTGCCCCAACGCCAGAGATCGTCAAAACCTTTCTCAAGGCCATGGACGTTCTGAGCGATCTGGTTGCCGAGGCTCAGGGTGGCGCCACGGTTGATACGGCCCGCATAGACGAAAGCCGCGCTGAACTTCAGGCCATTATTGGCGAAGGCAGCGGCACTGCAGGGCAGAAGGAAGAAGAAACCGTCCCGGCTGATTTTACGCCTGTTCCGGTGGATTTTGAGCCGGTCATGGCCGATTTTGACTTCGGCGATTTTGGCTTTGAGGAAGAAACTCCGGCAGAAGCGGCATCGCTTGTTGTGACCTTCAGCCCCCATACCGCCATGTATGACCGTGGGGATGACGCGCGTAACCTGCTGATCGGTCTGGCCGATGTGGCCGTGGCCCACGGTGGGGCAAGCACGGTCACCTGCGAAACCGCGGCCCTGCCTGCGCTGGACGCTCTGGAAACCGAAAAATCCTACCTGTCATGGCGTGTGGTTCTGCCCGCCGCCGTGCCGGAGGAAAGCGTGCACACGGTCTTCGACTGGGTGAGCGATGTGTGTGATGTTACCATCACGCGCGACGGTGGCCCCGGTCCTAGCGGCGGGGAACAGCCCGCCGAGGAACAGGCTGCCCCGGCCGAGCCCGAACAGCCCGCCCCCGTGGCAGAAGCCCCCGCACCGGCCCCTGTGGCGGCCAGCCCTGCGCCTGCGCCCAGTACGGTTGCGGAAAAAATTATGGCGGAAATGCCGCCCGCGCCAACCCCCGCCGCTACGGCGCCTATTGCCGCTGGTAATGCTGCGGCCACACGCCGCCCGGTAGAACAGGCGACCATCCGCGTGGACCTGCACCGCGTGGACGACCTGATGGACCTTGTGGGCGAACTGGTGATTGCACAGGCCGCTCTGGAATCCATTGGCCAGCGTGAAGACGATGCCCAGCAGGAAATGATCAAGCGCATCGCCAGCATGAAGGCCCTGACGCGAGATATTCAGGACGCTGTCATGGCCGTGCGGGCCCAGCCTGTGCGCAGCGTGTTCCAGCGCATGCAGCGCGTTGTGCGCGAGGCCTGCTCCATGACCAGCAAGGACGTGGTGCTGACGCTGGAGGGTGAGGACACGGAAGTGGACCGCACTCTGGTTGAAAAACTGTCCGACCCGCTGACCCACATGCTGCGTAACGCCGTGGACCACGGGATTGAAAGTGCCGAGGCCCGGATTGCCGCTGGCAAATCCCCCACGGGGCAGATCCTGCTTTCTGCCGGGCATCGCTCTGGCCGTATTCTCATCACCATCAAGGATGATGGGGGCGGGATCAACCGCGAGCGCGTTCTGGCCACTGCGGTCAAGCGCGGTATTATTGCCCCCGATGCCGTGCTGACGGATGATGAGATCAATAACCTGATCTTTGCTCCGGGCTTTTCCACCGCCGCGACCGTGTCCGACCTTTCGGGCCGTGGGGTGGGGATGGACGTGGTCAAGCAGGCCATTCTGGGTCTTGGCGGGCGTGTGACAATCAGCAGTGTGGAAGGGCAGGGTACAACCTTCTGCCTGAGCCTGCCGCTCACACTGGCCGTGCTTGATGGCATGCTGATTGTTGCGGCCGGGTCCACCATGGTTGTTCCCGTGTCCTCCGTGGTGGAAACCATGATGGTCAACCACAAGGACATTTACATGCTGCCCGATGGCGCCAATGTGGTGTCTATCCGCGGGGCATGTATGCCGCTTATTCCGCTTGCCTCCGAGCTGGGGCTTGGCGGCGGCGGCACAGCCAGCCTGTCCGAGGAGGACGTGATCCTGGTTGTGGAAAACGAGTCCGGCGCACGTGCGGCCCTGATTGTGGAGGATATTCGCGATCAGGCACAGGTGGTGATCAAGAGCATCGAGAAAAACTACCGGCAGATGGCCGGTGTTTCCGCTGCCACCATTCTGGGCGATGGGAGCGTTTCCCTTATTCTGGATGTTCCCGCACTGGTTGCGAATGCTCTGGGGCGGATTGACACACGACCGTCGGATGTTCGCACAGGGCTTGCGGCATAAAACCCAACACCACATCAGCCGATCTGTATTTGAGTAGGAAAATGGATATGACGGACGAAGCCGGCGCGGACGCCAAACTTGTCAAGATGATCGTGTTTGCGGTGGGTGATCAGGAATATTGTATTCCTATCCTGAGCGTGCGCGAAATTCGTGGGTTTGAAAAAACAACAGCCCTGCCGTTTGCCCCGCATTATGTGTGCGGTGCAATCAACCTGCGCGGCATTATCCTGACCGTGATCGACCTTGCGGTGTACCTGAACGTGGAACCGCAGCCCGACAACCCGCGCCGCGTGGTGATTATTGTGGAATCCCGCAATGGCACCGTGTGTGGCCTGCTGGTGGACCGGGTGATCGACATGGCTGACGTTAATCTGGCCGATATTCAGGCCGTGGCGGAGGAAGATAGCAGCCTGAGCGGTCTGGTCATGATTGCGGACCGCATGATTGGCGTGCTCCGGCTGGAAGTTGTGGTCGGCCAGCTGGTAGGCGGGATGACCTCCTGATGGTTGACGCGCGTTCTACTGCCGAACCGGAGTATACGGACGCCGACTTCCAGATGGTGCGGCGGATCGCCAAGCAGGAAGCCGGGATTTTTATACCCGATTCCAAAAGTACGCTGGTGTATTCACGCGTTTCCCGCCGTGTGCGCGAAAGCGGGATGGAGAGCTTCCACGCTTACCTTAACTATGTGCAAAGCCCCTCTGGCCGGGCGGAAATGGAAAAGCTGGTCTGTGCGTTAACAACCAACGTCACCAGCTTTTTCCGTGAGCGGCCGCATTTTGTGCATATGGAACAGAATGTCATGCCAGCACTTGCAGCCAAGCTGCGTAGTGGCGGGCGTGGGCGCATATGGTCTGCCGCATGTTCCACTGGCCCGGAGCCGTGGAGCATTGCCATGTCTGTTCTGTCGGCTTTTCCAGAGGCCGCATCGTATGACATGCGTATTCTGGCAACGGACATCAATTCCAACGTGGTGGCGCAGGCCGCTGCGGGAACCTACGTTGCCAGCGAGACGGATGGGATTTCCACGACCCAGAAAAACCAGTTCATGCAGGCCGATGACCGGGGAAACCTGACCTTTGTCGGCAATATCCGCTCGCTTCCGGTGTTCAAGGTGCTCAACCTGAATGCCGACTGGCCAATGCGGGGGCAGTTTTCGGTTATTTTCTGCCGGAACGTCGTGATTTATTTTGATGAACCCACGCGGGAGCGCCTGTGGGGCCGTCTGGCCGACAAGCTGGAAAGCGGTGGGTTCCTGTATGTTGGTCATTCCGAAAAAGTGGCCAATCCCCGCCAGTGCGGCCTGGAGCAGGTGGCTCCGACCATTTACCGGAAAGCAAGCTGATTAATGGCCCAGCCAGTAAAAGTTCTGATTGTTGATGATTCACGCACGATCCGCGCGCTGATCAAGCGTTCCTTTGCACAGAACCCTGATATTGAAGTCTGTGGTGAAGCGGCAAACCCGCTGGAAGCCCGCGACCTGATTATTAAAGACCAGCCGGACGTGATTACCCTGGACGTGGAAATGCCGGGGATGAATGGCCTGCAGTTTCTGGAAAAAATCATGCGGATGCGCCCCATCCCCGTTGTCATGGTGTCCAGCCTGACAGCCAAGGGAGCGGATACGGCCATTACGGCGCTCCAGATGGGGGCGTTTGACTGCTACCCCAAACACAACGTGGCTCCGGGGGAAGATGCATTTGCAGGCCTTGGGCGGCTGGTTGTGCTGGCGGCCCGCTCTCAGCCGGTTTCACGCATTCAGCGGCGCACGCCTTCGGCCCCGGTCAGCCACGCGCAGACCACGTGGGGCAACTCGGTGGACCTTGTGGCCATTGGCTCATCCACCGGTGGGGTAGAAGCGCTGGAAGAAGTGCTTTCGGGGTTCCCGCAGAAGAGCCCGCCGGTTGTTATCTGCCAGCATATGCCCCCGCTGTTTACGGCCAGCTTTGCAAACCGGCTTAACCAGTCCATGCCCGCGCTCTCCATTGCCGAGGCGCAGGACGGAGAGGTGCTGCAACCCGGCATGGTCCGGATTGCCCCCGGCGGGGACCGGCACCTTGTGATCGATAACAGCGGCGGCAAATACATAACGCGGCTGATCAGCGGTGCACCCGTTAGCGGGCACTGCCCGTCGGTGGATGTGCTGTTCAAGTCTGTTGCCAAACATGCCGGGCGCAATGCGCTGGGGATCATCCTGACCGGTATGGGGCGGGATGGGGCCGAAGGGCTGCTGAACATGCGGCAGGCCGGGGCCTATACAATCGCGCAGGACAAAACGTCCGCAGTTGTTTATGGAATGCCACGGGTTGCGGCGGAAATTGGCGCGGCCTGTCAGGTTGTGCCATTGCGCCAGATCAGCTCTGCCGCCATGGCCATTCACACGCGCTAACTTCAAAAAGGGCGGCTCTTAACCGCCCTGTTTATCCGCTGCCGGTCTTTGATGGCTGGAATTGAGACTAGGAATAAGGGGGAGACAAATGCCTGCCGCTTCACAAATCAAGGCCCTGATCGTAGATGACCAGGCCTCTATCCGTCAGGTTCTGGCTAACAGCATGGCCGAAATCGGCTTTACCAACATTGCCCAGCGCAAGGATGGTAAGGAAGCTTTGGAATATCTGGACCAGAACCCCACGCATCTGGTGATTTCCGACTTTAACATGCCGGTTATGGATGGCCTGGCCCTGCTGCGCGCCGTGCGGAGCAACCCGAAAATCCAGAAAGTGGCGTTCATCATCCTGACCGGCGAGGCCAGCAAGGATCTGGTGCAGGAAGCGGTCAAGGCTGGTGTTAACAACTTCCTTGCCAAACCTTACACCGTAGCCAAGCTGCGTGAGGTTCTGGAAAAGGTGTTCGGGCCTATCAAGTGAACGACCACTCCGTAGTTAAAACGGTTATTCAGGGAGAAGTGGAAATTTCTGGCGATCCGTCAGTGGTTTTTGCAACACTGCTTGGCTCCTGTGTTTCGGTCTGCATGTTTGACCCGCTTGCACGTGTTGGTGGCATTAATCATTTTTTGCTGCCAGAGGGGGGAGCGAGTGAATCCGGCACCGCCATGCGGTTTGGCGTGAACTCCATGGAAATGCTGGTCAACGGTCTGCTCAAGGCCGGGGGGCAGCGTAGCCGGCTGGTGTGCAAGGTTTTTGGCGGTGCGGCCGTAGTGCCTAGTCTGGGCCGCATCGGGCAGGAAAATATTCGTTTTGTAACCCATTATCTGGTGGATGAAGGTATCCGCTGCGTGTCCCAGAGCTTGGGCGGCACATTGGCCCGGCGTATTCGGTTCTGGCCAACAACGGGCCGTGCACAGCAGAATCTGGTGCAGGACGTGCAGGGTATTGGCAAGCAGGAAGTCGCCTACAGCCGGCGTGAGGCTGAAGCAGAGCGGAAATGGGCTAGAGAAGCCAGTTCCGAGGTCGAGCTGTTTTAAAAGCCGGGCCGGAGAGGATGAAGAACATGGATGTGGTGCCCCCTTTGCCCCATGGTGCAGCCGGGACCGAACGCAGTATGCGCGATGTGATGGACCATCTGGTAGAATTGCTGGATGAGACTTATCAGGATTTTACGGGTGTGCAGCGCGTGGTAGGCGAAAACATGGCCGCCGCCCCGCTGAGTGATGCGGATGTGCAGGCCCTGCAACGGCTGGATTCCGCCACACAAACGGTAGAAGCCGTCTCCACCGTGCTCAAAAATCTGGTGGCCTCTTACGGGCAGACCGAAACACAGCCGCTGGATGTTGGTGTTCTGAGCCAGGGCGTTAAGCTCTGCCATGTTATTCAGGTGCTCCGCCACGGTGTGCAGGCGGAAACGGACAGCCACTCGGGCGAAGTGGACCTGTTTTAACGCCCATACTGCCCGTTCTGGCGTAAGCCCTGCTTACGCCACGTAGCGGGTTGTGCGGTTCATGCCCCGGCTTGTGGGGCGTGTGCGGGGCCAAGGAGCCGCGCACGGGCCAGCCCCCATCCAACCATTAAAAAGACCCACCCTGCTGTGCGTTCCGTAAACAGGGAACTGGTCGAAGCAAGCGGCCAGAACAGCATGCATACCGTAATAAAAAGCATGGCCTGCATAAGGTCCCGGCTTGCAAGGGCTGCCAGCAGCAGTTTTTTCAACCACAGCAGCACCACACATACAAACAGGAACAGCCCGGAAAGCCCCGCTGTGGTGGCGATTTCCAGATAGGTGTTGTGTGGATGAATGGTGCACCCCGCGCCTATGTCCTGCCCGGCAACCATGTGAGCAAATTGCGGGATACCGTATACATAGGTTGTCTCGCCGCAATGAGCCCGAAAACCGTTATACCCCAGCCCCAGCAACGGGTGCGCATGAACCATATTGAGCGCACGAATATAAAGCTGGCCGTAGGGGGACTGCGAAAAATGCCCGAGCTGCTCAAAAAAGCGCAGAATCAGCTTGTCGTAGGACGGAGGGGAGATAAACGGCAGAAGGGCCAGCGCCACAAAACCGGATAGTGTTGCCAGCAGCACCATGACCCGTGTGGTTTTAATGAGCATGGCGCACAGGAAAAATCCAAAAAACACCAGCAGTGCAGGCATTCTTTGCCCGATCATGACCATGGTCAGCAGCAAAAAGGACATAAGGGCCAGCCCTGCCAGCTTCTGGGCCAGTTCCTTTTTCTGCACCATACGCATGGGGTAGATCATCAAGCCGGGAAACATGATGATGGCGAGCGGTGGCCCGGCCCGTGGCTTAAAAAACGGCCCTGTAAGAGCACCATCCTGCCAGCGCGGGTAGCCCCAGGGGTTCACCCCGACCAGATACTGCTCCCAGCACAGGCAGATAATCCATACCCCGGCCAGTGTTACGCACAGGCCCAGTAATTGCTGTTTTTGCGTGCTGTCCAGCAGCCATTCTTCCAGCGCTTTGGCAAAAACAAAATAACGCAGGAGCGCTATGGCCTCCAGAACGGCATGTGTGGACCCGTGGATTGCGGAGGAGGCAACAATAACTCCCCACAGGCCCAGAGCGTAAGGGAACCACCCACGTAGGAGACAGCGGTAATGTTTTTCAAAAATGCAGTATAGCAAAAAGCTTATTGCAATAAACAGGATGCTCAGATCCGCTATGGCGCGGCCGCGTAATTGAAAAAAGGGAAGTAAAACGCAGAGCACCAGAGAGATTTTTTTTAAATAAATATCACAGGACGTAAGGATTTTTTTTAAGGTCATGCCGGGGCTCTCCAATTGCACCGGATATTAAAAGACTCTGTGCGCAAAAGCCATTCTTAAACCACCTGCATGGAGCGCCGGTGTATGGGGGAGCAGGTGTGGTGGCCTGATGATGAAGGATTGTAAAAGAGGCTGGAACGATCAGGATTTTTCTAGGAAGGTGCCACCGCCCATGCAGTTATTGTGCCTGCGTAAGGGGGATGGGCTGCGGGTGTGCGGAAAAACCTGTTGTGGCTGGCTACGGTTTTGCCTGCAAAGTGGTTCGGAGTTGCACAGGCAGGGGAGGCGGAGTGGGGAGGCCACACAGTATGCAGCGGCCTGTGCTCCGTGGCCTGCCCTCCGGTGTTCAGGAGGGCAGGGTGAGCAGGCGGTTTGCCAGAATGGGGGCGTTAAGGGGCACCAGCCCCCCCACAATGCTGGAGGAGCAGCTGCCGTAGGTCAGGGTTAAGCCACAGGCGGCGGCGGCAATAATGCCCCCCACCCGGCCAGCCTGATCCATTTTGCTGGCAACCATGGTGGTGGCACCCTGCTGGGCAAAGGCGTAGCCAATATCGGCCGATTCCTCGGCATCCAGCCCGGCAGGCAATACCAGACTGAGCGTTGCGCCAACGCGCTCGACCATCTGCATCATTCTGCCCATGCTGACGGGGGAATAGACGCAAATGCCCGGAAGATCGACCAGAATAGGCTGTCCCGGCTCCTTGTGGAGCACGGCATCGGCCAGTATTTCGGGCGAGTTACCCTGAATGATGGGAATATTATACGGCTGGAGCAGGGCCGAGAGCTTGGCAAAGCTGCCTGCTGTATGGTCGCACGCAATAATCAGCGGCGGCGGGCGGTCCTTGTGCTCTTCGGCCAGAATGTAGCGTGCGGCCAGCTTGGCCAGCACCAGCGTTTTGCCCGACCCCGATGCCCCGCCAAAGGCAAGGGGGGTCTGTGTGGCATCGGGCAGGGTACCAAAGGAGAGCACATTGCTCAGCCCGTCGGCCAGTGTTTTGCCGGCAAGAGCCTGAATGAGTGGCTGCGGCACGGAATGCCAGCGCAGAATGTCCTCTACCGTCAGGTGGCTGACCGGCAGGGCCACGCCATTGGTCGCGGTTGTGCTGTCATCCGTGGCCTGTTCCGGCACGGCTGATTCCTCCCGCGTGTTTCCCTGACGGCGCTCCGCAACCTTCTGGCTTGCGGTGTCGGAGGGACTATCCTGCATATTCTACTCCCATGGTGCGGTCTTCTGGCGGACTGTCACGATATGGTCGCAACCGTCTTGATCCGGGCACGTGGGTATATCTCAGCTTGTGACAGAACGGAAATAGAAGGACGTACCCGTTCGACAATGGCGTGCATGGAATCTCTTACAGGGGAGGCGACAACAATAACCGGAATTTCGCCGTTTGTGGAAAGGGCGTTAAATGTATCGCGCAGTTTTCCCACAAAAACATTGAGCATGGAAGGCGGCATGGCCAGCTTACGGTCTTCTGCCGGGCCGGTAATATGCGCCATAAAATCCGATTCCCATTTGGGGGAAAGGGTTACAATGGGAATATACCCCCCCGGCCCGACCAGCGCGTTGCAGATCTGGCGGGACAGGCGCATGCGCACATGGTTGGCCAGCGGACCAATACCGCGCAGGCCCATGCCGCAGGCTTCCTGAATGCTTTCCAGAATGGTGGGCAGGTCACGGATGGAAACACGCTCGGCCAGCAGGGCCTGCAACACGCGCTGCACGGTGCTGAGCGGCACCTGCGAGGGAATAAGGTCGTTGACCAGCTTCTGCTGTTCACGCGGCATGTCGTCCAGCAGGGCCTGGGTGGCCACATAGGTCAGCAGGTCCGGCAGGTTGCTGCGCACCATCTCGCTCAGATGGGTGACAATCACGCTGGCCGGGTCCACCACGGTGCAGTTCATGGCCATGGCTTTGGTCTTTTGCGCAGGGTCTATCCACACTGCGGGCAGGCCAAAGGCGGGTTCGGTTGTTTTTTCGCCCGCCACGGGGGGGGCGCCACCAGATGGGGTCATGGCCAGCAGCTTGTGGGGCCGGACCTCGCCCGAGGCGATCTCGATCTCCTTGAGCTTGATGACGTATTTTTCCGATGGCAGGTGGATGTTGTCCTGAATGCGCACAGGCGGGGTGACAAAGCCCATTTCGGTCGCAACCGAGCGGCGCAGCGCCTTGATCTGCTCGGCAAGCTGGGGGGTGTCGCCCCCTGTCAGGGGCAGCAGGCCAAAGCCCAGCTCAAGGCGGAGCAGGTCGAGCTTGAGAATGTCGGAAATGGGGGTGGCGGCAGCCTGTGGGGCAATTTCGGTTACGTCCCCATCGCTGTCGGCGGCGGGGGCGCGGCTGCGCAGCCAGGCACCCGTGCCAGCCGCCACTGCAATGGCCAGAAAGGGGAAGGCGGGCAGGCCGGGCATAAGGGCAAACAGGGCAGACAGCGCGGCCGCCACACCAAGCGGCTTGGCGTTGCCACTGAGCTGGCGGGCCAGAATAACGTCCGCCGTGCCATCCGTGCCGCCTTTGGTCACCACAATACCGGCGGCGGTGGAGACCAGCAGCGCCGGAATCTGGGAGACAAGGCCATCACCCACGGTCAGCATGGTAAAGGTGCTTGCGGCTTCGCTCAGCGGCATGCCGTGGCGGAGCACACCAATGGTCAGCCCCCCCACAATGTTGATGGCGGTGATGATGATGCTGGCAATGGCATCCCCGCGCACAAACTTGGCGGCACCATCCATGGAGCCGTAAAACGCGCTTTCTTCCTCCAGCTCCTTGCGCTTGGCACGGGCGGAGCGCTCGTTGATCGCGCCGGAGGCCAGATCCGCGTCAATGGCCATCTGCTTGCCGGGAATGGAGTCGAGGAAGAAGCGGGCCGCCACTTCCGCAATACGCCCGGACCCTTTGGTAATGACCATGAAGTTCACGACCAGCAGGATACAGAAGATGATCCCCCCGATCACCACATCCCCGCCCATAAGGAACCCGCCAAAGGCCGCCACAACATGGCCTGCGGCATAGGGGCCTTCGCTGCCATGGCTGAGGATCAGGCGCGTGGTCGCAATTTCCAGCGAGAGGCGCAAAAGGGTGGTGAGCAGCAAAAGGGTGGGGAAGGAGGTAAAATCCAGCGGGCGTTCAAGGAACAGCGCCACCATCAGCACCAGCACCGAGGAGGTGATGGAGATGGACAACCCCATATCCAGAATAAAGGTGGGCAGCGGCAGGATAAGGATGGACAGCAAAAGCACCACGCCCAGTGCCAGCCCGATATCGGTCCCCGGGACGGCGGCACGCCAGGGCAGGGCTTTCCACCCACCATTGCGCAGGGTGCCTGCCGCATGGGTCAGCAGGCGCGAGCCCGATGCAAACCTCAGGCGCGCGGCTGCGGTCTTGTCCGCCAGTTTACCTGCGGCGGCTTTTTTGACCGAGTTGCCATCGGCAGTATCCAAGAACCACGTTTCCTTTTGTGTTTCGGGCAGCACGGCCTGCGGCGGAGTGTGTAACGGTCCATCCTGCTGCGCACCTGAACCGGACAGCGCCCTGCAAAGCCATGCCTGTGCCCTGCCATTACAGTTATCATCAAGTGTAATTCAAGGCCAGAAAATGGTTCTGCCCGTACGGCCCCTTCCACCACGGGTATTGCGGCGGGTTGGGTATGGTTAAGTCAGGGCGGTATGGTAAGATCACCAACCATGACCACAGGATGCAGATAAGGCGACATGAAAGCGACTTGGGAACCTGAAAAAGCCAATATGCAAAAGCTGGTGGCCCGCAAAGACGCCGTTTTGCAAAATCCCACGCCCATGAGTGTCGGCCAGCTCTGCGAGGAGCTGTGCCGGGCCGAACTGGCGGGGGAGGCGGTTAAACTGTCGCTGGAAATGGTGCGGCGTGAGCCCGATAACGTGGCTTACCTGCTGGTTGCCGCCTTTGTGCTGAGCACCCATGTTTTCCGTTACGATATTGCCGTGGCGCTGCTGCGCAAGGCCATGCTGCTTGAGCCTGATAACCCCGCCATCAAGATCATGCTCGCGCAGGCGCTGATCGTGAACGGGGACCTCGCGGGTGGCACGGCGCTGTTTTCGGACATCATCAAGCTCTATCCCAGCCAGCGCGTGGCAGCCACGGTGCAGATTGCGCAGGTTTTCCTGCGCATGGGCTACCCGATGGAAGCGTTGAACATCCTTTTGTTTGCCGTGCAGCAGGAGCCGGGGCAACCCGCACTGTATAATGCCGTGGGGTGTGCGCTGGGCTGCCTCAACCGCGCGGGGGAAGCCCTGCCATGGTACGAGCAGGCCCTGCGTCTGGCCCCGCATGATGAAGGCATCCAGCTTGGTGCGGCCATTGCCACGCTCAAGGCAGGCCATTACGCCAAAGGGTGGGAGCTGTTTGCCCAGCGCGCTCATAAGCTGACATCGGTTACAAAATGGTTTGCCCAGTTCCCCCGCCTGCAACCCGATAACGATGTGGCGGGCAAAACGGTTGTGCTGTTTCAGGAACAGGGGCTGGGTGATACGCTCCAGTTCATCCGCTTTGCCCCGGCTCTGGTCGCGCGCGGCGCACGGGTGACTGTGGCTGTGGGGAGCGCCCTTGTGCGGCTGATCAGCCAGTCCTACCCGGACCTGATCGTGCGTGACGCGGTGCAGTTCGGGCTGGATGAGCGGTATGATTACGCCTTGCCCATCCCTAACCTGCCCTATGTCACCCGGATGCAGGGCACGGCGGATATTCCCGATACAATGCCCTACCTGCGCGCGGACCCGCAGGACGTGGCGCGCTTTGCCGCCCTGCTGCCAGCAGCCGGGCCGCGTATTGGTCTGGTCTGGTCGGGGGACAGGCGGACATCCGCGCAGGATGTCATGGCCAACCAGCTCCGCTCCAGCACGCTGCCCGTTATGGCAGGCGCCCTGACCCCGGTGAATGCAACGCTGGTCAGCCTCCAGCTTGGCAGCCCGCGGGAGGATATGGCGGAATGGCATGGCCAGCCAGTCTGTGACCTGATGGACAGCGTAACGGACATGGCCGATACCGCCGCGATCATAGCCAGTCTGGACCTTGTAATTTCGGTTGATACGTCTGTCCTGCATCTGGCGGGCGCACTGGGCAAGCCGGTGTGGCTGCTCAGCCGGTGGGATGCCTGCTGGCGGTGGCTGGATAGTGGGGAAACCACGGCATGGTACCCCACCATGCGTATTTTCCGCCCGCAGGAGCGCTCCTTTGCTCCCGTACTGCGCCAGATGGGTGAGGCCCTGCAAACATGGGTGGCCACATGGCACGCCACCCACCCCACGCCCTAGACGCACTGGCGACACCCGTGGAGAAAACAAAGGACCAGCCAATGGAACAGCCAGCACAAGCCCCCGCCATAAGGTTGCCCAAAGGCATGACCGTGGAAGGGCTGTGGGAGGCCAGACAGGCCCTGTTGCAGAACCCCACCCCCGAAGGGCTGAAAAGTCTGGCAACGCTGATCTTTGATGTGCAGCAGTATGTTGCGGGCGAACGCCTTGTGCTGGACGTTATTGCCGCGCATCAGGACAACCTGCCCCTGCTGCTGGCCGCAGCCGATGTGCTGGCCACCTACACCATGCGCTACGATATTATTGTGGCCATTCTGGGCAAGGTGCTGATTGCCCTGCCCCATATGGCCCAGCTTAAGGTCTTTTTAGCCACGGCGCTGGTCACCAAAGGGGATGTTGCCGCTGGCCTGCGCATTTTTGCCGAGATCATGCAGCAGCACCCAGAACTGCATCAGGATGCATGCGAGCATCTGGTGGTGGCCCTGCTGGATGCGGGCTACGCGCAGGAAGGGTTTATGGTGCTGGACGCGTGGTTCAGGGATAAAAAACCGGTCACGACCGCGCTGCTCAACAATATGGGCTGTGTGCTGCAACGCCTGAACCGGTCGGAAGAAGCGCTGGGCTGGTACAGAAAAGCGCTGGAAGCCGACCCCCATAATGCCAGCACGGGCATGGGGTATGCGGTGGCCCTGTTCAAAACCGGGCATTTTAAAGAAGGCGCACCCTATTACTTTGCCCGCGCCGGACTGGTGCAGGATACGGTCAGTTGGTACCTGTCCCTGCCACGCCTGCAAAAAGGGGAGCCCCTGCAGGGCAGAAACCTGATTTTCTATCAGGAGCAGGGGCTGGGCGATACGCTCCAGTTCATCCGTTACCTGCCTATGGTTGTTGCGCAGGGGGCGCGGGTTACGCTGGTGGTGCCCACAACACTTACCCGCCTGCTCAGCCTTGCCTTCCCGCAGGTCCGGGTGGTGACGGAGCAGGCTTTTGCTCCGCAGGGTGGGTATGATGCCATTCTGCCCATTCCCGACCTGCCCTTTGTCATGGGGCTGGAAACACTGGCCGATATTCCCGCGCAGGTGCCTTATCTGGGCACTGTGCCAGCCGATTGTGCGCGTCTGGCGGAACTGTTGCCTGCGCGGCGGCCTCGTATTGGTCTTGTGTGGTCCGGAGGGCGGCGGACAAAAGCCATGGATGTGCTAACCGACCAGCGCCGCTCCACAACAGCGGGGCAGATGCTGGCCGCCATTATCCCGGTGGACGCCACACTAGTCAACCTCCAGCTTGGCCCCCGCCGGGAGGACCTTGCTACTTGGCACGGCCAGCCGGTGTGCGACGTTATGGACCATGCGCACGACATGGCCGACACCGCTGCCCTTATTGAAAATATGGACCTTGTGATTTCGGTCGATACATCGGTCGTGCATCTGGCGGGCGCACTGGGCAAACCGGTGTGGCTGCTCAGCCGGTGGGATGGATGCTGGCGGTGGGGAGATACGGGGGAAACCTCCCCCTGGTACCCCACCATGCGTATTTTTCGCGCGCAGGAACGCACGCTTGGCCCGGTGCTGGAGCAGATGGGGGCGGCCCTGCGCACATGGGCTGCAACATGGCAGCCGGGCAAGGGCGCGCAGGACTAGGTCGGTCATCTCAGGTTTGGTTTTGTATGAGGCCGTTTGAGTGTGGCACTCTGGCGCGCAACGGATCGGCCCTTATCCACAGCGCGCGGGCTGGTGCAGGCATGTGCTGGATACGTGCAGACTGCCCGTTAAGGGCCCGCGTGCTGTAAGGTACTTTGCGGGTTGCCTCTCTTACACGTCAAACCGTAAGAGCTAGACAACATAGCATGTTGCTGCTACTGGCCGAGGCTATTATCAATACAAAATATTGATTGGAATTAAAATGCCATTTAGAAAAACGCTTTATTTTTTCACGGCCTATTGTGCTGAGTTAGTCTTTTCTTATTTAATATTAATGAGATGTGAAAGTTATTTGTTTGGTTTGAGCATCTTTTTTGTGTCCACTGTTTTGTCTGCCCTGATTCCGATCGGGATGGTTTATTTTGTCAAAAAATATTCTTTTATTAAATCATCATTTGAAAATTTTCTTGTGGCCGTGATCGGCTTTTTTGTCCTGTTTACGTTTTCGGTTTTTGGGCCGGTCTTTATCGACAGGTCCATTTCCTACCATCTGGTGTTTTACGCCGTAGAGAATGGCGCAATTCAGGAAGATGTTTTTCAGAAACAGTTTGCAGATTCTGTTTTCCAAAAGCGGATCCATGATGCACAGATGGCCAAATTTCTCGAAAAAACGCCAGAAGGCACGTATGTCCCGACAAAAAAAGCATTCATTTTTTCTGGTATCATGAAGCTTATTGGAAAGCTGTCTGGATCAATGGATAATTACGATAAAACAAAGGTATAATATTGTGCAGAATTATATGCAAAGAAATGTAACTGTTTTAACATTTCTGTATTTTTTATTATTGTGCGTATTTTATAGATTCCATTATTATGTTCCGGACTTTGAGTTGTATTCCGGGTTCCAGCATAATTTTGGGCATTTTAGCAAAGACGGGTTTTCGACCTTATTTGTCAAAATCTCATCGCTTATTGCGCATTACCCAGCCAGCTCATTTATTATAGCCAGCATGCTCTTTATGGCATCCGGGTTTTTTGCAGTTAACTCTCTGGCATTCAAATATATTGGTAAAAACGTTAATTCCATAATTGTCTGTATATTCATATCATCCTGCGGAATATGGTACTACTTGAGCGGCAAGGTATATTACGATTTTCCGTTTACTGTGTTTTCTCTCGCCATTACCATTTACATTCTGCTCAAAGCATATTTTTCAGAGACCCATAAGCCCGTTCTTTTTTATCTTTTTGGCATGGCCTGCGGGTTTATGCTGTCCTGGAAGCCGTATAACATCTTTATCCTTTCAGGGCTTTTTTCATTCATTCTCTGCGATGCAAAACTAAGAACGCTTTTGCTGAACATTCTGCTCAGCCCGCTGAAACTGCTTAAAGCGACTATTCTGTTTGCGTTGGGGTATGTGCTGGGGAATTACTCATTCCTCTATTC
The DNA here is from genome assembly GCF_011516925.1 of Acetobacter fabarum. Lineage (GTDB taxonomy): Bacteria > Pseudomonadota > Alphaproteobacteria > Acetobacterales > Acetobacteraceae > Acetobacter > Acetobacter fabarum. The sequence goes on from NZ_WOTG01000004.1 coordinate 125,640, forward strand.
TGTGGAAAAAACGGTTCTGGGTATTTCTGCCTACCCGGCGCAATCAGACTTCATGACCTTCCTGTTCGATCGGGATGGCAAGATCTGGGATCACGTGAACTCCTTGGGGTATAACTACTCAAATATTAATGTTATATCCCTGTTTATTGTTGCGATATTGGTTCCTGTAGTTACAAAAAGATATTTGTGCTTATTTCTGAATATTGTTAATTTTGTACTGTTCTATAATTATATTTTCAGGTTTTCTCCCGGCTACCCATGGCACGGGTTCTGCTATTCCCTGTGTGTTATATTGGGTCTGATTTCTGCGTGCCAGAAGTCCGAACTCCTTAACGCGATGCGGAAGAAAATTCTGACCTGCCTTTTGGTCGGGGCTGCGGCGGCGCAGGTGGCTGTTACATTTTTATATTACATTCCACAGCAGGCCTACTGGATTGAGCAGGACGATGAGACATACAATGCACTGCGCCAGAAAAGCTTTGAAATTTATGGGAATGTGCAAACCGTTGCCGAAAACCTGCATGGCAAGGTTTTTGTGTCGTGCGATTTTAATAGGTTCATCACGTACAGGAATGGCAGAAAAAACAAACTTATTCCGGCATATCAGTCTGATAACCCACAGGCATGGGAAAAGCTGGAAAGAGAAAAGTTCAATTCAGGGGATGACACTTATATCATACGGATAGTGCCATCCAGTATGCTCTATTTGGCAAATATATATGCGATAGATATGAGCGGATACAGCCAGATTTCCCAAACTGAGTATCCCGGTTACAGTTTTTATATCTACAAGAAAAATTAAGCAGCCGGAGCATGTGGGGTGTGGCGGTTGATGACCAACCGCCCAACGGTTATCTGGCCTGTTGGAACGCCACACAGGGTTGCCTGTGTGGCGTTTTGGCTTATTCGCTGCCTTGCGCCACTATACGCTGGGCGCTGGCCCGCGCGACGGGGGCCGCCCTGTAAGAGGCAAGGGAGCGCCCGCGCATACCACCGCCCCGGCTGTTCCCCACTGGCCCGGGCTCCACAAAGTTCCGCATGCCCTGGAAGGGGTGGAACACCTTGGGGTGGGAGATCTGGGGCATGCCATCCGGGCCTGTGCCGGTGCTGGCCTCTGCCACCATCATTGGGCCGTGGCGGGTTGTGGGGGTTACAGGGTGCGGGAACACCTGCGGCATAAGGGGCGATTTTTGTGCAAGCTGCGGGCCTTCCCGCCCGTCTTGCGGCACGGCCCATGCCTCCAGCACCTTCCACTGGTAGGGGGTGCCTATGCCGGGGGTCTGGGAGTGGTAGGCCGCTGCTGCACGTGGCCAGCTACCCGTCTTGTCATACATCTGGAGCAGAAAGCCGCCCGCGAACATGGCGTTGCGTAGCGGATCAAATGCCTGATCGAGCGAGGCAAAGGCATCGGGGTGCTGTTGCAGGTTGACCTGCATGCACCCCACGTCAATGGACATGATGCCCTGCTGGCGGAAGCTCTGTACAGCCGCTACGGCCTCGGCCTGACTGTTGTAGTGGTGGCCTATGCCTGCTGCGTTAATGGTCCACGGCCAGGCGGAAACCGTACCGTCGGATTCGACCTTGCCACTCTCCACCCGCCCCATGGCGGATAAAAACCCGTCGGGAATATGCAGGTTGTGTTCGGCCTGTGCCGTGGCCTCCGTGCATAACCCGGCCTCGGCAGAGCGGGCGTGGGCCTGCGGGGTGTGTGCGGCCATGTGGGCAGTGCCCGCCAAGGTTACAACACCAAGGAGCCAGCGGGCAGGCCGGGTGCGGGGGAAGGGTGGCGTCATGCGCAGTCTGGCGGGGCTCGGGGCGGGGGTTACCCGCACAACGGGGCCCTTGGCTCCTTGGCTGGTGGTGGTTCCTTGGCAGTCATGTAAGGACTCTACTGGGCGATGCACAAGTAATACTGGCCTTGCCTGACCGATTTTTCACCCGGCTGTAGTCCTGCGGTACGGATTATGCAAGGATTCATGGCCCGGAACACCCTTGCCTCTGCCGGCTCTGTTCCCCCAATAGTTCTGCCTCCCCTGTTTGTTGGGTGCCGGAGTCACGCCATGATTTTGCATGATCCTGAGCTTGGGGCATGGCGCTTGGGCAGGCCCGGAGTGGGGGTGTGGGCAAAAAAGGCTTTTGGGCATGCGCCGTGGCGGGTTACATGGGCATTGAATGTGCTGGCCCGCGCGCCTATTCTTATGGCACAAGCTGACGTGATGAGCCTGCACAGTGTGCCGGCTGACCAACCAGGGGTAAACAGGTATATGAGGAACCGCCTCAAGGCGAGCAACGGGCAGGCCGGTATGGTCGGCCAGCATGGTGTCAGGGCGGCCTATTCCTTGAACCGTATGGCCTGCCGTTCTGGCGCGCCACGGTGGGTCAGGGCCGTTATGGCCGCGTTTTTCATGCTTTCCCTGTTTGTCCCGCTCTCTCCCGCCCATGCCGTTACGGTGCGGGTGAAGGATATTGTGGATTACGAAGGCGTGCGGGACAACCAGCTGGTCGGCTACGGTCTGGTGGTGGGCCTGCATGGTACGGGCGACCGTCTGACCAACATCATCTTCACGCGTGAGACGTTGATCAGCATGCTCAACCGCCTTGGCGTGAACATCCGTGACCGCGAAATCCAGTTGCAGACGCATGACGTGGCCGCCGTTATGGTCACGGCTACCCTGCCGCCGTTCTCGCACGGGGGCGGGCGGATAGACGTGACCGTTTCCGCCGTGGGTGACGCGCAGGACCTGACCGGGGGCACCCTGCTGGTAACCCCCCTACAGGCTGCCGATGGCGAGGTCTATGCCGTGGCGCAGGGCTCCCTTGTTACCAACGCCTTTACGGCGGGTGGGCAGGCCGCCACGGTCACGCGCAACATTCCCACCAGCGGGCATATTGCCAATGGCGGGGTGGTCGAGCGTGAAGTGCCAGTCAAGTTGGGTGAGACAGGGGTTATCCACCTCTCGCTCCATAACCCCAACTTTACCACTGCAACCCGCGTGGCCGAGGTTATCAACCGCAGCATTGGCGCACATATGGCGCAGGTGGATGACCCGCGCACCATTGCCGTGGACCTGACCGGGCGCAACGCATCGCTGACCCTGTTCCGTATTGGTGACCTCCAGATCGAGCCGGATACCATGGCCAAGGTTGTGGTGGACGAGGCCAGCGGCACCATTGTTATGGGGGATAGCGTGCGGATCAGTACCGTGGCTATTGCGCAGGGCAACCTGACCATTCAGGTGACCGAAACACCCGAGGTGGTCCAGCCAGCACCCTTTTCTAACGGTGTAACAGCCGTTGTGCCGCGGACACAGGCCAATGTAAGCACGGATAGCTCGCACAGGCTGGGCATCCTGCGCGAAGGGCCAACACTGGCCAGCCTTGTGGCAGGCATGAACGCACTGGGCATGGGCCCGCGCGACATGATTGGTATTTTGCAGGCCATCAAGGCCGATGGCGCCCTACAGGCCGATCTGGAAGTAAGGTAGGCAGAGCATGAGCACGCTAGCCAATGTGAGCGCGGCCCAGATTGCCAGCGCACAGAACACCGCCTCCACCCAGTCCGGGTTGAAGGCGGAAGCACTGGAAAAAACCCGCAAGGCCGCCATCGAGTTCGAGGGCATGACCATAGGCGAAATGCTCCAGCCGATGTTTGATACGGTGGACACCGCCAACGGCCTGTTTGGCGGTGGGGCGGCGGAGTCCCAGTTCCGGTCGTTGCAGGTGCTGGAAATGGGTAAGCAGATTGCCAATAATGGCGGCATCGGTCTGGCCGACAGTGTTTACCGCCAGATGCTGGCCATGCAGGAAAAAGCCCAGCAGGAAGCAGGTAAATCATGACCGATACGCCGCAGGATCTGCAAAGCCGTCTGTTACAGGCATTCGGGGCGGTAAGCGCTCTGCTGGAGCAGGAAAATACCCTGCTTAAAACCGGTCAGTGGCAGGATGTGGAAACACTGCTGCCGCGCAAGCGCACATTAATGGAAACGCTACGCAAATTGCTGCCGCCGGGCCAGACCAAACCCCTGACAGCCGAACAGCGCAGCGCGAGCGTAAGCCCGGAGATGGAGGCCGCTGCCAAGCAGTTCAATGCTCTGGTCCGCGCCAATGAGGAACTGCTGCAAAGTGCCATTGCCGCCCAGGGTACCCTGATCAAGCTTGTGCTGGATGATGCAGCACAGGAACAGCGCACGGGCTACGGGGCATCTGGCGGCTATACGGTGGATAGCCATGCCGGGGCACTGGCCCTGCGGAGTGACGTGTAAAAAACCTGTGGCGGGGCTACTGGCTTACCAGTAGCCGCCCATAACCTTGCGGGGCTGGTCCCCGGCAGGGTCGGCGCCTGCGTACCAGGCGCTCCAATCCCACAAAAAGGTATCCCGGCGGTTTTCCGCCGTCATGGCGGCCAGCTCATCCACAACGGAGGGGGCCTGCTTCTTTTGGTTCCGCAGTTCTGCGGCGGTCATGTTGTGCAGGGTCCGGAATGCGGTTTCCGAGCCCATATACACACAGCCACACCCTATGGGGTCCGCGTAAAGGTAAATCGGACCATCGGGGGAGGGGCGGTAGGTCAACTGCCCCGGTGGCAGCAGGTTCATCATGGCGTAACGCGCGGTTGTGTCAGCCTGATGGGCAATAAACCCTGCCTCGGACAGGGTTCTTCCTTTTTCCAGATACGGGGCAGCGGGGGGGGTGCACCCCGCAAGTGCCGTGCAGAACAGCCCGGTTGCCGCCTGCGCCAGCCATTTTGCAGGGCGGGGTGTGGCCTTGGCCGGTAGGGAGCTGCCTGTGTGCATCTGGCGGGTTCCGTGCTGTGTTTTTTTTAAAGGTTTAAAGGGAGGGCGCAGCCGCGTCTGTCATGCACAGGGGGGGCACGCAGACAAAGGCCTTCATGGTGGAGTAGTGCAGGCTCATCAGCTGCTGGAGGGTCTGCGCGGCCATGCTGCCGTCTGCCGGGTTGGCGGCGGGTACGGTGGTGCTGGTCAGGGGCAGGCATGCCTTGATCATTTTTTCGGCCCCGGTGGGGGAAATGGCATAGCCGCACACGCTCTGGGTCGCCAGCAGCGGGAAGGCGAGGGAAGTGACTTCCATTTCGCTCAGCGCGCCTGCGCCACGGGCGGAGTAAGGGGGCTGTATTGCTCCGTTGAACAGGGCCAGCTCGGGCAGAACATCAAACTGGAGCGTGGAGCCGGGGGTGTTGCCCCAGAGAACAAAGTCCCAGTCCTGCGGCAGGCTGGCCAGAATACGCGTGCTTTCGGCCTCAAAATTGGCGCATAGCACGGCGTTGCTTTCAAACACGTGGGCGGCGGTCTGGTGCTGGGCCACATTCCCCCACAGGGCAACGTGGGAGAGGGCCTGCGCAAACGCTGCGTGCGAGAACAGACATTCGGCAGAGATCAGGTTCATCTGCCGCATGGCCTGTGCGTCCAGCGTGTGCTCGTCCACGCCCACGGAGCGCACAAGGTCGGGAACATGGGCGTTCAGCCGCACAAAGCGTTCGCTCTGGTCCGGGGTTGCGTCGCTGCTGATGAAAAACTTGAACATCGAGGATTCCTGCTGGTGGCGAGAGCAAAAAATGCGATCACTAACGGGGCGCAATGGGTAGCTGGCTCCACCATGTCCAACACAACCGCCACGACGAGACCATAATCTGGTGCCTACAAGGATACGGCAGAGTAAGGCGCATGGAAAGCCTTGAGAGGTGCTTCAAACCCGGCCGAGCATATTCCTGTGGCTTTGTCGGGGGCAAAACCGTATGATAAGCGCCAATATATGTTTTTTGGGTCTTGCACGGCAGGGTCCGGCATTGGTGTGCAGCACGTAAAGGATTGGATTAATGAGCGTTAGCGGTATCTCACCGGTAAGCCAGTATCTGACGGCCCTGAAAAATGAAGATGCCGCCGCCTCCACCTATGCCAAAACGGATGTGACCACCAAGCAGGCTTCCGCCGGGTTTGAGCAGGCCGCTGCCTCCATTACCACCGTTGCCGGGCTGATGAAGAATTACTCGGCCCTGAACGTGGTGCTGGGCGCGTATGGCATGGGCTCGTATTCCTCGGCCACGGCGCTGGTCAAAAAGCTGCTCACGCAGGACCCGTCCTCCTCCACATCGCTGGCCAAATCGTCCAGCAATGCCACGTGGCTGGCCTTTGCCGATGCGTTCAAGACCTGGGGGCAGGGCGGAGGGAGCGTGCAGACCTCCCCGCTCACATCCTCCACCATTACGTCCATTGTTAACGAATACCAGTCCGATACCGATAAATCTCTTCAGAGCGATCTGAAGGCTTTTACAAGTGCAGCCCCCAGCATTACCACCGCGTCTGCCCTGCTGGCCAATACAAGCGTGCTCAATGTTGTGCTGAGCGCCTATGGCATGGATTCGCTGGAAGGGGATACTTCGGTCCTGACCGCACTGCTCACGCAGGACCCGTCCTCCTCCACATCGCTGGCGCAGACATCGGGCAATACGGCTTGGAAGCTGTTTGCCAATGCATTCCAGGACATGGGCAAAAACGGCGGTACGGCCACATCCTCGCCGTTTACCAGCACCACCATGACCACCATTACGCAGGGCTACACCATTGCGGTTGATTCGGCGGTGGATGACAACATCAACGCGTTCAAGGCCGAGGCAGCGACCATGACCTCCGCCTCCGACCTGCTGAACAACCAGACCGTGCTCTCCATGGTCATGTCCACCTACGGGCTGGATTCCAGCACAGATAACAGCAGTATCCTCACTGCGCTGCTCACGCAGGACCCCACCTCCTCCACATCGCTGGCGCAGGCTTCGGGCAGCACGGCATGGCAGGATTTTGCCACGGCCTTCAAAAGCATGGGGCAGAACAACGGCACGGCTACGTCCACACCGTTTACAGCTGCGACCATCAGCTCCATTGCCAGCAAATATACGGATGCCATCAACAGCGGCACCACAAGCGCGATTGCATCCTTCAAAAGCGATGCGGCGGGCATTACCTCGGTCAGCAGCCTGCTGAGCAACAGCAGTGCGTTGCAGGTTGTGCTGGGGGCGTATGGTCTGGGCTCCCTTGCCTCCGACCCGGCCGTGGTCAAAACCCTGCTGACGCAGGACCCGGATTCCTCCACATCCCTGGCCCAGACATCGGGCAATACGGCGTGGCAGACCTTTGCGCAGGCGTTCAAGGCATGGGGGCAGAACAACGGTCAGGGCGCCATTATGTCCACGTCTTTTGTGGCGTCCCTGAGTGCGAGCTTCCAGAGCAACACCAATACGCTGGTGCAATCGGGCATTACGAACTTTGAAAACGCGGCTGGCTCCATTACCACCGCATCGGCCCTGCTGAGCAACACCGCCGTGCTGAGCGTGGTTTCCGGCGCGTTCGGGATTGATGCTTCAAGCAATGAAGCCACGCTGATGAACTCCCTGCTCACGCAGGACCCCACTTCCTCCACATCGCTGGCCAGTGCGTCGGGCAATGCCTCGTGGCAGAGCTTTGCAACGGACTTCAAGGTATGGGGCGCTAACGGGGGTAGTGTCAGTGCAACACCGTTCACGTCCGAAAAGATCCAGAGCATCGTGGAAAGTTACCAGATGCGGCAGTACGAAAGCAGCAAGGATCTGAGTGATAACGGCGTGGGGAATGCCCTGTACTTTACCCGCACCATGAGCAGCATTACCTCCCTGTCGCAGCTGATGTCGGACCCGACCCTGCTCAAGGTGGCAGAAACCGTATCGGGCTACGACCCGGACCAGTTTGGCGCACTCGACTATGACCAGCAGGTGCGCCTGCTGTCCAAGAAGGTGGACTTCAGCAAGCTGTCCACCCCCAAGCAGATCCAGCAGTATGCGGAGCAGTATCTGGCCATGTTGCAGATCAACCCGCAAACGCCAGATACCCCCGCGTCCATGCTCGACCTGTTTGGCGGGAGCAGTGATGATGACATCCTCTCCCTGTTCGGTGGGGATGATTCCTCGGGCGACCTTTATTCCAGCCTGTTCTAGGCGCGCTGGTCTGCCCGTTATCCTTTGGGGCAGGGCCGTATAACACTGCATCTGTTTGGTTGGTAACGTGAGTCTGGACCCGCAACCCTCCTCGCCTGTCGAGGCATCTGTATCCGCTCTTTCCGGTGTGATGGAGGCGGTACGCGGTGCCATTGCCAGCCCCCGGCATGATGTGCCGGTCGGGCTGCTGGAAGGGCGGGTCACCGGGCTTTCGGGGCTGTCTGTCTCTCTGAGCGGGTTGCGGGATTTTACCGGCGTAGGCGACCGCGTGACCATTTACGGGCTAGATGGGCGGCAGACGCAGGCCGAAATTGTGGCCTTTGCGCAGGATATTGCCATTGCCATGCCCTTTGGCTCGCTGGAGGGCATTGGTTCGGGCTGCCGGGCAACCTTTTTACTGTATGATCAGGAGCAGCGCCGCCGCAGGGCGGGGGGTACGCTCATGGTCAATGCTGGCTGGCAGGGCCGGGTGGTGGACCCCATGGGCCGCCCGATGGATGGCAAAGGCCCGCTGCCATCCGAGGGCACGGCCCAGCGCCTCCATGCCGCCCCGCCCGAGGCCGCCATGCGTGCGCGCCTTGGCCCGCGCATAGACCTTGGGGTGCGTGCGCTCAACCTGTTTACCACCTGCCGCGAGGGCCAGCGCCTTGGCCTGTTTGCAGGCTCGGGCGTGGGTAAATCCACCCTTATGGGCATGCTCGCGCGGGATACGGCGTGCGATGTGGCCGTTATTGCGCTGGTAGGGGAACGTGGGCGCGAAGTGCGCGAGTTTGTGGAGGATGATCTGGGGCCGGAGGGGCTGGCCAAGTCCGTTGTGGTAGTTGCCACGTCCGACACATCCCCCCTTATGCGGCGTGAAGCAGCCTATGCCGCCATGGCCGTGGCCGAGCACTTCCGCGATCAGGGTAAATCGGTGCTGATGCTGATGGATAGCGTAACCCGCTTTTGTCAGGCCCTGCGTGAGATTGGCCTGTCCTCGGGCGAGCCACCGGCCACGCGCGGTTATCCGCCCAGTGTTTTTGCCGAACTGCCCCGCCTGCTGGAACGCGCAGGCCCGGGGCTTATGGACGAGCACGGCCATGCAGGGCAGATGACCGCCATGTTCTCCGTGCTGGTGGAAGGGGACGACCAGAACGAACCCGTGGCCGATGCCGTGCGCGGTATTCTGGACGGGCACGTGGTGCTGGAGCGCCGTATTGCGGAATCTGGCCGTTACCCTGCGGTTAACGTGCTGCGCTCGCTCTCGCGCACCGTGCCGGGATGCCTGACGGAGGAGGAGAACCAGCTTGTGCTGCAAGCCCGCTCCTGCCTGTCCACCTGGGATGAAATGCAGGATATGGTGCGCCTGGGTGCGTACCGCCCCGGCAACGACCAGCGTGTGGACGAAGCCATTCGCGTAGCCCCGGCGGTGGAGGAAATGCTGAAGCAGCGCAAGGGCGAGCGCGCGACCCTGCCCGAAAGCTTTGATGCCCTGCGGGGCGCATTATCGTAGCTGATCCCGCATGAGCAGCGCGCGAATCCGCTCCCTGCACGCGCTTATCCGCGTGCGCAAGAAGGAGGTGGACGAGGCCCGCGCAGGCATGGCCCGTGCGCTGGCGGCCGAAAGTGCGGCTCTGGCCGACCTGGAGCGGCAGTTGACCCAGATTGAAGTGGAGCGGGATGAGGCCGAGGGCGATGCCGGGCGTGAGTCCTTCCGCCTGTGGCTGCCCATAGCGCAGGAAAACGTGGCACGGGCCGAGCAGGTTGTGCTCAGGACACGTAACGATTCCATGCGGGTGCGTGAGGAGCTGATTCAGGCCAACGCTGCATTCAAGGCCGCGCAGACCCTGCTGGAGAAGCGGGAGGAGGAAGAGCGCGTTCTGCTGGCCCGGCGCGAACAGGCGGAGCTGGACGATCTGGCCCGGCGTGCCCGCCCGTTTTTTCTGTAAGTTCAGGCAAGGTCCATTGTTTGGCGGCCATAAACGCCAAAGCCATGAAAAAACGATGGCAATTGGCTCTTTTCTTATGTTTGATCCTTGAGAAAGCGGAGTGCGCCCGCTATCGCTTACAGATCATAAGGGGCTGACAGTGATCGTGTACCATGCGACCCGTTTCTCCCCACACTCGTGAGTGATTAGGAAAACGTATGCAACAGACAGAGCTGCAACCCGCAAAGATTTTTATTGCGACCCCGTGCTTTGGCGGGATGGTTACGCAGGAGTATATGGAATCCATCATTGCTTGCGCCGGTGTGCTTCAGGTTCCCATGACCCTGTCCCTGCTGGGGGACGATGCCATGATCAGCCGTGCACGCAATACCCTGATGCACAAGTTCCTCACTCTGTCTGACGCAACACACCTTCTGTTCATTGATGCCGATATTGGTTTCCCGGCCGAAGCACCAGCCCGCCTGCTGGCGGCTGGCAAGGATGTCGTGGCCGGGGCCTACCCGATTCGTCAGTATTTCTGGGACAAGACCACGCAGGAAAACATGCTCCATGGCGAACCGCAGGATACCGCATCCCTGCGCTATGTGGGCGAGACCGAGGCCATGCACCAGCAGATTGAAAAAGGCCCGATGGTTAAAACGCATTACGCGGGTACGGGTTTCATGCTGATCAGCCGTGGTGCGCTTGAGCGGATGGTCAAGGCTTACCCCGAGACAGCCTACACCCGCATAGACGCCGCCAACGGCGAAACAGGCAGCACCGCCTACGCCCTGTTTGATGGCAGCATCGACCCCGAAACCGGAACCTACCAGAGCGAGGACTTCACCTTCTGCCGCCGCTGGCGCGAAATTGGGGGCGAAGTCTGGCTGGATACATCCATCAATCTGACACATGCAGGCCGCGCCGCGTTCCACGGCAAGCCGGGCTGCCGTGTTGGCATGGTTCACCACAAGGGCGCCTAAGGTCGCAATAGCACCACATGCCAGATAACAAAAAACGGCCCGTTATTATCAAACGTGTGTCCGATTCCGGCGAACATGGCCACCACGGTGGCGCATGGAAGATTGCGTACGCCGACTTCATGACGGCCATGATGGCCTTCTTTCTGGTCATGTGGCTGCTGAATGCGACAACAGAGGAGCAGCGTAAGGGTATTGCGCAGTTCTTTAACCCCATGGCGGAAAAAGACACCCGCCTTGGCTCCTCCAACGGTATGCTCGAAACATCGCCTTCTCCCCTGACTGCAGGGACCACCCTGCGCAAGGTCAAGGATGGGGATGCCCCGGAGGATGACGGTGGCGAGCAGCCCGGTGCGAGGGATGCCCCCCGTCGTTCGGAAGAAGGCGGCTCCCCCGATAATATTACCCGTGGGCTCAAAGCGCACCTGACCCCCGCATCCCCCGCCATTATTCCCGTTGGCGGGCCGGAAAGTGGGGGCGGTAAAAGCATAGGCACCGTTGGCGTGGATAACCCCGTGGCTGCTGCGGCCGAGCAGTCCAAGATCGACAACATGGTGCAGGGGCTTGAACAGTCCGTGGCGCAGAACCCCGATACGCAGGACGCGGCCAAGAACATGACCGTCTCCTTCGGGCGGGATGATATTCGCATTGAACTGCGCGACGCCAACAACACCCCCATGTTCGACACGGCTTCCGCCACCCCCAATGCTGCCGGGCGCAAGATGCTGGAGCAGATTGGCGCGTGGCTGGCCCCCATGCCGGAGCAGCTCTCCATTGTGGGGTACACGGATGCGGATCAGTACCGCACCACCAAGCATGGTACGGGTATGTCCAACTGGACCCTGTCCGCCCAGCGGGCCGATGGCGCGCGGGAGGTGCTGGTCAAGGCAGGGTACCCGGACCGTAATATTCTAAGCGTATCCGGTCGTGCAGACCGGGACCTGGCTTTGCCGGCAGACCCCGGCTCCGCCGCCAACCGGCGCGTGGTGCTTATTCTGCACCGCCGCTTTGTTAATCCGGGGGCCGATGGCGGGGCGATTGTACCGCTACCCGCTGGTGGTGCCGCGCCCGCAGCGCAGCCCCCCGCCGGGCAGGCTGACCAGCCTGCAACCCCGCCAGCGGCCCCGGCAGGGAATGCGCCCTCCGCCCCGGCTGGAGGGCAGGCTCCCGCTACGGCCCCCGCAGCACAGGCTCCGGCAACTCCGGCGCCGGCGGCAGCACCAGCCGCACCAGCCCCCGCCACGCCCGCCGTGCGGCGTAACCGGGGTGTGCGGGTGCGTAGCGTAACACGGCCCAGAGCGCCGCAGGGCCAGCCGGCCCAGCCGCCAGTGGACCAGCCTTTTCAACCCTCGCAGGATACGTGGACACCCGCGCCGCAGTAACCCGCCCGTAACACGATGATGACCGTGCCGCAGGCAATGTGTGCCCGCCTGGTGCAAGTAGATGGAAGTGGAGACCGTTAAATGCTGTTCATCGGGGGGCTCATTTTTGCGCTGCTCTGCGTATTTGGTTCGTTTGTGGCATCCGGGGGGGCACTTGCACCCCTTATCATGTCCATGCCGTTCGAACTGCTGACCATTCTTGGGGCCGCGGTGGGTATTTTTGTCATGTCCAACTCCAAGGACGTGCTCAAGGAGTTCCCGCATTACCTGCGCCGGACCATCAAAGGGCCACGTTACAACAAGGCGGCCTATACGGAGCTGCTGGTCACGCTATTCCGCTTTATGCGGCTGGCGCAGGCCAAGGGCAACATGGCGCTTGAAGAACATATTGAAAACCCGAACGACAGCAGCATTTTTGCCCTCTCCCCCAATGTGCGGGACGATGTGCCAACCCGTGCGCTGATCTGCGATTACCTGCGTCTGGTCAGCCTGAACATGGATGACGCCTACCAGCTTGATGAAGTCATGGCGCGTGAGCTCAAAAAGAACCTGAGCGAAGAGCTGCATACTTCCGAAAGCCTGCAAAGCATTGCAGACGCCCTGCCAGCCCTTGGCATTGTGGCCGCCGTGCTCGGGGTTATCAAAACCATGGCCTCGATCAGCAAGCCGCCGGTCATTCTGGGTGAGATGATTGCAGGTGCTCTTGTCGGGACCTTTCTCGGGGTGCTTTTGTCTTATGGCGTTGTGGCCCCACTTTCGTCTAGAATGCGCGATGTGGTCACGCAGGACGCACGGTACCAGGACCTGATCCGCACGGTATTTGTGGCGCATCTGCAAGGCAACCCGCCGCAGATCTGCGCGGAAATCGGGCGTAAGGACATACCCCATGCGTTTATGCCAACCTTTGCCGAGCTGGATTCTGCCTTGTCCGAGGCCAGCAACCCCGGCGCCGCCGCAGCGGCGGCCTGAGCGTAAGGGAATGTTGGCGGCGCATCCGCTGGCGGGAGGGAGCAAGTAATGGGTATTAAATCTACAAGTGGGTCCAACCTGAGCGAAAACGCACAGGAAGCACCACTCTCCTCCCTGCTGGCTGCCATTGCGTCGCGCAGCACCACGGCTGTTGCCTCCAGCCCCTCCGGGCAGAACAGTGGTTTTGCGGCGGTGCTCAAAAGCATGTCCGCCCCAGCCACGACCACGCAGGCGCGTGCGACCACCACACAGCCCGACAACAGCAGCGCGCAGCAGGCGGACCCGGACCAGACCGACACCACAGCAGACAACACCGCCAGCCAGAGCAGCGCCACGCCCGCCCAGTCCGGCGCGCATACGGCGGCGGATGCAAAACACACCACAGCCAGTGCAAAGGCTGGTAAGGCCAGCGCCAGCAAGGCCGCAGCAACCACCCAGACCCAGAGCACCAAAGCCCAGAAAAGCCAGTCCGGCAGCAATGATGCCGATACAACGGCTGCGGCAGACAGCACGGCCGATACCGCCAGTGCCACCACAGCGGATGCCGGGCAAAGCGGGCAGAGCACAACGGTCTGGAGCATGGCGGAAATGCTGCTGCAAATGGCCATGCAGGGTGCTGCCACCGCGCAGGATACAGCCCAGAGCGTTGCCGGAGCACAGGCCGGGGCCGACACCACAACAGGGACCGACGCCACGCAGGGGGATGCCGCACAGGTTGCCACCACACTGGCCGCATCCATACAGGCCAGCACCGGGCAGGATACCGGCGCACTCGCCCCGGCAAGCGTGTTGCAGGGGGCGGTTCAGGCCGCGGCAGATGCATTTGGGGGGCTGGGCCTGTCCACCGTTGCCGGGCAGAGCGGTTCTGTCTCCCTGACTGCGGGGCTGAGTGGCCTGCCCATGGGGCTTGCCTCTGCCGTGGCGCAGCCGAGCACCAGTGTTGCCGGTGCCGGGTTTGCCAGCCTGTCCGCCCTGGGCAGCGCGCAGGCCGTACCAGTGACGCAGGCCACGTTGGCCCAGAGCGTTACCGCCAGTGCCGCTGCAAGCGGGGTTATGGGCGCAGGCAGTAATGGTGTGCATGCCAATGCGGCGTCCCTTACTGCGGCTACGGGTGCCGCCAGTCAGGCTGCCAGTGTGCAGGCCACAGCCACCGGAGCAGCTACGGATACCGCCCAGCAGGTGGCGTTAACGCTCCAGCAGGTTGCCGCAGCGGTGAGCAACGTGAGCGTAACCCAGACCGCAGGGCAGAGCACACAGGCGCAGGATAGTGTTACCGGGCTTTCCCTTACGGCTGATGCAACCGGTGGTCTGGCCTCTGGGGCCACGACAGCCATGGTGGCACTGGGCAGCACTGTGCAGGAGGCCACGGGCCAGAACCAATCCGGTTTTTCCGACCAGTCCGGCACAGGAGCTGAGGCGGAAGGGCAGGCCCTGCTGGCCGATGGTGCCGCTACCACCAGTACGCTGGCGCAGGAGGCCGCACAGGGGGCTTCCAGCTTTGCCTCTACGCTGGGTTCGGCGCTGGATAGCGGGCGTACCGCACAGGCCACCCCCGCGCAGGCGACAGCCACCCCCACCACCACGACGGCGGAAGATGGTACGGCCACGGGCCTGTTCTCCCTCGCCAGTGCGGATACGGGTGTGTCCATGACGGTCATGACCGCCGATTCCACCCCCGTTCATGTGCGTGTGCAGGGGAGTGATGGCGTGACCACCGGCGTTGTGCTGCAAAGCGAGGATGCCGCAACCGCGCACCATCTGGCCAACACCCGGCACGAGCTTGTTGCAGCATTGGATGCGGCGGGTGTAAACGTAGGGCAGATCAAGATTGATGTTGTGAGTGCGAGCGACACCAGCAACAATGCCAGCCAGCAGGATAATGGCAGTGCCGCAGGCGGCGCTTTTGGTGGGGCGGATACCAGCGCGGGGCAGGGTGGCAACCAGTCTTCGGGCGGGAATGCCTGGACCAGCAGCGCCCTGCCAGCCACCCAGGGTCTGGCGGCGGAGCAGGCGCAGGTGGGGGGGGCAGATGCCACCACCACGCGCACGTATGATGGACGTGGGGTTAACATTACCGCCTGACCCGGGCGCTTTACAGGCAGACAGGAAGGAAGCGGGCACATGTCCACGACATCACTGACAACCAACGAGTACAACCTGCTTTCGGCCGCGGAATCGACGGCAAAAAGCTCGGCGGCCACGTCTGGCTCGTCGTCTTCATCCTCGTCTTCCACGTCGAGCACGGCTGCGCTGTCTTCGCTTGCCAATAACTACACCACGTTCCTGACCCTGCTGACCACGCAGCTCCAGCATCAGGACCCCAGCAGCCCCATGAGCTCGGACTCGTTTACCAGCGAGCTGGTGCAGTTTGCCGGGGTGGAACAGCAGGTGCAGACCAACTCCAAGCTTTCCTCGCTCATTTCCCTGAACGAGAGCGGGCAGCTGAGTGCGGATAGCGCCCTTGTGGGTTCGCAGGCAACGGCCAACAGCACCACCCTGCCGTTGCAGAACAGCTCGGCCACCCTCAACTACAAAGGCAGCTCGGGGCAGACCGTGGCCATTGCCGTGTCCAATTCGGCGGGGACCATTGTCAAGGACGATCTGGTTACCGCCAGCAGCGGCACCAATACCTGGACATGGGACGGCACGGACAACAACGGCAACAAGCTGTCCGACGGCGCTTACAGCGTTGCGGTCAAGACCATGGATTCCTCGGGCAATACGTCCGATGTGTCCTTTACTGTTACGGGTACCATTACCGGTATCCAGACCGGTACCAACGACATGGAAGTGCAGATGGGTGGGGCGACAATCCCCATGAGCCAGCTTGTCAACGTGTCCAGCACGTCCAAGTCTTCTTCTTCCTCATCGTCCTCTTCCTCGTCCGATACGGACACGGATACGTCCTCAACCGGGTCGTAAGGCATGCAGGGGTGTGACAGTGCCACACCCCTTTTTTTTCTCCCCCACTGCGCCAGAGCGGATGATGCCGGGGAGTATATGTTTTTTTTAAAGCCCCAAAATTGGCCAGCCCAAGCGTTAAGGTGGGCGGTTTTCTACACATGTTAGAATAAATCTGACATATGTCTTAACATTAAATTGACGAACCGGGGGTAAAACCGGCTATGCCTTGCGCTGATAACTGGCATTAAGGCGGAAAAATTATGTTGGCCTGGTTTACCGAAAAAGCGCCCTTGAGGCGGAAAATTTCCATCGTCATGGCCTGTTTGCAAGCCTACATGATTTTACAGATCCTGATGCAGCTTGTCAGTTCCGAACTGGATCTGCCGCTGGCTGTGCAGCGTTATCTGGGGTTGGGTGGTTTTGCTGTCAGTTCCCTTATGGTGTTTCTGGCCCGCTGGGTGCTTATCAGCCGCGTCGCTGTGCCGTTTGAGACCATTACAGCCCTGACCGAGCGCATTGCCGCAGGCAAGCTGGATGAAAAAATCCCGTATGTTGACTGGTCGGACTGTGCCGGGCGGCTTGCCAAGGCGCTAACCACCTTCCGCAGCGCGTTGATCAAGCAGCTTGACTTGCAGAAAATCGCACAGGAAAGTGCCGCCGAACAGCAGCGCCTGAGCGAGCTGGCTCAACAGCGTGCCGTAGACCAGAACGGCATGATTGTGGAACTGGGCAAGGGGCTGCGCACACTGGCCGACCGTAATCTGGCCTTCCAGTTTACATCCCCCTTTGCCTCGGAGTTTGACGCTCTGCGGCGCGACTTTAACGAGGCTGTGTCCTCCCTGTCCGAAGCCATGGGCGAAGTGGCTGCGGCCTCTGCCCTTATTCAGGGCGGGTCGATGGAAATTGCAGAAGCCTCGCAGGATTTTGCCCAGCGGACCGAGCGGCAGGCAGCGGCCATGGGCCAGATGGCGGCCTCTGTGACCAACGTTAAAAACGGTGTGGATGATCAGGCCGAAGCCGCGCAGGAAGCGCGCGATGCGGCACAGAGTGCCCATGCCGCCGTGCAGCGTTCCACCAAGGTCATGCTGTCGGCCATGTCCGCCATTCAGGAAATTGCAACCTCGTCGGCCAAAATGTCCGCCATTATCGGGATTATTGACGACATTGCCTTCCAGACCAATCTGCTGGCCCTTAACGCAGGGGTGGAAGCTGCCCGCGCGGGTGATGCAGGGCGTGGGTTTGCCGTGGTTGCGACCGAAATCCGGGCGCTGGCACAGCGTTCTTCCACTTCCTCGCGCGATATTCGCAGCCTGATCGAGATTTCCACCCGGCAGGTGACCGAGGGTGTGCGCCTTGTGGAACAGACCGACAAGGAACTCAGGCTGGTGGCCGGGCAGGTGGAAGCCATTACCAGCCATGTGGGCAACATTGCCAGTGTGGCCCGCGAGCAGGTGGGTAGCCTGGGCGAGGTCAACACCGCCGCAACCCATATTGACGCCACAACCCAGCAGAACGCCGCCATGGTGGAACAGACCGCAGCGGCTGCCCATAATCTCAAGACCGAGGCTGCTAATCTGGTCAATGTGGTGGGCCACTTTACCCTGCCCGGTTCTGGCCCCGCACTGGCCGGGCCGGATGGGGGTTCGGCTCGTCCGGCACTGGCCAACCCGGCCAGCACGCCCCGCCGCCCGGCAGCCCTTGGCGCAGGCAAGCCTGCTGCCCCGCGCCAGCTGGAAAGCAGCATGGCCGGTGGCTGGTCAGACTTCTAGGTTCCCTGACCCGCCCTTTATGGGCGGGGATGCGCGTAAAGCAGAGGCCGGGTGCATGTGCGCCCGGCCTTTTTGCTGTGTGCTTCAGGCATGCTCACGCGAGTGTGTTGGAAACTGGTGCTTGAATAGGCGGGGAATCGATAAAAAATATAGGAAATTTTTATAAATACCTGCCAACACTAGGCGTGTGGGTTCCGTTAGGTTGCTCTGGTCACGCTCTAACGCCGGGTGTAGAATGAATGACACACACACGTTGCTGGTTTTTGCCCCTGCGGGCCGGAAACAGCCGATAAAAATATGGTGCAATCATGATCCATCCCGCAATGCGCGCCTACCAGAATGTGGCAGGGTATTCCCTGACGGACCGACAGGCCGATGCGACCTGCTTCAGACTGCTGATAGAAGAGTTGGAAACGGCATCCGCCAGTTCTGACCCCTCTGTTCGGCTGAAGGCCCTGACCAAAAACCAGCGTTTGTGGTCCATGATCATGAAGGCGAATTCGCTGGATGCAGGGGCCACCAATTATGAAGACAGGGAACTGTTTGTAAGGCTTGCCTCTCAGGCGCAGCGTTATGGCATCCGTGCCATTCTTGATACCAATCTGTCCCTCGCTCCCTTGGTCGGGATTGCAGAAACCGTTCTGGAAGGCTTGGAAACATCCGCAGGTTCCGGACAGGAGTTCGATACCGACGCCATGCTCTGAACGGTCGAGGGGCCAAAAAAGGTGGCTCGACTATGGAAAATTCGGACGCGCGGGCTGGCCATTGGCAGCCTGCCTCAATAGCGGACAGACTGTCTTTTATGGGCATAGAGCGGCGCGAGCGGGATACGCTGGCCAGTATGCGCCCCGATATGGCCGAGATTTTGGACGAGAGTCTGTCCGAATTTTATCAACGTGTGCATGATGTACCAGAACTGGCCCGGTTCTTCCCGACCGAGGCCACGACGTCCAAAGCCCGCTCCCTGCAACAGATGCACTGGGAGACCATTCTATCGGGCAAGTTCGGGCCGGATTATGTAAGTGACGTCACCCGGATCGGCCACGCCCATGCCCGCATAGGGCTGGAACCACGGTGGTATATTGATGGCTATGCCGTGCTGCTGGATGCCATCTGCCGCCGCCTGATTAAGCAGGGGGTGCGTGGCGGGCGGCGTTTCTCCCTTGGCCGTGCGGCGGTTGAAGCCGAAATGGGCGAAAAGCTGGGCCAGCAGATCGGGGCTATTCTCAAGGCCGCGTTCCTGGACATGGATCTGGTGATTTCCACCTACCTTGCACGGCTGGAGGAGGAACGGCAGAAAGCCGCATCCGAACGCTCGGCACTGGAACAGATTGCCCAGGCGCTGGAACGCGTGGCCGAAGGGGATTTGAGTGCTACACTGGCGCGGGATGTAGCAGAGCGCTCCCCTGTGCTGGCAGCCGCCTTTGCCAAGCTCAAAACCGGCCTGAATGATGTTGTCTCCGATATTCGTGAGGTTTCTACGCAGGTGGAGGATGCAGCCTCCTCCATCAGCCAGAGCAATGCCCGTATCCTTAGCCAGAACGAGGCGCAGGTTGGCTCCATCCACCGGCTGACCAACGCCACCGCTACGCTGGAAGCCTCGCTGGATGATGTATCGGGGCAGACGGTGGCCGCCGAACAGGCGGCACGCAAATGTGTGGATGCCGCAGCGCGTGGCAACACCAACATGAATGATGTACGCGCCACCATGGCGGATATTCAAACCGCATGGAAAACCATATCCGATCTGGTTGGTTCCATTCAGAACATTGCGGCCCAGACCAACTTTCTGGCCCTTAATGCCAATGTGGAGGCCACGCGGGCCGGGGCCATGGGGCGTGGTTTTTCGGTAGTGGCCATGGCCATCCGGGACCTGTCGGTTAAAACATCCCATGCAGCCCGCCAGATTGCGGCCAGCGCGCAAAAGAACGAAGCCGTGATCCGTAGCGGAGCGGAGGCGGTTAACCAGATGGTGGAGGACCTGTCCGATATAGGGGCAGGCATTGCAGTGGTGAACAATGCCATTTCCAAGATTAACAAGGAAATGGGCGGTCAGCAGCAAAGCGTTAAGGGCACACACCGCGAGGCCGCCGCCTTGCGTGACCTGACGGAAAAAACATCGGCCATGAGCGAAAATGCCTCTGCCGACTGCCAGGACCTGAGCCAGCGCTCGGCCAGAATGGTGGATCTGGTGAGCAACTTTGTGCTCTCCGATTACGGGCAGGGTTACGCGGATGATTACCCGATAGCCGCTGAATAGGCGGGCATAAAAAAACCGGCCTGCTTTGGGGCAGGCCGGTGCAAAAGCGCTTTGGGTTAAAAAAGTGGCTTACTGCTTCATGGCAATGGTGGCCTGTAGCAGCTGGTCTGCCGTGGTCACGATTTTGGTGTTGGCGGTGTAAGCTTCCTGCGCAACGATCAGGGCAGACAGGTCGCTTGTCAGGTCAGTGGTGGAAGATTCCACATAGCCGACTGTCAGGGAGCCTGTAGCGTTTTCACCCACCAGCCCGGTTTTGGCGCTGCCTGATGCGGCGGTGGCTGTGTAAGCCTGACCATCCTGCGCCAGCAGGCCGTTGACGTTGGCAAAGTTGCTGAGTGCGACCTTGCCGATCAGCTGCGTGTCCCCGTTGTCGAACGTCGCCATCACAGAGCCATCGCTTTCAATGCTGGCGCTCTGGTACGTACCGGAGGTCACGCTGTCGCTAACGGCTTTGGGGGTTGTGGAAGAGGTGCTGAGGGACATGCCGCTCGTGCCACCAATGGTGCCGATGTTGACGTTCACGTTCTGCGTGTTGCCATCGGGGTAGGTGATGGAGATCGGCAGGTTGGCGGCAGCCCCGTTCAGGGTGGAGGTCACGTTGTTGCCGGAGCTGTCGGTCACGGATTTCAGCGAACCATCGGTGTTGAAGTCCACCGTGTAGGCCGTTGTTGGTGTAACAGACATACCCGTGGT
Source organism: Acetobacter fabarum (assembly GCF_011516925.1). GTDB lineage: Bacteria > Pseudomonadota > Alphaproteobacteria > Acetobacterales > Acetobacteraceae > Acetobacter > Acetobacter fabarum. The sequence goes on from NZ_WOTG01000004.1 coordinate 146,485, forward strand.
GCTGGACGAGGCCTGCACAGTCCACTCGGTGGCGGAGGACTGCGTCCACGTCAGGGTGACATCCCCGGTGTTGTCCTTGGGTTTGGCCTGATTATAGGTGCCATCGTAAACAGTGGTGTTTGTTGTAACCGCACTTGCACCAGTAACGGAGGACAGGGTGCCCGTTGCCGTAACTGTTGTGGTCTGTGTGGGCCGGAAGGTTACGTTGGCAACGTTGATCTGGGTTACACTGGATGTGTCCAGCGCGCCGGTCGTGGCGTCCACCATATAGCCATCAAGGTAGTAGCCGCTGGTGTTTTCGAGGTACCCGTCCTTGTCTTCATAGAATTCACCGTTGCGGGTGTAATACTGTTCAGAAGCAAAGTCGGCACCAGCCGAAGTGACCGCACCGGTCTTTTTGGAGACGTTGAACAGCCCGTTGCCCGAGATGGACATGGCCAGCCCGTCCGTGCTGGAGGAGGCGGTGCCCTGGGAGTTGACGTGCTGCACGGTTACGGCGGCCACGGAGTTGGCCACACCCTGTGCGAACGAGCCGGAGGTGGAGCCTGCGCCGGCCACAAAGTCCTGGAACGCGGTGGTGTCGGCCTTGTAGCCAACCGTCTGGCTGTTGGCGATGTTGTTGCTGAGGTTGGTAAACGCGGTGGACTGAGCGTTAATCCCGCTGACAGCCGTGGTAAGGGAGTTAAAAATAGACATGTGTCGTCCCTGCCTTGTGGATGCGCAGTTTTCTTACGCTGGCTGTCTGTGCCGTTCTGGGGCACGCGCATCAGCCACGGGGTTAATGGCGAACAGACTCAAGGGGCTTAAACCCGCCCCACCATTATGGCCTGCGCCTAAGTTACCCAACTGAGTAGCATGTAGGGCGTGGAACGCAAGTTTTTCCTGCATGAAAGAACTGTAAACCGCCGTTTTCGGGCGTTTAGCGCCGGAGCCGTGGCGCTTGTTGCGGGGGCTGCTGCACGGGGGGAGGGGCCGCGCGCGCGCCGGGGGTCTTGAGCTTCATGACATAGGCAATAATGGCGGCTACAGGCTGGAAGTATTCGGCCGGAATTTCCGAATCCAGCGGCAGGGTGTACAGCGCGCGCGCCAGGGGCGGGTTGGGCACAATGGGTACGCGCGCTTCTTCCGCTGCCTCACGCATACGCGCGGCCAGTTCATCCGTCCCTTTGGCAACAATTTTGGGCGCGCTGTTTATCCCGTTTTCATATTGCAGGGCCACGGCGTAGTGGGTCGGGTTGGTAATGACCACGGTGGCCTCGTCCCTGACCGCCTGCACCATGCGGCGGCGGCGGCGCATGCGTATCTGCCGCTGGCGGGCCTTTACTTTGGGGTCCCCGTCCATTTCCTTGGTTTCGTCTTTGATTTCCTGAAAACTCATGCGCAGTTTCTGCAGCCGGTTCCAGCGTGTCCACACGTCATCGAGCACGGCAATAACGGCCTGCACCACCAGCACCACCAGTGTTGCGTACACAAACCACGAGACAAGTTCGTGCGTAAGGTGCAGCACACTCCACCGTTCGGAAACGGGGGCCACGCGCAGGGTTTCCTTGGCGACCCCAAACAGGACGCAGCCAAACACCACCAGCTTGATAAGGCTTTTGGCGGTTTCTACCAGATTGTTCTTGCTGAACAGGCGCGAGATCCCCTTGGCGGGGGACAGGCGCGTAATGTCGGGCATAATGGCCTTGGGGCGGAACAGGAACCCGCTCTGGACCACGCCAAAGGCCAGTGTAACCAACACCCCCGTACCCACCAGAGGGGCCGCCAGCCAGACCCCCTCCAGCGATGCCTGAACGGAGGCGCGGTAGAGGGAGGCACGGTCGAAGGGAATACTGTCAAAATGGGCCATGAGCCCATACATGTGCTTGGTAAAGCGGTAAGCAGACAGGCCGGTGCTGGTGGTAAAAACAATCAGGAAGCCGCTCAGGATAATCAGGAGCTGCACCTCGCGCGACTGGGCAATATTGCCTTCCTCACGCGCGGTTTCCAGCCGTTTTCCGGTTGGGGCTTGGCTCTTTTCGCCTGAACTGTCGTCGGCCATGCGCGCTCGCTCCTAGTGGTGCGCGGGGGTGGCGCCAATACCGGGCAGGCCCAGCAGCATGTCGCCCGCACGCTCCTGCCATACACCACTCATGACCTGAATAAGAATGGCCAGCAGCAGCACGCCGCCCAGCAACTGGGCAGGCATGGCCATGGAATAGACCTGAATGGACGGCATAAGCCGGTTGAGCACCCCCAGCATGGCAGGCCACAGGGTGCCGATCAGCACAAAAGGGGCCGAAAGCTGGAAGGCCAGCATAAAGGTCTGGGACGTAACCTGCGTTACGCTGCGCGCCATATCCCCCACCATGGGAACATGGCCGGGAGGGAACACGCTGTAGGAGCCGGTAATGGCAGCCAGCGGCAGCGCATACAGCCCCGTGGACAGAAAAATAACCGGTACCAGAAAAGAGGCCATATGGCTGATGGCAGTACTGCCGGCACCCAGGTCCGGGTCGGGCTGGAGCACGCTGGCAAGGCCGGTAAAAATGGCCACGAACTGCATGGAAATACCCAGTGCAAGCGAGATCAGCCGCGCCAGCCAGCCAATAAAAATACCGTAAAGCAGTTCGCCCGCAATAATGGCAATGGCGCGGGCTGGCATGTGCAGCGCCTGCCCCGACACGTCCTTGAGTGCGTTCTGCTCAAGCGGCAGAATGGCAACGGTAATGCACAGGGCAATCCCTGCGCGGACCACCATGGGGGATGTGCTCTCCCCCAGACCGGGGGAGGCCATGACCAGCGCGCTCACCCGGCACAGCACCAGCAGGAACGTGGCGGCCAGCACCTGAATGGACCCGCCGGGGAACAGCAGGTAGTCGGTCATGCCCACGGGGTGGTGTGGGGGCCGGTCATGACCCGCCAACCATAATGACCTGGTCAAAAATGGTGCGGGCATAGGTGTTCAGGGTCGCGGCCATGTAGGAGCCGGTCAGCAGCAGGGCGGCCATGGCAGCCACAAACTTGGGCACGAAGGAGAGCGTGGCTTCGCTCACCTGTGTCATGGCCTGAAAGAGCGATACCAGAACACCCGCCACCAGCGAGGCCAGCAGGGAGGGTGCCCCCAGCTTGACCGCCACAAACAGTGTCTGGCGCAGAATGTCGTGGATATCGACCGTGTTATGCATGCGATGGGTCTTAGATCGACATTTTCATGACGTCCTGGTAGGCCTGCACCATACGGTCGCGCACGGTGGTTACGGTTTGCAGGGTCAGTTTGGCTTCTTCGACCGAGGTGGCGATATCGCTCATGTTGCCCTTGCCGGACAGGCCGGTTGCCGTCTGGGTTTCTGCCGTTTTGCCGGTCTGGATGGCGCCTTTGAGGGCGTTGTCCAGCGCGGACGTAAAGCCGGAAACAATATCGGCCCCTCCGGTGGAACCCGTGCCCTGCCCATCCGTTGTGGACTGCATGCTCTTCTGGGTCTGTCCGTAGGCGTTGAGCGCGTCGAGGCTGCGTGTGGTGATATCGCTGGTCATTGTGGCCCTGTCTGGCGCGGAGGGGGCATGCCGCCTGCCGCCATGAGAGTGGTCTGGAACGTGGGGCTACTGTAATCCATTTGGCCCCTGCAAGGCCAGTGGCTTTTACGCCTGCCCGCCCAATCTTTGCGGATTACAGCACGTCCATTTTGGTGGCGGGGGAAATTACGTTAATGCCCCGCGTAACCGGCAGACTTGTCTCGCGCGAGGCGGGGGTGGCGCTGTGCGTGCTCATGCGCGCACCAAGGGGGATGAACGCCTGCTCGTTCAGCCTGTAGCCAATGCCCCACTGGGTTATAAATGGGTCGATAATACCAAAATCGCGCAGTTTCTTGCGGATTTTGCACACCATTACATCAATGATCTTGGCGTGTGGTTCTTCTTGCCCGGCATACAGGTTGTCCAGCAGGGCTTCCTTGCTGAGCACCTGTGTCTTGCGCAGGGTCAGCAGTTCCACCACGTCGTACTCACGCGGGGTTAAGGGGAGCGGGCGGTCATCTATCAGGACCTGCCTGCGGTCCACGTTGACCACCATACGGCCGACATGCAGGCTCAGGCTGTCATGCCCGCCGGTGCGGCGCACAATGGCGCGCAGGCGGGCAAGCAGCTCCACCGGCTCTATGGCGGCACTGACGCAGTCATCCGCACCAATGGACAGGGTTTCCGCCACTTCCTGCGGGGTGGACGTGCGCACGATCATGATAATCGGGGTGGGAATGCGGGAATTGCGGATATGCCGCAGCAGGCGCGTATCGGGCCGGGCCTGCTGGATAACCGCAATATCGTACTGCGAGCGGCGCAGGGTTTCCACCACCCCTTCCGGACCGGACATGGTCAGGGACAGCGCCCCCTCCACTGCGGCTTCCGCCAGGCCACGGTATGGGCGGATATCCCCCTGGGTTGAGGTGTCTCCGATACACAACAGGCGCATGTTTTTTTCCGTCTATCGGTTCTGTCGAATGCGTGTGCTTGATGCCGCAGGGAACTGCGGTGGACCAGCCCTGTCCGGCAGGCCGATGCACGGTGCTGGTCGGGTATTTGGGGTGCATTGGGGGCTGCGCAAGGGCAGACTCCAAAAAACACCTTGGCTAAGGCATGGCCATCCCATAATCTGAGCGCAAGATTTTTTCTTCCGGTTTGCATGCGGCGCTGCGGTGCGGCATACCGGCTTTGTGTTTCCTGTAAGCCCTGAAGAGGTTCCATACACATGGCAGATACCACGGTTGCCGCCCAGCTTGCCTCCAGCATGCGTACGGCTACGGCCAACATGGCTCAGGCGGCTCACCGCTCGGTCCAGCCCGAGCATATTGCCTCCAGCGCGCTCAAGGTTGCGTCCACCGGCCAGGACGGCTCTTCCTCCTCCATGCAGTTTGATGCCACGGGGCAGGTTGTGCCTTCAGGCAATACGCACAACAAGCATTCCGGTTCGGCAAGCTTCATCAACCTTCTGGCCTGATTGCGCATCGGGCCGGGTCTGCCCCGGCCCCATTGGGCAACAGGCCGGGACAGGGTCCTTATTTAACGCATGATGCTTCAGGGTATTGATGAGTGCGCAGCAGCGGCAGTGTCCGTTCTGGTCCTGCATGGCTGAGGGGTTCGTGTTTACTGCTCTGGCAGGCGGGCCGGTCAGCCACAGTTCTTCTGCACCCGCTACCATATGTGCAGAAGAGTCCCGCCCCACGGCAGGGCCATTGATCGTTCAGGATTAACCAGACGTGTATTTTAGCAGATCCGTTTGCATGAGACGCTGCCTTCTTCCCCTTGCCCTGCTTCTGTCCTGCTCCGCCATGACAACCGTGGCCGATGCGGCGCGGCGCACCCACGCGCCCCGCACCACTCAGGCGGTGCCCCCAAAGGGCAAAGGGCTTAACGCGGCAACGGCTGCAACCGCTGCCGCAGCAGCAGGCGCGGCCGCCACGGCTGGTGCCGCTGCTGCAACACCCGCCACCCCGGCCGACCCTGGCACCGCAGCAGATGCCGACCTGCTTAAAGGCCTGCCAGCACCGTGGAAAGCCACAGTGCTGGACGTGCCACTGCCCCCGCCAGCCCCCGCGCCGCAAACAGCAGGCAAGGGGCGTAAGCCGGGGCAAAAAGCAGGGCAGCCCGGTGGTTCCGGCTCCAGCGTTGCCGGGGGTGGTGGCTCCATTAACGTGCCCGCCACATCCACCAGCCGCGTGCTTATTCCCATATCCCCGCGCATGGGGCTGGCCGCCTTCCGCAGTGGCGACAGCTTTGTGATTGTGGTGGATAATGCTGAACCCATGGATACCAGCGCCCTGCACGGGGACGGTGTTTTTTCTACCCTGACCGTTACAACCCTGCCGGGTGCAACCCTGTTGCAGATCAAACTGCCCGACACGCGCGAGTTCTTTTTGTCCCAGCAGGCAGAAGGCTGGATACTGGGGGACAAGCCCCCGCCGGGTAATGTTTATGGCGACCGGCGCGTGATCAACCCGATTGTGGCAGATGGGGGGATTCTCTACCCCATGCGCAAGCCCGGCCGGGTGCTCAGCATTACGGACCCCGCATCCGGGCAGAAGCTGTTTGTTGGTACCTCCACCACGGATGACGGGGGGATTCTCTCCTTCCGTCATGGGGATGGGTATGACATCTGGCCCACGACCGAGGGCGTGGTTGTGGCCGCCAACTCGCCCGATGTGGGGCTACGCGCAACGCCTGAAGGCGCGTTGTTGACATCGGGTGAAAGCCCGCTCCCCGACAGCAAGGTGGCCGTGTACGCCAACACGGTTGATCTGGACTGGCTGGGCCTGCAAAAACTGCCCAATGAGCAGCTGGAAGCCCGCCTGCACAAAGCCCTGCTGGCCGCAGCCGATTCCGACCCCGCCCAGCGCTTTGCCGCCCGGCTGGAGGAAGCTCGCGCGGCCTTTGGCGTTGGTGCTTTTCTGGAAGCCCGCGGAATCCTGACCGTCGCGTTGGAAGATGACCCCGAAGAGGCCGTGCGGCCGGAGGTCAGCTTTCTGCTCGCTGCATCCGAACTGCTGAGCGGCAACATGGATGGCGCGTTCCTGCTTGAAGGCCCATGGCCCGATAACGAACAGCGTGCCACGCAGCTCTGGCGCGGTCTTTACCTTGCCTCCAAGGGTGGGCACGAGGCCGAGGCCGCCCACCTGCTGGCGCGCGACTTTACCCGGCTGGATAATTACCCCACCAGTGTACGCAGCGTGCTGCTGCCTTTTGCCGCCGAGCAGGTTGGCCGTTACGGCACGGCAGAGGACCTGAGCGTGCTGGACAAGCTGCCCGCAGGGTCCGTTTACAAGCTGGCCTCTGCCTTCCGCGACCTGCGTACGGGCAAGCGCACGCAGGCGTATGATGCGTTTAATGCGCTCTCGGTTGATCCGGACCCCGTGGTGGCGGAAAAGGCTCTGGAGCAGAAAATCTCGCTCGACATGTCCGATGGCAAGCTGACCCCGGTTGCCGCCGCGGAAATGTTTAACGGCCTTATGCCCGATGCCCGCCTTGCCGGGCGCGAGGCCACAGTGCGGCTGTTGCAGGCCGATGCCTACATGCGTGCGCGCAAATGGCCCGAAGCACTGGCCACGCTGGATATGGTCAAGGACACGCCCGAGCAGGTGTCCGAGCCTGTTCTGTCGCCCATGCTGTTCCAGACCCTTGCCGCTGTGGCCTCCGAAGTGGTCAAGGATACGGACCGCGATTCCATTCTGCATGGTGCGGCCATGCTGCGCGCCCACCTGTCTGCCCTGCAACCGGGCACCAAAAAGGGCGAAATCCTGATGGCTTACGGCAAGATGCTGCTGGGCCTTGGGCTGGCGGATGAGGCGCAGGAAGCGTTCTCCGATGCCGTGCCCATGCTGGATTCGCCCGAGCTCAAGGCACTGGCCGGGCAGGGGCTGGCTGAATCCTACATTGCACTCAAGGACCTTGCGAGCGCGACCGACGTGCTCCAGCGCACGGACAGCCCCGACCTGCCGGATGACATGAAGGCCTCGCGCCGCCGCCTGCAGGCCCGCATTACGCTGGCCAAAGGCGACCAGACCGCCGCACTGGGCCTGCTGAACGGGGATAGTTTTTCCGACTCGCTGGATATGGCCGCCCGTATTCATGAAAGCCGGGGCGAATGGCCTGCCGCCGTAGCCAATGTGCGCAAAATGGCCGAGGCAGAGATTCCGCCCCAAGGCCCGCTGAGTGCTGCCCAGCAGACACTCGCCCTGCGTCTGGCCTCCGATGCGTCTCAGGCGTCGGATGCGCAGACGCTGGCATGGCTCGCCCAGCTGGTAGGGGACCGGAGCATGGATGGTGAGAGCGGGCGTGTCTTCCGCCTGCTGACACAGGTCGGGGGGCCAAAACCCGGTGCCGCCACGGCCGCCAAGCCCGCTACGGCGGCTGCCAAACCCTGATCTGCCAGTGTTTGCCCCGGCCTGTATGGTTGGGGTTTGCTGCTTACGGGTGTTCTGCCCCGCCGTGTTAACCGCCCAGCAGAAACTGCACCCAGTGGGGCAGGGCGGGGCTGTTGCGGAGCAAAAACACCATCAGTAGCCCCACGGCGCAGGGCAAGGCTGTGGGGTAGCGCCACACAGGCCGCGTGGCGGAGCAGACTGCTGCCTGCACCATGGGGGCACGCGTGCTGCGCCGCACTCCGCGCACGGCCCAGAGCCCAGCCCCAGCAAGCAGCAGAAAAGCCCAGAACCCACCCAGCCCTACCCATGCCCCGCATGCGCCAAACAACAGCACATCGGCCGCGGACATAAAATTACCCCGCCGGGTAATGGACAGGCCAAACAGGCCAGCCCCCCCCAGCACCCAGCCTGCACAGGCCCCCCCAATGGCGCTGCCCGCATAACCCAGAGCAGCCCCTGCCAGCAGGCCGCATAACAGCATGGGCATGAGTATGGCGTTGGGTAGCCAGCCTTCGCGCCGGTCAAACTGTACCAGCAGGTTGGCAAGGTGGAGGGCCACTGCGTAAGCCAGCGTGACGGAGGGAGGGGTATAAATCAGCAGGGTGAGCGAGCAGGCCGCCACCAGCAGGCACCCAGCTACCAGTTCATGCTGCTGTTGTGGGGGTGGTGCCTCCACATGGGGGCGCACGCCCGCTGCTACAGGGAGCCAGCGCAGCGCAAGCGCGCAAACCCGGACGGAAAGAGGGAACAGCAGGGCAATGCACATACCGGCAAGGGCTGCGGGTGCGGTGCGCGCCAGCAGGCTCCACGCCAGCATGGCCAGTGTTGCCCCGGCCTGAATGGTTGCATCGGTCATTCTGGGTGTGCGCATGCTCTGCTCGCTCTGGCAAAGGCGTGGTGTGCCGTACGGACCATGCCATAACGCCGTGCCGGGCGTCTGTCATGGGGCATTGGGTGGGGCTGGAAGGGAGGAGGCCAATAAATCTGTGGCAATCGGGGGGAAGGAACGCTATTTATGGTTGAACTGCCGTGAGCAGAGGAGGTCCAACCTACCCCTACGGCACCGCACAAACACAAGGGAGCTGGCATTTTCATGCTGGAGGCACTGTCATCCCAGACCGCGCTGACCCATAGCGGGACTGACCTGTTTTCATTGGCAGAGCGGCGCTTGCAGTGGCTGGAGTCGCGCCAGTCCGTTCTGGCAGGCAACGTAGCCAACGCCAATACACCGGGTTACGTCTCCAAGGATGTGGCACCGTTTGCAGGCGTGTTGCAGAACCAGATGACCATGGCCATGGTGCAGACCGAGCCGGGGCATATGGCCGGGCCGGGTAATACCGCCCTTGCGCGCAAAACCACGGGCGGCAACACATCCATTGATGGTAACGAGGTCCGGCTGGAAGATGAGCTGGGCAAAATAGCCGATACCAACGACCAGCAGCGCTTTGCCACCACGGTTTACACCCGTTACATGGGCATGTTCTCCACCGCGCTGGGCACCAGTTCGTAAGGACGGAAGCAGCAGATGGACTTTACCAATACAATTGGCATTTCCGCCGATGGCATGCGCACACAGGCTGAACGCCTGCGCGTGTCGGCCGAAAACCTTGCCAACAAGGATACAACCGGCTCCACCCCCGGTGCGGACCCATACCGCCGCAAAACCATTACCTTCCAGACAACGCTGGACCAGGCCACGGGCGCATCCAGCGTTAAGGTCAAGTCCATCGGGCAGGACCACACGCCGTTTGAAACACGCTACGACCCCTCCCACCCTGCGGCAGATGCCAAAGGGTACGTGAAGGTGCCGAACGTGAACACCATGGTCGAGATTATGGACACGCATGACGCCCAGCATTCGTACGAAGCGAATCTGAACACCATGCAGATCACCCGCTCCATGCTGACGCGCACCATCAATCTGATGAAATAAAGTCGGTCAGTAGAATATTTGAGTGTTTTGTCTATTCCAGTGCTTTGCACTTCTATGGTCTGTGGCACTTTGTATTGGTTCTGCCCCCGGCTGTAGCCGAGTATAAACATGAACGCTTTTGGTTTGTCCCCGCTCCTGCGGCAGTCCCTGCATGGGCAGGATATTACGCATTACCGGACTGAACTGCTCCAAAAGGCCGCGCAGGCTCCAACGGCGCAAACACTGCTCGATCTGGCGCTGGTCATGCAGTTGACCTTTGAGCCAGAGCAGGCCGAGGCGTTCTTGACCGAAGCACTCAAGGTGCAGCAGGTTTTTAACCTCGCGCATGCAGGGCGGGATGCTTTGCGCCTGCTGGTGGTTAAAACCCCCGGAGACCTGACCGCCAACACCCCCATAGAATGTATTCTGGAAAATGCACCCGTTCACATGGATGTGGTGTATGTTGGCCCCGGTCTGGCATGGCCGCAGACACTCCCCCCGCATGACCTCGTGTTTGTTGCGGTTGGGGAGGGGGACACCCATACCCCCGTATTGGAGCAACTGGCACAGGTGCTGGCACACAGCCCGGTGCCGGTGCTGAACAAGCCCCAGTATATTCCCCAGCTCTCCCGCTCTGCGGCGTTTGACCTGCTGCACACTGTGCCGGGTTTGCACATGGCACAGACATACCGGGTCGAGCGCGCCACACTGGAGCGGTTAAGCGCCGGGCATACTACGCTGGAATCTCTGGGCCTTAATCTGGCCTACCCGTTTATTGTGCGCCCCCTTGGGCTGCATGGCGGCATTGGCCTGAGCCGGATAGACCAGCCGCAGGCCCTTGCCGCCTATCTGGCGGATATTGGGGCAGAGCTGTTTTTTGTCGCCAATTTTGTCAACTACGCATCGGACGACCAGCTTTACCGCAAATACCGCGTGGTGATGGTGGAGGGTCAAGCCTATCTGGCACATATGGGTATTTCCACCCACTGGATGGTGCATTACCCCTACAGGGAAATGAAAGAGTTTGCCGCCCGCCGTGGGGAGGAAGCCCACGCCATGCTCCACTTTGATCAGGAGTTTGGCCAGCGGCATGCTGTGGCCCTGAACGGTATTTATGATGCGGTCAAGCTGGACTATTTTGGCTTTGACTGTGCCGAAACCAGAGATGGCAAACTGCTGGTGTTTGAACTGTCCAACGCGCTGATCATTCATGCCTGTGATGATCAGGCCGTTTTCCCCTACAAAATTCCCCAGATGCACAAAATCTTTTCGGCATTTTATGCCATGCTGCGCAACACGGTGGCGGTGCAGACAGCCCCCTGATGCGCTGGCTGGGGAGGCGTGGCCCATAACCGGGCCTGCCGCCCGGCCCACTTTGCTGCCTTGGGCAGATAATCCAGAAAATACACCCCATGCACGCGTGATAGCGCACCGTCTGCTCTGGCAGGGGGAATTGCGTGTTTTGGGTGGGAAGTGGAAGGCCCGTGGCCACCAAGGGGGCGGGTGTTTCCGTGCGCCGTAGGGGAGGGGCAGGCTGGCCTGCGTACTTACGGGTTAGCCCAAGGACCAGTGCGTTGTGGTCCGGGCAAAAAAATACCCCCGGCTTTCGCCGAGGGCACTTTTCGTCAACTGTATCAGTAGGATTACTGGAACAGGGACAGGATGTTCTGGGACTGGCCGTTGGCGATCGAGAGGGACTTGATTGCCAGGGACTGCTTGGTCTGCAGGGAGGTCAGCTTTGCGCTTTCTGCGGACATGTCAGCATCGGTCAGGGCGCCAACGCCGGTCGTCAGGTTGTCAGAAACCGTCTGGCCGAAGGTGGTCATGTTGGCGATGTTCTTGGTGTTCTGACCCAGTTCAGAGGTCACGTTCGTCATAGCCGTGATGGCTTTCTGAACGGCTGCAATGGCTTTCGTCAGGTCGAAGGAGCCAGATGCGCCACCCCAAGAAGCAGCAAGGCTGCCATCGGTGGTGAGGAAGCCGTTGGCGGTTGCCAGGCCGTTGGTGTCAACGCCGGTGGACAGACCCAGAGCTTCGGACAGGGACGCGGTGGAACCCGTGCCGGTCACGCCGCTCACGCCGTTGATGATGTTGAACAGGTTGCTGATGGTAGCCGTGCTGCCCTGCAGACCGGTTACGTAAACAACGCTTGCAGCCGTGATGCCGTTGAAGGAACCCGTGGTGGATGCGCTAGCGGAGCTGACCAGCAGGTTCACGCCGTTGGTGGTGGCGTTGGTTGCAATGGTGTCGATCTGCTTCAGGTAACCCGTGATTTCGGTGTTGATCTGAGCGAGGGAGGTGGAGCTACCTTCGTTGCTGCCGATCGTGGTCACAGCAGCCTGAACTTCAGCCAGAACGGAAAGGATCTGGTTGGCGGCGCTGTTGGTGGAGCTGACAACGGTGGAAGCGAAGGACAGGCCGTCGTTCACTGCGCCCTGACCGGCAATGTTGCCGTTCATCTGCGAAGCAATACCGAAAGCAGCCGGGCTGTCAGAAGCGTTAGCAACTTTTTTGCCGGTGGAAACTGCGTTTTCGGTGGCGCTCAGCTGGGTCTGGGTCGCGTTCAGCGTTTCCAGAGCAACCATTGCAGAGGTGTTGGTGTTAATAGAAAGGCTCACGTTGTGATCTCCATTTCGAGTGGGCTTAGTGCCCGTGTTCAAGGATGAATAAACCCCCGAACGGCTAAGAGAAGGTTAACGCGATCATTTTTTTTTGAGGGGTGGGTAAAAAAAAATCCACCACCGGGCCAGAACATGGTCACAAAAAGCAGATGGTGGCGGAAGGAGTGGCAGTTATCCGCCATTTTTTGCTTATTCTCCACAAGGCATAAAAAAAGCCTCCGCCCATTAAAGGGAGGAGGCTTTGGCTGGAATCGGATGGAACTTTCTGCCGGAACGTTAATATCGGCCCTTAAACGTTAAGCACTTTCACGCTCGGGCGGGGTGCTCTGGCCCTTGCCAAGGGCGCGCAGGTAAGGGCGCTCTTTGGTCAGGGTTGCGGGCATGGGCATGTCCAGCGTGTCTGCAAACTGGGTGGGGGCTGGCTGGTCCGGCGTTGTGGATGACTGCTGCTCCACCGCCTTGGCTATGGCACTTTGCGCAGCCGTTGCACTCTCCAGCGCCGACTGCACAAGTTCCTGCGCGGTCTGCTGGGCTGTCTGGCTGGCTTGTTGCAGCTTTTCCAGAGTTTCCTCTATGGCCAGCCGTGCGGTTTCGGCCTGTTCGATCAGGCTTTCCATCCGCCGCTCCTGCGAGGGCACCTGTGTCAGCACCGAATCCAGCCGGTCGGCTACCGAATCGGCCTTGGTGGCCATGTCGTCCAGCTCGCTGCCGGTAACCTTGGCCTGTTCGATCATGCGGCTCAGGGGGCGGCCGCTGACCTCCCCTGCCACGCGCAGCTTGTCCACGCCTTCTTCGGCCTGGTTAACGCTGTTTTCAAGCTTGTCCACCAGTTCCAACAGGCTGGTCCGGTCGCGCTTGAGGTTGCCCAGTACCCGCCCGAGGTAAAAACTGTAGATAATACCAAGGAACAGAAAGACGGAGAGCGTGATCTCAATGATCATCTGGATCTGTGTGAACATCATTCAGGAGATCCTCCAGTCTGATCCGGTGTGGGGTTTGCTGCGGGTGGGTGGGGTGGCTGCGGGGGCACGCCAAGGGGCGGTGGTAGGTGGTGCTCTTCCGGCGGGACCAGCCTGCGCTGGATCTTGACCGCGTTCTTGTTGCCCAGCTTGCCCAGACGGCCATCAAACAGTGGGGTTTGCCCGCATTGCAGGCGGATGGGGAAGGGCGCGCCCTGCTTGTGCGGGAAGGTCATGAGCGAGCCGATCTTGAGGTTCAGTACCTCGGAGAGTGGGACGATCTTTTCATCAAACACGGCAGAAACCTGGGCATCTGTTTCCAGAATCTCGGAAAACAGGTGGTCTTCCCAGATGGAGTCGCGGCCAAATTTCTCGCCCATGAACTGCTGCGAAAGCTGGTCGCGCACCGGTTCCAGCGTGGCGTAGGGAATGATCAGGTCCATGTTGCCGGTGCGGTCCTCCATATCAATATGGAGTTTGGCCAGCACCACAGCGTTGGAAGCGCGGGCAATGGCGGCAAACCGGGAGCTGACTTCCAGCCGCTCAAACGTAAGGTCCACATTGCAGACCGGGTTGAACGCAATGGACAGGTCGTTGAGCGTGAGGGTGATCAGCTTTTCAATCAGCGCGCGTTCAATGGCGGTGTGGGGGCGTGTTTCCACACCTGCATGCCCAACGCCGCGCGGCCCACCCATAAGAATGTCGATAATGGAGTAGGACATGGCCGAGTCCACAACCACCAGACCGTAGTTGTCCCACTGTACGGCCTTGAACACTGCAAACATGGAGGAGGAGGGAACCGCCCCCATGTAGTCCCCAAAACGCAGGGAGCGAATGCCCTCGATCGTTATTTCAACGTTATCATTGGTGAAGTTACGCAAGGTGGCGGAGAGGATGCGCACAAGCCGGTCAAAGACAATTTCCAGCATGGGCAGGCGTTCATAGGCCACGAACCCGGCCTTGATAACGCGCTCCATGCCGGTTTCTTCCGGCTCTTCAAACCCGCCAAAGGTGTGGCCGAGCAGATTGTCGATTTCCGACTGGTCCAGCAGGTGGCTGCCAAACGGGTCTTCCTCGGGGGTGGCTTCATGCTCGCCCTGTTCACCCTGTTCCGCGTGGGCGTCCTGCGCATCATGGGCGGTGGCATCGTCCTGCGCATGGGCGTCTGCCGTGCCGGGTTCTGGCGCGGGGTCCGTGTGCTCAGCCGTTGTGTCGGCTGGGGCATCGGGTGTGTGATCCTCGGGTGCGGCACCACTTTCAGGCGCACTGGCCTGGGTGGCCTGCTCCTGTGCGGGGTCGTGCGCCTCCTCCGTATGCGGGGCGTCCGGTGCGGCGTCTGCTTCGGGTTCGTGGTTCCCGGGCCCTGATGCTGTGTCGTCTACATCCTGCATGTGGTCTGTCGCTACGGTTCCTGAGGGGTGTCGGTTTGAGCGGGTGTCAGAAGCCGGAGAGCTTTACTGGACAAGGAATTCAACAAGATACAGGTTTGTCACCTGCAGGGGGGCAAGCTGTGCGCGCAGGCGGCGCAGAATGGATTCGCGCAGCCTGTAAATGCCGTTCCCCCGAATATCCTGCGGCCGGGTTTCGTGCAGGTAGGTCTGGAACACGTCCTGAATTTCCGCAATCCGGTCCTGCAATGCGGCCTCGTTAGGCACACCGCTGATTTCCACCTTGGCGGTCAGCTTGACATAAACCGGGTGACCACCGGATGTGTCGAGGTTGGAAACCATGGGCGGAATACCCAGCAGCACCGGCGGATGCATGGCGGCCTCGGCCTTGCTGCCCACGTTCTGTTTGAGCTTGGATGTGAAGATTTTGTCCTTTTCCCAGAACACCCCACCGCCAATAAGGAGAACAAGACCGGCAGCGCCCGCCATCATCAGTTTCCGCTTGGACTTGGGGGCGTCTGCTCTGGGAACTGCTGCGGCAGCATCTGCTTCTCTTGCGCCGGTTACAGTCTCGCTCATGTCTGGTGGGCTCCGGAATGGTTAATCAGTCACACTGTTATCAGTTTAACTGCTGGCGCGCACCTACTCAATGGTGGAGAGGGGCGTATTGCATGGCTGTGTGTATTGCGTGCAGGGGCCGCGGTGGCAAGCGGGCGGGCCGCAGGTAGGGGTGCCTTAGCCCCCGGCCTGCTCCCGCAGTCTGGCCTGATAGATAAAATACAACTCCTTGAGCGGGTGCTCACACGACGCAACCCAGGGTTTGGCCTCGCCCGTAAAGTGGACAATTGCCGGGTTGGTGGCGGCATCATCCTGCTCCTGATCGGTATAGGCGACATCCTGCTCATTATGGCTATACAGGCGCCCCCCCGCGTTCCAGCGCAGGGGCAGGATATGAATATCGTCCCTGAAGGCAATATTGATGATGTCCTGATCCTGCAGGGTGATGCTTTTGATGTTTTTTACAAAGGATTCCAGATAAAGGAATTTGAGGTTCCCGTATTTTTCTCTGGCAGCGGCAAGGTCAATAACAAGAATACCGGCATTGATGTAGTTGGTGTTGTAATTGCGCCCAAATAGCTTGCGCGAATGGGTTATGCCGCCTTCATCCATGCACCCGCCAAGGATTTTCCCCTTGAGGTCCATGTTCCACAAGAGCGTTATGTCGTCACAGAAAATCGTATCCAGATCAACATAGATCAGGCGCTTCAGCTCTGCTGGCAGCACCTCATGCATGATCAGCCTGTAATAGGTGTTGCGGCTGATATGCTGCCTGTTATGGGGCAGAAAATTGGAAAAACTGTCTGCACTGACATCATAAAAACTGAACTTTGAACCAGGGAATGTCTGCTGTGTCCTGTGGATGTTGGCCGGGCTGAGCCTCTGGTCGTGCAGGACATGAAAATGGATGTGGCTGCCATTTTGGGTGTTGCTGAGCAGGGAGTACAGCGCGACAAGAGCATGCTCTGCGTAATTGTCATCAAACGAGATGGCAATATGTATGGTGCTGCCATACGCAATGGGGGTTTTTGCAGGCTCCGGGTTACAGATGGCCGCATTGATGCTGTACTGTTTGGCAAATTTTGGAACAATAATTTCCCCAGCCTGAAAAAACGCTTCTTTGTTCCCATGCATGAAATGCTTCATTAAAAAAACATTGCTGAGGAAAGCATAGAGAAACCTGAACACTTTTTTCTGGTACGGAGAGCGACCGGAAGTGTCGATGACTTTTTCAAACGCAAACAGAACTGAAAAAACAAAGGTGCAGTATTCATCAAATACATCACGTTTCATGAGGATATTTTCATCATGAAATCTTGTGTCTATGTGTGCGGTAATCAGTGCTGTTTCGTAATACGCGGCAAACTCGTTTTTGATCAGTGTGAGCAGCAGATCAAGGTCCTGCTGGTCATGTTCAAAACCGTAGTTTTCATAAAATGTCTGAATATCGGATGCTGCGGAAGGGGGGTGAATTTTGGTAATGGGGGCGGTCAAAAACCTATGCTGGGAACAGCGCTCTTCGATATTCTGTGAACAGAAATCAATAAAATCCATCTGCTTGTTCAGCAGAGAAATCTGCTGGCGGCCATGCTCGGAAAAATTCAGGTAGGATTTTTCAGTATTCAGGCCCACATAGTCGTGGCGT
This sequence comes from Acetobacter fabarum, assembly GCF_011516925.1. GTDB lineage: Bacteria > Pseudomonadota > Alphaproteobacteria > Acetobacterales > Acetobacteraceae > Acetobacter > Acetobacter fabarum. The sequence goes on from NZ_WOTG01000004.1 coordinate 163,460, forward strand.
GTGTTTTTCCATATCCAGTACAGGGCGGTCAGTTCGCCCCAGTCCCTGTTTCTGGCAGAAATATTGTCGCCGGTATCATCCCCGATCATGCCTGCAAATTTTGTATCGGCAATGGAGCAGCCACCCTGAATGGGCTCAAAATAACGGTTTTTATTTATATTCGCATCAGCATGATGATAAACATAAATCCGGATATCCATTATTTAAATCCTGCCCAATTCTTTATGATCATTTGCAAACCACCCTGCGGCGGCGGATGTGTGTGTCAGGCCTGCTGCCTGATCTTGGCGCTCATGGATTGCCAGTGCCAGGAATCCCGGCACATATCGAGCAGGGTGCGTTTGGCAGACCAGCCGAACATGGTTCTGGCCAGAGCCGGGTTTGCGTAGCAGGTAGGGGCATCGCCGGGGCGGCGTGGGCCAATCTGGTAGGGAATGTTGATCCCGGTTGCGTTTTCAAACGCATGAACCAGCTCAAGCACAGAATACCCTGTGCCGGTGCCAAGATTAACGGCGTGGGTGCCCTCGGTGCCAAGGGCTTTTTCCACTGCGGCGCAATGGGCTTCGGCCAGATCCATGACGTGCAGGTAGTCGCGCACACCTGTGCCATCTGGCGTTGGGTAATCATAGCCAAAAATGGTCAGATGGTCGCGTTGTCTGGCGGCAACCTGGCACAGATAAGGCATCAGGTTAGCGGGAACGCCCCGTGGGTCCTCCCCGATCAGGCCAGAAGGATGCGCGCCTACCGGGTTGAAGTACCGCAGCAAAAACGCGGAGGACAGCATACCCGTGCGCACGAGGTCGCTGATCATATCCTCCATGATCAGCTTTGTACGCCCGTAAATGTTGGTGGCGTGCAGGGGGGCACTTTCTGCTATGGGGCAGTGTTCTGGCGCGCCATAAACCGTTGCGGAAGACGAAAAAACAATGCGCCCCACGCCTGCATGCCGCATGGCGGTGAGCAGTTTTAATGTTCCTGCAACATTCACATCAAAATAGTGCAGGGGGTTTTCTTCACTTTCCCCCACGGCCTTGAGTGCGGCAAAATGAATGACGGCATCATAGGGTTCTGCGGCAAAAACCCGCTGCATGGCGTCCATGTCGCGGATGTCCACGTCATGCACGGGGTAGTCCACCCCTGTAATTTCCTTGAGCCGGGCAGGGACCGAGCGGGAGGCGTTGGAAAAATTATCCAGCAGCACAACATCGTGCCCACGGCCCTGAAGTGCCACCGCAGTATGGGAGCCAATAAATCCGGCGCCACCAGTCAGAAGAATACGTGCCACGAGCTCACTTCGCCATAAAAGGACTAGAAGGCTGGATTATACTCAGCATTGCTGCCCAAGCCAATCATTGGATGCAAGGGGGCCGGTGGTGGCGCAGGCAGGCTGTGGCGCGTGCCCGGTTGTGACTTACCGGGCTTTGAGCATGGCAACCGTGCGGGCCAGATCATCCCGTTCTTTTTGCAGGTCCAGATAGCCTTTGCGGAAGGCATCAATCTTGCCATGAATGGCGTTAACCTGCTCCTGCAGGACGGCATGGGCCTGCTCGGTTGCGCGCAGTTTCTGCAAGGCCAGAAGATGCTGCTTCTGTAGCTCTGCAAAATTGTTTTTCAGTCTTTTTTCATTGTACAAAAGGAACTCTACGGAGTGTTCCTGCTTGTCGTCCTGCGTGTTGGCTGTCATGGCTCTGTTGCCTCTGTCTGGTAAAGTTTGCTGGTTTTAAAAAGTAGTTCGGATGTGGCGGGCTGCAGGTATCAACCCTGTGGGCTTTCCCCGAAAAGGGCTTCGATATTTCTGGTGTATTGTTCCGGCCCGTGCTGGCGTTCCAGCTTGTTCAGGGCGTTCAAGGCTACTTGCACGCGCTGCTCGGGGTTGCACAGCAGCTCATTCAGGGCATGGGCGTAGGCGGTTATCAGGTCTTCATCTGTCAGGGTTGTGGAGGGGATAAGTTTGCCGGTGACGTCGTTTTCAATCACTTCATCAATCCCGCCCACGGCAGGCGCAACAATGGGCAGCCCTACAGACATGGCCTCCAGCAGCACGTTGGGGAGGCCGTCAAAACCGCTGGTGTAAAGGAAGCACGCATACCCCTGAGACGCGACCTTGATAAAATCGGAGAAGGGGCCTTTGTAACTGATATTGGGGAGTGCCTCGAACACCTGCGTGTCAAAATGCCCCAGAACGTTAATGCCGTACACATCAATCTGGGCCTGTGGGTAGAGTGCATGCAGGAGTTTGGAAATGGGCACCAGCAGTTCCGGCTTTTTTTCCGCGTCCAGTCGGCTGGCCCACAGGATGCGGGTCTGGGGCTGGCTGTTGCTGGCCTGTATGGCCTGGGGGGATGTATGGCTGGGCTGGCGTGCGTAAAGCAGCTTCCACTTCTGGTGCTTTGTGCCAACGTAGTAAAAATCGTTGTTAATGATGTTTTTGTTGTCAGAGAGCAGGAAGTCCACATCATCCAGAAGGGGCACTGCCGTGGTAAAGAAGTTCCTGTAGATGGGAAAATAGTCGGAGCCTGATTTTTCATCAGAAAATCTGTAGAATATTTTTTTGTTGTTTTTAAAAATCTTAAGGAACATCTGCGTAAAGCCATAAGCAAATGGGCTTGGCTTGATGTGAATACGCGCCCCGTCTGCGCAGTTCTGGATCAGTTTGAGCACAATCAGGTTGCGTTCATGCCCGTTCAGGTTCGGGGCCAGTGCGGGCATGTCCACAATGGTTATATGCTTGGGCAGGCGTTCCAGGTCTGTCAGCGTGGATGGTTTTTCGCCTGTAATAATCAGGGTTCTGGTCTGGGGGTTCAGGGCCTCCAGCGTTTTGATGATTTCAAAAATATACTTTTCCGCACCACCAACAGACAGGAAGGGCAGAAGCAGGACATCTGTAAATGTCCTGTCCTGAATAATTTCACACGCCTCGTAATACGCAACGCCTATGGCGGGGTTCATGGCATCCAGTGAGGAAATAAAGGCGTTGTCTGTTAGCACATAGGGGTCAATCAACGGCTCTATTTTATTGGCGGCACAAAGCAGACCCCAGAAGACCGGGTCGCTCAAAGCCCCAATCCGCTTGAAGCCAAAGGTTTTCAGCAACTCTTTGCCCTGTGTTTTCCACAGCGGATATTTGTCTTTGCTGACACGTAGAAAATTGGGGGGCTCAAACAGGATGCACGGTGCAATCTGCCCCGGTGAACTGCTTGCCGCCTGAACGGAAAGGCTGCTGGCCCGCCGCCTGTAAAAAAAGATGGTGTCCGGGGTCGGGCGGATTGTGCAGCCCAGCGCCAGCGCTGTGGCATTGAAGTGCCAGTCCTCATACGCCAGACCGGAGGCGAGGGAATGGTCCACAAACTGCACGTTATCATACAGACTGCGCTGGAACATGATGCAGGACAGGTAAGGGTGTGTGCCAACAAATGGCAAGGGGGAGGTGGCGTCACTGTCCGGGTATTCGATAATGTGGTTCTGAGTGCCAAACGAGAACAGATACTGGCAGACCCTGACAGCCAATTTTCCGCCCTGCATCACATCGGCATAAAGGGCCGCCAGCGCGTTGAAGGAAATCAGGTCGTCCGCATCATGCAGTAGCACGCAGGTGCCGCTGGCGGCTTCAATGCCCGAATTGCGCGACAGGCCGAGCGAGCGGTGCGTAACATGCAGGCATGTTACGGGGCACAGGTCGTGCAGGCTGTTGTTATGGAAAACGGTTTCGGTTTCTTGGTCGCTGGAATCAAAAACGGCAATCAGCTCGCAGCTCAGGCCGGAGAGCTGTGCGTGACGCACGCAGCTTTCGAGGTTAATAAGCGTGCGTGCGAGAAAATTGGCTTCTTTATGGATATTGAGAACGATAGAAATATCCGGTTTGGAAATATTTTTTTCCTGAATCATGCTCACCATTCCCAATGACCCCATTTAGTATGGGGGTTTTATAATACATTCGGGAAGTCCAGAATATAAAAATATCAAGGAAATATGTGTGTATTGCCGCGCATGTGGCGGGCCGTTACGGGATAAGACTGTAACGTGCTTATCCCGTTTTGTGTTGTGGCGCTGTTTATGCTTTTTGCAGGAGGTTCAGAACATTGATTCCGGGCTGGAAAATGGTCTGGAAGCCGTTTTCCACATAAATGGATTTGGCATACTCCATCAGCACATCCTTCCGGTAGGCGGAAACATCGTTCCCGAACTGCAGGAGAAAATACTGGTCGTTAAGCGTGGCAACCAGTTCCTGTATGTTGCCCGGTTCCATGCATTGAATTTCAAAATGCATGACCATGGGGCGGCAGTTATGGGCAAAAATGTCGTCAATAATAATTTTATCCATTCCCTCGGCATCAATAATGAGCACATCAGGGGGAACCGCATTGGAGATAGCCAGAAGCTCATCAAAGCCGACAACATCAACTTCAATTTTTTCAATGCATGTATGGATTTTTCTGGTCGTCTGTTCGTCCGTTCCGCCCAGTCCACCAATGGCATTCTTGTCATTGTAAACGGAGGAGATGCCAAGAACCCAGCCCGGCAGACCTGCTTCCTTGACCTTTTGCGGGTTTATGGCGTTCAGGGTGAGTTTTTGCTTGTCCAGACTATAGGCGCGCTGGATGATATTGGTGTTTGTATTGTTTTTGTAATTTTCGGCCAGAAACGCAAACATATAGGGGTTGGGCTCCAGGAGGAGCGCATGCGGGTTGGCGTTGATCATGACATTGCGGATCGGGTCCACCAGAACGCCATCTGCCGCACCAATCTGCCAGATTACCTTGTCGGGGTGGTTTTTGAAAATCCAGTGTAGAACTTTAGATATTTCAAAAAGTTTTGCGTCACTGTCATTGAAGTTAACATTCTGTTCAATGGCCATGACAGATGTCAGGGTCTGTTCCCTGTGCCTGTGAATGCCATGAATGATGTTCTTCAGCTCATCAATGCCGTCCAGCATGTCTGCCAGTTTACGGGCTTCTTCAATATCCCCTGATTTGATGAGGGCGATTATTCTTTCCTTTTTTACCTCGGGGGAGAGCCATCCCCCGCCCCACACATGAATCCCGTAGGTGGAATCAAGGTTTTTGGCAAAAATGGAGGAGAACGGCTGATTGTACTGGTAGGGGTAAAACGCAGCGGTTGGCAGGCGCTTGTGGGGGTGTTTTTTCAGATAACGGCCGAACAGGTGCGGGCCTGTTGTAATGTTGGGTTTTGTTTCGTCTATATCCGTGTGAATAATATGCTGGATCAGGTCATGGAAAAGGGCATGGCCGGGAGGGGCCGCAATAAAGCCGATGGAGCAGTATTCTTCAGAACCATCTTCATTACAGATGGTAAGCTGCTTTGTTATGTCTTCAAGATCCATATGGTTATAGGGCATCATGTCGCAGTCGATATAGATGCCGCCGTGCTGGTAAAGGATCTCGTACCGCGCAAGGTCCGCCCGGGATACGGGGCTGGAAAAGCTTTTCAGTTTTTCATGGGAAATGGTGAGTTTTTCCAGATCCTTGTCGGTCCATGTAATAAACTCGCATGACGGATGCTGGCGCTGCCATGCCTGCCAGAAGGCTTCATACGCATGGGGGATTTTCTTGTCCCCGAACCATATTCTATGAAATTTTTGTTTCATGTATATCATCCTGTCTATACTATTTTCATTCTTATATACGCAAAATCACGGCTTGAAAATTTTTTACAATGGTTAACTATAAAAAATAAAACTACAAAATATACGTTTAAAAATAAATATCAGGGTATTTGTCTGTATTTATGTAGGCACAAAAACGCGCAACCCCCCGCCAGAACAGGGCAATACAGATTGTTCTACAAAGGCAGTGTTGCCAATGTGCGCGCCGTGTATTGCATGCCCTGTTCTGGGCTGGCTGGCCCGGCTGTTGGGGAGCGTTTTACTTGTTCAGGCTCTGGGCTACGTCGTTATCTGTCAGGCAAAGCGGGGGCAGGGTGGTGTAGGCCTTGAGGTCCCGGTAATGGATGTTCATCAGGTGATCAACGGATGTGCTGGTCAGCAGGCGGCCAAGCCCGACATAAGGCACCTCGACCGATTTGAACGGCAGGCAGCGCTCAAGCAGGCGGGTGGCCCCACGGGGGGATATGGCATAGCCGCATATGCCAAAGGTCTGTGTCAGCCTGAACGGGCTGGAGGAGACATCCATGTTCAGGAAGTCGGGAATACCCTGCCGCACGGTGTCCTGGTTAAAAATGGCAACGCACTGCGTAATGCCGGGCAGGAGTTCAAACTCCAGAATACTGTCGTAGTTGTTGCCCCACAGGATAATGTCCCAGTCATGGGGCAGGGTCGCAATAATCCGGTCGCTTTCGCTTTCAAAGTTGCGGCACAGAAAAGCGTCATCTTCAAAAATATGCGCAGGCTGACCACTCTGCGCCACCTTGGCCCAGAGTTTGACATGCGTCAGCCCCGACCCGATGGCTCCAGCCGTAAAGCCACAGTTCGGCTCCATCAGCCCTTTGCTGATAATGGTGTCCCGGTCCAGCGTCTTGCCGTCCATGCCGGGCATCCATTCCAGGTCCTTGATGTGGGCATTGGCTTTTAAAAACCGCTCCGTCCGCTGTGGAGTTCTTTCGAGGCTGATGAAATACTTGTGCATCTGTGGTCCTGAGCAAAGGCCATAAAACAAAGCGGGCATGGCGCGGTTAATGCCCGCATTCTGCCAGCATAGCCTGTAATTGCAACCCGGTTTGGGCTGTGGCCCTGCCCCTGTTCAGGGCTGGGGGGCAAAAAAGGCGGGCAGGGCCTGCGCGCCATTACTGGCAAGGATGCTTTCAATCTGCTCGCAGGCCAGAAGGGCCTCGTGGATGGTGACGTCCATATCCAGATAGCGGTAGGTGCCCAGCCGCCCGAGGAAGGAAACACCCGTGCTGGCGCGGGCAAGCTCCTCATACTTTTGCAGCAGGGGCTGCTCGCCGGTCAGGCGTATGGGGTAGTAGGGGGTGTCGGCTGCCTGTGCGGCTCTGCTGTATTCGCGGAAGCAGACGCTCTGCTCAAACTGTGCCTGTTCCCATGGGGCAAAATGCTTGTGCTCGGCAATGCGGGTGTAGGGCACGTCCGCATCGCAATAGTTCATGACCGCCGTGCCCTGATAATCAGGTTCGGGGCTGACAAAGCGCTCAAAATCCAGCGTCCTGTATTCCAGCCGTCCAAGGCGGAAGCCAAAGTAGCGGTCCAGCGGGCCGGTGTAGAACACGTGGTCAAAGGTTTCGGGCATATCCTCGAACGCAGCACCCAGACGGATGTCTATGCGCTGTGCAAACTCGGCCAGAATGTTGCGCACAATGGCCGTGTACCCGGCTTCTGGCATGCCCTGATAAGGGTGGTTGAAGTAGTTGTCGTCGTAATTGAAGCGCAGCGGCAGGCGTTTGAGAATGGAGGCGGGCAGGGTATCTGGCTCGCAGCCCCACTGCTTGCGGGTATAGCCTTCAAAAAAAGTCTCATACAGCTCCGGGCCGACCATGCTTAAGGCCTGCTCACGGAAGGTGCGGGGGTTGGTTATGGAGCGGTCTGCCTTGCTGGCAATAAAGGCGCGAGCCTGCGCGGGGCCAAATGTGGTTCGGAACATCTGGTTGATGGTTGCAAGGTTGATGGGCAGGCTGAACACCTGCCCCCGTGCTATGGCCCGGACCCGGTTGATATAGGGGCGGAACTGGCCAAAGCGCTGCACATAGGCCCACACGCGCTCGTTGGCTGTATGGAAAATATGGGGACCATAACGGTGGACCATAATGCCGGTCTGCCCGTCACGCTCGGTGTGGCAGTTGCCACCCAGATGCGTGCGTTCGTCCACCACAACCACCCTGTGGCCCAGACTGGCAAGGTGCCGGGCAACCACGGCGCCGCTAAACCCGGCCCCAACCACGCAGAATGTCCTAGCCACCTTGGTCTGTTCCCCTCATGCCCGTCTGGATCAATGCGGGGGCACTTTACCGTCCTTTTGGCCCGGTGCCACGGTGCCGGTGCAAAAAACGGTAAAAAGTAACCTGCCTGCCCCATTTGGTGTGGGGCAGGGCGGGGTAAGGTTTAAGGCATGCGGGCCTTAGTGCGCGGGGGGAATGGTTGCGTTAACCCGCTCGGCCAGCCGGATAACCAGCCCACGCATAAGGGAGGCGACCTCGGCCGCGGAGCCAACATCCCCTGTGGCAACAAGGTGGGTGCGCTCGCGCGTGAGCGGCAGGTTGGGGTCACGCGGTAGCACGGCCCATGTGGCATCCAGCGTGGCCACGCCGTTTGTGTCCACATCAAAGCGCGAAATATCAATCTGCACGCGCATGGTGGCTACATCGGCCAGCGGCTGGTCGGTAATCAGTTCGGATGGGCGTTTGTTGGACAGCACATTGGTCAGCAGGTCGGTCACGCCAAGGGACAGGCGCGTGGCCCAGCGCGCACGCGCACTGCGCAGGATTTCCTCGCCCTGACGGGTAATGATGTCCTGCGAGTCCAGATAATCGGGCAGGATCACGCGGCTGATGGCAATGGTGGCCGCGCGGGAGGAAAGGTGCGGCTCGCCTATATTGGCGTCCGATGGCACGCCCAGCGTGTACAGCCGCAGCGGGGGAGACGCGCAGCCAGCAAGGGACAGGAGCGAGCAGCAGGCCATAACGGCAAGCAGCGTACGGCGTGGCGCGGGGGTCATGGGCGGCGTCCCATCAGCAGGAGTTGCGGGTTGCGTTCAATATCGGACGAGAAGCCGCGCAAGGATGCGGCAGAGGCAGCAATATCGCGCAGGGCCGCGTCCAGGTTGGCGCGGTCGATCGAGCGGGGGGAGAGTATATCCTGCAACGAGCCCAGCGTTTTGGTGGCAGAGGCCAGTGTGGCGTGCAGGTCCGCCCCGCGGGCGTTAAGCTGGGTGTTCCCCGTTTCCATCAGCTGGTCCATTTTGCTCAGGGTCACGTCCAGCTTGGCTTGCAGGTTTTTTATGGCCTCGGTCGTGGTTTTCAGCGTCTCGTGCGAGAGGTCTGTGGTCTGTTTGGCGCTCAGCAGCAGGGGGGGCAGGTCACGGTTCAGGCTGTCGCTCAGCTGGGTGACGGAGAGCAGGGCGGCATCCGCATGGTGGCTGATTTCCTTTATGGGAATCTGGCCCAGCGAATCCTTCAGCTTTTCCACGGCCGACATGCGGACGGGAATTTCGGGCAGGCTGGTAATGCGCGGGTGCAGCACGGGCGGCACCGAGCGGTCAAAGTCCAGCTCAATATTGGATTGCCCGGTGACAAAGCTGAGCAGGTTCAGCTCCGCACGCAGGCCAATGCCGATAAGTTCCTGAATGCTCACCTTGTCCCCGCCGGGTACATCCTTGACCACGTGAATCTGGTCTGGCTCCAGCGTCAGCACCACGGGAATGTAGGCTTTGTGGTCGGCCGGGTCAAAGCGCAGGGTAATGCTTTTGACCGTGCCAACCTTGACCCCACGGAAGTTGACCGGCGCGCCAACGGACAGCCCGGTAATGGAGTTCTGGAACACCACCGCCGCCTCGCGCGAGGGGGAGAGGAAGCTCATATGCCCAAAGGCCATGACAATGAACAGGGCCAGAAAGCCGCCCAACAGCACGAAGGCCCCGATAACGGTTTTGCGGTTTGTGCTCTCAGACATGCTGGTTAGCCTTTGTCTCATCAGTCGGGGGGATGGTGGAGGAGCGGTTCATGAATGCCATGACTTCGGGAATGGTGCTGTGGTCGCGCAGGTCCCGCGGGGAGCCGTGGGCTATGGGCCGGTGGGTGCGCGCGTCCAGAAAAATGCCATCATCGGCAATGGCAAACAGGCTGGGCAGTTCGTGGCTGACAATTACAATGGTTGCGCCCAGCCCGTCGCGCAGGGTCAGGATCAGGTCATCCAGCCGGGCGGAGGTAATGGGGTCCAGCCCTGCGGAGGGTTCATCAAAAAACAGAATATCGGGGTCCAGCGCTATGGCGCGTGCAAGGCCTGCGCGTTTGCGCATGCCGCCCGAAATCTCGGATGGGAACAGGTCTATCGCCTGTTCCATGCCCACAAGCCCGAGCTTGAGCTCCACCAGCTTGCGCACCACATCGGGCGGCTGGGCGGTAAACATTTCCATGGGCAGGGCCACGTTCTCGCCCACGGTCATGGAGCTCCACAGCGCGCCGGACTGGAACAGAACGCCAAAGCGGTGGTTGATCTGGGTCCGGCGGTGTTCGTCCTGTGCCCAGTAATCCTCCCCACCAACCAGAATCCGCCCGGTGGTGGGGGGGAGCAGCCCGATCAGGCTTTTGAGCAGGGTGCTCTTGCCGCAGCCCGAGCCCCCCATCACGGCAAAAATGGAACCACGCTTGAGGTCGAACGAGACGTTCTGCTGGATAATCTTGGGGCCAAAGGACAGTTCCACGTCCCGCACGGAAATAAGGGTATCGCTCTCGGCCATTGCTCAGATTCCCAGCGCGTTGGCCATAACGGCAAACACCGCATCCATGGCGATAATGCCGACAATGCCAATAACCACCGCGCGGGTGGCGGCAATGCCAACATCGGCAGCACTGCGCCCCGCCTTAAGCCCTACGCGGCAGGCGGCAAGGGCAATAAAGCTGCCAAAGAAAAAGGCCTTGATAAACCCGAACACGAACTCCTTGAGTTCGACCCCGTTCACGGTGGAAATCCAGTACCCTACGGGGGAGACATCCATCATGCTCATGCTCACCACAAACCCGCCCAGAATGCCAATGAGCGTGCCGTACAGGTAGAGCAGGGGCATCATGAGCGAGAGGGAGAGAATGGCGGGGAGCAGGATATAGCCCGAAATGGGAATGCCAAAGACCTGCAGGGCGTCAATTTCCTCATTGCCCAGCATGGTGGCAATGCGGGCCGCATATGCCCCACCCGTGCGCCCGGCCATGATAATGGCGGTCATGATAGCCGAAATCTCACGCGCGCAGGCAATGCCCACAAGGTTGGTGACATAAATCTCGGCGGCAAAGCGGCGCAGTTCCACCAGCCCCACAAAAGCCAGAATGGCCCCGATAAGGAAGTTGACCACACCTACAATCAGCAGCGCATTGGGGCCTGCGTTCCACAGGTCCGTAATCAGGTCCTTGGTGCGCATGCGGCTTTTGCCGTGCAGGGCGTGCATGGCCCCGCGTGTGGTGTCCAGCGCAAGGGAGGCAACAACCCCGGTCTCGTTCAGGGTGCCAAGGGTCAGGTCGCCGGTTTTTTCCAGCAGGTTCTGCTTGTGGCTGTCGTGGCGCGCAGGGGGCGCGGGGTTGGGGGGCAGCAGGGCCAGCAGGCGCTGGGCTGGGGCGGGCAGGCCGTCCTGCTCAAACGCCAGCCCGGCACTGGCCGCCGCCTGCTTGGCTTCCCACAGGAAGGAAATAAAGGACGAATCCCACGCCGTAATGCCCGCCGTATCCATGCTCAGGCTGGTGGTGCCGGGTGGAGGGGGCGGAATATCCGCCGCCGTAAAGGGCAGGACCCCGCCATTGGGCACAGTCCACGCGCCCCGCACACTCAGGCAGGGGCCGTGCGGCCCGGTCTGCAAGGACCAGGCGGGCCGCGCGGCAGGCTCTGCCGTGGCGGTGGGGGGGGAGGGATCTGTTTGCTGGGTCATTGTTTGTGACAACATTAAGACAGGCCATGCCGGGCTGGCTAGTCCCGACATGGTGAGTGCTGGCCCGCATGGTACGCGGTCTGGGCGGGGTGTGCCATCTTGGTCTTGAGTTTGCTAATAATTTCCATGGTCAGGCATTTTCGTCAGCCCAGCATTGCACGGGCGCATTGCAGGGGGGCGCATGCTCGGCTAGATGCAGCCCTTGGTGTGCGCCGGGTGGGTCCGGGGCGGTAACCGGGAGCTGTGCAGGCCAGTGTGGCGCGCGCTCCCCCGCATACGGGAGTTGATATGCGACGCAGACGCGGGCGGCCACTTAACGGCTGGCTTATAGTGGACAAGCCCTCGGGCATGACCTCCACACAGGTAGTGGGGCGGGCCAAACGGCTGTTCGATGCGCAAAAGGTGGGCCATGGTGGCACGCTGGACCCGCTGGCAACCGGGCTTCTGCCACTGGCTTTTGGCACGGCTACCAAAACCGTGCCTTATGTTATGGACGGCACCAAGGTTTACCAGTTTACCCTGCGTATGGGCGAAGCGCGCGATAGTGATGATGCCGATGGCGCAGTAACCGCTACATCGGATGTGCGCCCTACGGATGAGCAGCTCCGCGCGGCATTGCCTGCGCTTACGGGCAACATCATGCAGGTGCCCCCGGTGTATTCCGCCCTCAAGGTGGCGGGCGAGCGGGCGTATGACATGGCGCGTGATGGCCGCCCGCCAGACCTGCCCCCCCGCCCCGCCCGTGTGGACCGTTTTGAGCTGATCGCCCGCCCCGATGCGGATACGGCGGTGTTCGAGGTCGAATCCGGCAAGGGCGTGTACATGCGCGCACTGGCACGTGATGTGGCGCTGGCATGTGGCACGGTTGGCCATATTGCGGTGCTGCGCCGCCTGCGCGTGGGGCCTTTTACTGAGGTCGATGCAATTATGCTGGACAAACTCACGCCAAACGACGACAACGCCCATGCTTCTGCGGAACTGCTTCTTCCGGTCGAGACCGCGCTGGCCGACATCCCGGCGCTGGCCCTGACTGAGGAGGAATCTGTTCTTCTGCGCCACGGGCGGGCTCTGAGCCTTCTGGATCTGATGGGACGTATCCCCCAGACCGATGCCTCGGGGACCGTGCGTGTCATGGACGCAGGGCGTGTGCTTGGCCTTGGCCGCCTGGAAGATGGGCAGCTCAAGCCAGTACGCATTCTATGACATTTTTCTGATGGAGACATGTGATGTCGATTACCGCTGAACGCCGCACCGAGGTTATTGCTGAATACCAGACCGCCCAGGGCGATACGGGTTCCCCCGAAGTGCAGGTTGCAATCCTGACCGAGCGCATCAACAACCTGACCGACCACCTCAAGACCCACGCGAAGGACTTCCACTCCCGCCGTGGTCTGCTGATCATGGTTGGCCGTCGTCGCAGCCTGCTGGACTACCTGCGTGGTAAGAGCCAGAGCCGCTACGAAGCGCTGATCGCGCGTCTGGGTCTGCGCCGCTAATTTCCGGTTTTTGCCCGCCAGTCCGGCATTCTGCCGGGCCGGAGGGCAGGCCGGATGGTCTGTGGGGGTTTTTGTGCTGGTCATATGGCCGCCAAACCCCCATATACCGTTGTACGCCACAGGCTTTGGCACGCGGGCTTTGACGTTCCGGGTAAGGCCACGGCGTTTCCGACCACATGGCGCCTGGGCGGTGCTGCCGCCAGTCTCCATGCCGTCCGAGGCGCTGTCCGCCATTCGGTTCTGTCCCGCTGTTTGCCGTGGTTTTGAATAAAAACTGTGTCAACAGAAGATGAGAAGACAGAATGTTTAACTACTTCCGCAAAGAAATTGAGTGGGCTGGCCGTCCGCTGGTGCTCGAAACCGGCAAGGTTGCCCGTCAGGCCGACGGTGCGGTGCTGGTCACGTATGGCGAAACCGTGGTCCTGTGTACCGCTGTTGGCGCGCGTGACGTCAAGCCGGGGCAGGACTTCTTCCCCCTGACCGTCAACTATCAGGAAAAAGCCTACGCAGCAGGCAAGATCCCCGGCGGGTTCTTCAAGCGTGAAGGCCGTCCTTCCGAAAACGAAACTCTGGTCTCCCGCCTGATCGACCGCCCCATTCGTCCGCTCTTCCCCGAAGGGTTCCGCAATGAGGTGCAGGTCATCGCCACGGTGCTGACCCACGACATGGAAAACGACCCGAGCATTCCCGCCCTGATCGGCTGCTCGGCTGCCCTGACCCTGTCTGGTATTCCCTTCTTCGGCCCCGTGGGCGCTGCCCGCGTTGGCTTTGCCGATGGCGCGTTCATCCTCAACCCCACGCTGGAACAGCTCAAGGAAACCGACCTTGATCTGGTCGTGGCTGGCACCGCCGAAGGCGTGCTGATGGTGGAATCCGAAGCATCCGAACTGTCCGAAGACGTGATGCTCGATGCCGTGACCTTTGGCCACACCGCCTTCCAGCCCGTGCTGGATGCCATTATTGCGCTGGCCGAACACGCCGCCAAGGAACCTTGGGACCTGCCGAGCGAAAGCAAGGAAGAAGCCGCCCTGCGCAAGCAGGTGGACAAGCTGGGCCGCAAGCTGATTGCCGATGCGTACAAGGAAAAGCAGAAGCAGACCCGTTACGAAAAGCTCAAGGCTGCGCGTGACGCCATTGTGGAAAAACTGACAGCCGCCGAGCTGGACGTGTCCGCTGCCAAGCCCATGATCAAGGACCTTGAAGCCGACGTGGTCCGCACCTCGGTGCTCAAGACCAGCAAGCGTATTGACGGGCGTGACCTTGTAACCGTGCGCCCGATTGTACCCGAAGTGGGCGTGCTGCCCCGCGTGCATGGTTCCGCCCTGTTCACCCGTGGTGAAACGCAGGCTCTGGTTGTGACCACGCTGGGCACTGGCCAGGACGAACAGGTGATTGATGCGCTCGAAGGCGAATACCGCACCAACTTCCTGCTGCACTACAACTTCCCTCCCTACTCCGTAGGTGAGTGCGGCCGCGTAGGCTCCCCCGGCCGGCGTGAAATCGGGCATGGCAAGCTGGCATGGCGCGCCCTGCACCCGCTGATGCCCAACCGCAAGGAATTCCCCTACACGGTGCGTGTTGTTTCCGAAATTACGGAAAGCAACGGCTCCTCCTCCATGGCGACCGTTTGCGGTAGCTCGCTGGCCCTTATGGATGCCGGTGTGCCCCTCAAGCGCCCTGTGGCCGGTATTGCCATGGGTCTGATCAAGGAAGGCGACAAGTTTGCCGTCCTGTCCGACATTCTGGGTGATGAAGATCATCTGGGTGACATGGACTTCAAGGTTGCCGGGACCGAAGAAGGCGTGACCGCGCTGCAGATGGACATCAAGATTACGTCCATCACGCCCGAAATCATGAAGATCGCTCTGGGTCAGGCGCGCGATGGCCGCCTGCACATTCTGGGCGAAATGAGCAAGGCGCTGACCGAAAACCGCACGACCGTTGCCACCACGGCGCCGCGCATCACCACCATGAAGGTGCCGCGCGAAAAAATCCGTGATGTCATTGGTTCAGGTGGCAAGGTTATCCGCGAAATCGTGGAATACTCGGGTGCGAAGGTGGATATTGGGGACGATGGCACAATCACCATTGCCGCCACCGCCGAAGACCAGACCAAAAAGGCGCTTGAACGCATTAACGGCATTGTGGCCGAGCCCGAACTGGGCCGCATTTACGATGGTAAGGTTGTAAAAACCGCCGACTTTGGCGCGTTCGTCAACTTCCTTGGTGCGCGTGACGGGCTGGTTCATATTTCCGAACTGGCACAGGGTCGCGTGGGTCGCACCACCGATGTGGTCAAGGACGGTGATGCCGTTAAGGTCAAGGTCATTGGTTTTGACGATCGCGGCAAGGTTAAACTGTCCATGCGCGTTGTTGATCAGGCCACAGGTGCCGACATTACGGAAACCGTGGGCGAAAAACCTGCCCGCGCACCGCGCCGGGATGCCGAATAAGGCATTTCCCCTGCGGAAGGGGGGCTTCCTCCCCCCTTCCGCGTCGCGGACCAGATACGGGTATCTTAGAGAAACGACAGGATAGTCATGAAGGCGATTAACACGCTTCGCATGGGGGGGACGGATGTTCTGCCGCTGGTAGAAGGCGGTAAGGGCGTTTCTGTTTCCACAGGTGCATCGGCCGGGGCATGGGCTGCTGCGGGGGGTGCGGGTACGATCTCCATCGTCAATGCGGATAGCTATGACGAGCAGGGTCACCCGGTGCCGCAGATTTACCATGGCCGCACCCGCCGGGAACGGCATGAGGAGCTTGTGGACTACGCCATTCGTGGTGGTATTGCGCAGGCGCGCATTGCGCACGAGGTTTCTGGTGGCAAGGGGCGCATTCACGCCAATATCCTGTGGGAAATGGCTGCCTCCGAACGGGTGATTACCGGTGTGCTCGAAGGGGCCAAGGGTATGATCCACGGCTTGACCTGCGGTGCGGGCATGCCCTACCGTCTGGCCGACATTGCCGCCCAGTTCGGGGTGCATTACTACCCTATCGTTTCTTCCGCCCGGGCCTTTAATGCGTTGTGGAAGCGTTCGTACAGCAAGGCCTCCGACCTGCTGGGCGGCGTTGTGTACGAAGACCCGTGGCGTGCAGGCGGGCATAATGGCCTGTCCAACACCGAAAACCCCTTTGCTCCGGAAGACCCCTACCCGCGCGTGCTGGCCCTGCGGCAGGCCATGCGCGGCTTTGGGCTGGACAATACCCCCATTATCATGGCCGGTGGCGTCTGGTGGCTGGAAGAATGGCAGGACTGGATTGACAGTGAAGAGCTGGGGCCGATCGCCTTCCAGTTTGGCACACGCCCGCTGCTGACCACCGAAAGCCCGATCCCCGATGCGTGGAAGCGCCGGTTGCTGACCCTGAAAAAAGGCGATGTGTACCTCAACCGCTTCTCCCCCACGGGGTTCTATTCCTCCGCTGTGAACAACGGCTTCCTGCATGAACTGCGCCAGCGTGCGGAACATCAGGTTCCGTTTGCAACCGAAGCGACGGATGAACTGACAGCACCTTACGGTGTTGGCCCCCGCAAGCGCGAAGTGTTCCTTAAGCCCGAAGACGTGGCGCGCGTGCAGCAGTGGGAAAGCGAAGGCTTTGTTGAGGCCCTGCGCACTCCCGATTCCACGCTCATTTTTGTCACCCCCGACCGGGCGCGCATGATTGTGGCGGACCAGACGGACTGCATGGGCTGCCTTTCGGAGTGCAAGTTCTCTAACTGGAGCCAGCGTGGCCCCAGCTACAGCAACGGCCACCGGGCGGACCCGCGCTCCTTCTGCATCCAGAAAACGCTTCAGGCCGCAGCCCATGCCTCTGGCCCAGATGCGGACAAGGTGATGGATGAAAACCTGATGTTTGGCGGCACCAATGCGTGGCGCTTTGGCACGGACCCGTTCTATGCCAACGGGTTTGTGCCCACGACCAAGCAACTGGTCGAGCGGATCATGACTGGTAAATAACATGCCCCAGCCCGGTGCAGGCCCAGATGGGTCCGCAATCGGCGCGGGTATAAAAAAGGCGGCCCTACCTTGCGGGGGCCGCCTTTTTGTTGCGCGCAGGGCATGTTGCCCCGTTGCCAGCCCTAGCTGCGGGAGGCGCGGCTCATGCGGGCAATCTTCTGGTCCGTTGTGTACTGGCTCAGGGCGTAAACCGACCAGATGGTGGCCGGAATCCAGCCGATAAGCGTAATCTGCAACACCAGGCAGGTAATCCCCGCAAAGGGGCGGCCAATGGTAAAAAACTGCAACCACGGTACAAGCAGGGCAAGGATAAGGCGCATTAGTCGTAAACTCCCAAGTTATGGGCCATGATGGGCATAGCTGGCCGTCCGGGGCAAGATAATCAGCACCATCTGTGGGTTTTATACCTGCCCAAACCCCTGCCGGCGCTAGGAGTTTGCGGGGTTTGGTGCTAGAAAATACACCGCACCGCGGCAACCGGTGTTCAGGTGGATTTGGCGGGGCGTGCGGGCACTAGCCCAGACAGCCGCGCAGCATGACAGAACGGATGAACCTTGACCGAGATTTCTGACCAGACCGGATCACCGCAGCCTTCAGACCTTCTGCCCGTGACCATTGAGGAGGAGATGCGCTCCTCCTACCTTGCGTATGCGATGTCGGTCATTGTCAGCCGTGCGTTGCCTGATGTGCGAGATGGTCTCAAGCCCGTGCACCGGCGTATTCTTTACGCCATGCACGAGAGCGGCTTTACGCACGACAAGCCTTACCGCAAGTCCGCCCGTGCAGTGGGTGAGGTCATGGGTAAATATCACCCCCATGGCGACAGCTCCATTTACGAAGCCATGGTGCGTATGGCGCAGTCGTGGTCCATGCGCGTCAAGCTGATTGACGGGCAGGGTAACTTTGGCTCGGTGGATGGGGACAGCCCCGCCGCCATGCGTTATACCGAGGCGCGTCTGGCCCGCTCCTCCACCTTTCTGCTGGGTGACATTGACCGTGATACGGTCGATTTTCAGCCCAACTATGATGAAAGCGAAAACGAACCCACGGTTCTGCCCGCCGCTTTCCCCAACCTGCTGATCAATGGCGCCACCGGCATTGCCGTGGGTATGGCCACCAACATTCCCACCCATAATCCGGGGGAAGTGGTGGATGCCACACTGGCCCTGATCGCCCGACCGGACATGACGCTCGAAGAGCTGATGGAAATTGTGCCCGGCCCGGATTTTCCCACCGGTGGCACCATTCTGGGGCGTTCTGGCATTCGCAGCGCCTATGCTACGGGGCGTGGCTCCGTAATTATTCGCGCCAAGGCCGATATTGAGGAAATCCGCAAGGACCGCAAAGCCATTGTGGTGAGCGAGATCCCCTATCAGGTCAACAAAGCCACCTTGCAGGAGCGTATTGCCGATCTGGTCCGCTCCAAGCAGGTGGAAGGCATTGCCGATATCCGCGACGAGTCCGACCGCTCGGGCATGCGCGTGGTGATTGAAATCAAGCGTGATGCCACGCCCGAAGTGGTGCTGAACCAGCTTTACCGCTTTACCCAGCTCCAGACCTCCTTTGGCGTGAACATGCTGGCCCTTGATGGCGGCAAACCCCGCCTGATGGGCCTGAAGGATGTGCTGGAGGCCTTTATTGCCTTCCGCGAAGAAGTAATCCTGCGCCGCTCGCGTCATGACCTGAACAAGGCGCGCGACCGGGCCCATATTCTGGTCGGGCTGGTTATTGCGGTTGCTAATATTGATGCCGTTATTGCCCTTATCCGCGCAGCGCCAGATGCCGCCACCGCGCGGGAATCGCTTATGGCAGCGCAGTGGAATGCTGCGGATGTGGAACCCCTGCTGGCCCTGATCCACGATGAAGGCAACGTGGTGGTGGATGGCAAGGTCCGCCTGACCGAAGCACAGGCACGCGGGATTCTGGAACTGCGCCTGCAACGCCTGACCGGGCTTGAGCGCGACAAAATCCAGAACGAACTGTCCGAAGTGGCGGTGCGGATTAACGAACTGCTCGAAATTATCAGCAGCCGCCCCCGACGCATGGAAGTGCTGTGCGAGGAACTGGCCCGTGCCCGTGCCGAACTGGTAACCCCGCGCGTAACCGACATTACCGATTATGACGGGGATCAGGATGATGAAAGCCTGATCGAACCCGGCCAGATGGTTGTGACCATCACGCGGGAAGGCTTTATCAAACGCACACCGCTGGATGTGTTCCGCGCGCAAAACCGTGGTGGCCGTGGCCGCACCGGGGCAGGCACACGCGGGGATGATATTGTGGTGCGCTCCTTTAACGCGCACACGCACCAGTGGGTTATGTTCTTCTCCTCCGGTGGCAAGGTGTACCGCCAGAAGGTGTGGCGTCTGCCAGAGGCAGGCCCCGCCGCCAAGGGCCGCGCGCTGGTTAACCTGCTGCCTGACCTTGGAACAGACACCATTACCGCCGTGCTGCCCCTGCCGCAGGACGAGGAACTGTGGGAAAGCCTGCACCTTGTCTTTGCCACCGCCAGCGGGGGTGTACGCCGCAACCGGTTGAGCGACTTCCGCAATATCCGTGTTTCCGGCATGATCGCCATGAAGCTCGATGACGGCGATAGCCTGATCGGCGTTGCCACCTGCCGCGATGGGCAGGACGTGTTCCTTGCCACCCGCAAGGCACGCTGCATCCGCTTCCAGATTACCGATGACACGGTGCGTGTGTTTGCCGGGCGCGGGTCGTCGGGTGTGCGCGGGATCCGTCTGGCCGAGGGCGACCGGGTGATCAGCCTTGCCGTGCTCAACCATGTTGAGGCCACGGTGGAGGAACGCGCAGCCTACCTGCGCATGGCCAACGCCAAACGCCGGGCCGAAAACGCAGCCGATACCGAGGATGATGCCGACGTATCCGTGGTGGATGGGGATGAGGATGAAGGTGCAACCGGCACCGAAGCCCTGACCCCCGAACGCTTCGCCCAGCTTGAAGCGGCCGAAGAAGTGCTGCTGATTGTGAGCGATGGCGGGTTTGGCCGCCGCTCCTCCGCCTATGATTACCGCGTAAGCGGGCGTGGCGGGCAGGGCATTACCAACATGACCTTCTCTGCCAACAAGCGCGGGACGGAGGTTTCGGCCACCCTGCCGGTGCTGCCGGGTACGGATGTCATGCTCGTGACCGATGCTGGCCGCCTGATCCGTGTGCCGGTTGACCAGGTGCGTATTATGGCCCGTCAGGCTAGCGGGGTGACCCTGCTGCGCCTGAATGATGCAGAACGCATTACCAGTGTGTTCCCGGTCATGGATGATGGTGAGGACGAAGCAGGCGAGGCAGAAGATGCCGCTCCCCAGCCGTCCGCGGATGATGGTGCCGGTCCCGCCGCATGACCAGCCCTGCTGCCGCACCCAAACGTGTCGGGCTGTACGCTGGCACGTTTGACCCGGTAACAGTCGGCCATCTGGACGTGATCGAGCGGGCAAGCAGGCTGGTGGACCGGCTGATTATCGGGGTTGCCCGCAATCCCGGCAAAAGCCCGCTTATGCCGCTTGAAGAGCGGATCGAATGTGTGAGCGAGGCCCTGCCTGCCATCAAGGCGCGTACAGGGGGGGAGATGACGGTTGTCTCCTTCCACTCGCTTCTGGTGGAGGCGGTGCGGGCCAATGGGGCTACGCTTATCTTCCGTGGCCTGCGCGTTCTGTCCGACTTTGATTACGAAGTGCAGATGACGGGCGTAAACCGGCGGCTGGATAGCGGGATAGAAACCGTGTTCCTTATGGCGTCGGAGCGCACGCAGTTTATTTCCTCCCGTATGGTGAAGGAAATTGCCAGCTATAACGGCGATATTTCGGAGTTTGTAACACCCTATACCCAGGCGCGCCTACTGGCCCGTCTGGCTGAACGCACGGGCTGAACCGCGCATTTGGGCGGGTGTTGCCTTAACAGGAGAGTTTCTGATGTCCACAGAAGATAAAAAAGACCTGATTTACATGGATGTGCCCGCAGGCCGCGTGGTTATCCGCCTGCGCCCCGACCTTGCCCCCAAGGCGGCCGAACGCCTGCGCACGCTGGCCGAACAGGGTTTTTATGACAACGTGGCTTTCCACCGCGTTATCCCCGGCTTTATGGCTCAGGGTGGTGACCCCACGGGTACGGGCATGCACGGTTCCGACCTGCCGGACCTGCCCGCCGAATTTACCAACAAGGCCAAGTTTGAGCGTGGCACCATTGGCATGGCGCGTACCTCTGACCCGAACAGCGCGAACAGCCAGTTCTTTATCATGTTCGAACCCTCCCCCCATCTGGATGGCCAGTACACCATTGTGGGTGAAGTGGTTGAAGGCATGGAGAACGTGGACAAGATCAAACGCGGCTCCGGCATGTCCGGCGTGGTGAACGAGCCCGACCGGATTGCCAAAATGGTTCCGGCGGACAAGGCAGAAGCCTGATCCCACGCAAACGGCCCGCCCTAACCCGGCGGGCCGTTTTTGTATGGGCCTTAACAGGCTATGGCCGCGTATGTGCCCCAACGGGCATGATGTGGCACAAAGAGGCGGAAAAATGCCTTTGTGCGCTTGACGCAGGGGGTTAATCCGGTTAGGAACAGCCCCATCACGCACGGTCCATGACCGCCCGCGTGGTTCCATGTGTGAGCCGGTAGCTCAGCTGGTAGAGCATTCGACTTTTAATCGAATGGTCGAGGGTTCGAGTCCCTCCCGGCTCACCATTTCTCCCCAAAAAGCGCTAAAGACTGCTAACCCACTCAGGGTTATAAAACCATGCTGGGGGATGACCCGCTTTTATATACTCGGGTCAATCTCTTTTCCCGCCTGCACCTCGGGGTCATTTTCAAAAACGTGGAGGACGGCAGACCAGAATGCCCGCAAGGTAGGAAAATTGCCCCAATTAGGTGGTTCTTCAACTTCTTCAGTAGGACTTATGGCGATCAAAGCAAAGCTTACATGGTCGATTTCTGCATCATTGCAAGCCAGTAAATTCTTTAATTCGTTGACTGTTTGCTGTTTGAACAGCAGGTCATGACCTTGCGGTGCATTTTCAATGACTTCTGCCAATGTATCGCCAAAAATATCAGCATCCTCGCCGAAAGAACTGGCACCCAGATTTTTTATACGCGGGAATATGTCGTGAATATCATTATTTGTACATTCTAGCAGTTTGGCCATAGTAAACTAACCCATTGTGTTTTTTTTGATAATTGTAACGCGAATATACCGTGCCGTTTTACGCTGACGATTAGCTTTTTCAATGATAACAGTTTCTCTTTCAGAGATGTTTTGGTCAAGCGGTATTTCCGCTCCATCTTTGGTATTCTTTAGATAGGTATCAATCTTGGAGGCGTGATTTCTGAGTACTTTGTGAATAATACGTTCGGCTGCTGCCTGTGTAGTAAAGAATGAAATTACTGGAAGTTTTTCTTTTTTAAACCGACGTTCAATATATTCGTCGCTGAGAGTGATGTGTTTTCGTAGTATGCGGCCACCTACCTTGAGATTATGCGGTCGTGTTTCATTACGGTCGCCATCAAAGCTTTTCTGCCAGTGATGTGAGATGAGATTCTGGTTGGCGTCTGATCTGGCAGGCTGAGACGCGTAAGATGAAGGACGGTGGAAGTGTTCCCAAGTGTGATGTCAGCATGCCTGAAAGTCAGTCGGTATGCATCTGTTAATGCCACGCGAATGACCCGCCTTTACATATCTGGGTTAATCTCTTTTCCCGCCTGTACCTCGGGGTCATTTTCAAAACTGTGGAGGGTGGCAGACCAGAACGCCCGCAAGGTTGGAAAATTGCCCCAATTCGGTGGTTCTTCAACCTCTTCAGTAGGACTTATGGCGATCAAAGCAAAGCTTGCATGGTTGAGTTCTGCCTCATTGCAAGCCAGTAAAGTCCTTAATTCGTTGACTGTTTGCTGTTTGAACAGCAGGCCATGACCTCGTGGTGCATTTTCAACAACTTCTGCCAACGTATCGCCAAAAATATCAGGATCCTCGCCGAAGGAACAGGCACCCAGATCGGCTAGACGCGGAAATATGGTGCGAATATCATGATTTGTACATTTTAGCAGTTTGGACATAGTAAACTCACGCGTGGGGTTTTTTTGATCATTGCAATACGGATATACCGCGCAGTCTTACGCTCCATCTTGAGCACTTTGTAAATAATATGTCTGGCGGGCTTCCTGCATAGTAAAAATTAAATGACTGGATATTTTTCCTTTTCTAAACCGATGTTCCATATATTTGTTGGTTGGAGCGGCCTATTTTAGGAGGACATAGTCACCTACCTTGAGAGTGTGCGCTCGTGTTCTGCAGGAGTATCCCTCGTGTTATGGCTGGGTTTGCGCGGTGGGTGTTGTTGCTGGGATGTGTGGCAGAATAAAAAACAGTGTTTATGCGCGCAATGTGTGGCATAGGTTTTTTATCGTCGCCTATTCTGCGTCCTTTGGGACAACGCTCTAGTGTTGTGCCAGACATGCCAGACGCCCTTATAACCCCTTCCACTTTATAATCCTTGAGCACCTGTTCCTGCCTGTCAGGGGCAGGTTTTTTTGTATTCAGGGTATGGAAAAATCCCGCGTGCGGCATGTGGGCTGTGGCCTTGGGGCTGGCGGGCAGTGGGCAGACGACCAATCCGTTAAATGGAGGTTCTGAACATGGCCGATACAGGCCACAATGTGCCCGTTATGGGGTCAGTTACGCGCAACACGGCCAAAGTGGCTGCAATTGTTGCTTTTATTCCCTCGTTTTTTTCTGTTCTTCCACAAAATCTGGCGCTTGTTATTTGTGCTGGCATGGTCACTTGTGCGGCTATAACTGCGGCTGTGCCCGCGCCCGTGCATGGGCGGCTGCTGGTTGTACTGTACCAGATTGTGCGGGTAGCGGGGCTGGGGGTGCAGTACGCCGTGCCCTATATGGCGGCCCATCTGGTTAAGACCCCGTCTGCCAGCGCACCCGCTACGGAGGCCAGAGCCGCGGCCACGGAATGTGTGGTTGCAGGGAAAACCGCACCTTAAAAATTTTCCTTTCAGGAACAATAAATATGAAAAATTATGTCAAAGCAGGCAGCCTTGCGGTGCTGTGCCTGCTGTGTTCGTGCGCGCAAACCGCGCAGGGCAAGTTGCGTCAGGCCGTGTATGATACGGCCAGCGCATACCACCTGCTGGCCAGCCCCATGCCCTATATTATGGCAGGGCACGTGCCCGGCGTAAGCCTGAGTGCCGGGCAAAAAGCCCTTGCCCGCAAGGCCAGCCAGAGTGTGCTGGACGAACTGAGCGCACTTGAGCAGTCCATACAGGCCGGGAACACGCTGGCCGAAACAGCTGTTGCAGCCTTGCAGGCGGATTTTGCCGCGTTTTCCACTTGCTGGAGCGGGCTTACCGCAGGGAACACTCCGGCTGCATGCACCTTGGCTAAAACGGCAAGCACGGCCACCACTGCCACGCAGGCCGATGCGGCTGTGTCCGTATCCACCAAAGGGAAGGAATGAACCATGACCGCAGCAGAAATTAGCGCCATACTGGGCATTGTAGGGACTGTGGTCTCTCTGGCGGAAAAGTATGGCCCCGAAGCGTATGACACGGTTTTGAGCGCCATTGCGCAAAGCAAAAGTGGCACAGGCCCGAGTGATGCGGATATTGCGGCACTCTTTGCTAAATGTCAGGCTGACAACGCGGCTATTCAGGCATCATGAGTGTGGATTTTGAGTGCGGTATGGTGCTGGGTGGGGGGCTTGTAGGGCTGGTGGGGGTTGCGCTGGCCGTAACCCTGCGCCTGCTCGCCCAGCGCGACGGTGGCTGGCCAGACTAGGCCGGAATAACGGGGGAGAGGGGATTACGGGCCGGGGCCTTATGCCGGTCCGGCTGCCAGTGTGGCGTTACCCCAAAGGCTGTTGTTGGCGTTCCAGCAGGTCACGCACGGTTTGTACAATCTCGCCTATGCTTTCCTCGCAGTAGCGGTGCTGGTCGGCGGCAAAGGTGGTGTTGGTGTAAAAAGGCCATTGCAGGCTGTGGCTGGCTGCGCGCAGGTGCAGGATGGCCTGCTCGTAACGGGCAAGCTCCTGCGCCGTGGCGCTGGGCAGCGTATCGGTGCTGAACAGGCCGCGTCGGGCAGCGTGGGTATAGGCATCGACCTGCGCCGCGTGGCGGTGGTCGGGGCAGGGCGGGTGCGGTTCCAAAGTGTTCTCCCTCAACAACACGCGGCCAGTATGTGCGTAATAAACGCACAACACAAGACCTCATAACACGCATATGTGTGCGGGGGAGTGCGGGCTTATGGAGGGCTGGGCGTTACTTCCAGGTCCATTTGCCCACAACACGGCCGTTAATGCTGATTTCGTCCAGTGTGAGTTCGTAGGTGGAATAGGCGCTGTTAATGCTCATGATCCGCACCCGCCGGGGCTCCTCCATGCCGGGGATCAGTTCCAGCCGTTTGAGCACAAGGCCAAACCCGTCCCACAGAACATACACACCGGGGGGGGAGGGAATGCGGTGGGTTGTGTCCACCAGCACCCTGTCTCCGGACTGGTAGTCCGGCTCCATGCTGTCCCCCGCCACGCGGACAATGGCCAGCGTGTCTGGTGTTTCGGAAAAAGCCGCAACGTAGCCACGCGGCAGGGTCCAGTGTTCCACCGGGCGCAACCCGTCCTGCGGGGCGCACAGAACCGGCACACAGCCCGGCCCGGCCGATGTGATGACATCATACTCAGGTATGGCAATGCGGCCGGAGCCCGCCGGGGGCAGGGTATCGGGCTGGGGTGGGGCTGGCGCGGGCGTAGGCTGGGGGGTCATTTTGGCCACAAGGCCCGCTTCCCCCATGCTTACACCGGCAAGGTTCCATACCTCGTTGGCGGTAATGGGCGGGTCCCCCCTGCCATTGAGCAATGGCACCATGGATTTGACCATGGGTAAGGGCAGCACATCCTTTTTGTAGGAGGTCTCATACATGCGGTAGGAGGAAAACTTCTCTCCGTACCCCAGGTCGCGCGCAAACTCACGAATCGTATAACCGGCGCGCTCGCGCAGGGTTTTAAGCCTGTCCGTGATCCGATTCTGGTTCATGCCTGCATTGTGGTCAAAAGTGTCGTGCATGTCAGTGCGTAAAAACCGCTTGCAGTTTGTATTTTTAATACGCACATTATGTGCATGAACAACGCACATACCAGCCTGCCTGATGCGGTGCAAGAGCCGCCCCGGCCTTTTCCCGCCCCAATGACCCCACCGCAGAGCGATTTGCGGGGTCTGCCCTTTATGCCGCTTGCTGGATAGCGACCTGTTCGCCCTGAGCACGGGGGACGGGTTTAAATGCGCCGTAGCCTTGTGGTGTAAGGCATGGCAGCAGGTGCCAGCGGGCAGCCTGCCGCATAACGACCGTGTTCTGGCGCATCTGTCCGGTGCGGGCGGGCGGTGGCCTACGCTGCGCACGGTGGCCCTGCATGGGTGGGTCGTCTGCTCGGATGGGCGGCTGTACCACCCCGTTATTGCGCAAAAAGCCAATCAGGCCTGGAAGGCCCGTCTGGCCCAGCGTGCCCGTGCGGCCCGCCGCTGGGGGCATGCGCCGGAGGAGAGTGCTCCCCCCACACAGGCTTCGGCATGCCACGGCACAGCCCACGCAGATGCAAGGGAGAGGGAGAGCAAGAGTCGCTCACTGCGTTCGCGGGGGAATAATCAGGCGGATTTAGCGCGGGGGCGTTCCAGCAAGGCGCATGTGCCACACCCGCTGGAGGAGCAGGCCGCGCGGTTGAGGCAGCGCAGCGCGGCCCGCAAACAGGGGCGGGAGCCAGCGCGTAACACGCCAGAGGTGCCGCCCCACATGGCGGGTGATGACAAACCCGGTGGTGCGGAATGTTGAGCCTGAACGCGCAGGGCCACGGCACGGCGGGCCTGCCCCAACCCAGTCCCGCACTGGCTGGCCAGCTGGAGGCGTTTCGCCCCGGAGGGTTTGCTCCCCCGGCTGCCCTTGTGGACGAGGCACGTGCCCTTCTGCCAGCCTATACCCGCGCCCTGTCCCCCCTACCTGTGCTGGAACTGACCAGCAGGGTAGAGGAGTTTGCCGAAATGCTGAACGCGGGCGTGGTTAATCCATTGCCCGGCGTGGCCCTGCAACTGCGTTGTGTGGCGCTGGTTACCGCCTGCGCCACAGTGCCAGCACTGGCATGGAGCGAGGCCACTGTGCGCCGTGCCCTTGTGGCGTTTACGTTTTTTCCATCCGCGGCACAGTTGGTGGCGTTGCTGGAGGCACAGTGTGGCGAGGCCCGCGCCACGCAGGGCCGGTTGCGCCTGATGGTGGCAGAGGCCGACCGGCGCATGGCGCGCGCGCAGGCGCAGGAGCTGCGCTGGGCACAATGGGAGCAGCACCATGCGCCACAGCCTGTGTACAACCCTGTGGATAATGTGGATTGTATGCAAAATCGGACCTGATTGCGCACCACTTTACAAAAAATTGAACAGTTTATGGCCCGTTTTCCCCAAAAAGGTGGAAAAGGCAGGGCAGGCAAGGATTTTATGCAAATGAATGCATCCCACACGCAGGTTTCCAAAAAGCAGGGTGGCGCACCCCATGCGGGTCTTTTATCCGCGCAGGCAGGGTGCCCGCCCACGGCCGAGCGGATGGAAAAGTCCATCTTTGCGGTGGACACGGCAACGCCGGGTAACCCGTTGCGGGTGCTGGGTACGGTGCAGGCGCTGCTGAATGCGCGTGATATTACCCAGGATGCCGCCAATGCAGCGGAACGCTGGTATAGGGACTGGGTGTTTGCCTATGTGGGGCATATTGAATACCCCACAAACCATACGCCCAATACCCTGACCCGGCATGATGATGTATCCTGGCAGATGACACGCGCACACGCCGCTGGCCGTCTGGCCGATGTGCGCCACGCTCTTGGTTTGTGTGCCGATGTGCGGCTTAAACTGATGCTGGTGGATGAGCTGTCATTCATGCAGATGGGGCGCGTGCTTTTTCCGCATCTGTCAGATGCGCGGGCGCGGCTCAAGGTTTCTGCCCAGTGCGCCATGCTGCTGGAACAGCTTGAAGGGTTTTATAACAGCCTGCGCCGGGCAAACCAGAACCGTAAAAAACCGCGTTCCGGTGTGGCGGCAGGCTAGGCCGGTCGGGAAAAAAGCTGGTGCAAGGCATGGATTTGTAAAAAATATGCACAATGTGCGTTTTTTTAACTTGCCATGTGCGCGCAGCCTGCGTATGTAAATACCTACATTGGAATTCCTGCGCCAGACCGCAGCAAGCCGCCCCACCGGGCGGCTTTTTTTATGGGCTGGGCGCTACGCGGCACACAGGGCCGTATTCCCCATTTGTGGAAAAATCATGATCCAGTCAGTCAGCTATGCCGATGTGGTGCGCCTGCACCGCACGGATGCCGTGTGTGTTGGCCTGCGTGCGGGCCTGCCCTTGCTCTGCTTTTTGGTGCCCGAGGCGGAAAATACACGCCACAGGGCCGATGTTCCCCTTTCGTGGTGCGAGAGTGCACAGGCCAATCTACCGCCAGAGGTGCGCGTGCGCTGTGTGGTGCGCGAGCGGGCGGTGCGTGGGCCGGTTGTGGGGCAGCTCCCCCAGCCTGCCATGCAGCGTATTCACGCCATGATCGCGCGCGAGCGTACCAGCCAGACGGTGGAAGGAGGCTGGCCGCACAGGACCACGCCCCACAATAAGGCCAGCACCCATGCCTGCATGCAAAAAAACACCAGTTCCTGTAACGGTACTGCCCGAACCGGCTATTACGCCTGAGGTCTGGGAGCATATCTTCAGTCAGGCGGAGGAAGGCCACACCCTGCGCCAGATCAGCACCGGGGCGGGCATGCCAACATGGGAGCATATGCGCGCCAGCCTGCATGCAAGCCCCACACTGGCCAGCCGCTACGCCCGCGCAAGAGTGCTGGCCGCAGAAGCGTTTGAGGACCGGCTGTTACAGGAGGTCCATAGCATTAGCGGGGAAGATACAGCCGCCATGCGCCTGCGGATTGATACGGCTCTGTTGCACAATTCCAGCGATTGGGCGTACTGCAATCTTTGAGGAGTTTTCTGACGCGACAGGGGGTATGAGGGGGATTCCGAGGGCTGTGAAGCGATTGAGGACGGCGATCCGGACATGAACTTCGGTGATCTGACGGTCGAAATCGCGTGCTGTCAGACGCTGGCCCAGCAGCTTGATGCAGTGCATTTTCGTCTCAACGCGGCTTCGTCGATGATAACCACTCCATCGTCTCCAGATAGC
>NZ_WOTG01000005.1 GCF_011516925.1 Acetobacter fabarum
GGTTACGCGGCCTTCAATGTTGTCTTCCTCCATTTCTGGCGGATAGACGGGGCGCACATTGTTCAGCGGCGATGTTCCGGCCGTTGTATCGGGCGAATCATTGGGCGGTGTATCCGCAGGCGGGGCCTTTGCTGTCTGGGTTGGCGGAGCCACAGGCTGCTTGGGCGGTGTGCGGGCCACGTGCCTCATGGGTGGCTTGGGGGGCGGCGGCACCTCGATCTTTGGCGGCGGAATGAACGGCGGCGGAGGCACCGTCATCACCGGCGGGGGTGGTGGAGGCGGCGGCGGCGGCGGCGGAGGGGGTGGCGGCGGCAGAACGCGCGTCTGAATGGGCGGTCTGGCCGGCGGGGGCGGGCTGTCACCATTCCCCATCCCGTAGATCAGTCCCCATATGCCCAGCACATGCATGATCAGCACAAGCAGGAACGCAATCACACCAACAGCAGCACTTGCCCGAAAGGCATACTTTGCCGAACCTGGCTGCTGCTCAGGGTTACTCATTCTGGCCCTCCCTCTTCAAGCCGCCAAACAAAACATCTCTGTTTCGCTTTCAGCCACGAAAAACACTCAGGAATTTTAATCTGGCCATATGGCTCAGAACCGGCACGCCTGCTGACATACCTTTATCCATTGGGTTGATTGGGCAATCTGGCACGGCAGATGTCAAGCAGGTTATATGAGAAAAGTTTGCATATGAACTTTATGAAGTTAAGTACTTTATAAACACGAAAAAAGGCGGGCCCCTGCAAGGAGCCCGCCTTTTTTACCATCCCGCGTAACGGACCGGACCAAACAGCCCCGGCCTACTGCGCGCTGGCACTTGCCTCCGAGCGGGTTGCCCCTACGCGCATGGCCAGTGCTGCCGCCATAAATGCGTCCAGCTCCCCATCCAGAACGGCATCGGGGTTGCCGGTTTCAACACTTGTGCGCAGGTCCTTGACCATCTGGTAAGGGGCCAGAACATACGACCGTATCTGGTGCCCCCAGCCAATATCGGTCTTGGCGGCTTCAGCTTCAGCCGCTGCCGCCTCACGCCGTTGCAGTTCGGCTTCGTACATCCGTGCACGCAGCATCTGCATGGCCGTAGCGCGGTTCCTGTGCTGGGAGCGGTCTGTCTGGCACGCAACCACAATCCCGGTAGGAATATGGGTGATACGGATAGCGGAATCCGTCTTGTTCACGTGCTGACCACCCGCGCCGGAAGCACGGAAAGTGTCCACCTTCAGGTCCGCGTCATTGATTTCAATTTCAATTGAATCATCAATAACCGGGTAAACCCAGACCGATGCAAAGGACGTCTGGCGGCGGGCTGCTGCATCAAAAGGAGAAATGCGCACAAGCCGGTGCACACCTGCTTCGGTCTTCAGCCAGCCATAGGCATTGGGGCCGGAAACCAGAATGGTTGCGGATTTAAGCCCGGCCTGTTCACCCTCCGAGCTTTCAATCAGCGTGACCTTGTAATCATGCGCTTCTGCCCAGCGGGTGTACATGCGCAGCATCATTTCGGCCCAATCCTGCGCTTCCGTGCCACCGGCCCCTGCGTTGACTTCCAGATAGCAGTCATTGCTATCCGCCTCGCCAGAAAGCAGGCTTTCAATCTCACGCCGTTTGGCTTCTTCCGCCAAGGCGCGCAGGCTGGCCAGCCCCTCGGCCACCAGATCGGCATCCCCTTCGGCTTCGGCCATTTCGATCAGCTCGGAGGTGTCGTTCACGTTGGTTTCCAACGCCTGCACACCCTCGATCTGGTTGGCCAGAAGCGTACGCTCGCGCATCATTTTCTGCGCGGCTTCGGGGTTATTCCACAGGTCGGGGTCTTCGGCCTGGTTGTTCAGTTCCGCAAGGCGGGCTTCAGCGACATCCCAGTTAAAGATGCCTCCTCAGCAGTGCGACCGACTGCTTGATCTGTTCGTTAAGGGCTTCTGTCTCGGCGGACATCGGGCCTGTTCTCCATCTGCTTTGGGGGAATTATCGTCCCATTCCGTTCTCTGCGGCCTTCAATAAAGGCCGCCCATGCCAATGTCACCCCCAGAAGGTGCGGGAGGGGGTGCGCTGTTGCCTTCGGCCGGGCTGGCCGCAGCCGCACCAGACGGGCCGGAACCATTGACGCTGGCCGCCATATCGCTTTCCGAATCCGGCATGTTCTCGGCCCCTGTATCGGCGGCACTCAGCTCCTGAGCATCCACGTTGCTCAGCAGGTTGGCACTCACACCGGGGAGCTGACCGTCCTTGAACGCATCTATCGCAACACCACGGCCCGTATCGTAGCTGACCAGTGTCACGCCATCGGGGGCAGCAAAGTCGAGCTTGGGCTGGTCCTTGAGGGCCGTCTTCATCACCTTGTTCCACAACGGGCCGGCAATGGCGCCCCCCGTTTCGTTCCGTCCAAGGGACTGGGGCGTATCAAACCCGACCCATACGACTGTCACCAGCTCAGGCGTGTAACCTGCGAACCAGGCATCGTTAAAGTTCTGGCTGGTGCCGGTTTTGCCTGCGATGGGCGTATCTATGCCCTCACCCGCCCGCACACCCGTACCGCGCCGGATAACGTCCTGCAGCATGGTCGTGATCTGGAAGGCACTCTGCTCGGATGCCGCCACGGGCCTGTCATCACGCAAAGCGGGGAGGTCCTGCGGCGTGAGCACCACAACCGACGGCTGGGGGGAAGGCTGGCCTGAGCCCGCACCACCAGCATTTGCCTGCGGTGCATCCGGGTGTATGGCGTCCACCCCATTGGCTGCGCCAGCCCCCCCGGCAGGCAGGGAAGACGCCGCAACCAGAGACAACCCGCTTGCAGGCCGCCAGATGACATGCCCATCACGGTCCTGCACATCATCAATCAGGGTCGGAGTAATCCTGCGCCCTCCGGCGGCAAGGGCGGCGTAGGCTCCGGCCTCCTTGAGCACCGTGGTTTCCACAGCACCCAGCGCTGCAGGCAGCACGTGGGGCATGCTATCCACCAGCCCGAGCTTGATGGCCGTATCCGCAACCGTGTTCATGCCCAGATGGGCGGCAAGGCGAATGGTCACAAGGTTGCGCGATTCACGCAGCGCGTCATGCAGGGACGTGGGGCCCCAGAAGTCTTTTTCGTAGTTATTGGGGTGCCATGTGCCGTAGGACACGGGGGAGTCATCAAACTCCTGAGAGGGCGATATACCCTGCTCCATGGCCTGTAGATAGACAAATGGCTTGAAGGAGGAGCCCGGCTGGCGCAGCGCCTGCGTGGCCCGGTCAAACTGCGAGGCCTGAAAAGACCACCCCCCCACCAGAGCAAGAACACGCCCCGTGCGGGCGTTCATGGTGACAATAGCACCTTCCACAACCGGTATCTGCATCAGCGCAACACCGGACTGCCCGCTCTGGGGTTCGACCATCACAATGTCACCCGTGCGGAGGGGGCGGGCCCGGCGGACCCATGCCATATCCTTGGGCTGGATCTGCCCTGTATGGGGTTCACCCCCCTGCGCAACATTGCGGCGGACCACGCTGCCTTCCAGCCAGCCGACCTGCCCCTTGTTGCCATCCAGCACAATGGCCAGACGCCACTGGTCCAGCATACCGGCCGGAGCACTGACCGTGCGCAGGGCGCGCACCCACTCGTCCTGCGTGAGCGGCACAGGGGTATTCAGGTGCGTAACAGGGCCGTGCCAGCCACGGTGCTGGCGGTCATACGCCATAAGCCCCTGCTGCAAAATGGTCTGGGCCGCACGCTGGAGAGGCAGGTCCAGACTGGTATGCACATCCAGCCCCCCCTGCATGGTGACATCCTGACCATATTTTTCCAGCAGTTCACGCCGGACTTCCTCGGCAAACCATTCGGAGCCGGGAGCGGGGCCGGGGCGGGAATAGCTGATGCTGACAAGCGGCTCCGCCTCGGCCATACGGGCCTCGGCCTGCGTAATGGCGCCAATATCGGCCATGCGCTCCAGCACCCAGTTGCGGCGGCCCCGCGCTGCATCGGGGAAGCGGGCAGGGTTGTAATTGGTGGGCGACTTGGGCAGCGCCGCCAGAAACGCGACCTCCGCGTTATCCAGCT
The DNA here is from genome assembly GCF_011516925.1 of Acetobacter fabarum. Lineage (GTDB taxonomy): Bacteria > Pseudomonadota > Alphaproteobacteria > Acetobacterales > Acetobacteraceae > Acetobacter > Acetobacter fabarum. The sequence goes on from NZ_WOTG01000005.1 coordinate 4,034, forward strand.
GGTCCAGAGGTTTGTTAAAATACGTCTGGGCAGCGGCACCAATGCCATAGGCACCGTTACCCAGATAAATTTCGTTCAGGTAAATCTCGAGGATTTTTTCTTTGGGCAGAACCTGCTCGATACGCATGGCCAGAAACGCTTCCTTGGCCTTGCGCTTGAACGAGACAGCATTGCTCCCTAGCAGCATGACGCGGGCAACCTGCTGCGTAATGGTGGACGCACCAATGGGCCTGCGCCCGCGTCCACGTGTCAGGTCGGTCAGGCCCGCGCGGATAATCGCGGCGGGGTCCACACCCTTATGGGTCCAGAACTTCTGGTCTTCCGCCGCGATAAACGCACTTTTCACCCGGTCGGGAATGGCGTTGGAGGGCACGAACACCCGCCGCTCGTCCGCCAGTTCGGCGACCAGCTGGTCATCCGATGCGTACAGGCGGCTCATGACCGGCGGCTGATAGGAGCGCAGGCCATCCACTGTTGGCAGGTCGGCCACAATACTCTGGTATTGCGACCACACCACCACGGCCCCGCCAGCACTGCCCACCAGCAGCACGGCCGCAGCCGTGCCCAGCAGCATACGCCATTGGCGAAAGCGCGGCCTGCCTAACAAAAAGGACCGTGTTGTATCCCGGTCATGGGGGGGGGAAGAATCCGGATCACCAGAAGGTGGAGTGCGTGTCATACCGGTCCTTTATCATTCCCATATTCTGTCGTCTCCTCGCCATTGCCATTCTCTTTACAATCGTGGCGGAATTCCGACCTGTGCTCCAAACCCTGACAGACCCGGCTTTTACGCCTGACCCAGCAGTTCACCCAATATGCGCGCTGTATAGTCCACCACGGGCACAACACGCCCGTAATTTATGCGCGTTGGGCCAATAACGCCTATGGCCCCGACAATCCTGTTGGCCTCGTTTCTGGCCGGAGCCATGACAACGGACATGCCAGTGGTACCAAACAGGCCACTTTCCGCGCCAATAAAGATGCGCACCCCTTCCGAACTTTCAACCAGTTCCAGCAGACGCAGCATTGTCTCCTGCGCTTCCAGCCGGTCAAACAGGGTCTGGATGGCAACAAGACGCTCCTGCCCGTCCACATCGGCCAGCAGGCGGGACTGGCCACGCACGATCAGCGTGCCGCCACTTTCCCCCCGCTCGGTGTTCCAGATCGCCAGACCACTCTCCACCACCTCGGCGGTCAGGCTGTTCAGCACCGTGCGGTTTTCGCTCATTTCCGCCCCTACGCGGTGGCGCAGGTCGGGCAGGGATGCCCCCATGGCGCGCGCGTTCAGGTAATTGGCAGCCTCCACCAGCGCAGAGGGAGGAGTCCCGGCCGGGATTTCGATCACCCGGTTTTCCACATGTCCATCCGCCCCCACCAGCACCACAAGGGCACGGTTACCACCCAGCGCCACGAACTCTATGTGCTTGATCCCGCCCTCACCCTTGGGGGCCACAACCAGCCCCGCCGCATCGGACATGCCTGCGAGCAGGGAGGATGCCTCGGTCAACGTATCCTGCAAGGAGCGTCCGTGCGCTTCCAGCGAATGGCCGATGACCTTCTGCTCATCTTCGGAGAGCGCACCAAACTGGAGCAGCCCATCCACAAACAGACGCAGCCCTTTTTCCGTTGGCAGGCGGCCTGCCGATGTATGCGGGGAAAACAGCAGACCCGCCTCGGTCAGGGAGACCATGACATTGCGGATTGTTGCGGGGGAAAGCGGCTGCCCCAACCGGCGTGAAAGAGTGCGCGACCCCACGGGTTCGCCACTGGCCATGTATTCTTCCACAATCTCGCGCAGGATGTTGGCGGAGCGTCCATCCAGTTCGGGAGGTAGCATTGCTTGGGCGGGCAACAGGCCACGCTTCATGGCTCTCAGGCTCCTTTGGGCGGTCTGATAAGCGATTATAACGGCTTATTGCCGGTTTTACTCCTGCCAAAAGCATTTTATGTGCAGGCGCAACCCTTTGTTATTGTTTTGCAGGAGCAGCAGCATGCGTCCATCAGGCCGACAGGCCGGGCAGATGCGCCCGATTATTATAGAAACCGGCTTTTCCCGCCATGCGGAAGGCTCTGCCCTTATCCGCATTGGTGGCACAGAGGTCCTGTGCACCGCCAGTGTGGAAAACCGTGTTCCCCCTTTCCTACGCGGCAAGGGTAGCGGGTGGGTTACGGCGGAATATGGCATGTTGCCCCGCGCCACCCATGCCCGCGGCAACCGTGAGGCCGCACGGGGCAAGCAGTCAGGCCGCACGCAGGAAATCCAGCGCCTGATCGGCCGCTCCCTGCGCGCGGTTACGGACCTTAAGGCCCTTGGCGAACTCTGCATTACACTGGATTGCGATGTGCTGAACGCCGATGGCGGCACGCGCTGTGCCTCCATTACCGGCGCGTGGGTGGCCCTCCGTCTGGCCCTTGGCAAGCTGGTCGCCAACCGCGTGCTGCAACGCATGCCACTAACCGGGCAGGTCGCTGCCGTATCCTGCGGGCTGACCAGTGCCGGCGCCGTGCTGGACCTTGACTACACGGAAGACAGCGCCGCACTGGCCGACACCAACTTTGTGCTCAGCGCTGATAACCGTATTGTGGAAATTCAGGCCTCGGCCGAACATGCCCCCTTTAGCGAGGATGCCTTTAACTCCCTGTTCGCCCTTGCCCGCAAAGGTGCAGGCGAACTGTTTGAAGCCCAGTTGACTGCCGTCAACACAGCAGAGCAGCCCTGAACATGACCAACCCCACCCTTAAATCCGGCGACAGGCTGGTGCTTGCCACGCATAACGCAGGCAAGCTGGCCGAATTTTCCGCCCTTATGGCGGAGTTTGGCATTACCGTACTCTCCGCCGGGGAATTGAACCTGCCCGAACCGGAGGAAACCGCCACAACCTTTGCCGGTAATGCCGCCATCAAGGCGCTGGCAGCCGCCCGTGCCGCCAACCTGCCAGCACTGGCCGATGATTCGGGCCTGTGCGTGAGTGCTCTGGGGGGTGCGCCGGGTATTTACTCCGCCCGCTGGGCTGGCCCGGACAAGGACTTTAACGCCGCCATGGCCCGGATTGAGGAAGGCATCGGGCAGGACGAACGCAATGCGTGGTTTATCTGCGTGCTCTGCCTTGCCTTCCCCGATGGGCGCACATTCAGCTTTGAAGGGCGGATTGACGGGCAGATTGTCTGGCCCCCACGTGGCGCCAACGGCCACGGATATGACCCGATTTTTGAACCCGAAAACCAGACCCGCAGCTTTGCGGAAATGACGGATGAGCAGAAAAACGCCATCAGCCACCGTGCCCGCGCATTTGCGGCCTTCCGCAAGGCCTGTCTGGACTAAGGCATAGTCCATAAAAAAATAACGCCCTTGTGGGGCGCTATTTTTTTGCATGGCAAATGATTTTGCCAAACCGGGATGGCGCAAACCACCCCGGTTTTTTTATGCTCAGTCTTCGGTGTTACGGCGACGGATCGCTGCACCCAGAATATCACCAAGCGATGCACCGCTATCTGCGGAGCCGTATTCGTTGATAGCCTGCTTGTCTTCTTCCACTTCGCGGCCCTTGATGGTCAGGGCAACTTTGCGGGATGCACGGTCAACGGACACAACCTTGGCGTCCACACGTTCGCCAACGGCGAAGCGTTCGGGGCGCTGTTCGGCTTTGTCACGAGCCAGTTCCGCACGACGGATGAAGCCGCTCAGAACGTCGTCAACCTTCACTTCAATGCCGTTGGTCTGCACAGCGGTCACGATGCAGGTAACGATCGTGCCCTTCTGGATGCTGGCCAGCGCATCGGCTGCCGGATCTTCCTGAAGCTGCTTGATGCCCAGGGAGATACGTTCTTTTTCCACGTCCACGTCCAGAACCTTGGCTTTTACAACCTGGCCCTTTTCGTAGTTCTTCATGGCTTCTTCGCCAGCTTCGTCCCAGGACAGATCGGACATGTGAACCATGCCGTCGATGTCTGCGGACAGGCCGATGAACAGGCCGAATTCCGTAATGTTGCGGATTTCGCCTTCCACGGTGGAGCCAACCTTGTGTTCTTCGGCGAACTGTTCCCAAGGATTGCGCTGAACCTGCTTCAGACCCAGGGAGATGCGGCGCTTGGAGCTGTCCACATCCAGAACCATCACGTCCACTTCCTGAGAGGTCGCAACGATTTTGCCGGGGTGGACGTTCTTTTTCGTCCAGGACATTTCGGAAACGTGCACCAGACCTTCAACACCGGGTTCCAGCTCAACGAATGCGCCGTAATCGGTAATGTTGGTCACGCGGCCCGTAAAGCGAGCGCCCGGCGGGTACTTAAGTGCCACATTTTCCCACGGATCAGCTTCAAGCTGCTTCATGCCAAGGGAGATGCGCTGCGTTTCGGGGTTGAAGCGGATCACCTGCACGCGTACCGGCTGGCCGATCTGCAGTGCTTCGGAGGGGTGGTTGATGCGCTTCCATGCGATGTCGGTCACATGCAGCAGGCCGTCAACGCCGCCCAGATCAACGAACGCACCGTAATCGGTGATGTTCTTGACCACGCCATCAAGGATCATGCCTTCGGTCAGGCCCTGGATCAGTTCGCTGCGCTGTTCAGCACGCGTTTCTTCCAGAACGGCACGACGGGAGACAACGATGTTGCCACGTGCACGGTCCATCTTCAGAATCTGGAACGGCTGGGGCACACCCATCAGCGGGCCGACGTCACGCACGGGGCGGATGTCCACCTGGCTGCCGGGAAGGAACGCCATGGCGCCGCCCAGATCAACCGTAAAGCCACCTTTAACGCGGCCATAGATGGTGCCGTTAACGCGCTGGTTGGCTTCGAAAGCTTTTTCGAGGCTGGTCCAGGCTTCTTCACGGCGTGCTTTTTCGCGGGAGAGAACGATGCTGCCGTCGCGGTCTTCGTAACGCTCGACGTACAGTTCGATCACATCGCCCGGCTGCACTTCAGGCTTGACGCCCGGAGGTGCGAATTCACGCAGGGAAACGCGGCCTTCGCTCTTCAGGCCGACGTCAACAATGGCGTAGTCGTCGGTCAGACGAACAACGCGACCGCGAACAACGGACCCGTCAAAGCCGGAATCGCGGCCAAGGGTCTCATCAAGAAGGGCGGCAAAATCTTCGCCACGGAAGTGATCCGTGGTCTGGGTGGTGGCTGAAGCCATGTGGTACCGTAAATCCTGAGCCCGCCAGCAACATGCGTGCAGGCTGTTCCTGCGCACCGCAAACTGCGGCACGACTTGCCCGACGGAACGGATGGGTAGCAATACCCCCCGCTTTTTGGGTCAGGCCAGACTGTTATCCAGAAAAACCCGCCATCGGGGCGGATTTCTGTTTGCACAGAGAACACCTGACCCCGGTTTGTCAACTTAAAGCGCCATCCATCACGCAAATGGGGGGCAAAAAATGCGCAACCACGGCTTGCGCCCCCTGTACGGGGGTCCGCACTCAGCCCCGTGCAGCCACGAGTCGTTCCCGCGTAAACCGCAAGGCTTCGGCCAGAACGGCCTGTGCATCCAGCGTGTCCGTCTCAATCACGTATGCGTCATCCGCAACCCGCATGGGTGCGGAATCCCGGCTTGCATCAGCTTCGTCACGCGCGCGCAGGGCGTCTTCCATGGCCTGAAGCTGCGTTTGCGCATCTGGGGCGGCCGGGTCCCCCCCACTTTGCAAAAAGCGCCTGAGCGTGCGGGTGGCGGGGGATGCGGTAATGAACAGTTTGACATCCGCATCGGGGAAAATGGCCGTGCCAATATCCCGCCCGTCCAGCACGGCCCCCTGCCGGGCGGCAAACCGGCGCTGGGTTTCCACCAGAGCGGCACGCACCGCAGGCTGGGCCGCCACCTTGCTGGCTGCCAGAGCCGCATCTGGCAGGCGCAGGTCCTTGCGCTGCATGTCCTCTGGCGTCAGGGCCTGAGCAAACCGTTCGGCAGGTTGTGCGGGGTCCTGCCCGGCATCAAGGGCCAGCCGCCCGACTGCACGGTAGAGCAACCCTGTATCCAGATACGGCAGGCCCAGTGCTTCGGCCAGCTTGCGGGCCAGAGTGCCCTTGCCGGCCGCCGCGGGACCATCCACGGCAATAACGGGTCCGCCGCGCGTCATAGTGCAAACCCCGCGCCAAGGCTGTTCATGAGCTGCAAATAGCCGGGGAAGCTGGTGTCTATGAACGCGGTATCATCTATTTCCACCGGGTTCTGGGCCACCAGCCCCAGCACGGATGCGCTCATGGCCAGACGGTGGTCCATATGGGTCTGCACCACGCCACCGCCGGGAATGGCGTTGCCGGTGCCGTACACAACCAGATCATCCCCCTCCACTGCGGTTTTAACGCCATTGTTTTCCAGCAGCGCCACGGTTGCGGCCAGACGGTCGCTTTCCTTCACGCGCAGTTCTTCCACCCCGCAAAAGCGCGATACGCCAGAAGCATGCGCCGCCGCCACAGCCAGAATGGGGTATTCATCAATCATGGACGGAGCACGGTCGGCAGGTACGGTCACGCCTTTGAGGCTGGATGCACGCACATGCAAATCCCCCACCAGCTCGCCCCCTTCGGTGCGGATATTGGTGACCTCAAGCTGTGCGCCCATTTCCTGCAAGGTAATGAACAGGCCGGTGCGCAGGGGGTTCAGCCCCACGGTGGAAATTGTAATATCCGCCCCCGGCACCAGCAGGGCCGCAACAATAGGGAAGGCGGCGGAGGACGGGTCCCCCGGCACCACCACATCGCGCGCAACAAGGTCCGGGCGGCCCTGCAACAGAATAACCCGGCCACCCTGTGGGGTTTCCTCCACCTTAACGTGCGCGCCAAAGTGGCGGAGCATGTTTTCGGTATGGTCCCGGGTGGCTACGGGTTCTTCCACCCGTGTCTGCCCCTGTGCGTTCAGCCCGGCCAGCAGCACGGCGGATTTGACCTGCGCAGAGGCCACGGGCAGGCGGTAATCCAGCGGCTTGGGGTCCGCCAGACCATGAATGGCCATGGGCAGGCGTCCGCCCTCACGCGCCATAAAGGTGGCCCCCGTACCTGCCAGCGGGTCCATAACGCGCTTCATGGGCCTACGGCGCAGGCTGGCGTCCCCCGTCATGACCGACACCATGCCGTGGCTGGCCAGAATACCGGACAAAAGACGGGCCGCCGTACCGGAATTGCCCATATCCAGCACATCCTCAGGCTCACGCAGCTTGCCAATGCCCAGACCACTCACGCGCCAGTCCCCCGGTGCGTGCTGCGCTACCTGTGCACCCAGCGCGCGCATGGCCGCCGCAGTGCGCAGAACGTCCTCCCCTTCCAAAAGCCCGGTAATATGGGTTTCCCCCCGTGCGAGGGAGGCAAACATAAGGGCGCGATGGCTGATGGATTTATCACCCGGCACACGGATGGAACCGGAAAGAGGGGCCTGCGCGCGCGTAACCCGCAGCGGACGGGCGGAGGGGGAGGATGCGTGTGTCATGCTCTTTTCATTCCGGCGGGACGGCCTGCAAGTCAATCCGGGCAGGGGCAGAAAAAGAGGGGTGGGGATGCAGAAAATACCACCTTTTGCAAACTCCGGGTTTGACACGACCCGAAACACAGTGGCATTGGGCATCGCCTTAACAGTCTGGTTCGAGTCCTGTCCCAGCACTCCGGTGCTGTTCGGGGTTCGTTCGTGTTCCGGGGCGTTGGCCCCAATATCTGCTCAGGATTGACAGGTAGCAAGATGTCCCAGCCCGATCTCGGCACCAAACGCGTCTGCGTGTCCTGTGGTGCCCGTTTTTATGACCTGAACCGCGCACCCGCCATTTGCCCCAAATGCGGAACGGAACAGCCTGCTCTGGTGCCGCGCCTGCGCCGCAACTCTGACAGCCTGTCCCCCGTTCCAGCGAGTGCTGCCCCCATCAAGAAGGCCGATGAAGATATCGATATCGACACCGATGACGATACGGACGACGATGATGTGATGGAAGACACCGCTGATCTGGATGATGATGACGACGACATCAGCTCAGACATCGATGTCAACACGGATTCGGAAGACCACGAATCCTGACCCCTCAGGGGGTTCTGAACATCTTTGTATCAGACCAAAAAAAGCCCGCTGGCATACAGCGGGCTTTTTTTTATGCCGCCAGCCCCGGCTGGCAGGCCGGGGCCAGAAATCAGCTTGCAGGGCGGCGTTCTATTTCCACGCCAACACCTTCTATTTCTGCAAACACATCCAGTTTTTCTATGCGCACACGCACAACACGCACGCGGTCATCGCTCAGCACGCCGGAGGCTATGCGTTCGGCCAGTGTTTCCACCAGCCGCACATGCCCTTCACGCACAATACGGTGCACAAGCTGGACCACCCGCTCGTACGAGACCGTGCGGCTCAGGTCATCCGGCCCGACCTCCAGATCCGTGCGGTCATCCACCCCATAATGGACCGACACCCGAATACGCTGGGTTACACCCTGCTCATGCGGGAACACGCCAATATGGGCATCGAGCACCATGTTCTTCAAAAACAGGCAACGCAGCGGCGGCTGGTCGGCCCACGGAGCAAAAACGGCCATTCTTTTATTCTTCCACGGCATGTCCGGCCAACAGGGCCGGGGACCATTGCAGGTGTTGCCCGCTGTTCAGGGTCAGCATCTGCCCGGTCACAAAGGGCTGGGCCAAAAGGGCAAGGGTTGCCCGCGCAGCCTGATCAGGCAAAGCGTCCTGGGCAGGGGGCACAGACGCGCATTGCCGTGCTGGCTGTTCCTGCATCGGCCCGGAGCAGGGCAGGGCAGGACCGGGAGCAGAACCCAAGGCGTTAACCCTGATCCCTTTGGGGGCAAGGGCCTGCGCCATGGTCTGTGTGAGTGTCCACAGCGCGGTTTTGGATACGGTATGGCTGACAAAGTGCGGCGATAGCGGCCACACATGCTCATCCAGCATATTCAGCACCATGCCCTGTGCCCCTTGGGGCAACCCCTTGGCAAAAGCCTGAATCAGCACAAAAGGCGCACGCAGGTTGGGCTTCATGTGCAGCATCCAGCTTTCCAGTGAGGCACTGTCCCATTCATCCTGCTCACAGGTGGAGGTATTGTTGACCAGCACACCCAAAGGGCCGCCAAGAGCCTGCGCAGCCTGCCCATACAGGGCCTGCACCTGCTCTTCCCGCATGAAGTCGGCCTGTAGCACACAGCCGGTGCGGCCTAGCGCGCGCACGGCATGCAATATGCCCTCCGCCCCGGCCCTGTTGGTGCGGTCATGGATGGCCACATCAAACCCAGCCTGCGCAAGACCAAGCACAATGGCCTGACCAAACCGCTCGCTACCCCCGGTTACCAGAGCGCGGCGTGGTATGGCCGGGCTGATCGGCTGCATGTCCACGGGTATGCTTCTTCCCTTAATGGTTGGCGCCACTCTGTCAGGCAGGGCGACGAGCACCCAGAGCCGCGGCCAGAGTGCCATCGTCCAGCACATCCAGAGCGCCCCCCATGGGTACGCCCTGCGCCACACGGCTGATGGTCAGCCCCTCATATGCTTCCAGCTGATCCATCAGCCAGTGCATGGTGGTGGCTCCTTCCACCGTGGCGCCCAGAGCCAGAATCACCTCGCGTACGGTGCCTTCATGCAGGCGGGTCATCAGGGCGGATACGTTAAGGTCTTCCGGCCCAACCCCAGCCAGAGGGGACAGAGTACCCCCCAGAACCTGATAAACACCCCTATGGACCCCCGCACGCTCAAGTGCCCACAGGTCTCCCACCGTTTCCACCACACACACCAGCCCCCTGTCACGCAGCGGGTCGGTGCAGATGTGGCACGGGTCCGATGTATCCAGATTCCCGCAGGAAGAGCAGGTGCGAATGGCCTCCCCCGCCCGTTCCATGGCGCGGGCCAGCGGGGCCAGCCGTGTATGGGGCTCGCGGAGCAGGTACAGCGCCACACGCCGGGCCGAGCGCGGGCCAAAACCCGGCAGGCGCCCCAGCAGGCGAATAAGCTGCTCTATTTCCTGACCACCCATACCCGCCTGCTTTCCCCCGCACTCAAGGTCGGTTGTATCTGCGGTTCAGAACGGCAGTTTCATGCCTGCGGGCAGGTTAAGCCCACCGGTGACCTTCTGCATTTCCTCGGCTGCTTTTTCGTCCAGCTTCTTGCGGGCATCCGCACAGGCCGCAACAATCAGATCCTGCAACATTTCCATTTCGGTCGGGTCGGCCAGCTTGGGGTCGATTTTAATGGAGCGCATGTCCCCCTTGCCGCTCAGCACAACGCTGACCATGCCTGCACCGGCCGAACCATCAATGTTCATGGCTTCCAGTGTGCTCTGCATGGCTTCCATCTTGGACTGCATCTGCGTAGCCTGCTTCATCAGTGAGGCAAGGTTCTTCATGGTCATCCCCTTAGCTTGTCTGTCTGCCGCGTGGTGCGGCTATGGCGCACCCCTGCGGCGCATCACCTGTTCCCTATCTGGCCCAGAACGTGCTGTTTTGCCAGCCCGGCCCGCTCACTTCAGTCCTGCGAGGCTCCGGGGTCGTATGGTCGGTCGTCTTCATCCAACGGCTGCGCATCCAGAGGAGCAAACAGCAGTTCGGGCGGCTCCTCCGGGGGGAGGCCGTAATCATCCAGCCCGTGGTCATTCACCTCACCCAGCTGCGCATCGGGAAAAGCGTTCAGAATAGCCCGGACCAGCGGGTGCGCCTCTGCCTCGCGCCGGCGGAACTGGATAACCTCCGCGCCCTGCGCGTCCAGCGTGGGCTCACCATCCTCCTGCCCGGCTTCAATCTGCCAGCTTATGCCCGTTGCGCGGTCCAGCACGCGGCGGAGCTGCGGCACAATATCGCTCGGCACCCCGCGCTCAAACCGCAGGACAATCCGCCCGGGAGCAAAAGAAATCAGATGCGCGGCATGCCGTAACTGCCCGTGCAGAATTGCCTCGCGCTGCTCCCTGACCAACGCCACGGCCTCCCGCCATGTCCGCGGGACCGGCGGAGGGGCCGGCTCAACCGGGGCCACGGGCTGCACAACAGGGGCTGCTGCCTGTACGGGCGCGGCCACGGCCATACCGCCGGAGCTGACCATGCGCAGGCGCGGCGGCTCATGCCCACCTGCTGCATCACCCTGTGGAGCCACAAAAGCGCCGGTCCCGTTCGGGCCAGCACTCCCCACAGGCGCACCAGCCAGCCCGGACGGGCCACTGACCTGTGGCGCGGAAAGGGGGGCAGATGCTCCGCCACGCCCGGCATCGTCCTGCGTAGCGCTCAGGCGTTTGACCAGATCCTCGGGCGAGGGCAGATCGGCCACGTAACACAGGCGGATCAACACCATATCTGCTGCAGCGCGGCGGTCTGGTGCACTTTCCACCTCCCGCACACCCTTGACCAGCATCTGCCATGCCCGCATGAGCACGGGCACGGTAAAGGCGCTGGCCATATGTGTGCCCCGCACCCGCTCGGCCTCTGGCATATCTGCCGAGTCCCCCAGACCGGGCACAGCCCGCAGGCGGGAAACAATATGCACAAGCTCCAGCATATCCCCCAGCACAAGGCCGGGGTCAGCCCCACGGGCATAGGCTGCATCCAGCAGGGCAAGGGCTTTGTCGGGCTTGCCGGTCAGCACCGCGTCGAGCAGGTCGAACACTACCTCGCGGTCCGCCAGCCCCAGCATGTCGCTCACAATGCCTGCGCCAATAACCCCGCCTTCATCCGTCACACCACTGCCCTGGGCAATGGCCTGATCCAGCAGGGAGAGGCCATCCCGCACCGAGCCGTCTGCCGCACGGGCGATCAGGGCCTGTGCATCATCGGAGAGGGCAACGTGTTCCTTTTGTGCAATCCGGGCGAACAGACCGGCCAGTTCGGCCTGTGGCACGCGCCGCAGGTCAAACCGCTGGCAGCGCGACAGAACCGTGACCGGCACCTTGCGCAGTTCGGTCGTGGCAAAAATGAACGTTACCTGCGCAGGCGGCTCTTCCAGCGTTTTGAGCAGGGCGTTAAAGGCATTGCGCGAGAGCATATGCACTTCGTCGATGATAAAGACCTTCATACGCCCCTGCATGGGGCGGAAGCGCGTGGCCTCTATGATCTCGCGCACATCATCCACCCCTGTGCGGGAGGCGGCGTCCATTTCCAGTACGTCGGGGTGGCGGTCAGCCAGAATGGCCACGCAGTTGGGGCATACACCACACGGGTCAGCCGTGGGGCCACCGTTGCCATCCGGCCCGGTGCAGTTAAGGGCACGGGCAATAATGCGTGCGGTCGTGGTTTTGCCCACCCCGCGCACCCCGGTCAGCATAAAGGCATGGGCCACACGCCCCAGCGCAAACGCATTGCGCAGGGTGCGGACCATGGCCTCCTGGCCGATCAGGTCATCAAATGTTGTGGGACGGTATTTGCGGGCAAGCACCCTGTAGGGAGGGGCTGCGGCATCGGGCGCTGGCGGGGGAGGCGCGGAGGGGGCGGGAGCCGGATCGGCATCACCAAACAGGCCGGGGCCTTCCGGTTCCGGACTGGGAAGCCCCTCATCGTGAGGGAACTGCTCGTCAGTCGTATCACTCATGCCATGCCCGCAGACTGTGTAAGGTCACGCCCTGCATGCGCGGTTTGACCGGCGCAGAATGGTCTGATCCACAAGGGCGGAAAATTAGGGTGGAAAGCCGAACAATGACCCGGACGAAACTCACCATGGCTGCTTCCTTCCGGACCTGACCGGTTTAGCAAGGTGTCCGTCCACCGCCGACTTTCCGAGGTCACACCTAGCACCAAATCCAAGTCCATGCCAAGCCTGCTGGCAGCTTTTCCGGGTTGTTTCTTTACCTATCCGACACAGACAGGCTAGAAAACAGGGTAATTGGTGCGCAGTGTCGCAGACTCAGGAGAATTGTGCTCGTGTCCGGTTTTCGTTTGTATCATGCCGCTATGGCATCCGTTCTTCTGGCCGGTGGCCTGAGCGCAGGCTCCCTTGCCATGGCCGATGATGAGACAGCCCCGCGCAACAACGTCAACAACGTCCAGTTGCAAAAGGAACTTGCGGTTCTGCACCTCAAGCCCGACGCGGCGGGGCCTGCCTGTATTGAATCGCTCAAGGAACTGCACAAAACGCAGGATCTTTTGCAAAAGGATGAAGAAAACACCCGCAACCAGGACCTGACGGTTGCCGAGGACGTGCTTGAATCCGACTTTGAAAATTCGATCGAGGCCTGCGCCGCCGATGTGGAAAAACTGTGCGAGACGCATAACCCCTCCACCGAGCTGCGTCAGGCCTGCGAAAAAATAGACAGCCTGCCGTCCAAGGATGCACAGGCAGCCGACTAGGCCCCACACCCCAAACCCTGAAAACCCTACAGCGGGCCATAGCCGGACATGCCACAGCCGCCCACCCAGCCCACAGCCGCCGCACGCATACCCTGCCCGGCTGGGCCTTATGGGTGGCGGCCACTGGTGCTTAGCGCGGCGCTGTTTTTCATCATCGGGTTTGTCACATGGCTGAATGGCCCGCTGATCTCTTTTGTGCGGGTCGCCTTTACCCTGAATGATCTGGCAGCATTTATGGTGCCGCTTGTTTTTTACTTTTCCTATTTTGTCTTTTCCATCCCCGCGAGCCTGAGTGTCACACGCACCGGTTTTAAAAACGGGCTGGTTTATGCCCTGCTGGTCATGGCGGGCGGCATGGGGCTGACTGGCCAGTGCCTGCATGCGCGCTCCTACCCCGGTGCGCTGGGGGGCTTTTTGGTACTGGGCATGGGGCTGGCCCTGCTGCAGGTGGCCATTAACCCATATGTCAGCTTTCTCGGCCCTGAAAACCGCAGTGCACAGCGTATTGCCATTATGGGTATCTGCAACAAACTGGGGGGCATTGTGGCCCCCGTTGCGCTGGCCACACTGGCCATGCGTCACATGGCCGACATATCCGCGACCCTGCCCGCCCTGACCGACCCGGTTCAACGCCTGTCTGTACAACAGGATTTTCTGAATAGTGTTTACTGGCCCTATATGGGCATGGCGTTTTTTCTGGCCCTGACTGCCCTGTGGGTTTTGCGGTCATCCCTACCGGAAATTCGTACAGATATTTGCAAAAATAGTTCTTCAAAAACAAGTTTTATAAAAATACTTCTCTCCTCCCTCAATACCCGAACCCCGCTGGGTGCCGGGGCGATGTTTTTTTATGTAGGAGTAGAAGTACTTTCCGGTGATGCCGTGGGAACCTATGCTCAGGGTTTTGGCATATCCCTTGATCAGACAAAGTTTTTTACATCCCTTACTCTTTTTTTCATGCTCTGCGGGTATGTGGCGGGGCTTGTCCTGTCCCCCCGCCTGATCACACAGGAACGCTATCTTCCCCTCTCCTGCCTGTGTGGGGGGCTGCTCAGCGTGGGAGCATGGGTTACGCACGGCTACATGTCCGTTGCCTGCGTTACCCTGCTAGGTTTTGCAAACTCCATGATATTTCCATCCCTGTTTCCATTGGCCCTTAAAGGTTCCGGTCAACATACGGCGCAGGTTTCGGCTTTTCTGGTCATGGCATATTGCGGGGGTGGGGTTGTGCCCCAGCTTTTTGTTCTTTTAAAACCCGTCATGGGTTTTCAGGCAGCATTCACATGCCTCGCCCTTTTATCCTACGCTCTCATCACCCTGTACGCGCTCCACTTCATGAACAGGGATTTACGCAAAACCCCGCCTATGGTGAAGGAAATCTGAAGCATGACCGAACTCAGAGGGCATCTTGTTCTGCCCGAACGCATTGTTCCAGGCCATGTAACCTTTGCGGAGCAGATACAGGCCGTAACGCCAGATAACGCCGCCATTCCCGACCGTTATATTTTACCCGGCTTTATTGATGGCCATGTGCATGGCGGCAATGGAGCGGATACCATGGACGGCGTACAGGCCATTCACACACTTGCCCGCTTCCATGCCCGCCATGGCACCACCACCATACTGCCCACCACCATTACTAGCCCTTGGGCAGACGTGCTTGGCGCACTTGCCGCCATTGCCGAAGTTTGCGGCACCACCATGCCAGACGGCCCAAACATACATGGTGCACACTTGGAAGGCCCGTTTGTAAGCCCGCACAAGCTGGGTGCGCAGCCTCCCCATGCCTTGGCGCCAACCCCCGAACGCGTGGCGGAAGTTCTGGCGTTTGACTGCGTGCGCGTTGTAACCCTTGCCCCTGAACTCCCCCATGCGCAGGAAGCCATGCAGCTTTTTGCGCAGGCTGGTGTGCGGGTCAGCCTTGGGCACACCCTTGCCGGGTATGAAGAAACCGAGCAGGCCATATGCCGCATCTGCTCCGCAGGGGGCGTAACAGGCGCCACCCACCTGTTTAACGCCATGGCTGGGATAGAAAGCCGCAAGCCCGGCCCCGCGACGGCCCTGATGTGCAGCGATGCCTACGCCGAACTGATTTTTGATACGCACCACGTCCACCCCGCCACCTTCCGGCTGGCCCAGCGCGTTATGCCCGAACGCCTGCTGTTTGTAACAGACGCCATGCGGGCCGCCGGGCTACCCGATGGTCCAAGCCTTTTGGGGGGGCAGCAGGTTATGGTGGAGCACGGCGCGGTCCGCCTGCCCGGCGGCAATCTGGCCGGAAGTGTGTTGACTCTGGATACCGCATTGCGCAACGCGGTGCAGGCGGGCCTGCCGTTGCATCAGGCCGCCGTGCTGCTCACACGCAACCCGGCCCAGTATCTGGGCCTGCATGACCGGGGCACCCTGCACGCAGGCAAACGCGCCGATTTTGTTGTGATGGATAAGGCACTCACCGTGCAGGAAGTCTGGGTGGCTGGCCAGCGCATTGCCTGAGCAGGCCGCACACCCATCGACCCCATAACAGGGCCACCACCCCGCGCCGTTTTGTTACGACTCGGGGAGGTGCAAAATCAGGTCCACACCTTTGCGGCTACCCAGAACGGCGGCTTTTTCCTTAACCGTCAGGCGGCGTTCCGCATCCGGCAGGGAGGGCGCTTCCGCCAGCTTGACCAGACCGACAAGCTGATCAGCGTTAATAGGGTCCCCCACACGGCGCTCGGCTGGCAGCATGGCAATATGCGCCTGACACAATGCGGGATCAGCCCGCAGGGCGCGCAGGGCGTCATCGGGCAGGGTTGGGGTTTGGTCCTGCGCCTCCTCATGCTCAAGCTTTTGCAGGACATCGGGGGTCTGTGTTTCTTCGGGCACCAGCAAAAGCCCTGCCCGCCTGAACCCAAGCCCCACATTCCGGCTGCTGGTAAAGGCAACCAGAGGAATGGAAAACACCAGCCCAAGCAGAACCGGCGTCATCCAGAAAAACAGGGAGGGAGAAACAACCCAAGCCCCAGCCCCCAGCACCAGCCCAAACAGGGTAAAGCGCGCGTACTGGCGCACCACTTCCATGAAGGGAATACCACCATCATCACGCCGCTGGGTATTCCAGCCGGAATCATGCCCGCTCAGGATCGAGATAACGCCCGATGTCTGGATAAGCATGGCAATGGGTGCGATCAGGCCGCCGATCAGCGTTTCCACCAGCACGGACACAGCCGCACGGACCGGCCCACCACTGCCGCGCCGTGCCTCGGGGTCCAGCAGCAGGGCAATATAGGCCAGCAGCTTGGGGGCAAGCAGCACAACCATTGTGCCAATAAACACGTATTTGGCCTGCACCGGGTCCACATGGGGCCAATGCGGGTACAGGAGCTTGGTATCCCCAAAATATTCAGGACGCTGAAAATGCGCCTGAAGCGAAATTAAAATCCCGGTCAGCAGGAACACCAGCCACAGGGGGGAGGTCACATACGCGCCAATGCCCACAACCATGTGCATGCGACTGACCCAGTGCAGCCCCTTGGTGGGCAGCACCTTGACGTGTTGCAGGTTACCCTGACACCAGCGCCGGTCACGGATGGCAACATCGGTCAGCGAGGGCGGGCTTTCCTCATACGATCCATCCAGTGCGGGGATCATGTGAATGGCCCAGCCACCACGGCGCATTAACGCGGCTTCCACAAAGTCATGGCTAAGAATATGCCCGCCAAAAGGCGGCTTGCCGGGCACATGGGGCAACCCCGCCTGACTGGCAAAGGCGCGGGTACGAATAATGGCGTTGTGCCCCCAGTAATTGCCTTCCGAGCCATGCCACCAGGCAATGCCATACGCAATAATGGGGCCATACACACGCCCCGCAAACTGCTGCAACCGGGCGAACAGGGTGGTGCCCCCCACAATAACAGGGAGTGTCTGGATCAGCCCCACACCGGGGTTGCGTTCCATGGCATCCGCCATACGCACCAGCGTTTGGCCGGACATGACGGAATCCGCATCCAGCGTAACCATGTGGTCGTATGCTGCCCCAAAGCGGCGCACCCATTCCCCCACATTGCCCGCCTTGCGCTCTACATTGTTGTGCCTGCGGCGGTAAAAAATACGCTCATGCCCGCCAACCTGCTCCCGCAGGGCCAGAAAAGCGGCTTCTTCCTTGACCCATACATCCGGGTTGGTCGTGTCGGAGAGGATAAACAGGTCAAAACTGCCAAGCTGCCCCGTTTCCTCCAGACTGCTGTAAATGGCCCGCAGCCCGGCCATAACGCGATGAGGTGGTTCGTTATAGGTGGGCAGCAGCAGGGCGGTTCTGCGGGTCAGCCGGGGCAGGGGGCCTGTGCGGCGGATGCCAAGCCCAAGGCCGCCATGCGTTACCAGCGAGCAGAACCCGGCCACCGAAGAGGTGAACGCAAGGGCAATCCACATAAACAAGGCAATGAACAGCACCAGCATGATAACGCCGAGGGCAGACACACCCGCCTCGTCCATAACCATGTGCGTGCGCCATGCCCCATACGCCGTAAGTGCGAGCGCGGACCCGATAACCGATAGGCGGCGCAGCACAATGCTGGAAGGCGATGTGGCAGGCGTGCGCCCGCGCCCTTCCATACTGGCGGGTTTTTGCAGATTCTGGACCGGCATATCCAGCCGTGCTTCGGGGGGCAGGGCTTCAAAAGGTCGTTCAGAGGCGCCCGTATTCATATCCGGCATAATCAGGGCGTCCACCGGTACAGCCACTGTTCGGAAATGGGGCCAGAATCCGTTTCCAGCACCGCACTCAGGTCAGCGACCTTGGCATCCCCCGGAATAAACTCAAACGTAGTACGGATTCCGTTAATAGCCGGATTAGGCTCGACAACCACATTCTGGATTGTGCCCGCCGATGTTTTGGGCGTGACATGGAAATGCGTGTCCTTTGGCAGATGCTCAAAGGGAGTGCCCATAAAGTCTATGGCAAAGAAACGGGCATCATTATTATCCACCACCGAACCCACGCGGGTCGCGCCTATACGGGCCAGCGGTGTGGGGAAGGGCGCATCCCACCCCCAGTACATGCGGTAGGTAAAGTGGTATTCCTGCCCCGCGCGCAAGGGTTCCTTGGGCCGCCAGAAGGAGACGATGTTATCGTTCACTTCGTTGGGGGTGGGGATTTCCACCAGATCAACCCAGCCAGCACCCCAGTCCCCGATCGGTTCGATCCACAGGGAAGGGCGTTTTTCGTAATGCAGGGCAAGGTCTTCGTAATCATGGAAGGCGCGCCGGCGCTGCATCAGCCCGAACCCACGGGGGGACACATCCGAGAACGTCGAAAACTGGAGATCCAGCGGATTGCGCAGCGGGCGGTAAAGCTGCTGGTCCGCACCGGTCCACATTTGCAGGGCTTCGCTGTCATGCGCTGCGGGGCGCCAGTCATCGACGTGGTTATGGTCGTTAACATCAAAATAGAACATGCCGGTCAGGGGAGCGATACCGGACTGCTCGATCTTGGCGCGCGGGAACAGGGTTGTCTGCACGTCAAACACAGTGTTGTCGCCCGGGCGGATGGTAAAGCGGAAGGCCCCTGTTACCGTCGGGCTGTCCAGCAGGGCATGCACAACAATGGACTGTACGCCCGGCTGCGGTTTTTCCAGCCAGAATGCCCGGAACAGTGCGAATTCTTCCCCTTTTGGATCCCCCGTACCATTGGCGAATCCACGGGCGGAAAGCCCATAATCCTGCCCCTTGGCCACAGCCCGGAAGTAGGACGCCCCCAGAAATACGCAGAACTCCTCCATAACACCGGGGGTGTTAATGGCGGTACGCAGGCGGACACCGGCAAAACCCAGATCATCCGTAACCCGCAAGGCGGGGTCGGAATAAGTGAACAGGTCGGGGGAGTAGGGCACAGTGCCAGCCTGCCCGTCCCGGACCTCATAAATTTCTATGCGGGGACGGTAGAGAAAACCGCGGGGGAAGAACTCCACGTCAAACGCAAGGTTGTCCCCTGCCCACAAGGCGCGGTCGGGCCGGTAGGCAATGCCCCGATACTGGTCAAACGTCAGATTATCCAACGCTTTGGGCAGGCTCTGCCCCGGCGGATGATACTCCGCATTGGCCAGCCTGCGGGCAATCTGGATTACGGTGCTATCATCAAACTTGCCGGTGGCGCCACTCAGCCCCTCCGCCCGTGCCTTACGGGCGACTCCGCCAACGAGCGATGCCAAAGTCACGCCCGCCCCGGCCCGAATGACCCCGCGTCGCTGTACGTTTGATGACACTTTAATCTCCCGCTATGACCAATAACTCTCTGGCGCGATTGTACCTACGCCATGCATTTTGTCACTCAGATAAGGTTTTTTGGAGGCATTCGGCCGCAGGTGCCAGCAGGGCTTCCATCTGGCTGATACCAGAACGGGCCGCCTGTGCCGCGTCACGCTCGATCTGGCGATAAAGTGCCAGAACGGTTTTGCCTGTCTCGGTCAGGAATGCGCCACCACCCCCGCCAGGCCGGGTCATGACCAGCGGCTCCACAAAAAGCTGGTTCAGGTTATCCACCAAAAGCCACGTACGCCGGTAAGACATACCCATGGCACGCCCTGCCGCAGAAATAGAGCCAGTTTCGGCCAACTGCTCCAGCAGGCGAACCTTGCCATGCCCCAGAGCGGCACGTCCATCGGCATCAACCCGCAATGTCAGTCTCAGTCGGCCTGTCATGATCTCTGCTTTTCAGTCATAAGTAGCTCCGTGCAACACCACGCATAAAGAGCGGAACCTTGGTATGAACACTTCGCGCGCAGATACCATCTGGCGTTTGATGACGCCAGATGATCTTGCCCACGTTACAGCACTGGCTGGCAGTGTGCACCCTGACTACCCCGAAGATACAGATATTTTTGCCGAACGCCTGCGCCTTGCCCCCACAGGCTGCCTGAGCCTGATGCTGGACGGAATGTTAGCGGGCTACCTGATCAGCCACCCGTGGCGGGGGCTGCTTTCCCCCCCATTGAACACCCTGCTCGGTGCCCTGCCCGCTCCGGCGGACCGCTGGTATATTCATGATGTGGCCATAGCCCCGGCCGGGCGCGGCAGGGGCTATGCACAAATGGCCATTGCCCGGGCCGAAGAGGCCGCGCGCACAGCGGGCCTGAACACACTGACCCTGACATCCACCTGCCATGCCCTTCAGTTCTGGGCGCGGCAGGGGTTTGTGCCAGATGTGATCAGTGCGGAAGAACAGGCCATTCTGGCATCATACGACCCACAGGCCTGCCTGCTCTCCCGCCGTATCGGGTAGTTAGTCTTCGCCCTCGGCATCATGCTCGGGGGCGACCATCATGGCTTCAGCCACAACGCCTGCATGTTCACGCACCTTGCGCTCAATATCCGCCGCCATTTCCGGGTGATCACGCAGGAACTGCTTAGCGTTCTCACGCCCCTGACCAATACGCTGGCTGTCGTAGGAGAACCATGCGCCAGATTTTTCTACCACGCCGGCCTTCACACCAAGGTCGATGAGTTCCCCCACCTTGCTGATGCCTTCACCGTACATGATGTCAAACTCGACCTGACGGAAGGGCGGGGCCATCTTGTTTTTGACGACCTTGACGCGCGTCTGGTTGCCCGTGACCTCGTCCTTGTCCTTGATCGAGCCGA
Source organism: Acetobacter fabarum (assembly GCF_011516925.1). GTDB lineage: Bacteria > Pseudomonadota > Alphaproteobacteria > Acetobacterales > Acetobacteraceae > Acetobacter > Acetobacter fabarum. The sequence goes on from NZ_WOTG01000005.1 coordinate 24,889, forward strand.
TGCGGCGGATATCCAGACGGACAGAAGAATAGAACTTGAGCGCATTCCCGCCCGTTGTGGTTTCGGGGTTGCCGAACATCACACCGATTTTAAGGCGGATCTGGTTCAAAAAGATCATCAGCGTATTGGAACGTGCGACTGTGCCGGTCAGCTTACGCAAGGCCTGGCTCATCAGGCGGGCATGCAGGCCCACATGGCTGTCGCCCATATCGCCTTCAAGTTCGGCACGGGGCACAAGGGCAGCCACACTGTCCACCACCAGCACGTCAATCGCCCCTGACCGCACCAGGGTATCAGCAATTTCGAGCGCCTGTTCACCCGCATCAGGCTGGCTGATCAGCAGGTTATCAACATCCACGCCCAGTTTTTTAGCGTAGCCGGGGTCCAGCGCGTGTTCGGCATCAATAAATGCGCAGGTGCCGCCCCGTTTCTGCGCCTCTGCAATGGCGTGCAGCGCCAGCGTGGTTTTACCCGAGCTTTCCGGCCCGTAAATTTCCACCACACGGCCACGGGGCAGACCACCAATGCCCAGAGCAATATCCAGCCCGAGCGAGCCGGTGGAGATGACATCCGACTGTTCCTTGGGCCGCTGGCCCAGCCGCATGACGGACCCTTTGCCAAAAGCCCGTTCAATCTGCCCAAGAGCGCCTTCCAGCGCCTTTGCCTTATCCATTCTCTACCATTCCCTCAGCTTATGAGCCGAACAACCAGACCGGGCCCCCGCGTGACCCCGAGCCTGAAACCTGTTGGTTCAGGTTTAAAACCCCTGCCACAAACATTTTTGCTCCGCAACGCGCCGCCACGAAGGCTCAGGCCCCGGCACAAACCCCGTTAAGAATTTGGACCCGTTTTGTTCTATTATAGAACAAAAGAAAAACATAGCAAGGGCGGCATGCTGCTCCAGCACGCCACCCCTGATTTTTATAACGCCAGACCTAGTGCGCGACAGGGGTGCTCCCCACCGCAAGGCCGGCTCCTCTGGGGTCCGTCCAGCCAAAGCACCGGCCAGCCCCACCAGAAAGCCCACCAGGGCAGGACACAAAGTTGGCCCGCCCGTTGCCATTGGTCACCTGCGGGCGCACGCCTGCAACCGCTGCCTGCAAGGCAATGGCCGCCGTATCAGCCGCCACATTCTGCCCCGAGGCCGTAGCGGCCGCGCGGAAATCCGTGCCCTGATGCACAATACCCGCTGCCAGCAGGGGGAGCGGCCTTTGTGCGGGAGAAGCCCCCAGCACAATGCCGGTCGAACCTGCAATACGCCCTGTGCCGAACAGATTGTTCATGCTCAGTGCGCAGGCCACGGTCTGGCCCTGCCGGTCGGTCACAACAAAGGAGGTGGAGGCTGGCAGCGCAGGCAGCGCCCCGCCGGAGGAGAGGCTGCCAGAATTAAGCAGTGCCTGTGCATCGGCCACCATGGTCGCACTGCCCTTGCCGCTCTGGCGCGCCCGCCATGCCGCTACAACACGCTCCCCACCACGGCCACCGGCCATATAGGCCGCAGCCATGCCAACCCCGCCATCGGCTGGGGGAGGAAGAAAACTGATGTCCAGCCCACGGGCATGCACCGTAAGCGGGGGCTCGGCCACGGGAACATCCCCTCGCAGGTCGGCAGAGGACAGGCCACCACCCGCAGCCTGCGCCCCTTCAATAAAGGTCTGGGCCAGAGCGCCTGTGTACAGGTCACCCACCCCGGCAATGCGCATGCGCTCAAGTGCTCCCGCCAGACGGGTCTGCACCAGTATGTCATCTGCTGCCAGCACATGCCCGCTGTCGTTACCAAAAACGGCACGTGCCTTGTCATCCGCCAAAAGGGAGGACTGAACAGCCGCCAGATCCGCTGCCAGCAACCCTCCGACGGGCACCCCGCGGGAGGCCAGATTCCGCGCAGGCACAATAAGGTCTGCAAAATCCACGCTGCCATAACGCATCTGCATCAGGAACAGCCCACGCGCGAGCAGGGGCACGGATGCAGGCCGGTCTGCCTGTGCGTTGGTCTGGGCAGCACCCTGAGGCACAAAAACAAACGCCTGTCCCGCAGGCTCACCCGGACGCCATGCAAGGCAGGCCCCGCCCCCACCAAGGGAGGCGCGCGATGGCAGGGAAACCGAAAGCGCAAGCCCCAGTGCCGCAGCTGCGTCCGCCGCATTGCCACCCTTGGCCAGAATGTCCCGCGCGACCAGAGCCGCGCGCGGTTCATCCGCCGCCACAGCCCCGACAAACCCGCTGACAACCGGCTGGTTCACGTGGTCATCCGCCCCCCCACAGGCCGCCAGTGTGCTGGTCAGGGCAAGAGCAAGCGCTGCCGCGCGGGCACGACCGGGCAAGCCGGTGCGGGGCAGGACAGAACGGTGTTTGTTGAATCGGGCAGCCACGCCTAGCGCTCTCCACTTCTGGGCCCGTCCGGCGGGCAGACGTTTTTGTACTTTAATCTCATAGCTGGATTACCCTGCTTTGGGGCTATCAGCAACACAACTTGCGTGGCACCTTTGTTGCAGAACACTCTGTGTATTCCCTTGCCCCAAGCGGGCGGGCACCGTAGCGTCCTGTTTTACGGATAAGGACACCATGCAAAAACTGATCTCATCTTTCTATCGTCTGACAGCCTCAGGCGCTCTGGCAACCCTGCTTGCACTGGGCGGCCAGACAGCCGCACATGCTGCAACCGATGGCAGCTTTACCCCCGCCCAGCGGGCCGAGATTGTCTCGATCGTACGCAATGCGCTTAAAACCGACCCCACAATCCTGACCGATGCCGTGGCAGCCATGCAGAGCAAGGCATCAGAGCAGAAGGCGACATCCGCACTGGATGTTGTCCGCCACAACAAGGCGCAGTTTGGCAACAGCACAAGCGACATTGTTCTGGGCAACCCCCACGGCAAGCTGAGCATTGTCGAGTTTTATGACCCGCGCTGCCCTTACTGCCGCAAGGTGCTGCCAGACCTTGATGCACTGGTTGCCGCTGAACCGGACCTGAAGCTGGTGGAAAAGGTCATTCCCGTACTGGGGCCGAACAGTGTGCTGGATTCCCAGGCTATTGTGGCCGCCGGTTTGCAGAATGCCTACAAGCCGTTCCAGCAGGCTCTTATGGCCGACACCTCCGCCCCCGGCATGGAACGTATCCGCCATGCAGCGGCACTGGCCGGGCTGGATGCGGACCGGCTGGTAAAGGACATGAAAAGCCCCGCCGTAGCCACAGCACTGGCACAGAACGTAGCCCTTGCCCGCTCGATTGATCTGGATGGCACGCCTACCTTTATTATTGGCGAACAGCAGATTATTCCCGGCGCGGTCTCTCTGGACGACCTGAAAGCTGCGGTTGAAAAGCTGAAGCAGGCGCACTAACCGCCATAGGCACACCATCCGGGCATACCTGTGCCCGGATGGTAATACCACCTTTTTATGACACAGACTTTTTACCAAACTTTCATATTAATTTTATAGACTTCACTTTTTTAAAACCTGTTTGAAATGGACGGATTTGCAGTTCTCTCCCGCAATCCGTCAACACGGCGGCCAGCGGAGCGACACAAAACTGTCACTTTACCCTTCGCAAAAACTGGCACTACGCTCAAAAACCCTTTTATTTTAACCAAAAAATAGACAAATGACCCTGCCGCAAACATTCGACCAGCACAGCATGGGTTCCCTCGCGCAAGACGGATTCAGACTCAGCCCGACAGAATCCGGAAGTGCCGTCATGGAGATTTTTAAAAATCATCCAGACACCCATCATATTTGCATTATTAACGCCAGGAATATTCCCGTTGGCGTGGTGGAAAGGCAAAAGTTCCTTTCCCTTATGTCCAGTCCGTTTTCATACGCCCTGTATCACAAACGCCCTGTTACACTGCTGATGGATGATAGCCCACTTATGGTGGAGGCCAGAACGCCCATTCTGGATTTTACAAAAAAGATTCTGAACAACAAAATATCCGACATTAACAAATCTTTTATAATTACACATAACCAGTGCTACGTTGGCACGGCCACTCCGTTTGACCTTATGCGGATGTCCTACCTCCACAGCAATCGTATTTCAGATACACTCCAGACCAGAACCATAACGCTGCATGAAACACTGCATAAAATCCAGACCGCAACCCATTCGATCAGTGCGGAATCCCGCAGCCTGAGGGATGAGTCCGAAAACCTTTCGGAGCGGAACCGCACGCAAAACCAGCATTTGCAGGAATCTGACAAACGCATAAAATCAACCATAGAAAAAACCCAAGACCAGAATATAAAAATGGAAGAATCCAGAAATTATATTCAACATGCGTCCACCAGCATACGGGAATCATGCGTAAAAATTAACGACACCATAGAAAAATTCAAAAAAATATCGGAAGCATCAGAAGATATTGGTAAAATTCTTAATATCATGAAAAGCATTTCTTCCCAGATCAATATTCTGGGGATCAATGCAACCATAGAAGCCTCCAAGGCTGGCAGCTATGGTGCTGGCTTTGGTGTAGTTGCGCAGGAAATCCGTAGCCTGTCACACATGACATCGGAATCTCTGCTCCGCACCAGAACACTTATCTCCTACTTGCAGGATTCCATACATACCTGCTCCGGCTCCATGTGCGACAACTCCCAGACACTGGCCGGCATTATTCACCACGTTGAAAAAATAAAGCGTTCCTTTAAAGAGTTTGAAGAAACCGCACTGGTGCAAAAAGAAGAAATTAACCAACTGCACCAGATTATGCAGAAACTCAATGTCTCCACCGCCCAGAATAACGAAACAGTGCATAACACCAACGCGATCTGCGACAATCTGTTCATCAATGTTTCAGAACTGGCGCAAATGACAAGTAACATGCACAGCCTGCCAGCACATTATAACCTGCAATAAAAAACCCTCCATTTTCATGGAGGGTTTTTAAACAGTTCAGACCAGAACAGGGCCGGTTCTGCCTCAGGCTACGTTTTCGACCTTTTGCGCAACCGGCTGGGGAATAACCCCTTCCTCGCGCAGAAGATGTGCAAGTGCGCGCACCATATCGTCCATCATCTCATCCGTATGGAAGGGTCCGGGCGTCAGGCGCAGGCGCTCGGTGCCTTCGGGCACGGTCGGGTAGTTGATCGGCGTTGCATAATGGCCAAACTCCACCAGAAGACGGCGGCAGATCCGCTTGCAGCGCTCGGCATCCCCAATGGGAATGGGCACAATATGGCTTGGCGTCATGGTAAAGGGCACACCGGCAGCCCGCAGGCGCTGGCGCATGGTATGCACACGCTCAAACAGGGACTCGCGCCGCCAGTTTTCTGCCCGCACCTTGCGCACGCTGGTCAGCGCCGCCCCCACCACGGATGGCGGCAGGGCTGTGGTGAAAATAAACCCCGATGCCGTTGAGCGCAGGAAGTCCACAATTTCGGCCGAAGCGGTAATGTAGCCCCCATGCACGCCAAAGCCCTTGGCCAGCGTGCCCTCAATAATGTCCACCTGATCGGCCACACCATCGCGCTGCGATACGCCGCCACCTTCCTGCCCGTACAGCCCTACGGCATGCACTTCGTCCAGATAGGTCAGGGCATTGTATTTTCTGGCCAGAGCACAGATCGCGCCAATGTCGGACATGTCTCCATCCATGGAGTACACGCTCTCAAACGCAATCAGCTTGGGGGCATCAGCCGGGGCTGCGGCCAGCTTGGCTTCAAGGTCCTGCAGGTCGTTATGTTCAAAAATAACGGTCTGGGAGCCACGCGCACCCTTGATGCCCGCAATCATGGAGGCATGGTTCAGGCGGTCGGAAAAACAGATCCAGCCGGGCATCGACGTCAGGATTGTCTGTAGGCTGGCCTGATTGGACACATAACCCGAAATAAAGAGCAGCCCGGCTTCCTTGCCATGCAGGGCGGCCAGTTCGGCTTCCAGCTGGTTATGCAGCGGGCTGGTGCCAGCAATATTGCGCGTGCCCCCCGCTCCTGCGCCATGCTCGCGAATGGCGGCAATGGCGGCATCCTGCACTTCGGGCACTACACCCATGCCCAGATAGTCGTTTGTGGACCAGACGATAACCTCACGCCCTTCGGGCATGTTGGCCACGTATTCCTCATACAGGGGAAAGCGTTCTGCCTGACGCGCAAGTGGCGTAAAGGTTCTGTAACGCCCCTGCTGCTTGATCCGCCCCAGCGCTTCCTCACAGTGTTCGTAAAATGGATGCCGGGCGTTCTTGATCGCTCCCACGCTTGTTTTCTCCTCGCTTCTCGTCAGAAACGGTCGGGGCATGGGCTTACCCATCGGCCGTCTGGCCTTTTGTCTTCGTACTTTTGCGTTTCGGTTCGGTAACCTATCGCACATACACCCGTATGGTGGGCTTCGTCACCGACGAATCCGGCATAGCGGACATTTCCACCTGTGCTTCGGGCGCGCCTGCGTCCACCAGTTCCTGCATAATGGCGTGTCCGTCATGCTGGACAAGCTCCTGCAAGGCGGTCTGTTCCGCCTCCTGCCCGGCCTGTGGTGGCACCAGACAGCTTACAACAAAGAGCACTTCCTTTTTACGCGCAAGAGCCTTGTGCGCAATCTGGTCCACCGGCGCCTTCCATTCCGCCTGTGGCGTGCCCGCCACCAGCTCAATCAGGGGCGGCACGGGTGGCGGACCGGGAGGAGGAGGGGGAATATACGGTTTGGGCTCAACGCTGGCGGAAGGGTCAAACGTTCTCTGGTCCAGCGGTTTGCACCCGACCATGCCCGCCAGCAGGCAGACCGAGAGCGCCGCCCCAACAGCGCGCCCCCCTTTTGCGGCATGAAAAACAGACAGCATGACCGGACCACTCTCCACTTGAAACAAGGCAGCGCACCAGACGCACGTATTTTACAAGGTATCCGCCCCTTCTTTCGCGCTCCCACGCGCCCGGCGCAAGCCCTTACGCCTGTAACCCGGCTGCAAAACGCGTATTCGACCGCCAAACTGCCTCTTGCGGGTACCGTTTGCTCTCTGGTTAACTACCCAGCGGCACCGGGCGGGTTGCACGGGGCACTTCTGTACTGCACTCCCTTGGGCAAAACACAGGGCTGATGGCCGGCACATCTTCCACAGACCACACCATACCACACGCCTCCCACACGCAGGACGCCCTTGTGCTGCGTATGGACAAGGCAGCCCGCGCGCTTCTGGCCTCCGCCACCACGGAAGAGGACACCCGGACCGAACTCCAGACCATGTGCCTGCCCATGACAGCGCTATGGTGCCGCATTCTCCGCTTTGACCCCGCAATGCCCACATGGCCGGACAGGGACCGCTGCGTAGTACCCTCTTCCGCCATGCTGCCCCTGCTGGCCGCCATGTTACGCCTGACTGCCCCCGTCGGCGCGCAGGAATTAAGCCCAACGCTGGAATATGGCCAGCACCCGGCCGTGGAAATTGCCACAGGCCCAGCGGGGCAGGGCATGGCTGCGGCGGCCGGTATGGCGCTGGCCGAACAGCATCTGGCCAAACGCTATGGCCGCTCCCTTGTAAACCACCGCACATGGGTGCTGGCGCGTGACAGTGATCTGGCCACAGGTGTTGCGCTGGAAGCCGCACAACTGGCCAGCCGCTTTGGCCTGAACCGCATGGCCGTACTTGTCTGCCCCTCCCCTCTGACCGACCCGGCTGATTTTTCGGACTCACTGGCCCGGTTTGGGGCATCGGGGTGGAGTGTGCGCAAAGTGCGTGCCCATGACCTTGGTGGCATTATGGCAGCGCTACAGGCCACGCTGCGGGCCAGAAAACCGACCCTTGTTGCCTGTATGCCCGAATGCTGCGCCACCCTGCCCGACCTGCCAGCGGAGGAGGAGCTGACCGGCCCATGGAGCCCCACCGCCCGGCGTGGTGGCTCCATCCGCCGCTCCTGGCTGCGCAGGCTGGCCCAGCACCGCGCCCGTGCGGATTTTGAGCGTGAACAGTCCGGCAAGGCCCGCCAGACCATGCGGGAGGACTGGGGGCGGCTCTGGCGCCAGACCATGCGCGCAGCCCCCGATGGCTCATCCCAGCAGGCAGCCTTTGCCGGGCTGCGCTCACTGGCAATACTCCGGCAGGATGTGGCCATTCTGGCCGCCACCTCCAGCACCAGAAGTTCACGCCGGGCCAACCTGCCCATCCCCTTCAGCAATACCGCGCAACCTTGTGGCATACAGGAGCATGGCATGGCGGGCATGCTCAACGGCATGGCCCGCCACGGGGGTATTCTGCCCTGCGGCGTAGCCGGGATGATGACCATTGACCGCATGCGCTCGGCTTTGCGCATGACGGCACTCATGCGCAGCAAGGTGCTCTACCTGCTAACCGATGACGGGCTGGCCCTGAGCGATAACGGCGGCGGCTGGCAACCTGTGGAACAGCTAGCCAGCCTGCGCGCCATGCCGCATCTGGCCGTTTTCCGCCCGGCCTGTGCCGATGAAACCTTTGCCTGCTGGCAGGCTGCCCTGAACTGGCCGCAAGGCCCGGCCCTGCTGATCCTGTGCCCACACCCCCCACCGCCACGCGCAGCCCGGCGGGCCGGGCATTACGGCGGCCCATCCCATGGCGGCTACCTTATAAGCTGTGGTGCGGGGGAGCGGCACGTCACGCTCATGGCATCCGGCCCCGAGGTTGCCATTGCCACGCAGGCAGGGCAGCATCTGGCCGAGCAGGGGCTGAACGTGGCTGTTGTTTCCATCCCCTGCTGGGAGGTTTTTGCACAGCAGCCAGCCGCCTACCGCACAGCCGTGCTGGGGCAGGAGGGTTTGCGCGTGGGAATAGAAGCCGCAAGCAGCTTTGGCTGGGAACGCTGGCTGGGAGCAGATGGAATTTTCGTTGGCATGGATGATTTTGGCATATCCGCCCCTGCCAACGCGGTGTATGAACGCTTTGGCATTACAGCTGGAGCGATCTGCGAGAAAGTGCTTGCACGTTTTCTTGCATCTGGAGCGCAAAAGGACTCGTCCCCTACCGCCCCACCCCCGTCCCGGCTGGAAGCCCTGGACATGTCACTAACGATAACAAGATCATAAAAAGTACGGAGACACATCCCATGGCAGTCAAAATCGCCATCAATGGCTTTGGTCGTATCGGTCGCCTTGTGCTGCGCGGCATTATTGAAAGCGGACGCACCGACGTTGTGCCCGTAGCCATTAACGATCTGGGCAGCGTTGAAGATAACGCCCACCTCCTGAGCTATGACAGCGTGCACGGCCGCCTGCCTGCGGACGTTCGGGTGGAAAACGGCAAGCTGGTCATTTCCGCCAATGGCCGCACATGGGACCCGATTACCGTTTCCGCCGAGCGTGACCCCTCCAAGGTACCGTTTGCAGGCGTGGACGTGGCCATGGAATGTACCGGGCTGTTCACCACCAAGGAAAAAGCAGGCCTGCTGCTGGCTGCTGGTGCACGCAAGGTTATTGTCTCCGCCCCGGCAACGGATGTGGATGCAACCATCGTCTTCGGCGTGAATGAAGATGTGCTGACATCGGATATGACCGTCATCTCCAATGCCTCGTGCACCACCAACTGCCTGGCCCCCATTGCCAAGGTGATGGAAGACGCCTTTGGCATCGAACGTGGCTACATGGTGACCATCCACTCCTACACCGGCGACCAGCGCACGGTGGACACGCTGCACAAGGACCTGCGCCGCGCCCGTGCCGCAGGCATGAACATGATCCCCACCTCCACAGGGGCAGCCCGCGCCGTGGGTCTGGTTCTGCCGCAGCTCAAGGGCAAGCTGGATGGCACGGCCATCCGTGTGCCTACGGCCAATGTTTCCGTCGTCTCGCTCGACTTCGTGCCCAAAACGGCTCCCGGCAGCGTGGAAGAGGTCAACAACGCGATCAAGGCCGTTGTGGACTCCGGCAAAATGAAGAACGCACTGGCCTATAACGAAGCCCCTCTGGTCAGCTCCGACTTCAACCACGCCATTGCCTCCTCCACCTTTGATGCCACGCAGACCGCACTGGTCGATGGCGGCAAGCTGGTGCGCGTGTGCTCCTGGTATGACAACGAGTGGGGCTTCTCCAACCGTATGTCCGATACGGCAGCCCTGTTTGGATCGCTCTAATGGCTACCAATCTCCCCTTTGCCACGCTGGATACGCTGGACCCCAAGGGCAAGCGCATCCTGCTCCGCGTGGATCTGAACGTCCCCATGAAGGACGGACAGGTTACCGATCAGACCCGCATTGAGCGGGTCGTTCCCACCATTCGGGAACTGGCGGAAAAAGGCGGGCGGGTTATTCTGCTCAGCCATTTTGACCGGCCCAAGGGCCAGGTTGTACCGGCCATGTCGCTCAAACCCATTGCCACGGCACTGGCCACGGCACTGGGTCGCCCGGTCAGTTTTGCCCATGACTGCATTGGGCCTGAAACAGAAGCCGCAACCCGCACCATGAATGACGGGGACGTTCTGCTGCTGGAAAACACCCGCTTCCAGCCCGGTGAAGAACGTAATGACGCAGAACTTTCCGCAGCACTTGCCAATCTGGGCGATGTGTATGTGAACGATGCGTTCTCCGCCGCACACCGCGCCCATGCCTCCACGGCCGGGATTGCCACCCATCTGCCATCCTTTGGTGGCCGACTGATGGAAGCGGAGCTGCAGGCCCTGTACGCAGCACTGGAAAACCCCGAACGCCCCGTGGGGGCCATTGTGGGCGGAGCCAAGATTTCCACCAAGCTCCAGCTGCTCGAAAACCTGCTGGACAAGGTGGACATGCTGGCTATTGGCGGCGCCATGGCCAACACGTTTCTGGCAGCTCAGGGCCTGAGCGTTGGCAAATCGCTCAAGGAAGAGGACATGCTGGACACGGCCCGCCTGATTATGGCGCAGGCCAAAGCCAAGAACTGCGACCTGATCCTGCCGGTTGACATGATCATCTCCGAAGACTTCATGGCAGGAGCCCCCACCAGCACCGTGCCATCCAACGCCATTCCCGATGGCTGGATGGCGCTTGATGTGGGGCCGGAAACGGTCAAGCTGCTCAACAGCAAGCTGGCAGGGCTTAAAACGCTGGTCTGGAACGGCCCGCTGGGCGTGTTTGAACTGCCTCCGTTTGATGAGGGCACAAATGCCGTGGCACAGGAAGCTGGCCGACTGACCAAGGCTGGCCAGCTGAAAACCGTTGCCGGTGGGGGGGATACCGTATCCGCCCTGCGCCATGCGGGTGTGCTGCATGACATGACCTATGTCTCGACCGCTGGTGGCGCTTTTCTGGAATGGCTTGAAGGCAAGATTCTGCCGGGCCTGACCGCAATCAGCACCACGCTGGAAAAAACCCTGCCGATCTAACGCGCAGGACCAGACCATATCAGGCGCTTGTGGCTTACTTTGTAACCCGCAAGCGCCTGATCTCATTTTAAAACCCACAGACAACCTTAGTGCGGCAAAGCCTCGCCAGCATTGTCGTGTGTCTGGCCAAACAGCGGCATGTTTTTGGCCAGAGAAACCGAACCCTCGGCTGTAAAATGGTCCGCATCGAATAAAACCGGCACGTTGTTGTTGACCGTTGTCAGGCACACAGTGCCGGGGCAAAGAATGTTGTACACCGATACATATTCAATGCCTGTTCCCTTCAGCCGGGCGGCAAGCATCTGGTCCCGTTTTTTCCGGTCCTGCAGAATGTGGTTGAAAACCAGATCCATATTGTTTTTTACCATCGCCCGCACAAGCAGCAATGGCAGAGGTTGGTCGTATTCCGGGCTTGGGCCAAGCACAATAACGCGGTCTGTATACTTCCTGAGCATCTGTGCTGTTTTAACAATGTTGTTAAAATCGTGCTCCAGCCAGTTTGCTGAAAGAATAATGCCATCCAGATGATGAGACGGCACAAAATCTTCAAAAATATAGTGCAGGAGAGCACCACACTGGCCGCCATTTTTGCCCAGAACAGGCTCACAGCTTGGCGCTGTTGCCTGCAGAAAATGGATGTTGGGGTAACTCTGCTGCAACCCGTACCAGCGGTCTGCCGCATGGCTATCCCCCAGAACCAGATAGTTCGGCTGACCTGCCTGTACATCCAGGCAATGTGCGGCCTTATATGCCTCAATATCTTCGGTCTTCCGGTCAATAAAGCATGTGCCAGTCCGCATTGTAGTCGGCTTGTATGCCATATAGGACATGACCTTCTGCTCAGCAGGGCTGTAATGCCATAGTGTTGCATTAAGCCTGCTGCTTGCAAAAGCCAGAAGCACCATGAGCACCATAACGCCCCCCATGACGCCTATTGTGCTTTTGGCGGATAAGCAGAATGGCCTTGTGCGGAATGGCTGCTCAATAAACCGCCATGACAGAACAGAGACCCCAAAAGCAGCCCCCAGCAGCAACGGGATTGTCCAGAAATTGGGTCTGTCGTACATGGAAAAAAAGACCCATATCGGCCAGTGCCACAGGTATAACGAGTAGGAAACAAGGCCAATAAACCGCAACGGCCTGTAGGAAAGGGCAGAAGCAACAACCGTGCGCTGCTGGCTACCAGAATACAGGACTAAAGCTGCCCCCAGACATGGCCCCAAAGCCCCCGGTCCGGGAAAGAGCGATTTGTTGTTAAGCGCGAACAGACTGGCCAGAATAAAAACAAGACCAACAGCCCCAGAACTTTCCAACACAAGCTTTGTCACCCGGCTTCTGGCCAGAACAGCTGGCTGCGTGGCAAGCATGACAACAGACCCCAGTAGAAACTCCCACGCCCTGTATTGCGGCAGGTAGAATGTTGCGGGTTTATCGTAAAAAACCTCGACCAGGCAGGCAGAAAAACTTAACGCCAGAAGAGATAAAATTATGAATTTTAAAGGTATTTTTAGAACTTTTTTGGAAAAATAGATCAAAAAAGGAATAACTATATAAAACTGCTCCTCAACAGAGAGTGACCATGTATGCAAAAGGGGGTTAGCCTGCAAAGAGGAATCAAAATAGCTGCTCTGGCTATAGAAAAAAATGTTCGATGCAAAAAGTATGGACCACAGGATTCCACGACTTGTATTATAAACCTCCGGTGGCGTTTGCGTGAGTGTGGACACACCAAAGCAGACCACCAGAACTGAAAACAGCGCAGGCAATATTCTGCGAATTCTACGGTTATAGAAATCAAGAATATCAAACCGCCCCTGCTCCACCGCATCGTTGATGTGCCGGGTAATCAAAAAACCGGAAATAACAAAAAAAACATCAACCCCGGCAAACCCGCCGTTAAAGGGATGCTTAAGTCCATAATGGAAGAAAACAACAGGAAGAATTGCAAGCGCGCGCAGGCCGTCAATATCACTTCTATAACGCATCATACGACGTTCATATTCCTCAGCCATGCGTAAAAAGGAGGGTTTTTATGCTCGCTTCCTGCACCCTCCCTCTCCTTACAACAAAAATCCGGTTTTATTCGGTGTCGGCATAACCCTGGTGCCCAGCGGCCCTAATCCGAGCCGTCTGGCAGGGTAAGCGGAACAGATCGGGGGCGGCCATATGTTTGCATGAGCAACACGCCAGCCATAACCACCGCCCCACCCACCAGTGTTGTCAGGGCGGGCACTTCATGCGTCATGACATAAGCCAGAATCAGCGTTGTTGGAGCCAGCAGAAACAAAAAGCCCGAAGAACGCGCGACACCGACCGCACCCACAACATGCGCCCATGCCGCATACCCCAGAACAGCGGGGAAAACACCAAGCAGAATGACCAGAAACCACGGCCAGCCCCCTTGCCCCTGCAAGGCCGTAAGGCCTGCGGGCAACCAGGGGGCCAGCACAACAGCACCAATCAGCAATATCCATGCCGTGGATGCCAGTGCGCCATAGCGTGCCACAAGTGGCCTTTGCAGCAGAAGGTACAGGGCCGAACAAAACGCAGCCGCCAGCACATCGGTCGCCCCCGAACCAAAGGTAAAACCGCCCGGCAGGCCACTGCCAATCAGCACAATCCCGCTAAAACTTATAACGGAACCAACCCACCCCCATAACGGCAGGGATTCCCCCAGAAACACCACAGCCACAAAAGCAGACATAAACGGCGCAAAATTAACCAAAAGGCTTGTTGCCCCAGCAGAAACACTCTGCTCGCCCGTGTTGAACAAAATATTATACAGGGCAATACCCACAGCCCCGCACAGTAAAAAACGCGGGACATCACGCAGTTGAGGGCACACTGGCCGCCGCACACACAACCACCCGGCCACAATAACGGCGGCTACAGCGTACCGTAATGCGGCAAGGGGGATGGGAGGCACGTAAACAAGCGCCATTCGCACAAGCGGATATGCGCTTGCCCAGGACAAAATAGCCGCACACACCGCCAGAAAAGGCACCTTGCGCGTTGCGTATCCTCCATGTGTCATGCACGGCTCTTTTTTAATGATGCAGGGCTACTCCCTGCGCAAAACCTGATCGGTCAGGAACGCGGCAATCCGCCCTGCGACAAAATCCTGTTTAAGGGCGGCTTCATCATACTCGGTGTTCAGCCATTCCATGAACGGGATGCGCCCCTCCGCCTGTGCCTGATAACGCAGGAAAAACGCATCCAGAATTCCCGTGCGAGAACCACGGAAATGACCAAACCGCCACGAAAGCTCCCGCAGGGCCTGTGCCGCACTCCCGCCTTCAAACATCACCACCAGAGCAGATGCCAGCCCGGCTCGGTCTGCACCGGACTTGCAGTGCATCAGCATAGGGAATTGCAATGTGCTGTACATCTGTGCAAAGCGCAGAATACGGTCCTTGTGCGGAGCACCCCTGCTCTCAAACGCCATATCCAGATGGGTCAGGCCGATCTGTGCAGCAGCATTGCGGGAGAGGGCATCCGAGCCACACTGCCTGTGCCCACGCAGGTTGACCAGCGTGCGCAGGCCCAGCCTGCTGACAGCCCGCCGCAAACGGGCAGGGGTGGGGTGGTTACACCGGTACACCTTACCCGGAATAACCGCATGAAAATTGGTCCAGACCAGACGGAGGATAGCATGATCAACAAACAGGCTATCCGTCCATGCTCTGGCACGGCCGGTCTGGGAAGAAAGATGGCCGTTAAACACAAAACCCCCTCATGTCTCATGCAGCAGCATGCTGGCTTTCCATGTTCCACCTCCGGCCCCACACGTCAATAATCCCCCGCTGCCCCGTGCATGCGCCCTGAACAGAAAAACCCCGGCAGGGGTTACTCCTGCCGGGGCTTCATTTATTCCTGCCAGACCAAACCAGGCAGGCCGAACCTGTAGGATCAGATCTTGCGTTCGATCTGCAATTCCTTGATCCGGCCAATGGCCTTGGCCGGGTTCAGCCCCTTGGGGCAGGTCTGGGTGCAGTTCATGATCGTACGGCAGGCGTAGAGCTTGAACGTATCTTCCAGTGAATCAAGGCGTTCACCGGTATGTTCGTCGCGGCTGTCTGCAATCCAGCGATATGCGGCAAGCAGCACGGCCGGGCCAAGATACTTGTCCCCATTCCACCAGTAGGACGGGCAGGACGTGGTGCAGCAGAAGCACAGAATGCATTCCCACATACCGTCCAGCTTACCACGTTCCTCAATGCTCTGGCGGCGTTCACCATCCGGCGGAGGAGCGCTGTCTGCCTGCATCCAGGGCTGGATGGAGCGCAACTGCGCATAAGCCCCATCCAGGTTGGACACCAGATCCTTGACAATAGGCATATGGGGCAGCGGGTAAATCCGCACGTCACCCTCAATGCTTTTGATCGGCTTAAGGCATGCCAGTGTGTTTTCGCCATCAATATTCATGGCGCAGGACCCACAGATCCCTTCGCGGCAGGAGCGCCGGAATGTCAGTGTGGGGTCCACTTCATTCTTGATGTGGATAATGGCATCAAGCACCATTGGCCCAAAGGTATCCAGATCAAGCTCGTAAGAGTCTATGACCGGGTTTTTACCGTCATCAGGGGACCAGCGGTACACCTTGAAGGTTTTGACATTTTTTGCGCCGGCCGGAGCGGGAAAGGTTTTGCCTTTCCCTACGGTGCTGTTACGCGGCAGTCTGAGTTCGACCATGTTCGCCTCCCTTTGCCCTGCGGATCAGTAAACGCGCTTTTTGGGTGGGAAAACCTCGACATCGTCGGTCAGGGTTTTCATATGTACCGGACGGTAGGTCAGCTTGACGCCGCCCTTGTCATCCAGCCACGAAACGGAATGTTTGAGCCATTCCTTGTCATCACGATCGGGGAAGTCATCGCGGGCATGCGCGCCACGGCTTTCGTGCCGGGCCAGACCACTTTCCAGCGTGGCTGTTGCATTGGCCAGCAGGTTTTCAAACTCCAGCGCTTCCATCAGGTCACTGTTCCAGATCAGTGAGCTATCGGAAACGGAGATGTCACCCAGACCACTCCAGATATCACGGATCTTGTCCACGCCTTCCTGCAGGCTTTCCTGCGTACGGAACACGGCGGCATGGGCCTGCATATCCCGCTGGAGGCGGTCACGCATGGCGGAAACCTTGGTCCCGCCCTTGGCGTAACGCAGCTTGTCCAGACGATCGAGAGCAAACTCGCCAGCCCCAGCGGGGAGCGGGCGCACAAAGTCGCTCGGCTTGACGACCTCTGCCGCACGGCGGGCCGCCGCACGACCAAACACGATCAGGTCGAGCAGGGAGTTGGTGCCAAGACGGTTTGCACCGTGCACGGACACACACGCGGCCTCGCCCACAGCCATCAGGCCCGGCACCACCGCATCGGGGTTGTCCGCTGTGGGGCGCACCACTTCGCCGTGAATATTGGTGGGAATACCACCCATATTGTAATGCACGGTCGGCAGAACCGGCACGGGTTCTTTGGTTACGTCCACACCGGCAAAAATACGCGATGTTTCCAGAATACCCGGCAGGCGTTCATGCAGCAGGTCGGAGCCCAGATGCTCCAGATGCATCATGATGTGGTCTTTTTTGGGACCACAGCCACGCCCTTCCTTGATCTCGATCGTCATGGCGCGGGACACCACATCGCGCGAGGCCAGATCCTTGGCGGTAGGAGCATAACGCTCCATAAAGCGCTCACCCTCGGAGTTGGTCAGGTAGCCACCTTCACCACGGCACCCTTCGGTCAGCAGGCAACCTGCGGGGTAGATACCCGTGGGATGGAACTGCACAAACTCCATATCCTGCGTCGGCAGGCCGGCACGCATGACCATGCCGTTACCATCACCCGTACAGGTATGGGCGGATGTGCAGGACTGGTAGGCACGGCCATAACCGCCCGTAGCCAGCACCACCATTTTGGCATTGAAGCGATGGATCGTGCCATCGTCCTGGCACCAGGCCATAACGCCACGGCAGGCACCTTCATCATCCATAATCAGGTCGATGGCGAAGTATTCGACAAAGAACTCAACATTATGTTTGAGGCACTGCTGGTACAGCGTGTGCAGAATGGCATGGCCCGTGCGGTCGGCGGCAGCGCATGCGCGGGGCACCGGAGCCTTGCCAAAGTCGCTCATATGGCCGCCAAAGGGGCGCTGGTAGATCTTGCCTTCTTCCGTGCGGGAGAAGGGAACACCAAAATGTTCCAGTTCCTGCACAGCGGGCACGGCCTCACGCACCATGAACTCGATGGCGTCCTGGTCGCCCAGCCAGTCAGACCCCTTTACGGTGTCATACATATGCCAGCGCCAGTTATCCTCGGCCATGTTGCCAAGGGAGGCACCAATACCACCCTGTGCGGCCACCGTGTGGCTGCGGGTGGGGAAAACCTTGGTAATGCACGCAGTACTCAGGCCCGCGGCCCCCATACCCAGCGTTGCACGCAGGCCCGAACCACCTGCACCCACGACCACAACATCGTATGCGTGATCAACAATCCGGTAAGCTCCCCGAGAAGGAGAGGAATTGGCATTCATCGTGACGGCGCTCCCATATGCGTTCGGCCTGTCAGTCGTTCAGGTTCATGCCGCCGCGTATCCGACCTGTTCCGTCGGCGGCACAAGGCTCTTTATCTATGTGGGCAGGTGCCCGGCTTACTTGCCGGAACCGCTCCGCACCACCAGCTTGATCACGGCAAATACGCCAAGCAGCCCCATAAGGGACGTGCCAATCTTGACCAGCAGGCGGGTAGGCAGGTGCGCCTTGCCGTGCACGTAGTCATCCACAATAACCTGCAGGCCAACCTGCGCATGGTAGAAGGTGGTAATGATCAGTGCTGCCAGCATGGTGGCGTTAACGGGCTTGCCGCCCCATTTAACCACCTCGGCGTGGTCTGCCCCGCCAAGGCGGAACATCTGCACAACAAACCATGTGGAAAGCGGCAGCAGGCTGGCGGCGGAAACACGCTCGGCCCACCAGTGGCTTACACCCGAATGCCCCGCACCCAGACCGCGCGCACGGCCAAGCTGGGAGCGCATGACTTCAATATGTGGAACAGAAGCGTTCATGTCAGGATACCTTCCCGGCTTTGGCGCGTTTGCTTCTGCGGCAACCCGCCACAGCAAGCAGGGCGACGGCCAGCACGGTGCTTACACCGGCTGTAACACCCACCGCCACTGGGCCATCCTTGTTCAGCTCTTCCTTGTCGTAGCGGTATCCTGCATCCCAGATGAGATGCCGGATGCCACCGACCGTGTGGTAAACGACCGAAGCCAGCCACCCTACCAGCACAAGCTGGCCTAGCGGGTTGCCCGTTACCTTACGCGCCGTAGCATAGGCTTTTGGCCCCTTGGCCGCAGCGCCAAGCCAAAAAACGCCAAGCGCGGCACCGGCCGTGGCGACCACTCCCGTGATTCGATTTGAAATGGAAAGAACCATGGAAAGCCGGTAACGGTACACCTGCAAGTGCGGCGACATGGGCCGCTGGATCAGTGTGCCGTCACTTCGGCTCCCTACATAGAGGGCCTTACGGATATCCTGCATTGTCAGCCTCGTACCCCGTGTCTATCCCTGAGCGCTGGTTGCATCCAGCGTTTTGCATCGTTTTTGTCCTACGCCCCGTGCCTCGGCCCGGTCAATTCAACGGATCAACACGAGACCGAGAGGGGCAGGATTCTCACTCAGGCGTGTCTGGGCAGCAGATCAAGTGCGATCATGGTTTCAGCGATCTGAACCGCGTTCAAAGCCGCACCTTTCCGCAGATTATCGGACACGCACCAGAACGCCAGACCATGCGGCACGGTCGGGTCGACACGAAGGCGTGACACATAGGTTGCATCTTCCCCCACGCACTCGAGCGGGGTCACGTACCCGCCATCTTCGCGCTGGTCGAGCAGGACAACCCCTTCGGACTCCCGCAGGGCCGCACGGGCGCGCTCAAGGTCCACAGGCTCGGCAAACTCGGCAATAACGGCTTCGGAATGACCGACAAACACCGGAACACGCACGCAGGTTGCCAGCACTTCCACGTCCGGATCGAGAATTTTTTTGGTCTCGACTCGCATCTTCCATTCTTCCTTGGTCGCACCGTCATCCATAAAACGGTCGATCTGGGGAATGCAGTTGAACGCGATCTGCTTCTGGAACTGCTCGATCTTGGGCGGGTCGTTCACAAAGCTGCCACGGGTCTGGGAGAACAGCTCGTCCATGCCATCCTTCCCCGCGCCGGATACGGCCTGATACGTGGAGACCACCACCCGCTTGAGGGTAAACAGGTCATGCAGGGGCTTGAGAGCCACCACCATCTGAATGGTCGAGCAGTTGGGGTTGGCAATAATGTTGCGCTTCATGTCCTTGAGCGCCAGCGGGTTAACCTCGGGCACCACCAGCGGCACATCCGGCTCCATGCGGAAGTGGGATGTGTTGTCGATCACAACGCAGCCAGCCTTGGCGGCGATGGGCGCATATTTGGCGGACACAGACCCACCGGGGGAGAACAACCCGACATCCCAGCCCTTGAAATCAAAGGTTTCAAGGTTCTGGACTTTCAGAACGCGATCCCCGAACGAGACTTCACGCCCAGCAGAACGCGGGGAGGCCAGTGCGACAATCTCATCCACCGGGAATTCCCGTTCGGCCAGTGTCTTGAGGATTTCCCGCCCCACCGCACCTGTCGCGCCTACAACAGCAACCCGATAACCCATAATCCACCTTTGATTCAGAGCACGTTAGAAACCAGAAAAACGCACCCCCGCACGGGGGCCGTTCAATCGCGCGAACCCTAGACCATTCCGGCAGCAAATGGAATTGCTCGCCCCAAAGCTTTCCCACCCACCACTCCGACAAATGGCGGGCAGGGCGGAATACGGCCCGCGCGGATGACAAGCCGCTCAGGACATTACGAGAAATGACACCTGAGACTTATTTATAAAGTGCAATAATGAAAAAAATATTTTTATATCCTGCGGGAAAGGTTTCTTTGACGCATATCAATGCAACCTTTTTCAGATATGGTTGTCATATCAAACAGAAGAAGTTGTGGAGGACGACCGTTTTTCTACCCTGCCATCCCGGTCCCTCCTCACCCCATACAGAATGCATTGGGAAAAGAACGTGACCGTTAAAATTGCCATCCTGAAGGAAACGCAGCCCGACGAACGCCGGGTTGCCATGATTCCCGCGGTAGCACAGCGCATAGCCAAGCTTGGGGCAAATCTTGTTCTGGAGCAGGGAGCGGGCAGTGCTGCAACCTACACGGACGATGCCTATACAAAGGCAGAAGTAACGCAGGAGCCCGATACCGGGAAACTGGTTGCCGATGCGGATATTGTGCTCTCCGTCCAGCCTCCATCGGTCGAGACCGTCAAACAGATGAAGCCCGGCGCCCTGCTGGTTTCCTTCATTTACGCCCAGACACAGCCTGATCTGGTCAAGGCGCTGCGCGATGGCAAGATCACCACGTTTGCCATGGAGCTTATTCCGCGCATCAGCCGTGCGCAGGCCATGGATGCGCTGTCCAGCCAGGCAGCTCTTGCAGGGTACTATGCGCCCCTGCTGGGCAGCGTGCATATGCAGAAAATCCTGCCCATGATGACCACCGCCGTTGGCTCGCTGCGTGCGGCTCGCGTGCTGGTCATGGGGCTGGGGGTTGCGGGCCTGCAGGCACTGGCCACCGCACACCGCCTTGGCGCTGTGTGCGAAGGCTACGACGTACGCCCCGAAACCAAGGAAGAAGCAGAATCCGTTGGCGCCAAGTTCGTGGATACGGGCATTGATGCACGCGGCGCAGGCGGTTACGCCCGTGAGCTGACAGCAGATGAAAAAGCCAAGGTCCGGGCGACCCTTTCGCAGCATATTGCACAGGCCGACCTGATCATTACCACAGCAGCCGTCCCCGGCCGCAAGGCCCCCCGCCTGATTGACGCCGAACAGCTTGCCGGCATGAAGGAAGGCTCCGTTGTGGTGGACATGGGCGCACCTAACGGTGGGAACTGTGAAGGCACCAAAGCGGGCGAAACCATTAAGGTTGGTCCCGTGGTCATGGTTGGGCCAACCAACCTGCCCTCCAGCCTGGCAGCACAGGCGAGCGAGCTCTACGCCAAGAACATTTACAACCTGCTCGAACAGGTTCTGCATGATGGTGTGCTCAAGCCCGATTTTACAGACGAAGTCATAACCGGCACCACCCTGACCCATGATGGCAAGATTACCAATGCCGCCATCCAGAAGGTCATCGAAGGCACACCAGCGGAGAAAGCATGATGGATTCCGTAACATCCATGACCTTCATTATCGCCCTCTACATCTTCATGCTGGCCGCGTTTACCGGCTACGTGGTGATTAGCCGGGTGCCCTCCATCCTGCATACGCCCCTTATGTCCGGCTCCAACTTCATTCACGGTATTGTGGTGGTTGGTGCGCTTGATGCGCTGTTCAACGCTACCACGCTCACCGGGCAGATCATCGGGTTTGTTGGCGTTTTTCTGGGCGCAGGGAACGTTATGGGCGGCTACGTCGTGACCGACCGCATGCTGGCCATGTTCCGCCCGAGCCAGAAGCAGACCACAGAGAAAAAAGGCCAGCAGTAACATGTTTATCGAATACATTGTTGGCCTGAGCGGACTGATTGCCGCAGGCCTGTTCATTTACGGGCTGAAGGCCATGTCCTCCCCCGTAACCGCCGTATCGGGCATTGTGACCGCAGGTTACGGTATGGTGTTTGTGGTTGGGGCCACATTCCTCAACCTGTTCAATGTCAGCCCCGATGCGCGCCCGCACCTGCTGGTCAATGTTGCGCTGGCTGTTGTGGCCCTGCTGCTGGGCTGCCTGTGGACCGGCTGGCGTGGCCGCACGGTGCAGATGACCGCCATGCCGCAGATGGTCGCCATCTTTAACGGCATGGGGGGTGGCTCTGCGGCATCCCTTGCTGCGGTCAGCCTTCTGTCCGACCATGCCACGTCCGGCCTGCACCTGAGCGTTACCATCGTGGGTGCGCTTATTGGCTGTATCTCCTTTACCGGCTCGATCATTGCATGGGCCAAGCTTGACGGGCGTATGAGGAAACCCGTGCGCTTTGGCGGACAGCGGATTTTCAATGCCGCCCTGTTCCTGATCTCGCTCGTCCTCGGTGCGCTGACAGTCATGCAGTATGGCACGCCAGAAGGTGTTCTGCCCGGTATTCTGTTCTTTGGTGCGGCCCTGCTGTTTGGTGTCTGCATGACCCTGCCCATTGGTGGGGCAGACATGCCGGTTGTGATCTCGCTCTACAACGCCTTTACCGGTCTGGCCGTGGGCCTTGAAGGCTACGTGATGGGCAACCCCGCCCTGATGATTGCCGGCATGGTTGTTGGCTCGGCTGGCACGCTGCTGACCGCCCTGATGGCAAAAGCCATGAACCGCTCGCTCACCAACGTGCTGTTCAGCAACTTTGGGGATACGGCAAGCTCCGCCAAAGGCCCCGAAGGGGAAATGAAATCTGCCGACCCGTCGGATGCAGCCACCTCCATGCGCTATGCATCCAGCGTGATTATTGTGCCCGGCTATGGTCTGGCCGTGGCACAGGCACAGCAGAAGCTGTACGAGTTTGTTAAAATGCTTGTGGCTGATGGTGTGGATGTCAAATTTGCCATTCATCCCGTGGCAGGCCGCATGCCGGGGCACATGAACGTGCTGCTGGCCGAAGCTGGCGTTCCATACGACATGATTTACGATATGGACGATATTAACGACAGCTTTGCCACCACCGACGTTGCCCTGATTATTGGTGCGAACGACGTGGTCAACCCCGAAGCCCTGACCGATAAATCCTCCCCCATTTATGGCATGCCTATCCTGAACGCTTACAAATCGCGTCAGGTCTTTGTCATCAAACGTGGGTCCGGCACGGGGTATTCCGGGGTGCAGAACCCGCTCTTCTTCCAGAAGAACTGCACCATGGTCTTTGGGGATGCACAGGCCGTGCTCTCCAAAATGGTCGAAGCCGTCAAGGCGCTCGGCACCGCCTAACGGCAAACGGGAGGGAACCAGACGGTCCCTCCCGTTTTTTTTGTTTGCAACAAAAGGCGTAGATTATGTCAGGCAAGATGAAAGCCGCTGTTGTCCATGAATTTGGCAAGCCGCTCACGCTTGAGGAACTGGACATTCCCTCCATCAACTCCAACCAGATCCTGGTCAAGATGATCGCCTGCGGCGTCTGCCATACGGACCTGCACGCAGCCAGCGGGGACTGGCCCAAAAAGCCGACCCTGCCCTTTATTCCCGGGCATGAGGGCGTGGGCACGGTTGTGGAAGTTGGCAGCAATGTTGACTGGATTAAAAAGGGGGACATCGTTGGTGTGCCCTTCCTGTATTCCGCCTGTGGTCATTGTGAACACTGTTATGCAGGCTGGGAAACCCTTTGCCAGAAACAGGAAGAAACCGGCTACTCCGTTAATGGCTGCTTTGCGGAATACGTTGTGGCGGACCCGGGCTATGTGGCCCATATTCCCCCCGGCGTGGACCCCATTAAAATTGCGCCGGTCCTGTGCGCAGGGCTGACCGTTTACAAGGGTCTGAAAATGACCGACACGCGCGCAGGTGACTGGGTTGCGGTGTCCGGTGCCGGCGGGCTGGGGCAAATGGCCATCCAGTACGGTGTGGCCATGGGCCTGAACATGATCGCGGTTGATATTGACGACGCCAAACTTGAAACCGCACGGAAACTTGGCGCCGCACACACCGTTAACGCCAAGACAACCGACCCGGCAGCCTTTATCCAGAAGGAAGTCGGGGGCGCTCATGGGGGGTTGATCACGGCTGTTTCCACCAAGGCGTTCTCTCAGGCCATGGGGTATGTGCGCGCTGGTGGCACACTAGTCCTGAACGGGCTGCCGCCGGGGGACTTCCCCATTTCCATTTTTGATATGGTCATGAACGCCATTACCGTCCGCGGTTCCATTGTGGGTACCCGGCTGGACATGATCGAAGCTCTCTCCTTCTTTGCTGAAGGAAAAGTGACCTCGGTTACCAAGACTGATCGGCTTGAAAACATCAATCAGATATTTGATGATCTCGAGCATGGTCGTGTTGAAGGGCGTGTTGTTCTGGATTTCAGAAACTAACCCCCTTCAATATTGACGAACCAGAAGGATTTTTTCCATGGCTTACGCAACGACAAACCCTTTTACCGAAGAACAGGTCAAGGTTTTTCCCAGCCCGACCGATGCTCAGGTCGATGCCGCACTGGACAAGGGCCATGCGGCCTTCAAAAAATGGAAAAACACAACTTTTGCTGAACGTGCACGCGTTTTGCAAAAAGCGGCTGATCTGCTGCGCGCCAATGTGGACGAATACTCCAAGCTGCTGACGCTGGAAATGGGCAAGCTCTACGCCGAAGCAAAGGCAGAAACCGAGCTTTCCGCTGCAATTTTTGAATATTATGCCGTTAATGCCGAGCGCCTTCTGGCGCCCGAAGTGCTCCCCCTTGCCTCCGTCAAGGAAGGTCGCGCCAAGATCGTGTTCGAAGCGCAGGGCATTCTGCTGGCTATCGAACCTTGGAACTTCCCCTACTATCAGGTCGCCCGCATTATTGCGCCGCAGCTTTCTGCCGGTAACGTGGTTATTCTCAAGCACGCATCCAACGTGCCGCAGTGTGCCGCCGCCATGGAAAAACTGATGCACGATGCAGGTCTGCTTGAAGGTGGGTTCCAGAACCTCTACCCAACGCGTGACCAGCTTGCCAAGATTATTGCCGATATCCGCGTACGTGGTGTGGCCCTGACCGGCTCCGAAGGTGCTGGCGCCAAGGTTGCTTCCGAAGCGGGGCTTGCACTTAAAAAATGCACCATGGAACTCGGCGGGTCCGATGCCCTGATCGTGCTGAACGATGCTGATATTGAAAAAGCCGCCAAGTGGGCCGTTTATGGCCGCCACTGGAACGGTGGGCAGGTTTGCGTTAACGCCAAGCGCATGATTGTGGAAGACGGCGTTTACGACAAATTTGTTGAGCTGTACCGCAAAGGTATTTCCGAACTGCGTATGGGCGACCCGATGGACCCCGCCACCACGCTGCCGCCCCTGTCCTCTCGCGGGGCGGTAGATGGGCTGAAGCAGCAGGTTGCCGATGCCGTGGCACAGGGTGCCAAAGCGGAAGAAATCCCGCTGGAAATGCCCAACAAAGGCTGCTTCTTCCGCCCGGTTATCCTGAGCAATCTGGAAGAAGGCAACCCGGCCCGCCACACGGAATTCTTTGGCCCGGTGACCATGCTGTTCCGTGCGAAAGATGCTGACCACGCCATTGAAATTGCCAATGACTCCCCCTACGGGCTTGGTGGTTCCATCTTTACCAAAAACGAAGAACGTGGTGCAGAACTGGCCCGCCGGATTGATACCGGCATGGTCTACATCAACCACCCGACCATGGTTAAGGCCGATCTGCCGTTTGGTGGCGTCAAGCGCTCGGGCTTTGGCCGCGAATTGCTGGGTCTGGGCCTGAAAGAGTTCGTCAATGCCAAGCTGATTGATATTGTGGACATTGACGCACCGTTCTGATGCTTTCTGAACAGGGTTAACCAGAAAGGGCGGAAGGATCACTCCTTCCACCCGTTTTTATCTGTATGTTAGACTAAAGGTTTTCAAACACCCCGCACAGATCATGCTTTTTTCGTGTGGGCCGTATTTTCCGCACAAATCCCGCATAAAAAAAGACCGTGTGCCAGGCACACGGTCTTTTCACAATACTGGTCAGGGTTGTCCTCTTCAGGCAGAATTATGCAGGCACAACCAGTGCAAACGCCCAGTCCAGCCAAGGCAGCAAGGCCGCAATATCGGCTGTTTCCACCGTAGCACCGCCCCATATGCGCAGGCCCACGGGCGCATCCCGGTAGCTGGCAAGGTCAAAGCCAATGCCTTCCTTATCCAGCACAGCCAGCATTGTTTTGACTGTTGCCATCTGCCGGTCCCGCTCCAGAGCCAGAAACCATGGTGCGACAATCCGCAGGCAAATCGCGGTAGAGGAACGCTCCTCCTCCTTTTCTGCCAGAAAGGAGACCCAGTCCGTGGTTTTAACCCACGCAGCAACCGCCGCCAGATTGGCCTGAGACCGGGCCTTGAGCCCTTCCAGCCCTCCGACGGATTCTGCCCATTGCAGGCTGTCCAGCGCGTCTTCCACACACAGCATGGAAGGGGTGTTGATGGTATCGCCCTTAAAAATACCTTCGATCAGCGCATCCTTGGCGGTCATGCGGAAAATCTTGGGGAGCGGGCGGGGGGCCTTAAAGGTTTGCAGCCGTTCCACAGCACGCGGCGAAAGCGCGATCATGCCATGTGCGGCCTCGCCCCCAAGAGCTTTCTGCCAGGACCATGTTACCACATCCAGCCGGTCCCATGGCAGGTCCATGGCAAAGGCGGCGGAGGTGGCATCGCAGATCACCAGCCCTTCATGCTCGGCGGGAATGGCATTGGCAGATGGCAGGCGCACGCCCGAGGTGGTGCCATTCCATGCCAGCACCACGTCATGCGCCCAGTTAACTTCGTTCAGGTCTGGCAACTGGCCGTAATCGGCCTTGAGCACGCGGGTCTTGTCCAGCTTGAGCTGGGTTACAATATCCTGCGCCCACAGGGCGGAAAAACTCTCAAACGCCAGCACGTCCACCGGGCGTTCACCCAGCAGGGACCACAGGGCCATTTCCACCGCACCCGTGTCGGACGCAGGCACAATGCCCACCCGCCAGCCTTCGGGCACACCCAGAATTTTGCGGGAGCGTACAATAACCTCGTTCAGCCGCGCACGCCCTTCTGGCGAACGGTGGGAGCGGCCAACCAGCGCCTTATCCAGCGCGGCAAGGCTCCACCCCGGGCGCTTGGCGCACGGTCCGGATGAAAAACAGGGATTGAGCGGGCGAATGGCCGGACGGGACGAAGCGGAAGGGGAAAGGGCGTTCATAACCTTGGCCGAGAAGAGGGAGGGACAAGTCTGGTGCGAGAGAGGGGACTCGAACCCCTAAGCCCGTAAGGGCGGTCGATTTTGAGTCGACTACGTCTACCAGTTCCGTCACTCTCGCGAACTGCTTTTTCCCCTACCAGCAAATTGCCGCCCGGAAAAGGGTTTGTTGGCGGCATTTGTCGCACAAAGCGCTTCACCCCAGCCTAACGGCAGACCCGCTGGGTGCCGTCTGCAGCAATGTAGGTGCCAGTCTGTGTATTGTAGCACGCATTGCGCACGCAACTGCCCCCTACGGCAAGCGGCTGGGGGTAGTTTTGCACCGCCATGGCTATGGCCTCCCGCGCGGCGGCCCCGCACAGCGGCGTATTGGTGGGGGCGGAGGGGTCATTCACCAACTGGCTTTCATTTGCGGGGGGCGGTGTTGGCGCGCTCAGCCCCGGTGCAAAGCTCTGCGGGGGAATACGGGTAGGCTGGCTGGCGCACCCGGCCAGCAGCCCAAGCACAAGGACAGACCCCAAAGCCGGAATACGAACAGGAATGAACATGCGCTCTTCAGTCTTTCAGCACGCGGTGGCTTGTTGCCCACACAGTTGCAGGGAGGCCAGCATAACCCGGTTACCCGCCTGAACCCAACATCAGGCTTACAGGTCCAGCAGGCCCTGCGCGGGTTGGCCACCAATAATGGCACGGCAGGAGCCATCGCCAAAAGTCAGGTCAACCTGCTGCCCGCTCCTTAGCCCTGCGGCTTTTGTCACGGGGTGGCCATCTGCTGTGACCAGCGCATAACCGCGTGCCAGCACTGCTTGGGGAGATACTGCCTCCAGTTGCCCGGCGGCCCCTGCCAGCGCAATCCGCCGCTCACGCAAAAGCGCCATCAGGGGGGCGGGGGACACGCGGCAGCGGCCCAGCCGCACTTCCTGCCGTTGCAGGGTGTGCTGCATGCCCCCCACAAACGCGCCACCCAGTACGGCAAGCCGTGTTCTGCGGCCGGACAGAAGTGTTTCCACCGCAGGCATATGCCGCTCCACCGCCACAAGGTCCGCCTTACGGCGGCGGACAAGGGCGGGCAGGGCCACGTCCAGCCTGCGGGCACGGTCATCCAGTTGCATGCGCGCGGTCTGTACCAGGCCGGGCAGGTCCGGTAGCGCGGCGGCTGCCCTGTCCAGCCGCAGGCGGGCGGTTTGCATCTGCCGGGCCAGTGCACCTGTGGCACGGGCAGCGCGGTGTTCAATTTCGGCCAGCAGTTCGCTCCGCACAGGTACGGCCATTTCTGCCGCCGCGGTGGGGGTGGGCGCTCTGCGGTCGGATGCAAAGTCGATCAGGGTTGTATCGGTCTCATGCCCTACGGCCGAGATCAGGGGGATGGAACAGGCGGCGGCTGCCCTCACCACGCCTTCATCGTTAAAGGCCATCAGGTCTTCGAGCGAGCCGCCACCGCGTGCGACTATCAGCACATCGGGCCGAGGCACGGCCCCTGTGCCATCCAGCGCGGAAAAACCGTTAATGGCAGCCACAATCTGGGCGGCAGCACCTTCACCCTGCACGGGCACGGGCCACACCACCACAGGCCGGGGGAAGCGCCGCCGGAGCGTTGTGCAGATGTCATGCAGCACAGCCCCCTGCGGGGATGTAACAAGCCCGATCACGCGCGGCAGAAGGGGAATGGGTCGTTTGCGGGCGGGGTCAAACAGCCCCTCCTCCCCCAGCCTTATCCGCAGGCGCTCAATACAGGCGAGCAATGCGCCCTCGCCCGCATATTCCATGCGTTCCACAATAAGCTGGTAGCTTGAGCGCTCGCCGTAGGCGGAGACCTTGCCGGTTGCAATAATTTCCAGCCCGTTTTCAGGCACCAACCCAAGGCGGCTGACACTGCCACGCCAGACCACGCCGGAAATCTTGCCCTGCTCATCCTTGAGCGAAAAATAGATGTGCCCGGAGGGGTAGCGTTTGAATTCCGTAATTTCGCCGCGCACGCGCACGCGGCTGAACGACCCCTCCAGCGTACGCCGGATTGCGCCGGAAATTTCCGAAACCGTATATTCAGGGACATTGCCGCCAGATGGGGAGGCGGCTCCAAACTCTTCGTGCATCCGCACAACCTATGCTACAGACGCTCGCCCTGAAAGAGCAGACATGAACAGCAGGAGAAAAGAATTGCGCGTACTTCTGGTAGGCTCAGGCGGCCGCGAACATGCCATGGCCGAAACACTGGCCAAATCCCCAGCACTTTCCGCGCTGTTCATTGCCCCCGGCAACCCCGGCACGGCCCGTTGCGGAACCAACGTGCCCATTGGCGCGCATGATGTGGCAGCCCTTGTAACCTTTGCCCGCGAGCAGAAGATTGATCTGGTAGTACCCGGCCCCGAAGCGCCACTGGTCGCAGGGCTGGCCGATGCCTGCGCACTGGCGGGCCTGCCCTGTGCCGGCCCCACGCAGGCCGCCGCCCAGCTTGAAGGCAGCAAGAGCTTTACCAAGGAAGTCTGCGATGCGGCGGGTATTCCCACCGCGGCATGGGAACGCTTTACGGATGCGCCCTCCGCCATTGCCTATGTGCGCCGCAAAGGAGCGCCCATCGTGGTCAAGGCCGACGGGCTGGCTGCGGGCAAGGGCGTTGTTGTTGCCACAACCGTAGCCGAAGCCGAAGCCGCCATTACGGACATGATGACAGGTGGCGCACTGGGCGATGCCGGGCGCAGCGTGGTGATCGAAGATTGCCTTGTAGGGGAGGAGGTCTCTCTCTTTGCCTTCTGTGCGGGGGAAACCGCCTGCCTGATTGGTGCGGCACAGGACCACAAACGCATTGGAGATGGGGATACAGGCCCCAATACCGGGGGCATGGGTGCCGTATCCCCCCCAAAAGGCTTTGGCCGGGCAGAGCAGGAAGCCGCACTGGACCTGCTGGTGCGCCCCATGCTGCGCGAAATGGTACGCCGGGGCACGCCATTCCGGGGCGTCATTTTTGCCGGGCTGATGCTGACCGAAAACGGGCCATCGCTGATTGAATACAATGTGCGCTTTGGCGACCCCGAGGCCGAAGCCCTGCTCCCACGCCTGACGTCGGACCTGCTACCTGCCTTGCAGGCACTGGCCGAGGACCGGCTGGACGTGGCCCCCATTACATTTTCCAACCAAGCATCGGTCTGCGTGATCATGGCGGCACGGGGTTACCCCGGCAGCCCGGAAAAAGGGGCCGTAATCCATGGGGTGGACACAGCCAATGCTCTGGAAGGGGTGCGGGTTTTTCAGGCAGGCACCACACAGAACATGGCCGGAGAACTGGTGGTTTCAGGCGGGCGTGTGCTGGCTGTCTGCGCTCTGGCAGACACGGTGCAAGAAGCCCAGAAGCGCGCTTATGCCGGTGTTAAGGCCATTACGTGGGATGGTGCGGTATGGCGGACGGATATTGGCAACCGCGCCCTGTAAGCAACCGGGTAAAAACGGGGTCAATCTGGCCCCGTAAACCAGCATACCCCATGCTGCAAGGCACCCCCGGCGGCATGGGCCTTACCCGCCACACTCCAGAACATGCCCAAGCACAAGGGCATCGGACCCATCGGGGTAATAGGCCCGGCGCAGGCCTTTTTGTTCAAACCCGGCCTGTGCATACAGCTTTTGTGCCGCAGGGTTCCCGACCGAAACTTCCAGAAAAACCATTTCGGCCTTTTGCGCTCTGGCGTAGGCAAGGCTCCATGCCACCAACTGCGCGGCCAGCCCCTGCCGCCTGTATGCAGGCAGCACGCACAAGGTCAGAATTTCTGCCTCCCCCGCCACGCAACGCAACATGACAAACCCTGCGGGCTGCTCCCCCACCAGCACCAACCCGGCGCAAACACCGGCTGAGCCGAGCAGGCTGAGCATGGCGGCTGTGTCCCACTGCTCCTGCGGGGTAAAACACTGCGTATGCAGGCAGGCCAGCACAGCCGCGTGCCCCACCCCCACAGACTGCATTTGCGGCAGACCCATTAGACCGGAGCAGCCCGCAACCCATTGGCTGGCAGTTTGGCCTCCGGCGGGTCCACATAAACCGGCAGTGCGCCACGCGGTGGCAAGTCCCCACGCATCCGGCGTAGGGCCGTAGCCGCAACCTGCTCTACATCAGGGTGGGTAATCGGGCATAGGATCGCGGAGGGGAAAGCCAGATCAGCGCGGGATTCACCTGCAACCAGCCACCGCCCTTGCGGGGCGGACCAGTCTGCTATGGTTACGGCCCGCGCACCCTGCCTGTCTTCCACAAAAACGCGGCCACGCCGGGCGGCGGTCACCACCAGCCAACCAGCCATGGGGTCTGGCTGAGCGGCAAGGGCGGCATCCAGTTCCGGGGCCAGAGCCTCTGCCCGCGTGACCCCCACAACCGGGCACCCCACACCTACGGCATACCCTGCCGCCGCAGCACAGGACGCCCGCAGGCCGGTAAAAGACCCCGGCCCCACCACAACAGCAACCAGATCCGGCGCACTCCCCTGTGCGCGTGACCAGCCAGCCTGCTGCAAAACCTGTGCTGCCAGCAGGCTAAGCCCTTCCGCCGCCTGCTTGCCGGCCTCCTGCCTGAAGGCAAGCACCTGCAACACGCCATCTGTATTGGTAACACAGGCCGCCGTGCCACAGGCATGGTCGCCTGCGGGGCTCCCGTCGAGCACCAGAATACGCTGCACCACTACTCTACAATCCGGCAGGCCTGATCGAACTCAAGCCGGGGGGCCCGCTCGGGCTGGCCAGCAAAGTCCCCATACCCCAGACAGAGCAGGAAGTTGGCGCGCCAGCCCCATTCGGCCAGAAAAGCGTCTTCCACCACGGACTGGTCAAACCCTGAAACGGGCAGAACATCCAGCCCAAGGGCGCGGGCCGCCATGATCATATACCCGCCCTGCAAGGTGCCATTACGAAAAGCAGTTTCCTCAGACAAACCGACATCGGCGGCAAACCAGGAGCGCAGTTCTTCCCCCGGGCTCAGCTTGGGGAGCTGTTCAAAAAACAGCGGGTCATGGGCAAGCACAGCAATAACCGGTGCCCCCATAACGCGGTTGACGTTCCCTGCGGACAGGGCAGGGCGCAGTTTTTCGCGCCCATTGGAGCCTGTAATAAAAACAATGCGGGCAGGGCAGCAATTGCCCGAGGTCGGCCCCATGCGCACCAGATCATATATCTGGCGCAACAAAGCCTCCTCCACAGGGCGGGTCGTCCAGCGCAGGGGGGTTCGCGCCTTTGTAAACAGCAGTTCTAACCCACTTGCGTCCAACATGTTCTGTCCTGCCTCCTGCTGCGCCAGCTTGCTCCGGCGCGTGACTTCCCTCTTTTAAGGCAAGCATCCCGCGCCGAAAAGAGCCACCGTTGCAGGGGCTGCTCAGTCCACCTGTTCGACCGAGACAACCTCTGGCACGTAATGCTTGAGCATGTTTTCCACCCCATGCTTGAGCGTTGCGCGGGAGGAGGGGCAGCCGGAGCACGCACCCTGCATGGTCAGGCGCACAACCCCGTTGCGATACCCGCGAAAAACAATATCCCCACCATCGCCCGCAACGGCAGGGCGTACGCGCGTATCCAGCAGTTCCTTGATCTGGACAACAATCTCCGCATCTTCTGGGGCAATGTCGTCTTCAAGAACAGCAACGCCTTCGGCAACAACCGGCAGGCCCGCCACAAAATGATCCATCAGGGTGGACAGCACCAGCGGGCGCAGTTCCTCCCAGTCCGCGCTGTCGGACTTGGTGACGGAGACAAAGTCATTCCCCAAAAACACGCGGGCAACACCGGGCAGGGCAAACAGCGCATCGGCCAGAACCGAGCGGCCAACCACGGCGTCGGCATCAATAAAGTCTATGGTGCCCGCATCCCCTACCACGGCCTGACCGGGCAGGAACTTGAGCGTTGCGGGGTTGGGGGTGCCTTCGGTTTCGATAAACATGGCGGAAATGTCCGATCTGTAGGGTAAACCTGTATGATTACCTTTCAGTTGGCACCAGAATGAGGACAGAACAAGTTCTGTATGAAAATTTTAGTGCCACCAGCCCCCGGAACAGGGCCAGAAAGGGCTGTTTTGGGCCGTTCCCGCCCGACATCCACACAAGGCAGCCATGCCGTGCACGACATTCAGCCCTGGCCCTTTGCCCCCTTACCCGGCCCGGAGCTGAACAAGACGTGCCCTTAACGCGGGGTCGTGAGCATAAATATAAAGCCCCCTGACCGCGCGCGTCATCAACACATTGATCGCATTGAGCATGATCCGCTCCATGGTCTGCCTGGGCTGGGCAATACCACTACGCCCGGCAAAAGCTGCGCCATCCTCATACCGGGTCGGGTCAAGTATCAGGGTATCAGCCGCGCTATCGCACCTTACGGATGGGCCAAGCAGCAGACCAACGTAATTCAGGTCGAACCCCTGAACGGTGTAAACGGAGCCGACCTCATCTATTGTATCGGCACGTTCGGCCCATGGCAGGCGGGCTTCGGGTTTGGCAATATCCCATTTAAGGCGAAAACGCCCTTCGGTTACAAAATGCTCCTGACCATCCAGCCGGTAGGGGTAGTCATACGTTGCCACCATGCGGGAGAGGCCGAACTCGGTGTTTTTCTGGCGCACCAGATCGTACATATCCTGCGCATCCTCAAAAACCCTGAGGTCAAAAGACGGATCATGGGGAACCGGCAGAATGGTCTTTTTGCAAAATGCATCTATCCATGCACATGTCTGTGCACCAGCGTGCATACGGAACTGGTTTTTAAGCCGACAGGTCTGCACCTGCTTTTGGGCCAGAACTGTTTCCAGCATATTCCTTGTCCAATGGCTTTTGAACTTGAGAACCTGCTTGTCATCAAAAACCAGTACAACAACCCTTGCACATTTCAGAATCTCTTCAAGATGATTATCCTGTGCAAACCTGTTGTATTTATCGGATTTTGTTAAAAGAAGGTGCGCCTCGTCCACCAGAACCACATCCGCCATCTGCCCGGTTTTGTGCATGGTGTTGATGAAAGTTGTCGGGCGCTCATAGTCTTTCTTTTTCACATAAAGCGAATGTTCCGAGATGTTCCTGTAAAGTTTCATCATCTCTGGATGATTGACCAAGAGATAATTTTTTGTCCCCGTTAACGGGTTTGCAGCTGATTTTTTTCGGGACAGTTTTTGTATTTCGTTAAAAATTTTATTGATAACAATACTTTTTCCTGTTCCTGCATCACCTTCAATAACAAAAACAGCATTCCCCTGCCCAACGTGGTCCTGACAGAACCTGACAACCTGCTGGCACAGCTGCTCCTGCTCTACGGAAAGAGAACGATCGGGAGAGAGTTTTTGCAAAGCCTGATTGTTCTGCCTATCCACCACGTTTACCCCCATAAAACAAAAAAGCCTTTCCTCCATTATGAGGAAAGGCTTTTGATCCGTCCAGAAAACCCGGTGGTTTTTAGCGCAGGATACCCGTGTGACCAATGGAGTAGCGGCCCGGCTGCGGCCATACGGTAAGGCCATGCGGCTCCTGCCCAACCGGAATACTGATCATGCTACCATCATCGGTGTTAATCCGGTAAACGACATCATCAAAGCGGCCAGACAGCCACAGGGCTTTACCATCCGCGCTGACATTGCCCATATCCGGGCTGCCACCACCGGGGATAAGCCATGTTGCCACAACCTTGTTTGTAGCAAAATCAATAACCGAAACCCCGCCCCCCTTGCTGTGGGGGTGGCCATGAATCAGGTGGGAACCACGGTTGGCAACATACATTTTTGTGCCATCACGGCTGGGGTACAGCCCATGCGCACCCAGCCCCGTGCGGATAAAGCCTGTCTCGCGGAATGTATCCCCATCCACCAGAAACACGCCATCGGCCATCATGTCGGCAACATAAAAGGTTTTGCCATTGGGGGAGACCAGAACATCCTGCGGCATGCCACCACTGGACAGCTTGAGGTAACCCAGAACCTTTTTCTCAACCATATCCACCTTGACCAGATGGCCACCAAATTCGCAGGTGAAAATGGCGTAGCGCCCATCTATGGAAAAATCGGCGTGGTTGACGCCCTTGCACTCGGGCACATCAATGGACTGCTGCAACTGCATGCTATGCGGGTCGCGGAAATCCAGACGTTTGCGGGCTTCGGCCACCACAATGGCGGATTTGCCATCGGGCGTAAAATACATGTTGTAGGGATCATCCACCGCAATGGACGGGCCGGGGCGGGCCGTGCGCGGGTCAATGGGGGTCAGGCTGCCATGCACGGTGCCTTCCGCATTATTGGTCACCCACAGGGTGCGCAGGTCCCATGACGGCACAACATGCTGGGGGCTTTTACCCACAGGAAAATGGTCCACCACCTTGTTGGTGGTCGGGTCGATGACAGACACATCATTCGAGCGCAGGTTGGGCACGTAAACCCGCTCGGGGTCCTGCGCCACTTCCGGCGCAATGTGGCCTACCCCGGTCTCGCTATACAGGTTGGCAGGGTTGGGGACTGGGGGCATGCCAGGAATGGTCTGCACCAGAGGAGCCGCCGTGCTGCTCCCGCTCTCGGACGGAGTGCCAACATCCTGCGCCCAACCGGGCGCACTGCCAGCATTTATGCCAACAATGGCAACCGCCGCAACCAGATACTGTTTAAAACCCATAACCCAGACCCTTCTGTGCCTGTTATCACTTTAACTCCTGATACGGCTCCGCATTTATCATGCGGCGTAAATAACGTCTATTCGGGGGTGGTTAAAATCTTTCATTTATTATTATAGAAAAATTATTTTATATATTTATTTGCTGCGCGCATCATCAATGGCTTTAACGGCCGCGTCCACCTGCATGGACAAGCCGGGCTGCCCCAGTGTGGACGTGGCCCGCCGTGGGTCTCCACCATAAATCCCCTGCGCCGCAGACGGGTTGGGTGCGTGCCGCAAGGCCTCCTCCCGGACCATGGATGGATCAACCGCGAGCATGAGCGATGTATCGCTTATATCCGCATGCTGGCCCACATCCAGCCTGTAGCCATTCTGCCGGAGCCATTCGCTATACTGGTGGGGGATCACATTGTAATAATCCCGCACATACAGCACCCGCGCACCCGTGGCCTGCCACCGCACATTCAGCTGTGCGGCCAGTTTTTCCATATCTTTCTGGTAACCACCGTGATCACCGATCAGAACAACCAGCTTAAACCCCTGCACCCGAAAACTTTCGGCAATGGAAGCCAGCATTCTGTCAAACACATCGGGTGGTAATGTAATGGTACCGGGGAAGCGCATATGCGATGTACGCGGAGCCGTACCCCCTTCTGGCACATAAGCCACCACAGGAGCCACCAGTGTTCTGCCCGACTGGTGGGCTATTTTTTCAGCCTGAAACTGCACACGGCTGTTGTGTTTGCCAACGGCTATGTACGGTCCACTCTGCTCCGTACCCCCCACAGGCACAATAATGGTTGTAAAACCACAGGATATATCCTGTGCAATTTCGGTCCATGTCAGTTTTTCAAACAGAACACTTCTGGCAAGGTTCAGGCACTGGGCCTGCGCTGGCAGGGGTGATACTGCCAACGCCCCTAAAAACAGACCGTATAACCATGCTTTTTTCATTATGACTGCACCAGAAGAGGGGCAAGAAACTGACCCGTATAGCTTTTTTTGCATGCAGCAATGGTTTCGGGCGTGCCTTCGGCAACAATGGTGCCACCACCATCGCCCCCTTCTGGCCCTACATCTATAAGCCAGTCCGCAGTCTTGATAACTTCCAGATTATGCTCGATCACGATAACCGTGTTCCCCTGATCGACCAGTGCATGCAAAACTTCCAGAAGTTTTCTAACGTCTTCTGTATGTAACCCGGTTGTGGGTTCATCCAGAATATAGACGGTTCTGCCCGTAGCCCTGCGCGCCAGCTCCTTGGAAAGTTTGATGCGCTGTGCTTCCCCCCCCGATAGGGTCGTTGCCTGCTGGCCAAGTGCCACATAGCCCAGACCAACCTTTTGCAAAATGGCCAGTCGGTCGCGGATCCGGTTCTGGGCGGAAAAGAGCGGATAGGCTTCATCCACACTCATGGCCAGCACATCCGCTATGGTTTTACCCCTGAAGCGGATATCCAGTGTTTCGCGGTTATAGCGCGCACCTTTACAGGCATCGCAGGTAACAAACACATCGGGGAGGAAGTGCATTTCTATTTTAAGCACGCCATCACCCTGGCAGGCCTCGCACCGTCCCCCTTTGACATTAAAGGAAAAACGCCCCGCCTTGTACCCTCGGGCCTTGCTTTCTGGCAGTTCGGCAAACCAGTCCCGGATGGGGGTGAACAGGTCGGTATAGGTTGCGGGGTTGGAGCGGGGAGTGCGGCCAATGGGGGACTGGTCAATATCAATAATTTTGTCCAGCAGTTCCATGCCCTTGATTTTTTTATACGGCTCGGGCGAGGTGGCAGCCCCCATAAGCTGGCGCGAGAGCGCCTTGTAAAGTGTATCAATCACCAGGGTTGATTTACCGCTCCCCGAAACACCGGTTACACATGTAAATGTACCAAGCGGAAAATGCGCGGTGACATCTTTAAGATTATGCCCTGTTGCCCCTTCCACCGTAAGCATCCGTTTTTTGTTCACGGGCCTGCGCTGTTGCGGCACCTCAATTCTTTTGCGACCAGACAGGTAAGCGCCTGTCAGGCTATCGGGGTTTTTGGCAACCTGCTCCGGCGTACCCTGTGCAACAACCTGACCGCCATTAACCCCGGCTGCGGGCCCCATATCTACCAGCCAGTCAGCGCTTCTTATGGCGTCCTCATCATGTTCGACAACAATGAGTGTATTCCCAAGGTTTTTCAACCGCTCGAGAGTACCCAGCAGGCGTGCGTTATCGCGCTGATGCAGCCCGATGGACGGCTCATCCAGCACATAAAGCACCCCTGTAAGCCCCGATCCAATCTGGCTTGCCAGACGGATACGCTGGCTCTCCCCCCCAGAAAGGGTGGCTGACCCGCGCGAGAGGGTCAGGTAATCCAGCCCCACATCATCAAGGAATTTCAGACGTTCCAGAATCTCACGCAGGATACGCCGGGCAATTTCTGCCCGCTGAGGGGTAAGGGTTGGCAAAACAGTGTCAAACCAGCCCAGCGCATGCCCAATGGAGAGGTCGCAGGCCTGCGCAATTGTTTTGTCCGCCACACGAACAGACAGGGCCTCCGGCCGCAGGCGTGCACCATGGCAGACATGGCAGGCTTTTTCTGACTGATAACGGGAAAGTTCTTCCTTGACCCACGCACTCTCCGTATTGGCCAGTCTTTTTTGCAGGCTTGTCAGAACCCCTTCAAACGGCCGTTCGACAACATAGCTTTTTTTACCATCCTGATAAGTAAAGCTTATATCGTCTTCCACACCGTAAAGAATACCGTTCTGGGCCTGCTCGGGCAGGTCGCGCCATGGGGTATCCATGCTGACGCCAAAATGCTTTGCCAGACTTTGCAGTGTCTGCTCCAGAAGGGGAGATTTTGCATCTTTCCATGGTGCAATAGCACCTTTTTTAAGGGAGAGTGCGATATCGGGCACAACCAGAACCGGGTTGAAGTATGTTTCCACCCCCAGACCATCACAGGCCGGGCAGGCCCCCTGCGGCGCATTGAAGGAGAACAGGCGCGGTTCTATCTCTTCCAGAGTAAACCCGCTGACAGGGCAGGAAAAATGCGATGAAAAAACCAGTTTTTCCGGTTCGCGTTCTTCATCCTTGAGCACTTCCTCGGCATAGACAATGCCATCACTCAGGGTCAGCGCGGTTTCCAGACTATCCGCCAGACGGGTTTGCACGCCGGGTTTTACCACCACGCGGTCCACAACCACTTCCACCGTGTGGCGGAGTTTGCGGTTCATGCTCGGGGCTTCTGCAATTTCGTACAACGTGCCATCCACCCGCACACGGGTAAAACCCTTGCGCTGGAGTTCGGCCAGTTCCTTACGGTATTCGCCCTTGCGGTCCCGAATAACGGGGGACAGCAGCATAAGCCGCGTGCCTTCGGGCATGGCCAGAATACGGTCCACCATCTGGGTTACGGTCTGCGCCTCAATAGGCAGGCCGGTGGCGGGGGAATACGGCACACCTGCCCGCGCCCAGAGCAGACGCATATAGTCATATATTTCCGTGACCGTCCCCACGGTAGAGCGCGGATTTTTGGATGTTGTTTTCTGCTCGATGGAAATCGCGGGGGACAGGCCCTCTATGGAGTCCACATCGGGTTTGCCCATAAGCTCCAGGAACTGGCGCGCATAGGCGGACAGGCTCTCCACGTACCGGCGCTGGCCCTCCGCGTAAATGGTATCGAACGCCAAAGAAGATTTGCCCGACCCCGAAAGCCCGGTCACGACGGTCAGCCGGTCACGGGGGATATCAATATCAACATTCTTCAGGTTATGGACACGCGCCCCACGCACCCGAATGCTGTGCTGACCTCGAAGACCTGATTTTGTCATGAAGAGCTCTTTACCGTCGTTCCTGTTTTGTCCTCTATTATGGCGCTTTAATCCGTCCCTATGCAATCCATGAAACACACCAGAGGGAGCCGCCATGCAAAATGCCCTGACCGGCCATTCTGACCATTGCGCTTGCGGGCATGATTGACCATTTACAGACACAAGTGATGTACTGTGGCCAAAAGCATGACAGGTACCATTTTGCCTGCGTGACAGAAATTTGAGGAACAAAACCAGATGGAGCATCTGATCGGTCAGCCAGCCCCGAGCTCGGATAACAGTTTAGGTGGCTCGGGTGCTGCTGCTGTAATTACCGACGGTACACAGGCCAGCTTTATGCACGACGTTATGGACGCCAGCCGGAACGTGCCCGTTCTGGTGGACTTCTGGGCGGAATGGTGTGGCCCGTGCAAGCAGTTGACCCCCATTTTGGAAAAAGTTGTTACCGCTGCCAAAGGCAAGGTCCGGCTGGTTAAAATTGATATTGAAGCCAACCGCGCCCTTGCTGGCCAGCTTGCACAGGCTGGCTTGCCGCTCCAGTCCATCCCGCTTGTGGCAGCCTTCTGGAAAGGGCAGATTCTGGACGTGTTCCAGGGTGCCCTGCCTGAAAGCGAAGTAAAAAAGTTTGTAGAAAACCTGCTCAAAGCCAGCGGGGGCGGCACTCTGCCCGCAACCGAGCAGCTGCACGAAGCCGATGTGGCCATGGAAACAGGCCAGCATGCCGCAGCCGCAGCCATGTATTCCGCTGTTATTGGCGAAGAGCCTGAAAACGCCAAAGCCTGGGGCGGGCTGATCCGCGCCATGCTGGCCCTTGATGATGAAGAGGCCGCAGCCGCAGCTCTGGCCGATGTGCCTGCAAAAATTACGGATGCACCGGAAGTTGCCGGGGCCCGTGCGGCCCTTGAGCTGAAAAAGGAAGGCCGTCAGGCAGCCGAAGCCATGGAAGGTATTCGGGCACGGCTGGACGCCAACCCCGAAGACTACGAAGCCCGCTGTGAACTGGCCACGGCCCTGAACGCCGCAGGCAAGCGGGAGGATGCCGCAAACGAACTGCTCCACATCATCAGGGCCGACCGGGGCTGGAAGGATGGCGCCGCCCGTCAGCAGCTCCTGCGCTTTTTTGAAGCATGGGGGAACGATGACCCCGCCACGGTTCTGTCCCGCCGCCGCCTGTCCTCCCTCCTATTCTCCTGATCAGCACCTTGCCCCGCACAACACCCCTGTTTGTAGATGATGATGTTCCCCGCCGTATTCCACGGCTGGGGGACATGACACTGGCGGATATTCCGCCAGAAGTGGGGCTTTTCCCGCTTAGTGGCGTGCTGCTCCTGCCCCGGGGCAAGCTGCCACTCAATGTGTTTGAACCCCGCTACATTGCACTGGTGGAAGATGCCCTGGCATCACACAGGCTGATCGGCCTGATCCAGCCCCGCTGGCAGGAAGATGAGGACGAAGGGAACGAAGCACCGCCCCTTTATACCACCGGCTGCCTTGGTCGCCTGACATCCATGACCGAACGGGCCGATGGCACCTATGCCATGACCCTGACCGGCCTGCTCCGCTTCCGCCTGCTGCGTGAGACAGGGCTGCGCCGTGGGTACCGGGTTGCGCGTATTGACGTATCCTCCTTTGCGGGGGATCTGAACGAAATTCCGTCCGAACCGTTTGATCGGCCCCAGCTTTTGAGCTCGCTGAAGAGTTATTTTCAAAAAAAAGGGCTGAATGCCCGCTGGTCCCTGATAGAACAGATGGACGACAGCCTGCTTCTGGTGACTTTACCCATGATCTGTCCTTTCCCTCCGGCGGAAAAACAGGCATTGCTGGATGCAGAAAATCTGACAGACCGTGTGCGGGTCCTGCAAACGCTGCTAGACCTGTCCGGTCCGGAACAGGA
The DNA here is from genome assembly GCF_011516925.1 of Acetobacter fabarum. Taxonomy (GTDB): domain Bacteria; phylum Pseudomonadota; class Alphaproteobacteria; order Acetobacterales; family Acetobacteraceae; genus Acetobacter; species Acetobacter fabarum. Next base: position 66,367 of record NZ_WOTG01000005.1, read on the forward strand.
AGGCCCTCCTTCCTGACAATATATGTGGGAACCGTTTTATGTCCGATACAGCACCGCTTGATCCGCGCCTTCTGTCCATTCTGGTCTGCCCCGTGACCAAAGGCCCACTGGTTTTTAACGCGCAGACCAATGAACTGATCAGCGAAAAAGCCGGACTGGCCTTTCCTATCCTTGATGGCATTCCCGTTATGCTGCCCGATGAAGCCCGCCGTATTGAAGGCTGACTGACGTTTTTTTCCCTCTGCCTCGGATTTGCCCATGCTTCTGGGAAAAAAAAACAGTGCTTGTTTTAGGAGGCTGCTCCTGCTCGCGCCATTGCTGGCAGGTTGCCACCATCTGATCGAGGGGGATGATATTGATCTCCCCCCCGAACGCCCCGGCCGTTTTTTACCCGAGGCCGCACCGGCAGAGGCACGGGCCGCACAAAGAGATGTCGAACGGCAGGAAAAGCTGGATGCAGCCCAGCGGGCCGCAGGCATAAAAAAACCGGATACGCCCCCCAAACCCGAAGACCACTACGAAGTTCTGCCCCCCATGTATGATGGAGGTGGCTCTGCTGGCCCAATGCTTACGGAAGATGGCCATACCATTACGCCTCAGGCGCAGGCTGTTTACGGCAGGCCGGACAACGGGCAGGTGCAAAAATCCAAATAACGCGCCGCGTTAATGCTCTGCATCATACAGGTGGGATGTTCTGCGCCGCAGAAGATCCCCTATGGCCATACCCATAACGCCGGTCATCATGCCTATGGCGGTTGGTATGGCGCCCCCTCCGGGCAGCAGGCCAACCAGCACACTGCTCAGCGAGCCAAAGCTGTACTGCATGGTCCCCAGTAGGGCAGACGCACTCCCCGCATGATGCCCATGGCGGGAAAAGGACATGACCGTGCCATTTGGGCCAATAAACCCCAAAGCTCCGGTTAGTCCCACAATAAAGACACAGGTCAGCCATGGGTGACCAACCCCGACCACACCCGCCAAGGCCAGAGCCACAAAGGCGCACCCCAGCACAAAGGCCCACAGAATAGCCCCATCCAACAGGGCAGGCATGGATACACGATGTATCAAACGCCCGTTGATCTGGGTGCCCAGAATAAAAGCTGCCGCATTGGCACCAAAGAAAAGCCCGAACGCCCCGGGCGAAAAATGCAACCTCTGCTCAAACAGAACAGGGGCACTCCCCAGATAGGCGAACATGACAAAAGTGGAAAATGTTGTGATCAGGGCATTGGAAAAAAAGACAGGCTCACGCAAAATACCCTGATAGCGCCATAAAATTTCCACTGGGCGGAAACGGATACGCCTCTCGACCGCCAGCGTATCGGGCAGCATAAGCAGCACACCCATAATGGCCGCAACCGCATAGAGTGTTCCAATCCAGAACATCCAACGCCAGTCACCAATTTTTAAAACAAGGCTCCCCAGCCCCGGAGCAAGAACAGGCATGACACCAAAAACCAGTGTCAGTTGCGCCATAATATGTGCGCCTTTTTTGCCTGTTGCCACATCCCGCACAATCGCACGCGGAATAACCGCGCAGGCAGACCCACCAAACGCACCAATAAAACGCAACACGCAGAACAGATGGTAATTGCTGACCAGCGCACACCCGGCAGAAGCAAGAGCATACACACCCAGCCCCACAATCAGTGGCCCCTTGCGCCCGAACCGATCAGACAGAGGGCCCTGGGAGAACTGGCCCAGCGCCAGCCCCAAAAACCACGCCCCCAGCGTAAACTGTGCAGACCCGGCCCCACCTCCCAGATCGTGCTCAACCGATGGAAAAGCGGGCAGATACATATCTGTCGCTAATGGCCCAATGGCCGTGACCAGCCCCAGAAGGAAAATAAGCCTGAATGGAAAAGAGGATAACGGGGCCGTGGGAGAAGATGTCATCTCGTGAATTACCGGAGAAAGAATGGGTCTTTTTTTCTCCCGTCACTCCGCTTTTGTCCACCACCTAAAACCGGGCATCTCCTGCTCGGGCAGCGTATCTTACCAAAAAGGCTGCCGGACAAACCGGCAGCCCCTGAATCTGGCTTACTCTGCCTTGCCACTCTGGGCAGGCTTGGGAGGCGGCGGCGGCATTTTGCCACCACATTCGGGGTGATGACCGGGCGGATGGTCAGGCTGTTCGGCAATCTGCTTGAGCTGCTGGCTGGTCAGAATATCATGAATCTGGGCTTCAACCTGGAGCTTATGCAGGGCATGCTGCGTATGCAACGCGCTGATCTGCTGTTCCAGATCCTGCAATTTGGCCTGATCAACCGGGCCTGGTGTTGTCAGCACGGTGCGGATCCGTTCCTGCAGGGCATGCGCCTGCTCCATACCTGCCTTGGGGTCTTCCGGCCGGTTGGCATCGAGCACAGCCTTGATCTTCTTTTTCTGCTCGGCGGTCAGTTTGATCCCGTCCAGCCTAAGAATGTGCCCACCCGGCCCGTGGTGCATGCCACCACATTCCGGCGGCGGAGGAGGAGCCCCGACTGGAGGAGCGGCTTCTTCCGCCCGCACCGCAGACCCGGAAAAAGCTGCAAGGCCCATAACCAGTGTTGTTGCCAGCAATGCTCTTTTCATCATTCAGCCTTCGTCTTCATGAATACCAAGCTACAAGGCGATACACCCTGCCTGTGCGGAACAGTGGCACCCGGATATGTCTGAAAAAAGGCATTGCACTCAAAACGCATACAAAGCAGCAGAACCGCTTGAACGCGGCGGCTGGAGGATTATGCTATTTTGAGGATTTTAAAGAACTGGTGGAGCCAAGCGGAATCGAACCGCCGACCTCTTGAATGCCATTCAAGCGCTCTCCCAACTGAGCTATGGCCCCACTGTTCTGTCACACACTGCCCTGTCCTGTTTTGCAACAGTCCTGCGGTGTGTGTTGAGCCTCTTACAACCTACTTAAAATGCTGACAAGCCCTAATTTTTAATCTGGGAGTACTTTCATCTCACGCAGTGCCGCAACAAGGGGGAGGAGCGGCAAACCCTGAATGGCAAAAGCATCTCCTTCTATTGCAGCAAACAACTGTATGCCCGGACCTTCCAGCCGGTAAGAACCAACACAGCCGAGGCAGGCCTCTCCCTCCTGTGCCAGATACTGTTCCACAAATGCGTGTGAAAAGGTACGCATGCTCAACTTTGGGCAGGCAACATGCCGCCAGAGAATATGCCCATTCCGGCACAGCACGACCGCAGTATGTAAGGTGTGTGTTTTTCCCCTCAGCTCAAGCAACTGCTGGCGGGCTCCTGCCAGTCCCTCCGGCTTGTCATACCATGTGCCATCACAGCTCAGCATCTGATCCGCCCCGATCACAAGCCGATCGGTTTTTTGAATCGAGAGCGCTTTTGCTTCAGCAAGGCGAAGGGCTACCGTATCGGCAGACCAGTTCTGCTGTAAGCCTTCGTGCTTGATATGCGCCTCATCCACATCAGAAACTTCAACATCAAAGGCCAGTCCGGCATTTTCCAGAATACGCCGCCTGGCAGCAGAACCACTGGCCAAAAGCAGTTTGTCCGCTCTGTTCTGTATTAGAGTCGGCGTTAGTACTAAATCAGTCACGGAAGCGAGTCTCTTTCAGGTACTGGTGAAAAATGGGGCTGTGAGTACTTCCCTTAGTACCGGGGTACATGTGGATTGTACGGAGTTCAGAACATGGCCGTACCGAGTACCGGGCACAACCTGCAACTCTCGTGAACCGGTGAGTTGTACACAGGGGTGGTTGGATGTTTTCTGGATAACTCCAAAAAGCCTTTATTTTGCAAGGGTCTTCAATCTGTACACAGTGTGGGAAAGATGGGGTACATTTTTGGAATGCCGGGTACCCCGTTATCAACAGTACCCTCATATCTCATCAAATCTTTTTCTTTCTTTTTTTATAGGAAGAGGGGCGTGGACAGCGCGGACAAAGACGTGCAGGACTTCTGCTCATGACAACGCAAACACACATTCCCGCCGCCAAACGTCTGCTCAGAACTCTGAACGGGGAGGCACTGTGGCCCCCTCCGATGTGGTTGATGCGCCAGGCTGGCAGGTTTCTGCCTGAATTCCGCGCCATGCGGGCACAGGCGGATTTTCTAACCCGTTGCATGACCCCTGATATTGCAACGGAGCTGACCTTGCAGCCTATCCGCCGCTTTGGCATGGATGGGGCCATCCTGTTCTCGGATATTCTGATCCTGCCATGGGCTATGGGTCAGTCCCTTGAATTTGTGGAAGGCACAGGCCCGGTTCTTGGCGCTATCCGCTCCGAACAGGACCTTAACGCACTGGACCCCGCCCGCATTGCAGAGGCAACCGCCCCTGTGCTGGAAACCCTGTCCCGCCTGCGCAAAGCCGTGGATGGACCAGAAAGCATTGGGGTTGCCAAACCTGGTGCAACCACGTTGCTCGGCTTTACGGGCGCTCCATTTACCGTGGCCTGTTATATGGTTGAAGGCCGTGGCTCGCGCGAGTTTTCTGTAACGCGGAACATGGCTTTTTCTGAACCTGCACTTTTTGACCGGCTTATGGCCCTGCTGACCGAAACAACAGCAACCTATCTTTGCGCCCAGATTGAAGCCGGGGCAGAAGCCGTTATGCTGTTTGATTCATGGGCCGGGCTTTTGCCTCCTTCGGAATTTCGCCGTCACGTTATCCAGCCTAGCCGGCAGATCGTGCAGACCATCAAGGCCCGTTACCCGCACGTCAAAGTTGTTGGGTTCCCCCGCCTTGCTGGTGTGATGGCCGCAGAATATGCGCGTGAAACGGGTGTGGATGTTCTCGCACTCGATACCGGGGCCGATATGGCAACCGTGCGCAATATGGTGCCAGACACTTTGGGCCTACAGGGTAATCTGGACCCGGTTGCCGTGCTGGCCGGGGGGGAAGCCATGCGGCGTGAAGCCCTGCAGGTGCGTGAAGCCGGGCGGGGGCGTGCCCATGTGTTTAACCTCGGTCACGGTGTTCTGCCGCAAACGCCTGTGGAGCATGTTGCTGATCTTGTTCAAACCGTGCGGGAAACGCCCTGATGACTCTGGCTCTCTCTCAGGTTTTTCGCGGGCCGCTTAAACTGGTCATTTTTGACTGTGATGGTGTGCTGGTTGATAGCGAGGAAACCTGTTGCCGCCTGTGTGCGCAGGCGGCGCGGGAGGCCGGATGGAACGTGCCCGATGCTCTGGCTGTGCAGACATTTTCTGGCATGTCCCTGGCGACCATTCAGCCCATGATCGAGCGCAATGCAGGCAAAACGCTTGGCGCTGAGTGGGAGCCAACAATGCAGCAGCGCTTTGTTGCCGCCATGAAGGAAGGCGTGGAACCAGTTAGCGGTGTGCACGCCATGCTTGATGCGGTGCAAAAGCTGGGTGTTCCCGTGCGTGTTGCGTCCAATTCCTCCTGCGAGGAAATGGATGTAAAGTTTGAAAAAACCAGCCTTTCCCCTTATTTTGATGGGCGTATTCATTCTGCGCGGGATATGGGCGTGCCCAAGCCCAGACCCGATGTGTATCTGAAAGCAGCCGAGGCAGAAGGTGTTCTGCCGTGCGAATGCGTGGTGCTTGAAGATAGTGACCCCGGTGCTAAGGCAGCAGTTGATGCAGGTATGGCCTGCGTTATGCTTCGTGCACCGGAAAAAGCGCTTCCGGATTGGAAAGGGGTCGAAAGAATAGAGAAATTATCTGATTTCCCGCATATTCTTTCCGAACTGATCAAGGTTGCATCATAATGGTTTTTGACGTGCTTCTTCCATGGGTCAGGTGGTTTGTCGCGTTTCACATCATGTCTGTCATGGCATGGATGGCGGGGTTGTTTTATTTGCCCCGGCTGTTTGTGTATCACTGTCAGGTCAAGGCCGGGACTGCGGAAAGCACGCGGTTTAAAACCATGGAGCGCCGGTTGATCAAGGCCATTATGGTGCCGGCCATGTGCTCCAGTCTGCTCTTTGGTGTCTTGCTGGTTTTAACACCCGGCTCGGTGGACTGGGGAGCTGGTTGGTGGCATTTAAAATTGCTGTGTGTGCTGCTTATGTTCGGTTTTCAGGGCCTGTGTGGTCGTTGGTACCGTGGGTTTGCACAGGATAATAACCAGCATTCGGAAAAGTTTTACAGACTGGCTAATGAAGTACCAACCGTGCTGATGATGGTTATCGTGATTATGGTTGTTGTTAGGCCATTTTGAAAAATATGATATAATATAAGAGTATTTCGCATATTATATCATGCAGAATACTACCATTACCCTGCTCTTTTTGTGCAGGGTAATGGCTTTGACTTTCCTGCAAAAGACACAGATTTGCGTTTTATGTAAATCCTTGTAACCTGACATCAAGGTTTAAAAACCTATGGCAAAAACATGGATTATTTTTTGCCCATATGTTTGAATTGCTAAAATTTATAAAAATACAATATCGGGGAGAAGGCGTAATATGTCCTTAACTGTGCGTTCAGTTGCGGTGTTTTGTGGCTCCCGCATGGGGGATAAACCTGTTTATCGCCAGACGGCGGAACTGGCTGGTAAAACATTGGCCGAAAAAAACATTCGACTGATTTATGGCGGTGGTGCCAACGGGCTCATGGGCGTGGTGGCCGATGCCGTTATTAAATCCGGCGGGGCGGTAACGGGGGTTATCCCCGAGTTTTTGAAAACCCGTGAACGGATGCATGATCAGGTTTCCGAGCTGATTGTGACGGACTCCATGCATGCCCGCAAACAGATCATGTTTGCGCAGGCCGATGCATTCTGGATTCTTCCGGGCGGATTTGGCACGTTTGATGAGACAATGGAAATTCTGACCTGGAAGCAGCTTGGCCAGCACAAAAAGCCTATTCTGCTGGTTAATGTGGACGGCTGGGGCGATGCCATGGTCGCCATGCTGGATACAGCAGTTAGCCAGGGGTTTGCCTCGGCAGAAGCGCGCGCGCTGATTCAGGTCGTGCCGGATATATCGGCCGCTCTGGCGTGTTCTGTTGTATCTGATCAGGTGCATGATCTGCCTATGTCTGCCCTGTAAACCAGAGGGCTCATGCATTTCCTCTCTTGCTTATAAAGCAAGAGAGATGTATAGCGCATTCAGCCATAACGGAGTGTAGCTCAGCCTGGTAGAGCACTGTGTTCGGGACGCAGGGGCCGGAGGTTCGAATCCTCTCACTCCGACCATGGCTTTTCTGGAAAAATCAGTTTTCCTTGCAGGGTGCTTTTAGGCACTCTGTTTTTGCATGCCAAAAGTATGCAACACCTGCAAAATCCAACGCATATAATATTCAGACAGCGTATTCCATTGTCCCATCATTTATAAAAATTATTGTTGTATTCAACAAAAAACCCCTCACGCCACTCAGAAGCGTGAGGGGTTTTTATGTGGCAGAAGTTCGGTTCAGGCCCGTTTGGCGACTGCTGTGTAATGGCTGTCCACAAGGGTATTGGCTGCAAACAGGGAGGGATGATGTGCATCCTGCATCTGCCCGACCAGAAGGTTTTCCCACCGGCGCATATCGGCCTGTCGGTCAGCCTGAATACCTTTGTTCAGCTCCTCAAACTGCAATGCGGCAAAAGAACCGAGCACAATGCTGGACACAAAAGCCGCACTGGCGACCAGACCGGGGAGTGAGAGCGCATAGTCAGACCATTGCTCGGACTCCGGCAGGGATTGCCACAAGAACCGCGACAGGGCGGAATTATCTGTAAAATCCTGCCAGTGCACGGCCAAACCAGCATGGAAGACAGAAAATTTAAGTCCGCATGTCATAAAAATAAACGTGGAGCAGATAGCAAGGCTCAGGGCTGCGAGCCAGAGCGAGACGAATGTTGCTTTTTTCCATGCCATGTTGTCCGGCCTCCTAATTTGGGTTTGTTAGGGGGCAAAAGCGGAACGGTGTATAAAGACACCGCGCTTCCTCCGTTGTTTAAAACGTATATCAGGTATTCAATATATGCAAGGTAAATCGTGCAGGAGAGGCTCTTCTGGCATACTGAAAAAGATGGAATCCTGTGCTGGAAAGCCTTCCAGATCATGCCCATTATTAGAACATGATTTTTTTGTCTCCTGATCAGCAGACAAGAGTGGGGGCGTAGGAATGAAGCAGACACATACGGTAAAAATAGGTCTTCTGGCTTTGCTGCTGGCGGGGGTTCATCTTTCTTTCGGTCATGCCTATGCGCAGCATGGGGGGCACTTTGGCGGTGGCCCCGGTGGTGGTCATTTCGGTGGACCGGGTGGTGGCTGGCATGGGGGTGGCCATGGCGGCTGGGGCGGCGGTTGGCGTGGTCCTGGTGGATGGGACAGAGGCCCCGGCTGGGGCGGTGGCTGGGGTGGCTATTACGGTGGCGGCTGGGGGTGGGGATACCCCTATTCTTATGGTGGTTATGGTGGTTGGAACCCATATTGGGGCAACCCCTACTGGAGTCCTTACTGGGCGGGTTGGGGCTGGGGATGGTCCATGCCATATGCTTATGGTCGCACGGCTGATGTAGAAACATATAGCGGATCATATGCACCGCCAGAGCAGGTTCCTCCACAACCCGTGCCAGAGGGAACGCCACCACAGCAGGCAACGGGGCAGAGCTACTACGCGCCGCCATCCTATTATGCCAGCCCGGATTATGGGCAATATCCGGCGACACAAAGCATGCCCCCGCCCAGCCAGAATGTGGAAGGGAGCGATGGAACTGTGATGTTCAATTGTAAAAGTGGTTATTTTTACAACAACTTAACGCAAAACTGCGATAAGCGCTAAGGCCAGAGCCACAGGTTGCTACGCGGGAGCATTGGCAACCTGTGGGGCTGTTCAGGCCCGTTGAGGGAGTTCTACCCCTTCAAGTTCAAGTAGCCAGACCTTGTCATCCACGCCACCATCGCCCGAATATCCACCAAGCCCATTGCGTGCCAGCACGCGGTGGCACGGGATAAGAATGGGAATAGGGTTGCGCCCAACAGCCTGCCCTACAGACTGGGGGCTGCCGCCAGCCTTTTGTGCCAGTTCGCCATAGGTTGTGGTCGTCCCTGTGGGTATGGTCTGCAAAACGGCCCAGATTTTTTTCTGGTATGGTGTGCCATAGGGTTCGAGAGGAAAGGGGAAGGCGCCTAGGGCCGACGGGTCATCAAACCACTGGTCGAGCCAGTCCCGTGCCTGGCAGAGGAGTGGTGTTTCGGTCTGGTCCCGTCCCCAGCCCCAATCCAGGGAAATGATTTTTCCATCTTCTTCAGACAGGGTAAGTGGTCCCAGGGGAGAGTGGAGGGAAAGCTGAGGCATGGGTCTGGCACTTTCTGAATAACAACAGAGTGGGCGGGGCAAAAGCAGGCACGGTGTGGTGCTGCTGCCAGCACGTTCCATATAGGCCGCTTTTTATCATTTTTTAAATCTACGTTTGCGGACAAAACTGCACTAAAAACACGGTGTTGTCTTGAACAAAACAGTAAGGAACACAGTACGGTGGGATATCAGGGGGAAGACACTATTTTTGCTGTGTCTACAGGTGTAGAGCGCGCGGCTATTGCCGTTATGCGTGTGAGCGGCAAAGGGAGTGCGGATCTTCTGGTAAAGCTCTGTGGTGTGTTGCCTCCACCACGCAAGGCGGTTTTACGCCGCATATGGCGGCAGGCGGATGTGCAGGACACCCTGTTGGACGAAGCCCTTGTCCTGTGGTTTCCCGGTCCCAAAAGCTATACGGGAGAGGATGGGTTTGAACTGCACCTGCATGCGGGGCCTGCCATAATTCAGGCTGTGGCCCATGCTCTGGTGGATGCAGGGGCACGTCCTGCGGAGCCGGGTGAATTTACGCGCAGGGCTTTTACCAATGGCCGGATGGATCTGGTAGAGGCCGAGGGCATAGCCGATCTGGTGGCCGCGGAAACCGAAAGCCAGCGCAGGCAGGCACTGGCGCAGGCCGATGGTGCGCTGAGCCGTGTTTATGAGGGATGGTCAGAACGGCTGAAAAAGCTTCTGGCTTTTCAGGAAGCCCTGATAGACTTCCCTGACGAAGATATCCCCCCCGAAGTGGAGGAGGAAATCCGATCAGGAATCCGGCAGCTTATCGAGCAGATGCAGCAACACATTGCTGATGGGCAGCGTGGGGAGCGTATTCGGCGTGGGGTGGTTTTTGCCATTACAGGCCCACCCAATGCAGGTAAGTCCAGTTTGTTAAACTGGCTGGCAGAACGGGATGCCGCCATTGTTTCCCCCATTGCAGGGACCACGCGGGACGCGCTGGAAATTGTGGGTAGTCTGGCGGGGATCAAGGTCACGTTTGTTGATACTGCTGGCCTGCGTGAAACCGAGGATGAAATAGAGGCCGAAGGTGTGCGTCGTGCTTTGTTTCACGTGAAACAGGCCGACTGTGTTGTGCAGATGTTTGCAGCCCCCGACGTGCCACAAAGTGTATTCCCCGGTGCGCTTGTGGTTGGGAACAAGCTTGACTTGGCCGACCTTCCGGCAGAGGTAGAGGGCGTTGGTGTTATTCCTGTCAGCCTGAAAACAGGCGAGGGGCTGGATGCGCTACGCCAGATTCTGGAACAGAAGGTACTGGCGCTAACCGCATCGTCCACAGGGATGCCGTTGTTAACCCGGGCCCGCCATAGCGCAGGCGTGCAGGATGCCTGTGCCAGTCTGGAAGAAGCACTCCGGCAGGAATGGCCCGAAGTGCGGGGTGAGGAACTCAGGCTGGCCATGCGGGCTCTGGGGCGGTTAACAGGACATGTAGGGGTTGAGGAACTGCTGGATGCCATTTTTGGGCAGTTCTGTATTGGCAAATAAGGGCATGGTGCAGGCGTGGTGATGATGGGGTCTTACGATGTGATTGTGGTTGGCGGTGGTCACGCCGGGTGCGAGGCAGCCGCCGCAGCCGCCCGGTGTGGAGCCAGAACGCTCCTGCTAACGCATAACAAACACACAGTTGGTGCCATGTCCTGCAACCCGGCAATCGGGGGCATAGGCAAGGGCCATCTGGTGCGGGAAATTGACGCACTGGATGGGCTTATGGGCCGCGCGGCAGACCGGGCTGGTATTCATTTCAAACTGCTTAATCGCTCCAAGGGGCCAGCCGTGCAGGGGCCGCGTGCGCAGGCGGACCGTATGCTGTACCGTCAGGCCATACAGGACCTGCTCGCCCAGACGCCGGGGTTGGATATTGTGGAAGGCGCTGTAGCAGACCTGCTGTGCCAGAACGATGGACGCGTCTGTGGTGTTGTGTGCGAAGATGGCAGGCAATGGCAGGCCGGTGCGGTTGTGCTTACAACCGGTACGTTTCTGGATGGGGTTATCCATATCGGGCATCAGTCCCAGCCAGCAGGGCGGATAGGGGAGCAGCCGGCAAAAGCTCTTGCACAGCGCCTGCGGGGCATGAACCTGCGCATGGGGCGCCTGAAAACTGGCACACCGGCAAGGCTTGAACGCAGCAGCATAGACTGGTCCGCTCTGGCTGAAGACAAAGGGGACGTTATTCCCGAACCTTTCAGCCGCATGACGCAGGCTATTACCAACCCGCAAATGGTGTGCGGCATTACCGCGACCACACAGAAAACGCACGAGATCATTCGTGAACATCTGCATCTGTCTGCCGTCTATGGGGGAGGCATTTCGGGCCGTGGGCCAAGATACTGCCCATCTATTGAAGATAAAGTCGTGCGGTTTGCGGATAAGACAAGCCACCAGATTTTTCTCGAACCCGAAGCTCTGCCCGAGCATGAAGGGGGCAATCTGGTTTACCCCAACGGTATTTCCACCAGCCTGCCTGCCCATGTGCAGGATGCCATGATTCACTCCATTCCCGGTCTGGAACATGCGGTGATCGCGCAGTACGGATACGCAGTGGAGTATGATTATGTTGACCCGCGTGAGCTCACAACATCGCTTGAGCTACGCCAATGCCCCGGCCTGTTTCTGGCAGGGCAGATTAACGGAACAACCGGGTATGAGGAGGCCGGGGCACAGGGCCTGCTGGCCGGGGTTAATGCCGCCCGTTGTGCCGGTGGGCAGGCAGGCGTGAGCCTGGACCGTGGCAAGGCCTATATTGGCGTTATGGTGGATGACCTGACAACGCAGGGGGTGAGCGAACCCTACCGTATGTTCACATCCCGGGCCGAATACAGGCTGACCCTGCGGGCAGATAATGCCGACATCCGCCTGACTCAGCTAGGCGTGGAGTGGGGGTGTGTTGGTGCCCAGCGGCAGGCCGCTTTTGCGCACGAACTGGGGCAGATCAATGCCGTAACGGCGCAGGCCGAAGCCGAAGGCTGGCAGCCACAGCAGCTTGCCAGTGTGGGCATGAAGGTTGCGCAGGATGGCCGACGCAGGAGCTTGCTGGAGGTTCTGGGCTATGGGGCCGATCCATCGATTGTAGAGCAGATTGCTCCATGGTTTTTGCAGGTGCCGGAACGGGTGCGCCAGTATGTGACCACGCAGGCGCGCTATAGTGGGTACCTGACCCGCCAGAACAGGGAAATCAAGCAACTGGAAGCTGAAACGGAAATCCGTTTTCCGCCGAAGCTGGATTTTGCCAGCATTGGTGGGCTGAGCACGGAAATGAAGGAAAGGCTGGAGCAGGCAAAGCCGGAAAGTTTTAGTGCTGCACAGCGTATTCCCGGAATGACACCGTCTGCGCTTATGGCAATTCTGGCCTATTTGCGCAAAGGGCAGGAGCAGGTGCATGTTGGCTGAGTACGAGACTGTTTCACGTGAAACAGAAGAACGTCTGCACGCCTATATGGCTGTGCTCAAAAAGTGGAATGAACGGATCAACCTTGTCTCCCCCAAGGATATGGATAACCTGTGGGAGCGGCATATTCTGGATAGTCTCCAGCTTGTACCTTTGGTAAAAGGGCGCGAGCGATTTGTGGATATGGGGTCAGGTGGTGGTTTTCCCGGTATTGTGCTGGGTATAGCGGCCAATATTCCGGGGGTGCTGATCGAATCCGATCAGCGTAAATCCGCGTTTTTGCGTGAAGCCGCCAGAATAACGGGTGCCCCCCTTACTGTCCTGCCCTGCCGGCTGGACAGTGCTGAGGTTGCTCCCGCACCAGTGGTTACGGCGCGTGCGCTGGCCCCGCTGGACAAATTGTTAACATGGGCGCGTCCATTACTGGAGCCCGGTGGCGTTGGCCTGTTTCTGAAGGGACGGCAGGCCGAGCAGGAAATTGAGGAGGCAGCCAGGACCTGGCGGTTTGATGTCCGGTCATGGCCCAGCAAAACAAGCCCCGATGGTGTTATTCTGGAAGTGAGTAATTTTAATCGTGCAGAAGGCTAAAAAAAATCGAAAAGACTGCTGCATTCTTGCAGTAGCAAACCAGAAAGGTGGCGTGGGCAAAACAACCACCGCCATCAATCTGGCTGCAGCTTTGGCAGCCGATGGCGCTCGCGTTGTGCTTCTGGATCTGGACCCGCAGGGCAATGCCTCTACCGGTGTTGGTGTCAGCTATGATGCCAGAAAAGGTGGCGCTTATGCCCTACTCATGCACGAAAAATCTGCGCAGGATCTTTTGCAGCCAACCGAGATTGATAACCTGTCAGTTATCGCAGCCAACACGGAACTGGTCGGGGCAGAAATCGAACTGGTTGAAACGCAAGGCCGCGAATACAGGCTGCGCGAGGCACTGGAGCCACTGGCCCAGCAGGTGGACTATATTATCATAGACTGCCCCCCAAGCCTTGGTCTGCTGACCCTGAATGCTCTGGTTGCAGCCCACGGCGTGCTGGCCCCCTTGCAGTGCGAATTTTTTGCGCTCGAAGGCTTGGGGCATCTGGTCAAAACCATTGGGCATGTGACCAAAAACCTGAACCCCGGCCTTAAGGTCGCAGGTATTGTGCTGACCATGTATGACAAACGGAATAATCTGTCCGAACTGGTCGCAGCAGACGCACGCAGCTTTTTTGGCGATGATGTGCTTGAAACCCTTATCCCGAGGAATATCCGCATTTCCGAAGCGCAGAGCCACGGTCTGCCTGTCATGACCTACGACCCCCGCGCAACCGGAGCCACGGCCTATCAGGCGCTTGCCGCCGAAATCATGAGGAGAACGGCATGAGCGCGCCACCACGGAGCAAAGCTGCTGCCCGCCCAAAACTGGGCCGGGGACTTGCCGCATTACTGGGGGATGCCGCCGGGGCAGGCATGAGTTCAAAAGGGAATGAATCTGAATACAAGGGTGGTGCTGTGAGCGTTCTTCCGGTTGAAGCCCTTGTTGCCGGGCCATTCCAGCCTCGGCAGATTATGGAACCGGCCGCCCTTGAGGAACTGGCAGACTCCATTCGCGAGCGGGGTATTTTGCAGCCTATTCTGGTACGCCCGGACCCGGGCAAAAAAGGCCAGTACCAGATTATTGCCGGTGAGCGCCGGTGGCGGGCCGCTCAGTTGGCCCAGTGCCACGAAGTGCCCGTGCATGTGCGTGACCTGAGCGAAGCCGATGCCATGGCCGCGGCACTGGTGGAAAACCTCCAGCGTACGGACCTGAATCCGGTGGAAGAAGCCGAAGGCTTTAACCGCCTGATGGACGATTACAGCCTGACGCAGGAAGACCTTGCCAGAGCCATTGGCAAGTCCCGCCCCCATGTTGCCAACACGTTGCGCCTGCTCAAGCTGCCTGATGCCGTTCGGGCGGAGCTTAAAAAAGGCACGCTGTCTGCCGGTCATGCCCGGGCATTGCTGGCGCACCCCAACCCTGTGGCTGCTGCGGCCGAAGTGATTGCCCGTGGGTTGTCAGTTCGCCAGACTGAAGCATTGGTGCAGAAGGCATTGGAGCAGCAGGCCGGTAAGCCGGTGGTGAAGGAAAAAAAGATCCAGAACCCGGAAATTGCAGCCCTTGAGCGTGATCTTGCCAGCCGGTTGGGGCTCAAAGTGGCCGTTAACTTTGATGGACGCAAAGGGGGCTCTCTGGAAATCCATTATAAAAGCCTCGATCAGCTGGATACTGTGCTGGCTTTGTTAAAATCCTGAATTTTCAGGCTTGTGCTTATCAAAAAGGGGTGGTAAAAGACCCCCACTTCAGCCCAATGGGCTGTAAGGGTGCATAGCTCAGTTGGTAGAGCAGCTGACTCTTAATCAGCGGGTCCAAGGTTCGAGTCCTTGTGCACCCACCAAATTTTCCTAAATTTTGGTGGTTCAGATGTCAGGCTGGAAAAGTAGTCCAGCCTGCCGGTGTCTCTTCGGAATCATTTGAAACTGTTTTTTCAAGCTGACTCGGCGCAAGCTTAGTTCTGTTGTCGGCGTGTTCTCAGCCAAGGCTGGAGCTTCCCCCTCGTTTTTCCAAAAATCTGTCTGTTTTTGTGGTTCTATGCCCCAAATAGCCATCCGTGCGTTGAGCATATGATGTGCCACCAGGCTCAGCCTTGGTTATGTGTTTGCTGCATTGTGCGGAAGCATGGAGGCGGGTTCTTATCAAGGAAGAACTCCTGCCTGTCTGAGGTCACGCGCCCTCCGTATGGCCATGTTTTTTAGTAAGGCGAACTAAGCAGAAAAAAGCCGTGCAAAATGAAAGGGCAAACTGGCTGGACTACGGTAAGCGCCGTTCTTTTAGGGCGGCCCATGCACAGCCATAACGTGTCTGGGGAAGACACTATGCGCCCGCAAGTGTGGCTACTTCAGGCAATCTAGGGGGATTGGCCGAATGACTGCACAAGAAGTGCTCATCGTAGATAAAGGCAATGCTATCAGCCACACTCAACACGGTGGATGATCGCAGTATTTATGAATATCATAAGGGAGGTAAACAATGCGGTAGGATGAACATTTTTGGTATTCATCCAAGCTCCAGAATTTTTCAGGAAAATCTGGAGCGGGCGATGGGATTCGAACCCACGACCCCAACCTTGGCAAGGTTGTGCTCTACCCCTGAGCTACGCCCGCATTGGATGGCCTCCTTTTATGGGGGAGCGCTCAATTGTGCAAGAGGGAAAATGCAAAAAAGGCGCTTTTTTTTCATGCAACTGCACGCATCTGTCATGGAGCAGCGCTTTGCCAGCCCTTGGCGGTCGGTTTGCCTGCCTGCTAGACAGGACAGTGCTCCTCGCAGCAAGGAAGGAAAGCCGTGACCACGTCCTTATTCCGATCTCTGTACCATCAGGGATTTGTGCGCGTGGCGGCCTGCACGGCGCCCGTCACCCTTGCAGACCCTTACGCCAACAGGGACCAGATTCTGGCCACGGCCCGCACTTGCGCCCAGCAGGGGGCTGGCTTGTGCGTTTTCCCAGAACTCGGGCTGAGCGGCTATTCCATCGAGGACCTGCTCCAGCACAGCACGCTCCAGCGTGGGGTGGAAAACGCACTGGTGGAGCTGGCGCAGGCAACGGTGGATCTGCTGCCCGTGCTGGTGGTTGGGGCTCCTCTGGCCCACAGGAACAGCCTGTATAATTGCGCTGTGGTGCTGCACCGGGGCCGTATTCTTGGTGTGGTGCCCAAAAGTTACCTGCCCAATTACCGCGAGTTCTACGAAAAACGGCACTTTGCTCCGGGGGCTGCCGTGCGGGGGCAGAGTATGCGCCTTGGTGGGCAGGATGTTCCCTTTGGTGTGGACCTGCTGTTTACCGCCCAGGATGTGCCGGGTTTTTGCCTTGGTGTGGAAATCTGTGAGGATATGTGGGTCCCCAATCCACCCTCCACAGCGCAGGCCATGGCCGGGGCCACCGTGCTGGCCAACCTGTCTGCAAGCGATATTACCGTGGGCAAGGCCCGTACCCGCAGTTTGCTCTGCCTCTCCCAGTCTGCGCGGTGTGTGGCGGCCTACCTGTATGCCGCGGCGGGCGAGGGCGAATCCACCACGGATCTGGCATGGGATGGCCAGACCGCCATTTTTGAAAATGGTGTGCTGCTGGCCGAAAGTGAGCGTTTTCCCACAGGCGCACAGGCCGTTGTGGCGGATATTGACCTTACATTGCTCCGCCATGAGCGCGCACAGGTTGGCTCCTTTGCCGACTGCGCTGCCATGGCTGGCCCGCCCCAAGCACTCTGGCGTTCCATAGGGTTTACGCTGGCTCCTCCGGTCTCTGACCTGGGTCTGCTGCGCCCGCTCTCGCGCTTTCCCTTTGTGCCAGCGGACCCCGCGCGGCTGGAGCAGGATTGTTTTGAAGCTTTTACCATTCAGGTTTCGGCTCTCAAGCAGCGGCTTAAAAGCTGCCGGGCTGCGGGTATGGTTATTGGTGTATCTGGCGGGTTGGATTCCACCCACGCCCTGCTGGTGGCGGTACGCACGGCGGACGAACTGGGTTGGCCCCGCACGGCCATACGGGGCTACACCATGCCCGGCTTTGGCACCACGGAGCAGACACTGGCCAGCGCGCATGCCTTGATGGAGCATCTGGGCATTACGCAGGCAACGCTGGACATCCGGCCTGCCGCAACCCTTATGCTCCAGACCATGGACCACCCCTTTGCCAGAGGGGAGCCTGTGCATGACATTACGTTTGAAAATGTGCAGGCCGGGCTGCGCACGGATTTTCTGTTCCGTCTGGCCAACCAGCACAACGGTATTGTTATTGGCACGGGTGATCTGTCGGAGCTGGCGCTGGGGTGGTGTACCTACGGCGTGGGGGACCAGATGGCGCATTACAACGTGAATGCAGGCTTGCCCAAAACCCTTATCCAGCACCTTATCCGCTGGTGCATTGCCTCGGGGCATTTCCCGGCGGATGTCTGCGCCGTGCTGCGCACCGTGCTGGCAACCGAGATTTCCCCCGAGCTGATCCCCGCAACGGCGGGTGCAAGCCAGAGCACGGAAGACACAATCGGGCCATATGCCCTGCATGACTTCACGCTCTATTACGTGCTGCGCCACGGTTTTGGTCCCGCGCGCATTGCCTTTATGGCCGAACAGGTCTGGCGTGATGCCGGGCAAGGCGCCTGGCCGCCGGGCTTTATGCCGCATGACCACAAAAGCTACGGCCTGCCGGTTATTCGCAAATGGCTGAAGGTCTTTATGTTCCGATTTTTTACCACCAGCCAGTTCAAGCGCTCGGCCATGCCCAATGGTCCCAAGGTCATGGCGGGGGGGAGCCTCTCCCCCCGTGGGGACTGGCGCGCCCCATCCGATGGCAACGCAACCCTGTGGTTGAAGGAGCTGGAAGAGCATGTGCCCGAAGCCTGAAATACCGCCCAGTCGGCGGAATGGCATTGTGCCCGGTCTTGGGCTATAAGCTGGGACCATGACAACATCGCGCCACGCCACAGTTCACCGCGTTACCAGCGAAACCGATATTGCCATTGCCCTGACTCTGGACGGGACTGGCAAGGCTCGGGTTGAAACCGGTATCGGCTTTTTTGACCACATGCTGACCGCCCTGGCCAAGCATGGCCTGTTTGATCTGGATATAACGGTCAAGGGTGACCTGCATATAGATGGCCACCATACGGTGGAGGATACGGGCATTGCTCTGGGGCAGGCCATGCGGCAGGCACTGGGCGACAAGCGCGGCGTGCGCCGGTTTGGCTCGGCCCTTGTTCCGCTGGACGAAGCGTTGTGCGAGGCAGTGGTCGATCTTTCTGGCCGTCCGTTCCTGACGTTTGAGGCCACCTTTGACCGGGACCGCATTGGCGAGCTGGATACGGAACTGGTGGAAGAGTTTTTTCGGGCGTTTGCCATGTCCGCCATGCTCACCCTGCACCTGAACCAGCGGGCCGGTAAAAACTGCCACCATATTGCCGAGGCAGCGTTCAAGGCTCTTGCCCGCGCACTCCGTATGGCAGTAGAGCCGGACCCGCGCGCTCTTGGGGCCATTCCGTCGACCAAAGGCGTCCTGTAAACCAACCGGCGGCGGGTGTGATTCCGCCATGTTCTGGCCAGAGCATGGTCCCGCCCCAACAGACAACCAGCCGTGTTTTTTGCCCCGGTGCGGGGGAGTGGCACGGTTTTCCGCACGATCAGAACCAGGAGGGTTTTATGGCCCAGCCTCTCTCCATTGCTGTTGTCGATTACGAAGGGGGCAATCTGGCCTCTGCCGCCCGGGCTGCCCAGCGTGCTGCCGAGCTTTCCGGCCTTAACGCCTCGGTGATCATTACCAACGAACCGGGCGAGGTCCGGCGCGCGGACCGTATTATCCTGCCCGGTCAGGGCGCATTTGCGGACTGCGCACAGGGGCTGGAGGCCATTGCGGGTTTAAAGGACGCCATTTTGCAGGCTGTAGCAAAAGGCACGCCGTTTTTGGGAATCTGCGTTGGCATGCAGCTTATGGCCGAACGCGGGCTTGAGCATGGTGTAACCGAAGGTTTTGGCTGGATCGCGGGGGAAATCGCCCCCATGGAAGCCCCCGGTCTGCGCCTGCCGCAAATGGGCTGGAATGAGCTGGAACTCCACCAGTCCCACCCGCTGACCCAAGGGCTGGGCCCAGCCCCGCACGGCTATTTTGTCCACTCCTACGCCCTGCGCAACACCACGGATGACGTGCTGCTGGCCAGTGCGGATTACGGCGGCAGCGTGCCAGCCATTGTCTGCCGCAATAACGTGGCAGGCACACAGTTTCACGTGGAAAAAAGCCAGACTGTGGGGCTGAAGATTCTTGCGAACTTTTTAGCATGGCAACCGGAAGCGACGTTCTGATGTCCCGCGTAACCCGCGTCCAGCGCATTCTGTCGCTGGAGGAAGATGACCTTCAGGCTTTGTGCGAGTCCGTGGATGCCGCCATTCTGGATGGCGGCGGGTTTGGCTGGTTGCAGCCACAGGGCCGGCAGGTGCTTGAACGTTATTTCCGCGGTCTGCTGCTGGTGCCCGAGCGCATGCTGTTCGCCATCCGGCTGGATGGGGTTATTGTTGGCGGGGCCCAGCTTATTCGCGCCCCCCGCAATAACGAATTACAGGCCATGTGCATTACCCTTGCCCACCTGTTTGTTGCACCGTACGCGCGCAGGCAGGGGCTGGGGGCCGCCTTGTTGCAGGAGGTGGAAAACGCCGCACGCAACATGGGCTTCCGGGTGCTGAATGTGGATGTGTTGCAGACACAGACCGCAGCCATTGCTCTATTTGAAAAGACCGGGTTCCACATATGGGGCAAACACCCGTTTTATGCCCGGGTGGGGGATGAGCTTGTATCGGGGCTGTTCCTTACCAAATGCCTCGATGATACCCTGCCTTTACAGTCCACCAAGACCCGTAACGAACAAGAAGCCAGCCACACGCCATGACCACATCCACGCCCTCCCGCCCGCTGACCCTCTACCCCGCCATTGACCTGAAGGATGGCGCGTGTGTGCGCCTGCGCCGTGGGGAAATGGACGACGCAACCGTTTATTCCGACAACCCCAGCGCACAGGCCACCGCATGGCAGGATGCAGGGTTTGAATGGCTGCATGTGGTGGACCTGAACGGCGCATTTGCCGGGGCATCGGCCAACACACAGGCTGTACGCTCCATTCTGGATGCCGCCCATGTGCCGGTCCAGCTTGGCGGTGGCCTGCGGGATATGGCCGCCATTGCCGCATGGCTGGAGGCGGGGATTACCCGCGTTATTCTGGGTTCGGTCGCGGTCAAGAACCCCGCTCTGGTGCGCGAGGCCTGCCGTGCCTTCCCCGGCCGTATTGTGGCCGGGATTGACGCGCGCTCCGGTCTGGTGGCGACCGAGGGCTGGGCAGAAGTGTCGGACATGCAGGCAACCGACCTTGCCCTGCGGATGCAGGATGCAGGGGTTGGCGCAATCATCTTTACCGAAATCAGCCGGGACGGCATGCTCGAAGGGCTGGATATTGAGCAGACCGTAGCGCTGGCCAACACCGTATCCATTCCCGTTATTGCCAGCGGGGGGGTGGGCAGCCTTGACCACCTTGCAGCCCTGCGCGTGGCGGCCAACACCACACCGGGCATAGAAGGTGTTATTGTTGGCCGCGCGCTGTATGATGGCCGCGTATCACCTTCACAAGCCCTGCGAGTGCTGAGCGGATGCTGAAGCTACGCGTTATTCCCTGTCTGGACGTAAAAAATGGCCGGGTGGTCAAGGGCGTCAACTTTGTTGCCCTGCGTGATGCAGGCGACCCGGTCGAGCAGGCCGCGGTGTACGATGCCGCCGGGGCCGATGAACTGACTTTTCTGGACATTACCGCCAGCCACGAAAACCGGGATACCATTCTGGACGTGGTGAGCCGTACTGCAGAAAAAATCTTCCTGCCCCTGACCGTGGGCGGGGGGGTGCGCACCACGGATGACATGCGCCGCCTGCTGCTGGCCGGGGCCGACAAATGCGCCATGAACTCCGCCGCCGTGACCCGCCCCGAACTGATTAGCGAGGCCGCGCGCAAGTTTGGCAGCCAGTGTGTTGTGGTTGCGGTGGATGCCCGCCAGACCGCACCGGGCACGTGGGAGGTTTTTACCCATGGTGGCCGCACCCCAACGGGCATTAACGCCATAGACTGGTGCAAACAGGCTGCCGAGCGCGGCGCGGGTGAAATCCTGCTGACATCCATGGACCGTGATGGCACGGGCAGCGGGTTTGATCTGGACCTGCTGCGCGCGGCAACACAGGCTGTGCGCCTGCCTATTGTGGCCTCTGGTGGTGTTGGCACGCTCGACCATTTTGTGGAAGGTGCCCGGGCCGGGGCAACAGGGTTGCTGGCCGCCAGTGTTTTCCATTTTGGGCAGTTTACCGTCTCTCAGGTCAAACAGGCTTTGACCCAGGCCGGACTGCCGGTTCGCCCTTCCCCCGCTCCTTTTCAGGTCAGTCAGACGTCATGATCAAAAAAGCTCCGTCAAAAGCCACTGCCAAAGCCGAGACAAAAACCGTCAAGGCTAAAAAAACCAAGGTGGCAGAAACTCAGGAACTTCCCCCTCTGTCCGATGGGGCAGATGCTTCCGTGCTCAACCGGCTGTATGACGTTGTGCAAAGCCGCAAGAACGCGGACCCCGCAGTAAGCCATTCGGCCCGCCTGCTCTCACGCGGTACCTACAAGATCGCGCAGAAGTTTGGTGAGGAAGCGGTGGAATGCCTGATCGAAGCCGTGGCAGGCCGCACCAGTCTGCTGGTGGGGGAAAGTGCCGATGTGCTGTACCACCTGATTGTCATGTGGGTGAATGCAGGCATTACGCCAGATGAGGTCTGGGCCGAACTGGCCCGGCGTGAAGGCACAAGCGGCATTGCCGAAAAAGCCTCACGCCCCAAAGTATCCCTGCACCCATCCGGCGCAACCGCATCAGACGCAACAAAACAGGACTGACCGACCATGGCTGTGACCGGCAAAGGCCCTTACGACCAGCAGAACATTTTTGCGAAGATCCTGCGTGGTGAAATCCCCTGCAAACCTGTTTTTGAAAACGACTGGGTGCTGGCCTTTGAGGACATTGCCCCCAAAGCCCCCGTGCATGTGCTGATTATTCCCAAAAAGCCGTATGTCTCCTTCATGGATTTCAGCAAGACCGCTCCGGCGGAAGAAATTGCCGGGGTCATGCGCGCAGCCGGGCAGATTGCCCACACTCTGGGGCTGGAAGAAAACGGCTACCGGCTGATTACCAACGCAGGCACCAATTCGGGGCAGGAAGTCCCGCATTTTCATCTGCACCTCATGGGGGGTGGCCCGCTTCCGGCGTTCCCACAATAACACGGCTTAACGCCCCCTTTTGCAACAAAGGCACCAGACCATGACGCCTATGGACATGCTTCTCTCCCGCGCCTCTACCGACCGGCTGCAGGACCCGGCTCCTTCGCCCGAGCAGTTGATGGTTATTCTGGGCACGGCCATGCGCGCACCTGACCATGGTCGCCTTCAGCCATGGCGTTATGTTGTGATCGAGGGGCAGGACCGCCCCGCTCTGGCCGAGCGCATTGTGGCCAGCATGGCGCGCGTGGAGCCAGAAGCCCCCGCTGCCAAAATTGAAAAACGTCGCACCCGTTTTGCCACCATGCCCATGATTATGGCCCTGGGCATGCACCTGCAGCCCGAGCATAAAATTCCGCTCTGGGAGCAGGAAATGTGCGTGGCCGCCGGGGCCATGAACATTCTTAACGCCCTGTATGCAACGGGCTTTGGTGGCGTATGGGTTTCCGGTGCACTGGTGGAGGACGCCGTTCTGGCGGCCGAGCTGGGGTTAAGCCGGCTGGCGGGCTTTTTGTTTGTGGGTACGCCGGACGGCGCACAGCCTACACCCAAGCGGGCCGACCCCGCCCTGTTTACTGCGCGCTGGCACGGCCAGCCCGTAACCTTTGGCGCAGACAAGGACTAACCCATGTCCGACATACAGCAGACAGACGTTGCCGTTATTGGTGGTGGTCCGGTCGGGCTGGCCACGGCTCTTCTTATGGCGCGTGGTGGTCTTTCGGTAACCGTTCTGGAGCGCGCTCCGCTTGATACATGGTCCGAACCCGGCTTTGACGGGCGTGAAATTGCCCTGACCCACCACTCTGTCCGTCTGCTTGAACAGACCGGCGCGTGGGCCCACATTCCGCAGGCGGTTGTTTGCCCGCTCAAGGAAGCACGGATTGAAACTGGCAGTTTCCGGCACCCGCTCACGTTTGACACGCGGGGCGAAGGGGTGGATGCGCTGGGCTGGCTGGTTTCCAACAACCAGATCCGTCGCGGCCTGTTTGCTGCGGCACAGCATATGCCCAACATTACCCTCCAGCCCGGCACGGCGGTGCAGACCATCCGGCAGGGGCAGGATTACGCGGCGGTCCACCATACGGGCGGGCAGGTGAATGCAAAGCTGGTTGTCGGGGCGGACGGGCGTTTTTCCCCCACCCGGCAGCGCGCGGGCATTGGCGCAATTGTGCATGATTTTGGCAAGTCCATGATGGTCTGCCGCATGGCGCACGAATCCCCCCACCATAATGTTGCGCTCCAGTGGTTTGATGAGGGGCAGACAATCGCCCTGCTGCCCGTTAACGGCATGGCCTCCTCCCTTGTGCTGACCCTGCCCCCGCAGGAGATTGAGGCACTAGCCCATATGCCGCGTGAGGCATTTAATGCCGAAATCATGCGCCGTGTGGGCAACAGGCTTGGGGCCATGCGGCTTGTCAGCACCCGGCACGTGTACCCGCTCAAAGGCGTTTACGCGCACAGGTTTACGGCCCGTAGGCTGGCACTGGTGGGCGATGCTGCGGTTGGCATGCACCCGATTACGGCACACGGGTTTAATCTGGGCCTGAAGGGGCAGGACATACTGGCCCGGCAGGTGCTGGCAGCCGTTGCGAATAATGGGGATGCAGGCAACCCCGCGGCCCTGCGCGCATTTGAGTGCCAGCACCGCAAGGCAACGGCGCTACTATTTGCGGGCACAAACGGGATTGCCTCGCTCTACACCCATGACGGCCCACCCTTCCGCCAGATCCGTGAAGGGTGCCTGCGTATGGCAGACAGGTTCTCCCCTTTCAAAAAAGCGGTGACATCCCTGTTAATGGACCGTCAGCCCTCTACTCCCTGAGCCGGAGGGCGGACAGGTTTACGGGTTTTGCGGGCTGGTTGTGGTGTGTCTGGCCGCGCCAGCTCCCCAGCCAGCCAGTGGGCCAGCACGCTGAGAATATAGTCCTGTTCCGCTTCATTCAGCTGGCGGCCGGATGGCAGCGCATGCCATTTGGCCAGACATGAGCGGCAGCATGTTCCCGTGGCATGCTGGGCTACAAAAACCGGGTGCCCCTTCCACGGTGTCTGCCGTCCATCTTTGAGCGGTGCAGCGGGTGCCAGGCGACGGGCGATGAAGTCCTGCCCATGCTCGAGCACCAGCGGCAAACCTTTTTCCCGCAGATACGCCATATCCTGCGCATTGAGATGAAAACGCTGCCTGAACGTGGAGCGCGCCAGTTTTTCCCACAACTCTGGTGGCACCACAGCTTGTGGTGCCACAGTCCGGCGCGGGAAAAGGTCATCCTGAAAAAAAGTCATACCCTGCTTTATGGGGTTGGCTGGTCTGTTTTTCCAGCGGCAGGGCTATTGCAGCCGGGATGTTCGGGGTTGTTGGTCGCATAGGCGGCCCTGAGTGCTGCCAGAATGGGGGCAGATGGTTCACCCAGTGGCATCTGGTACAAGGCACCATTGGTGACAACGGACAGGAACCCCCATGCCTTATGGCCATCTGGAGTAAATACCACCTCCATCTGGTAGGCTGCACAGTCATGGGGTTTGCACAGGTGCCCCAGCAGGTAGGGCTTGCCATCAATGCTTGTTTTTTCAACCGGGACCGAGGTCGCCTTTAGCTCCGCAACCCACGGGGGCAGGGTGCTCATGGCATGGTATGCGGGTGCGAATGCAGGCTGTGCGGCAAATTCCGCAGTGACAGGGAGTTCTGTCGCCAGAGCCGGTGTTGCCAGACCAAGAGCCGACAGTAAAAGGAGGGAAAAACGCATGGTTGCACCTCATGAACTCTGTTTGCCACAATAACAGAACCATATCCGTTCTGTATTTGGCTTACGGAGCAGATTATACCTGTATTATGATCAAACAAGGGCAATAAACGCACAGGCAGTGTGTAATAAAACCAGACTGAATTGCTCCCGTTAATATTAAATTAACTGTGACGGACTCCATAATTTACAAAATCTGGGATCCCCAGAAAGAACGGGAAGTCTGGTGTGTGGCCGAAAAAAAAGACGTAATCATATGCTTGCATAACCGGCCATGCCACGGAACCTATGCGTGGGTAGTTTAAAAAATCCATTATTCAAAAAAGGTATTTTCAAAAATAAGTCGTCATATGCAAATGCTGTGGCTCTCTGGTCGTTGTATCAGGTCAGAGGTGTTGCTTTTATCCGCACAAGAAATGATCTGAGTCATTGAATATGTTCTGCAAATTGTCATGCTATTTATGGTTAGGAATTATGTAATAGCATAAGGGAGTTTTGTAACAGTTGGAGGGAATAGTGCGGGTTTTGCGGTCTGCATAGCCAGCACATCGTGCCTGTGAGCAGGTGGGAGGTGTGTGTCTGTAAAGACACAGATTCTGTTTCTGCTGTTCCCATCGGGAGGAATCGAAAAAAGATATATTTTTTATGTTGGTAATTTTTAAGAAATGTGACTACAAGCCGTTAAAGCCTTTTAGGCATATCCGTTCAATAATTGTCATGTACAAAATTCTGTCTGAAAGGGAGCCAGTAACTCTATGAGCAAGGCCTTTATTGCAGCAGTGATTCAGGATTCGATCAACTGCACAGGGGTTGCCGCCAATCAGGCTGCGAATGACCTTATTGATGCTATTGTTGTCGAACTCAAGCGTGAGGGTGGGTTTACCCTGCCGTCCTTTGGCACGTTTACAGTCCGTAAAACCAAGGCCCGCAAGGCGCTTAACCCCCGCACGGGCGAGCCGGTCAAGGTTAAGGCTGGTAAAACGGTACGGTTTAAAGCCAGCCCCAATCTTAAAAAAGCTGTCTGAACACCAAAGCCATACCGGCCTTTAGGGGCCGGTCATGCAAGGAGCCGCACCGGTCATTTGGTGCGGCTTTTTTTTATTGTTCGGGGTTTATACTGTATCGGTTGTAATATCTTCCAGCCTGTCCAGCTTGCGCAGGCCGGGGAACAGGCCCATCCATATGCCTGTTACAACCAGTGTGCCAACACCTCCCAGCACAACGGCGGCAACCGGGCCCATAACAGCCGCCAGCATCCCGCTTTC
Source organism: Acetobacter fabarum (assembly GCF_011516925.1). Classification (GTDB taxonomy): domain Bacteria; phylum Pseudomonadota; class Alphaproteobacteria; order Acetobacterales; family Acetobacteraceae; genus Acetobacter; species Acetobacter fabarum. Next base: position 92,835 of record NZ_WOTG01000005.1, read on the forward strand.
AAATTCACCCAACTGGTTGGATGACCCGATAAAAAGCATGTTCACGGCCGATACGCGGCCGCGCATTTCGTCCGGTGTGCCAAGCTGGACCAGTGCGCCACGGACCATAACGCTCACCACATCCGCCCCGCCCAGAATGGCCAGCATAAGCACGGATACGGCTATGGAGTGGGAAAAACCGAACAGAATGGTCGCCACGCCAAAAACGGCTACGGAGGCAAACATCCACCGCCCGGCATGCCTGCCCAGCGGGTGGCGGGCCAGCACCGCAGCAACAAGCAAGGCACCAATGGCAGGGGCTGCCCGTAGCAATCCAAGCCCCCACGGCCCGGCATGTAGAATATCCGTGGCAAAAATGGGCAGCATGGCCGTGGCCCCCCCCAGGAGCACGGCAAACAGATCAAGCGAGATCGCACCCAGCATGGTGGGTTTGCGCCGCAAAAAGGCAATGCCGCCAAAAACCGCGGCCAGAGTAGCCCGCTGCCGTGGCCGGGCCGGACTTGTTATGACCATGGACCAGGTCGCCAGCGCCGCTATGGCAAAGCTGATCGCGCAGAGCGAATAGCACACCCCCGCACCCAGACCGTACAAAAGCCCCCCCAGAGACGGCCCGGCAATGCTCGCGACCTGAAACAGGGAGGAAGAGAGCGCTGTGGCACGGGGGAAGAGTGCTGGCGGCACAATGGAGGGCAGGAAGGTCTGCTGGGCCGGCATTTCAAACGCCTTGCAGGTGCCAAATATGGCAACCAGCCCGTAAATCATGGTGGCGTTCAACTGGTGCGTAAAAGAGGCATAGGCCATGAACGCCGCAGCCAGAAGTTCTATGGTCTGGCAGGTGACCACAATACGCTGGCGGTTGTGCTGGTCTGCGGCATGCCCGGCCGGGAAGATAAACGCCACCATGGGCAGGAACTGTGCCAGCCCCACAAACCCCAAGGCCGCTGCACTATGGGTGAGCGCGTAAACCTGCCAGCCAACAGCTACGGCCTGCACCTGCCCGGCAAAAGCGGACAAGGCCCGTGCGCCAATAACAGCAACCAGACCGGGGTGGCGCAAAAGGGGGGATGGGGGAGCAGGGGCATCAGGCATGGCAAAAGCTGTGTTGTATCCGGGAACAGAAAAAGTGGCGGGCTTAAAAAGCACTCTGTTCGGCCATGAATGCGCACGAACACCCGCAGGGCTAATCAAAACACCGTATTGGCAAAAACTGCTGTGTTATGGCCACCACCTGATGTGGAGACCATGATGGTGGAACAGTAAGGTCACCACACCCTCCCACAAGACCGGGAGAAGCCGCAACTCTGTGATTTATCGGAGGGGGAAAACAGGCTCTGGCTGGGGCGGGAGGATTCGAACCTCCGCATGGCGGAATCAAAATCCGCTGCCTTACCGCTTGGCTACGCCCCAATGGCCTGAACTGCCTGCGCCTCTTTTAAGCTAAACAGGGTTCGGTCGTAAAGGCCGGTTGTCGCAAAATTAGTCCCGCGGGGCGGATATTGTGCCCTGCGTAAAGCCTGCATCCATGTCAGCCACATCGTCCAGGTCAGCCAGTCCGTCCGGCTGGGTATCTGCATCTGCGCCGGTGGGGAACAGGCCAAAGCGCCCGGCCTTGTCCAGTGCCTGATCCAGAGCTGCCATGGTGCTGCCCATGTCGGGGCTTTCGTCTTTTTCCCAGACGCGCAGGGTGTGGGTCCATACGGCCACCAGCATGTTCACGCGTACAAAGCCAAGCACGCCATTGGCGTTTACGCCTGCGGCATCGGCCATCCAGCGCATGCTCTCCACCGTAGCGCCCCCGAGCAGCAGGGTCAGGGCCGGGTCCATGGGCAGGGTGCGCAAAACGGACTGTAATCCACCGCGGTACTGCTGGAACACATCCAGCCTGCGCATAAGCAGGTCAAACAGCCGCTCGCGCACAGCGCCACAGAGCATGTCGTCCGCCAGAGCCACATCATCGGCCAGGCGGCCAAGACGGAGCAGGATACTGGCCTTGAGAGGGAAGCGCCGCCGAGCTTCAGGCAGGGGCAGCCCTGCCTCACGCGCCGCAGCCAGCACGGTTACGGAACTCCAGCCCCGGTCCTGAGCCAGTGTTAGGGCAGCCGAGACAAGGGCTGTGTCAAAGTCGTCATTATCCATATCAAAGACCTGTCGCATGAGCGGTAAATGGCTTGGCGGAGTGGTGCTGGCAAAGCAGTACAGGCTAGCTGGCCAGTTCTTTGGCGCGGTGTACGGCAGCGGCAATGGCGGCGGAGGTGGTTGCAGGCCATGCCTGCGGGGCCATCATTACCTTTAGGGCTTCAGCCGTGGTGCCGCCGGGGCTGGTTACGTTGCGGCGCAGCTCTTCGGCATCGGTCGGCAGAGTATGCAGCATGCAGCCTGCGCCATACAGGGTGCCACGGGCCAGCTTGCGGGCAACATCGGCGGGCAAGCCCTGCTCCACGCCGGCTTTTTCCAGCAGTTCTGCCATTAAAAACACATAGGCCGGACCACTGCCGGAAATGGCAGCAACGGAGTCGATCAACCCTTCCTCGGCCACCCATACGGTTTCCCCCACAGCACAAAGCAGGGCATCGCAATAAGATTTCTGTTCCGCTGTGGCGTTGGGGGGCGCGTATAGCCCGCTCATACCTGCCCCCAGCGCACAGGGCGTGTTGGGCATGGAGCGGATAATAACCGGGTTGGCCTGCGGGTTGGCCTGCACATAGGTGTCGTGCAGGCTGGCAATGCTACGCCCCGCCATGACCGAAAGCAGCGTTGCCTGCCCAAAACGCTGGGCCAGTTCGGCCAGCACGGGGTTGGCCTTCTGCGGTTTAACCGCAACAATAATCACGTCCGGCGTAAAGCTGGCGGGAACATCCTGTATGCTCTGCACCACCTTGTGGGGGGCTGGCAGGTCTGCAAGGTGGCGATCAATAATAACGGAGGGGGCCAGCCCGGCCTTGAGCCAGCCTTCAAGCATGGCACCACCCATTTTGCCGCACCCGACAAGCAGGATGGAGGGAAGGGGAAAATGCTCAGTCATGTTCATGCCTCTCCATGGCAGTCTAGCATGGCCGAAGCCAGCGCATCTGCCGCACTCAGCCCACCGGTCAGGAAAAAGCGCAGGGCTGGATAAAACCGCTCGCACTCGGTCAGGGCGATGTCGATCATGTCTTCAAAAATGTCGGTTGCGGTTTCCGTGCCACGCAGGAGCAGGGCGTGGCGGAACAGTAGCACCCCGTCTTCCGTATCAACGCTAAAATGGCCGACCCATACCTGCTCGTTGGCAAGACCGATCAGCTCGTACAGGGCCAGCCGCATGTCCGGGCTTACGCGCAGGTCAAAGGCGCAGGTAAACAGAATGGTGCCCAGCTCGGCCGACCACGAAAAAAACAATCCGTAGTCGCACCATCTGGCCGGGGCTTCGGCCGCCATTTCGGTCGGGGTGCAGCGGTCAAAGGTCCACCCATGCCCGGCAATGACCTGTTCCATCAGGTCCAGCGGGTTGGTGGGTGGGGTGGTGGAGCCGGTTGTCAGGGCTGGCATGGCATGACTCCCGTGCCTGCGGTCAAAAACAAAAACGGGACAAAGGGCGTGTGCGGCCTTTTAGTGTGCGCCGCCCTTGTGGCTGCTGGTCAGGTGCTGTTCGAGCGCTTCCACCCGTGCTTCCAGTGCGGCCAGGCGGCGTTCGGCCTCTTCCTGGCCAATGCGGGCCTGTGCGGCCAGTTCGCGCATGACTTCAAATTCTTCACGGCGGACAACCTGCAGGCTGGTCAGCACTTCGTCCACACGGCTGCGGACAATGGCGTTCATTTCTTCACGCACACCGGTCAGTGCGGACACGGCACCTCCGGCAACACCTGCAAGATCATCAAAAAAGCGCGGTTTGTCAGCCATGCGGGGGTCTCCAATCAATCCGTTATGAGCGACCAACAGCCTGCGGCTGTCTGGCGTAGCGCTCTTATGGTCCCGACTTTATAAAGAATAAAGGCTCAGCCGGACAGAGGCCATGCCCCGGTTTCCGTTTTTGTGGTGTAGTTTATCTGTTGGGCGCACATGTGGCTTTCGCTCTCCCTCCATTGACCGCTTGGGGGCGCGTTCCCATTATTAGGGATAACAGTTGCAAAAACGGTGCGCGCAACCAACACACTTTGGGCAGGCGTGCAGTGTGGTATGGAGACACAATTATAATGACAACAGTCTTGGCGGAGGCTTTTTGCACCCTCCGCCTGAATGCACGCCTTGGGGCGGTGGCTGGCTGTGGGCGGCGCAGGATGCAGCCCGACAATGGTAACAGGATGGGGGAAGGGACGGCTGCATGAGTGATCGCGATCCGTATTCAGTATTAGGTATTGCCAAGACAGCCAGTCAGGATGACATCCGCAAGGCGTACCGCAAGCTGGCCAAAAAATATCATCCAGACCTGAACCCCGGCGACAAAAAGGCCGAGGAGGAGTTCAAGGCGCTCAATCAGGCCAATGACCTTTTGTCCGATGCGGACAAGCGCGCGCGCTTTGACCGGGGCGAGATTGATGCCTCCGGGCAGGAACGCCACCCTGGTTTTGGGGCCGGAGGTTTTGGCGGCGGCGGCTTTGGGGGTGGTTTTGGCGGTGCAGGCGGGTTCCGCCCCGGTGGCGCTGGCATGGGTGGTTTTCAGGAAGAAGACCTGAGCGACCTGTTCGGTGGCATGTTTGGCGGAGGTGCCCGCGCACGCCGTGCTGGCCCGCGCAAGGGGGCTGACCGGTCCTTTGCGCTGAATGTCAGTTTTCTGGATGCAGTGAATGGCGCTACGTCACGCGTGAACCTGCCAGATGGCGCAACGCTGGATGTGCGTATTCCCCCCGGTATGGAGGATGGCAAGGTCCTGCGCCTGCGTGGCAAGGGCATGCCCGGCGTGCAGGGTGGCCCCGCAGGGGATGCGCTGATTACAGTGACCGTACTGCCCGATGCCACCTTTACGCGAGAAGGCTCGGACCTGCAGGAAACCCTGCCCGTGGACCTGAAAACCGCAGTGCTGGGTGGCCCCATTATGGTGCCAACACCCACAGGCACGGTTAAAATGAACGTACCCGCAGGCTCCGATACCGGCACCGTGCTGCGCCTGCGCGGCAAGGGTGTGCAGGCTCATGGCGGCAAGGACGCGGGGAATCTTTACGTGCGGCTGGAGGTCAAGGTTGGCAAGGCCGATGCCGCACTGGAGGCTTTTCTAAAGGACTGGACGCCAGAAAGCGCAGTAAACGCATAATGCGCGCCCCTCCCGCGCGTTAAAACGAGCGGGAGGGGGGATCTGTCTGGCCCGCAGGCCAGTCAGTGGCTCAGGGGTCGTTGCGGTACAGGGGAACGTCCACCTTGTGACCGTTGGTATTGGTGATCAGGATATGCCCTGCGTTAGGGGAGATCAGGGTCATGGTCATGGTGGTGCCATGCTGTGTGCCAGACCAGGATGAACCGGATTTCTGGGCAAGGCTGAACCGGCTTTCACCAATATTGGCGGCATAGACTTCGGGCACATTGACCAAAAGCCGGGCTGCGGGGCCCATGGCCCGGTTGCCAGCAACCGTAAAGGCAGGCACTTCGGCCCGCACGGTCCAGGCACCCATAAAGGTGGCCATGGGGTAGCTGGCCTCTGCCGTGGCGGCTGCGGGTGCGGGGGTAGCCGTATGGGGGGCGGCCATTGCGGGAGCCGCTGCCAGCCCCAGCATGGCGGAACAAAGAAGAATGTGTTTCATGTCTGCTTCCGTAGCAAAAAATCAGGTCCGGTCTATGTGGCGTGTTTGGTCAGGTCCCGTCCAGTGCTGGCACCGTGGGGCAGATATCCTGAACTGCTTGACGAACCCCCATGACAGGACCAAAAAAACAGGATCTTTTCCGGTCTGCATGACAACCACGTGGAGAACAGCATCATGAGTGAGCAGGAAACACAAAGCCGTGTTGACGGGGCCGCTCCTCTGCACGATGGGCAGGCACCCGTAGTACAGGCCCCGCAACAGGCGGATGAATCCCAGCCTGCCGCACCCAGCAACGCCGCGGTGCATACGCAAACGCACGAGGCACTGGCCGAGCCGGTGCATGTGCTGCCAGCCTCCAAGCCGGATAATCCTGCCCCGGTCCAGCACCCCGTTGCCCCGCCAGCCCATAATCCGGGCATGACGTTCAAGGAATTTTCCCAGATGGCGGGGGCAATGGTTTTTGTAGTCTGCTTTGTAGCCCTTGGGCTGCATGCAATTTACTACGCAGGTTACTAAAAGCGGCCCTGCTCCGGGCCGCTGCTCCGCCTATTCGTGGCGGAGGGTTACAACCAGCACATCGCGGTAAGCCGGGCGGCTGGGGTCCACGGGCTGTACGGGGGTTACGCCGTGGTAAACCCTGTTGTCGTTTACAACGGCTGTGTCCATGGGGTTGGTCAGGGTAAAGCTGCCAACCTGTTTGTGGCCGAGATCGTGGATGGATGTTTCCCCCTGCGCCACGTTTTCCCGCCGTACCATCACCACAAAAACCCAGTCCACGCCATCACGGTGCAGTCCTTCAGGCGTGGGGCGGCCAACGGCATCGGGCCGTGCCTCAATACGGAACTGGTGTATTTCCGTGTGCCATGCGTTGGGCCTGCGCTCTGCTGGGGTCAGGTCCGTTACCACGCGCAGGGCCAGCCGCAATATGGCCATGAGTGCCGGGTGCTCGCCAAGGGCGGGGAGTACGGGTTTAAACCAGCGTTCCACCCCCCCATTAAGGGTATTGTAATCCCGGCTCTGGTAATGGGGCTGGTGTGGTTTGCGCGTTATCGCACCCTGGGTCAGCGAGAACGTGGCATAGCGCCTGCGCCGGTAGCGCCCGCCATCGGCCATGTAGCGGTCCACGCCCAGATCGTTCCAGCTTGCGGCAAAATCCTCCCACCCCTGCAGGCCCTCGGCCTCCAGCGCGGTCTGCATGGCCTGCGCCTGAAGGAAGGCAAAGCCATCCTCCGCTAAAGGGGTTTCCAAGGTCTGGAGAATGGTGCCCGCAAGGGTGGTCGCAAAAATAGGCTCGGACATGGGATGGGCCTCTTATTCGTCGGCTTTGGGCGGTGCGGCCGGTGGCGTGTTTGCCGTAGGCTGCTGCGCGGGCTGTTGCTCGGTTCTGGCCGGGGCGGGGGCTGCTGGGCCACCTTGCGGCATGGGGGGCATGGCGTCGAGCGCCATATGCAGGGGCACGTTGGGGGGCGTGGTGGAGTAGCTGGTGGGGGTGTAGAACTTGACGCCAGCTGCCGCCATACGCAGGGCAATACGGCGGTAGAACTCGCGCTGGACCTTCCACTTCATCATCGGTGCGGTTTTGATGATGCCAACCAGCACAGCACCGTTCCCATCCGAGCTATCCACACCCAGATCGGTATAATCAGAGAAGATCATGGGGCGGAAGGTGTCTTCCTTGCGCATGTCTTCAATGGTTTTCTGCATGATCTTGACGACCTTGCTCGTGTCTTCGCTCAGGTCCAGTGTCTGGCGCACAATAATCTGGTTAAAGCCGCGCGCCGTGTTGGCAATGGAGGTCACGGAGGAGAACGGGATAATATGCAGGTCCCCGTCAAACGACCGGACGCGCAGGGTGCGGATGGAAAGATGTTCAACCGTACCGGCAATGCCACCCGTTGTAACCCAGTCCCCCACCTGAATGGCGTCCTCTGCCAGCATGAAAAAGCCGGTGATCACGTCTTTGACAAGGCTTTGCGAACCAAAGGACAGGCCAACACCCAGAATACCCGCACCCGTAAGCAGCGGTGTGACGTTGATCCCGATTTGCGAGAGCGTGGTAACGGCCACAAAAATAATGATCACGGCCAGCAGCACCGTGCGGATAATGGGGAGCACGGTACGCAGCCTTGCGGCCCGTGCCTCCTGCGCACTGGCCGAATAGCGCGAGATCTGCTTGTTCAGAATACTGTTCACCGTCTCCCATGCCACAGCGGCAATGGTCATGCCGATCAGCAGGCAGGCCGCAGCCCCGACCAGACGCAGCCCAAGGGCTGAGTGGAGGAAGAAGTCAAAGGTGGGAATGCTCCAGCTTTGTGCAACGCAGATCGCGGTGGTCAGAATAATGGCAATGGTGATGATCTTGCGCACGAACGGGTAGTAAAAATCCGCCCGTTTCTGCAGGTCAGGATACTGGGCCTGCAATTCCGGCCCAACGCGGAACAGCCGGTCCTGCAGCCCGTAAACCAGCAGAGCAAGAACGCGGGAGACAATCAGGCACAGGAAGTTCAGCAATGTGCCATGCAGTATCCACTGGTATCCCCCCTTCAGGTGGGCCGCCCAGACAAACCACAACGCCATGTCCAGAAAAATAACCGGCACCCACCACAGCTTGGCCAGCGTGCCAGCAAACGCCCACAGGGCATTTTTGCGCAGCCCCGGAGAGGGCTGGAGTGCGCGGGCCACAATATGGCGGATACGCCAGATAAAGGCGGCAATCAGCAGGTGTTCGATCAGCACCACACCGCGCATCATGGCTTCCACCCCGCGCGTATCCAGATCAAACTCCCGCCCCAGAATGGACAGGCAGATCACAATGGACGGGGCCGCGACCAGCACGTTCCACCACCGGGTCAGCAGCCGGGCCGTGTCATCTGGCATGGGCAGCAGGCGGATGGCGGGCGAGCGCGGGACCAGAACGGTCTCGACAATCAGGTAAAGGCCGCGGGCAATGGCGTAGGCGTTAACCAGAGTCAGTGCCACGGTGCGGGCCTGATCGGTGGAGGTCAGGAACTCCGCGCCAAGGTAGCCAAGCAACAGGCATACCCCTACTGGCAGCAGTTTGAGCAGGAAGTGCATGGCATTGTAGGGAATGCGTACAAGGTAGCGGAGCACTTCGTTCCCGCGGCGCTGGTCTTTTTCGCGCGTTTGGGTCGTGTCTGCATCTGTGGCGCTGTCCGCATCGGCCACGGCTGCGGTTTCGGTCGGTGTGTCGCGGTTTATGGTCTGGGCTTCTGCCTGCCGGGCCTCGCGCGCTTCGGCCATTTTTTTGACCGAGGTCAGAGGCCGGCGCAGGCCAATGCTGGTTGCCCGCTCGGCCACAAGGGCCAGAGCAATAATCAGCAGGGCGCGGCCAAAGGAATCCAGCAGGGACTGGCGGGACTGCGGGTTCTGCACCTCATGGCGGAACCATGTGCCAACAGAACCCAGATCGGTAAACAGGCTGGTAAAGTTGTCCACGTACTCGGTGGCCGTGTTGCCCAGATCATCAAGTTCCGAGTGCACGGAATTGTCTATGACCGCAGGTGTGGCGCTGGAGGCGGCAGAAGCCTTGGAGGCAGCACCGGCCGGGGCTGCGGGCAGCCCTTTGGCCATAAGAGAGAGCGTTTTGGAAAATTCGGCGCGCTTTTGCGGGTCGTTCAGCACGTTCAGCAGTTGCTGGGCATCCTGCTGGCTCAGCCCGCCTGCCTGCACGGCGGCAGGGCTGTCAGCCAGAGCACGCGCGGTGGGGAGCAGGCCCCAGCCGAGCAGGAGAATAAGGCAACTTTTGAAAATCCAGGAGAAAAAGAAAAACCGGTCCCGGCTTTGTGCGGTCATGACCTGCCCTGTCCTTTGCTGAACGGTCTGGGGGTTTTGCGCTACGCGCCTGATATTGCCCGCAGGGTAGGAGGCAAATCAGGCGGTATCAAGACCAGCAACCGGTTCAACTGTTATTCGGGCAGGCGGGTGGGCTTAGTTATGGGGTGGAAAAGGGGCAATCTGGGCGGGTTTTGTGTGCCGCAGGACCAGTGTGCCCGCCATCATGTCATGCAGCCCCTGCTTGCGTTGGGTGAACGCGACCATCAGCACCCCGATGTAAAGCAGGGGGAAGGACAGAAATGCCTTGATAACAAACCGCAGCAGCGCACGCGGATGCGAAATCTGTTCCCCCTGCAGCGTAACCACTTCCAGCCCGAACAGCCGCTTGCCCGGCGTTGCCCGGAACGAGGAGGCTTCGAACATGACGCAGTACACCATGGGCAGCAGACTGAGCACAATGCCGAACGTATGCCATTCCGACCCCGCATGCAGGTGCGGGATCAGCACGGAAATGGGGTTTGCATGCGGGAGCGATGTTGTGGCGATGTTCACGACATCCACCGTCTGGCTGGAGGTATCGGGGATGGGCAGTTCTTCCCAGTCCACGTTAATTTTGGGGCCAAAAAACAGGCTGAGAATACCTTCAGCCGTGCTCAGGATGACCGCATCAATCAAAAATGCCCAGACACGCCACCAGAACCCTGCATAAACCCATACATCGGGCTGCGGCTGTGGTGTGTTCCATGCTCCGGACCCGGCAGGTTGGGGTTGCGGTGTTGCGCCCCAGCCGGGCGGAGGCGTAATGCTGGCCATGGTCAGGCTCCCTGATGTGCCGCGAAAAGGCAGGTCATCTGTAAAAAACGGAACACTCAGCTACGGTACGAGCCGTTGATGTCGATATAACCGTGTGTCAGGTCACAGCTCCATGTGCGGGCCGTGCCCTGGCCAAGCCCCAGGTCAACTGCAATATCAATTTCCTGCCCCTTCATGTGGGCGACCACGGGTGTTTCGTCATACCCTTCGGTTACGGTGCCATCCCGGGCAATGCAGACGCCGCCAATGGATACGCTCAGCGTGTCCCGGTCGGCAGGTTCGCCACATTTACCAACGGCCATGACCACACGGCCCCAGTTGGCGTCTTCCCCCGCAATGGCGGTCTTGACCAGTGGGGAGTTGCCAATGGCCATGGCCACACGCCAGGCGGATTCGTCCGATACCGCTCCGCTGACCGTAATGGTCATGAGCTTGGTTGCACCCTCCCCATCACGGATGACCAGCAGGGCCAGTTCGCGCAGCAGGTCGTTCAGGGCGGTTCTGAAATCGGCCAGAGCGGGGTCGTGTAGGGCGTCCACCGTGTCGGCCACAGGGGCATTGCCCGCCGCACCGGTGGCAAACAGCAGAACCATGTCCGATGTGGACGTATCGGAATCGACCGTAATGCAGTTGAAGGTGGTTTTAACCCCGGTGCCCAGCAGGGTTTGCAGCACGGAGGCTGGCAGGGCCGCATCCGTTGCAACAAAGGACAGCATGGTGGCCATGTCGGGCGCGACCATGCCACTGCCTTTGGCCATGCCCTGAATAACCACATCCGTGCCGTTGATCCGTGTTTTGCGGATGGCGGCCTTGGGGAAGGTATCCGTGGTCATGATCCCGCGTGCAGCAGCCTCCCACCCCGTTTCGGACAGGGCGGCATGCAGTGCGGGCAGGGCGGTGGTAATGCGCTCGGCGGGCAGGATTTCCCCAATAACCCCGGTGGAGGCCAGATAGACGGCATCGGGCGAGCAGCCTGTTACTTGGGCGGCGGCCTGTGCCGTGGCCTCGCATGTCTGGCGGCCGGCGCGGCCGGTGAACACGTTAGCGTTACCAGCGTTGACCACCAGTGCGCGGGCCTGCCCGCTGGGCAGAATGGCGCGGCACCAGTCCACCGGCGCGCCGGGGCATTTGGATTTGGTAAACACGCCGGCAACCGTGGTGCCGGGTGCAAATTCGGCCAGCACCAGATCGGTCCGGCCCTTGTAGCGAATACCTGCCGCAATGGCGCCAAGCCTTACCCCACGAACAATGCCAAGCTCAGGCATTGGCTGGGCAAGGGGAGAAACGGGGAGAGACTGCGCCATCTGGCGGTATCCTTGGTAGATGTCAGCCCCGGTCCACCACAGAACATTCTGGGGCGGGCCGGGGCTGTTGTCGGTTGGAGTATCTTACTTTTTAGGTGCTGCGGGCGTATCGGCCAGCGGCTTGCCCGTGGTGGGGTCAAAACGCACGATCTTGACACTGGCTGTGGCTTTTTCCACGGCCTGACGCACGTATTTCTGGATCAGGGCCTGACGGATCTTGTCATGCACGGCGTCAAGCGTGGGGGTCGGGTCCGTGCGTGTGTCCAGCACCTGAATAACGTGGAAGCCATACTGGCTCTGCACGGGTTTGGTGCTGATTTCGCCCTTTTTCATGGCAAAGGCTGCATCGGAGAAGGCGGGGATCATGTCGCCCTTTTTAAACCAGCCAAGGTCACCACCGTTCTGGGCGGCACTACCCTTGTCGGTCGAGACTTCGGCAGCCAGCTTACCAAAGTCCGCGCCACCTTGCAGCTTCTTGATAACGTCGTTGGCTTCGGCTTCGGTCTTGACCAGAATGTGGCGTGCGTGAACTTCCTGCTCGGCAGGCTTGCCCACGTAGTTTTCGTTATAATACTGCTTGATGGACTCATCAGACAGGTGAGGCATCACCTGCTGGGACAGCCATGCGTTCTGGAGTGCGTTGTCCGCTGCCGTCTGCATCAGCTTCTGGGTGTCGGGCTTTTTGTTCAGCCCTTCCTTCTGCGCTGCAATCAGGATGGCCTTCTGGTCTGCCAGCTGGTTGACCAGCATGGGGTAGATCAGGGTGGTGGGGAGCTGGCGCATCTGCGGTGGCATGGTGCCCATGGCGTTCTGCACATCGGCAACGGTGATTTTTTCACCATTAACGGTGGCCACAACCGTGTTCGGGTCTGTGGGCTGTGCAGGTGCCGTGGAGGCCGCCGGAGCTGGTGCTGCCGCAAAGGAGGGAGCGCACAGCATGGAGGAACCGAGCAGGGCAGTAGCTGCCAACCCGAACGCGTAGGGAATAAACCGCATAGGACAAAACCTTAAAGTCGGTAAAAAACAGTTCGATATGTATGAAGGAGGCTACCCGCCCCGGCAACCCCTGTTTCGTTCGGATATGGGGGCTGGACGGTAAGCTTGGTTGACCGAACCCCTGCCCGGTCCTATTTTGCAGGGCAAGCCACGCAAAACGCCTGTGTCTTTCGCCCTGTCCCGCATCATTTTTGCGGGATGATTGAGGGTGGGGGGCAAGGCCGCACTGTTCTGGAAAGGTGTTCATGCTTTCACGCTTCGTCCGCGCCCTGTTCGGCACAGCCAATGACCGGACGCTCAAGGCATTCCAGCGCCGTGTGTCGGAAATTAACGCACTGGAGCCTCAGATTCAGGCTCTGGATGATGCTGCCCTGGCAGCCAAAACCATAGAGTTCAGGGACCGGCTGGCCAAAGGTGCCACGCTGGATGATCTGCTGCCTGAGGCCTTTGCCGTCACGCGTGAGGCCTCGCGCCGCGTGCTGGGCATGCGCCATTTTGACGTGCAGCTGATCGGCGGCATGGTCCTGCACTCCGGCCGCATTGCGGAAATGCGCACGGGGGAAGGCAAAACGCTGGTGGCAACGCTGGCTGTGTATCTGAGCGCCCTTTCCGGCAAGGGTGTGCATGTGGTCACGGTCAATGATTATCTTGCCTCGCGCGATGCGGCGGAAATGGGGCAGCTCTATACATTTCTGGGGCTGACCACGGGCGTTATCGTGCCCAACATGCCTGATGAGCAGCGCCGCCAGGCCTACGCGGCAGATATTACCTACGGCACGAACAACGAGTTCGGGTTCGACTACCTGCGCGACAACATGAAGTACCAGCTGAACGAAATGGTTCAGCGGCCCTTCCACCACGCCATTGTGGACGAGGTGGACTCGATCCTGATTGACGAGGCGCGGACCCCGCTCATTATCTCCGGCCCGGCGGAAGACAGTTCCGACCTGTATCGCTCGGTGGATAGCGTTGTCGCCCGGCTGGTGCAGGACGAAACCGCATACGAAAAAGACGAAAAGTTCCGCACGGTCATCCTGACCGATGCCGGATCGGATGCGGTGGAACTGCTGCTGCGTGAAGAAGGCGTGCTGGATGAGGGCGGGCTGTACGACCTGCATCACGTGGCCGTTGTGCACCATGTCATGCAGTCCCTGCGCGCACATACCCTGTTTGCGCGGGATGTGGATTACATCGTGCGTGACGGCAAGGTTGTGATTATTGACGAGTTTACCGGCCGCATGATGGAAGGCCGCCGGTATTCCGATGGTCTGCACCAAGCACTCGAAGCCAAGGAACACGTGGAAGTCCAGCAGGAAAACCAGACGCTGGCCTCCATTACCTTCCAGAACTTCTTCCGTCTTTATCCCCGTCTTTCGGGCATGACCGGCACGGCCATGACCGAAGCCGATGAATTTGCCGAAATCTATAATCTGGATGTGGTGGCCATTCCCACCAACCGCCCCGTAGCCCGCAAGGATGAGGACGACGAGGTTTACCTGACAGAGGCGGAAAAATTTGCCGCCGTTGTCAAGCTGATCAACGAGGTGCACCAGCGCCAGCAGCCCATTCTGGTCGGCACCACCTCGATTGAGAAGAGCGAGGCCCTGTCTGCCCTGCTCAAGAGCGAGAACATTCCCCACCACGTGCTCAATGCCCGCTTCCATGAGATGGAGGCCAAGATTGTGGCGCAGGCTGGCGCGCCGGGGTCCATTACCATTGCCACCAACATGGCTGGCCGCGGGACGGACATCAAACTCGGCGGCAATGTGGAAATGCTGATCGCCCAGCAGCTTGGCGATATGGAAGACACGCCCGAACGCGCCGCTGCGGAGCAGGAAATCCGCGACCGCGTAATCCGTGACCACGCAACGGTGCGTGAGGCCGGTGGGCTGTACGTCATCGGCACGGAACGGCATGAAAGCCGCCGGATCGACAACCAGCTGCGTGGCCGTGCGGGCCGGCAGGGGGACCCGGGGAACTCCAAGTTCTTTATTTCGCTTCAGGATGACCTGATGCGGATTTTTGGCTCCGACCGTATGGGCAGCATGTTCCAGAAGATGGGCATGCAGGAAGGCGAGGCCATTGTTCACCCATGGCTGAGCAAGGCGCTGGAACGGGCGCAGAAAAAGGTCGAAGCCCGCAACTTCGACATGCGCAAGAACACGCTCAAATATGATGACGTGATGAACGACCAGCGCAAGGAAGTGTATGCCCAGCGCCGCGAATTCATGGCGCAGGATGACGTATCCGCAATTGTGGCCGATGCGCAGGACGATGTGACCGACATGCTGGTTGCACGCCACATCCCCGAAAAATCCTTTGCCGAGCAATGGGATGTTGAGGGGCTGACCCAGCAGGTCCACAAGACGTTTGGCCTTGACCTGCCAATTGCCGACTGGGCGCGTGAAGACGGAATGGATGCCGAAGGCGTGGCCGACCGGATCAGCCAGGCGGTTACCCAGTCCCAGGCCGCGCGGGCAGCCAATATTGGCCCTGACCTGATGCGGTTTATTGAAAAGCAGATTCTGCTGACAACGTATGACGCGGTCTGGAAAGAGCACCTGCACGCGCTGGACCAGCTCCGTCAGGGCATTGGCCTGCGCGCATACGGGCAGAAAGATCCGCTGAACGAATACAAGCATGAAGCCTTCCAGCTCTTTACCTTCATGCTTGAGGAAATGCGCCAGCGCGTAGCATCGCTGATGGCGCATGTGGAGGTCTCGCCTCCACCGATGGAAGACCCCTTTGCAGACACGGCGGCCATTCATGCTGACCCCGAAGTTGCAGGGTATGCCTCGGAACCGGGTACCGGGCTTACGCCGGGTGCCGCGCCGGAAATGGCCGTGCCCATCGGGGGCAGCGCCATTATGCCGGATGATCCGTCCAGCTGGGGAGAAACCCCCCGCAACGCGCCATGCCCATGCGGATCGGGCAAAAAATACAAGCATTGCCACGGGCAGCTCGGCTGAACACGGCCCACCCGGGGCAGGACAGGTAAGGTTAAGGAATATGGCTGGTCATTCCCAGTTCAAGAACATTATGCACCGTAAGGGTGCGCAGGATGCCAAGCGCGCCAAGCAGTTTGGCAAGATTATCCGCGAGCTGACCGTAGCCACACGCTCCGGCCTGCCCGACCCCAACTCCAACCCGCGCCTGCGCGCCGCGATTGTTGCGGCGCGTGATGTGAACATGCCCAAGGACACCATTGAGCGTGCGATCAAAAAGGCATCGGGTGGCGCTGGTGGCGATGACTACGTGGAAATGCGCTACGAAGGCTACGGCCCCGCAGGTGTGGCGGTTATTGTGGAAGCCCTGACGGACAACCGCAACCGCACGGCATCGGAAGTGCGCGCGGCGTTTTCCAAAAGCGGCGGCTCCATGGGGGAAACCAATTCCGTCTCCTTCATGTTCCGCAGGCTGGGCGTGATTACCTACCCCGCATCCGTTGCTTCGGAAGATGACATGCTCGAAGCGGCTATTGAGGCCGGGGCCGAAAACGTGGTTTCGACCGATGCAGGGCATGAGATTACGTGTGAGGTCGAATCCTTCTTTGCGGTCAAGGATGGGCTGGAAGCCCGGTTTGGTGAGGCCGAAAGCGGCAAGCTGGACTGGCGGCCTGAAAACACCGTGACACTGGACGAGGAAAAGGCGCGGAGCCTGTTCAAGTTCCTTGATGTTCTGGAAGACAATGATGACGTCCAGAACGTTTATGCCAATTTTGACCTGCCGGATGATCTGGCGGAAAAACTGTCGGCCTGATTGTGGTACGTCTGCTCGGCATTGATCCCGGCCTGCGCTTTACAGGGTGGGGCGTGATTGATGTTGAGGGCAACAGGCTCCGGCATGTGGAAAATGGCGTAATCGCCACCAATAGTGCAGAGAGCGTGCCAGACAGGCTTAAAGTCCTGCACGATAATCTGCATTGGCTGATAGAGCGCCTCCAGCCCGCAGAAGCAGCGGTGGAGGAAACCTACGTCAACCGCAACGGGGCTGCTACGCTCAAGCTGGGTTATGCCCGTGGTGTGGCCCTGCTGGCCCCCGCCCTTGCCGGGCTGAGCGTGGCCGAATACGGCGCGCTTGCGGTTAAAAAAGCGGTGGTTGGCACCGGCTCGGCAGATAAAAAACAGGTGGAAATGATGGTGCGCAGGCTCCTGCCGGGGGTGGAGGTCATACGGGCGGATGCGTCCGATGCACTGGCCGTGGCCATCTGCCATGCCCACCACAGGGCCAGCGCCCGCCACATTGCAGCTGGAGTGCGCATGGCATGATTGCGTTTTTATGCGGACTTGTCATTCAGGTGGATCTGGGCAGTTGCGTGGTGGATGTGAATGGCGTGGGCTATCTGGTAGCCGCGTCCACCCGCACTCTGGCAGCCCTGCCCAACCCGCCTGAAAAGGCCCGGATTCTGATCGAAACCGTGGTGCGTGAGGACGCGATCCTGCTTTACGGTTTTTCCGAAAGTGCGGAGCGTGAGTGGTTCCGCCTGCTTACGGGTGTGCAGGGGGTTGGGGCCAAGGTGGCGCTGGGTATTTTGTCCGCTCTCTCGGCGAGTGATCTGGTGGCAGCCCTGACCACGGCAGACAAGGCCACTCTTATGCGCGCACCGGGTGTGGGTGCGCGGCTGGCCGAGCGGATCTTGACCGAACTGCGCGACAAGGCAGGCAAAATGCCCGGTAGCAAGGGCGGTTTTAGTGTGCCGGTCATGGCAACCCCTGTTGGCAGCATAGAGGCCGATGCTCTTATGGCACTGGCAGGTCTGGGCTTCCGGCGCATGGAGGCAGCCCCCGTTGTGCGCCGCATTATGGACGCCAGTGGGCCGGAAGCCACGCTGGACACGGTGCTGCGTGACAGCCTGAAAGACCTTGCCCGATGAGCCCCGAATTTACCCCCGAGCGCGAGATTGACGCGACCCGGCAGGGGGAGGATGTGGGGGAGGCCGCCTTACGGCCCCAAACTCTTTCCGATTTTACCGGGCAGCAGGCCAGCCGCGAAAACCTGTCCGTTTTTATTCATGCCGCCCGCAACCGGGGGGAGGCGCTGGACCATGTTCTGCTGCATGGCCCGCCGGGTCTGGGCAAAACCACACTGGCCCAGATTGTGGCGCGCGAACTGGGGGTGGGGTTCCGTGCTACATCCGGCCCCGTTATCCAGCGTGCGGGTGATCTGGCGGCTATTCTGACCAACCTGCAACCGCGGGATGTGCTGTTTATTGACGAAATCCATCGTCTTCAGCCCGCGATCGAGGAAATTCTCTACCCTGCCATGGAGGATTTCCAGCTCGACCTGATTATTGGCGAAGGCCCGGCAGCGCGCTCTGTGCGGATTGACCTGCCTCCCTTTACATTGGTCGCGGCCACCACCCGTGCCGGGTTGCTGGCGACACCTTTGCGTGACCGCTTTGGCATTCCGCTCCGTCTGGTGTTTTACACGCCGGAGGAGCTGGCGCGCATTGTGGCGCGTGGGGCGGACAAGCTGGGGTTTGCCCTGTCCGCCGGTGGGGCTATGGAAATTGCCCGCCGCTCGCGGGGGACACCCCGTATTGCAGGGCGTCTGCTGCGCAGGGTGCGTGATTTTGCCTCTCTCTCCGTGCCAGAGGGGCAGGTGGTTGAGGTTGATGTGGCCGATGCCGCCCTGACCCGGCTGGAAGTGGACGGTCTGGGGTTGGACGGCATGGACCGGCGTTACCTGCGGCGCATAGCAGAGTACCATCACGGTGGCCCTGTTGGGGTGGAAACACTGGCTGCAGCTCTGGCCGAATCGCGTGATACGCTGGAAGATGTGATCGAGCCTTTTCTTATTCAGGAAGGGCTGGTCCTGCGTACAAGCCGGGGCCGTGTGCTGGGCGAGCGGGGCTGGCGGCATCTTGGCTTGACGCCTCCGCCCCGACCGGAAAACACTGCCGGACCCCAGATGGATTTTCTGGCGGATGATGAGGAAGCTCCATGAGCAGCCACTCCATAGATTTTCGCGTTTATTATGAAGATACGGATGCAGGGGGCATTGTGTACCATGCCCGGTATCTGGCGTTTGCCGAGCGGGCGAGAACCGAGGCCATTCGCAGTTGCGGCATGCCTGCCTCGGGCCTTTTGCATGATTACGGGCTTGTGTTTGTGGTGCGTGACGCCAGACTGACCTACCGCATGCCCCTGCGGCTGGATGATGTGCTGACCGTTACAACACGGCTGACATCCCTGCGTGCGGCCAGTTGCCGGCTGGAACAGATTGTAACCCGCGGGGCCGATGTTGCGGCCGAGGTGGATGTAGGTCTGGCATGTGTGCGCGCAGCAGATGGGCGTCCTGCCCGATTTCCGCCTTTATGGCATGATCTTCTAAGCCGGTTGGCACCAAAGGACTAAAAGCGCCTCTTCTGCTTTTTTACGGAAAACAGTAAGAAGCAGCAGTGTTGGGCCGTGAGGAATCTCGCCCGAGTCGGAGACTGGTGGCCCGCAACGGGTGCAGAGGCAGGAGGCATTATTGGATCGTGCGGTTGATGCGGCAAATCTCGGCGTAAGCGCGGCGGGAGACCTGTCGGTTTGGGCGTTGTTTATGAACGCCTCGCTTGTGGTCAAGCTGGTTATGCTGGGGCTGCTTTTGTGCTCCATTATGGTCTGGGCCATTATTATCGACAAGTTTGTGACAATCCGGCGGATCAACCGCGCGGCTTCGGGGTTTGAGGACCGGTTCTGGTCCGGTGGCAGCCTTGATGACCTGTACGAAAGCGATGGCGCAAAGCCCGTAAGCCCGATGGCCGCCGTGTTTGGCGCAGCCATGGGGGAATGGCGGCGTTCAGCCCGCATTCCGGGGGTGGACCTGGTGCGTGGCGGGGTCAAGGAGCGCGTGGACCGCGCCATTGGCATTACCATTACGCGGGAGATGGATCGCCTGCGCCGCTGGGTGATCTTTCTGGCAACCGTGGGGCCGGTCGCTCCGTTTGTGGGCCTGTTTGGCACGGTGTGGGGGATCATGCATTCCTTCAGCTCCATTGCGGCAGAACACAACACCAACCTGAGCGTTGTGGCCCCCGGTATTTCCGAGGCGCTGTTTGCAACCGCCATTGGCCTGCTGACCGCCATACCCGCCTATGTGGCCTATAACGTGATCAGCAACAGCATGGACCTGTTTGAGGACCGCCTGGAAGGATTCGGCACCGAGTTTGCCGCCATTCTCTCCCGCCAGTCTGAAGAAAGGGTCTGAGCATGGCTATGTCGTCTGGTGGGAGCGGGCGCCGCCGCAGGCGTCCGATGGCCGATATTAACGTAACGCCCATGGTCGATGTCATGCTGGTGCTGCTGATCATCTTCATGGTCACATCCCCCATGATGACCAGCGGCGTGAATGTTGACCTGCCCAAAACCGACGCCCGGCCCGTAAACTCGGATACAAAGCCGATTACGGTGTCCATCAAGGCGGATGGGGCCCTTTTTCTGGGGGATGAGCCGGTCACAGCGGAACAGCTTGTGGCCCAGCTCAAGGCAGCTGCGAACAATGACACCGAGCACCGCATTTTTGTGCGTGGTGACGCCCATATTGATTATGGGCAGGTCATGCAGGTCATGGGTCAGATTACCGCAGGTGGATTTACACATGTGGCTCTGCTGGCGCAGCAACCCGCCAGCTCCGGGCAATAAGCCATCCGGTCGGGTGGAGAGGTACGAACACGATGCCTATGGCACGGCCACGCCGGTCTGATCAGCTTTTGCTCAGGCGGTCTCTTTATGTGTCAGGTGCGGCGCATATCGCAGCACTTGTGGCACTGCTGATCTCCCTGCCGCCGCCAAAGCCGCCGGAAGAACCGCCACAGCCAACGGTCGAGATGGAGTTCGAGCCATCAGACGCGCAGGATGGAGGCCCCTCTGCCAAGGCTGAAAAGCCTGCGGATGAGCCGCGTCCGCCTGCTCCCGCCGTGCAGGATGCTCCTCCCACGCCCGAGCCGCCCAAGGACGTGCCGAACGAGGAGCCCCCCCCACCGCCCCCGCCGCCTCAGGCTGTGCCGCCCCCGCCCCAGGCGGAGGCTGAACCGCTGCCGGACGTGCCCCTGCCCCCCAAGGCGGAGGAACCCTCGCCAGAGGCGGTCAAGACGCCCCCATCCCCCCCGGCGCCGCTCAAGCCGTCTACCAGCGTGGCACCCCCATCCCCCATGACGCAGCAGACGGATACGCTGCCCGACATGGTGGTGCCCTCGCACCTGACGCAGTCCAATAAGGCCAAAAAGAGCGAGCCGGACACACATTCGCTGCTGGAAACGCTGGATACCTTCCGCTCGGACCAGAAGCAGACACACGCCCCCAAGGCGCGGGCCAACCCGCTTGCCGGTGGGGCCCCTAACGGGGGGGGATCACCCGTGGGCAGTAACATTACGGGCAGCCTGAGCGTTGGGCAGCAAAAGGCCATTGGGGCATCCGTCCGCCGTTGCTATTCGGAAGATACGGCGGCCAAGGACTATGCCAGTTTTGTGGCCCATCTGGTTGTAACCGTGGATGCAACGGGCGAGGCACGGATTGTGCAGTTCGCCCCGGAAACACAGGCCCGTATGAGTGCGGATGCGTCCTACCGTGCTCTGGCCGAGCGCGCCCGCGCGGCCGTGTTAAGCCCCACATGCGCCAAACTGCCGATTCCCAAGGAGCTTCTTGGGCAGCCCCGGCAACTCAAATTTGTCTTCAGGCCTTAAAAGCAGGCCACACGGAGGAAAACACATGCTGATGAGTACCCGGCCTCTTATTTCCGATCAGGAAGCAGATGCTCTGGTGGGCGCGCTGCGCCGCCGTACCCTGCTTGGCGCAAGCGTTGCCGCAGGGGGCATTCTGGCCACTCCGCTGGCTGCTTTTGCCGCCACAGCCGCGCCAGAAGCGGAAATTACGGTGGATCAGGCCCGCACGGCTCCTATCCCCATTATCATCCCCGATTTTGGGGGCGGTCTTGGCCAGCAGATGGCCGAGGTACTGACCAACGACCTGAACAACACGGGCCTGTTCAAGGTTATTCCCGGCTCATCCACTGCCGCCAAACCCGATTTTGCCACCGCCAAGGGCCTTGGCGCGCATGCGCAGGTTACGGGGAGCGTTACGGGGAGTGGCGCATCCGTGCGGGTGGAAATCCGGCTGTGGGATGTGCTGAGCCAGCAGCAGATTCAGGGTACGGCCTACACAACATCCTCCGCCAACTGGCGGCGTATCGCCCATATTGTGGGTGATGTGATTTACGAGCGGATGCTGGGTGAAAAAGGGTATTTTGATACCCGCATCGCCTTTATTTCCCGCTCTGGTCCGCGTGGGCACCAGCGCACACGGCTGGCCATTATGGACCAGGATGGCGCCAATGCCCGCATGCTCACGGCCGGGAACTGGCTGACGCTGACGCCCCGCTTCAGCCCCGCCAAGGATCAGGTCGCCTTTATGTCCTACGCCAATAACCGGCCGCGGGTGTATCTGTTCGACCTCAACACAGGTCGGCAGCAGATTCTGGGTGATTTTCAGGGGATTTCGTTCGCGCCGCGCTTCTCGCCCGATGGGCGTTCGGTCCTGCTGTCCGTCACCCGTAATGGTGGGTCGGACCTGTATTCGGTCGATCTGGCCTCGGGCGCGCGCAGGCAGCTTACGGCTTCGGGCGCGATTGACACCAGCCCGTGCTACAGCCCGGACAGCTCGCAGATTGTTTTCAACTCCGACCGGGGCGGCAGCCCGCAGCTGTACATCATGCCAGCAGGCGGGGGGAACGCGCAGCGCATTTCCTACGGGCAGGGCACTTATGGCTCCCCTGTATGGTCCCCTCGTGGGGACCTGATCGCCTTTACCCGCATTGCCGGGGGCATGTTCTCCCTTGGGGTCATGCAGCCTGATGGCACGGGTGAGCGGATCATGACCGAGGGCTTTACGGTGGAAAGCCCGAGCTTCTGCCCCAACGGGCGCGTGCTGGCCTATTGCCGCCAGAGCCGCGCCGGCGCGGGTGGGAGCGGATTCAGTTCCATTATCGGCATGGTCGATATTACGGGCTTTAACGACCGCGTTATTCCGACGCCAGAAGGGGCATCCGACCCGGCATGGTCCCCCCTGAACGGGTGAAGGATTATTCTCCCGCCCGGCTTTGGGGCGGGAGAAGTTTTCATAATTCCGCCCTAATTTTCTTTATAATTTCGTAATTTAGGGTTATTGTGCTTGGGGCCGGGGTGTGTTGTTTGGGTATCAGTCAAGGTATGGCTGGTATGAGAAACAGAGAACATGCTTGACCGACCGCATAAGCTATGGCTTACGGCGGAATGGTCTCCAAAATTCGTCGGCTCTTCGAAGGGTTCGGAGGGGAGCAGAAGAATACGCGGAGATACAAGGTTATTAACTTCTTTTTCTCCGAATAGCCCTAAGGCTAATTCTCAGGATCCGACACATGAGACTGAAAGTTGTTGCTGCGCTTGGTATGGTTGCTCTTCTGTCAGCCTGTGCGCACGAAAATGCAAACACGGGTGCTTCCACCGGCGCGGCTGTTCAGCCGTCTGGCCCGGTGCCGGGCAGCGAAGCTGATCTGGTCGCCAACGTGGGGGACCGCGTATTCTATGACCTGAACAAGAGCGGCCTGAGCGCAGACGCCAAGACCACCCTGCAGAAGCAGGCTGACTGGCTTGCAAAGTATCCGCAGGTGAACGTTGAAGTTGCAGGCAACTGCGATGACCGCGGCACCGAAGAATACAACATTGCTCTGGGTCAGCGCCGTGCAAACGCCGCTCGTGACTACCTGGTGGCAAAAGGCGTGACCTCTTCGCGCATCTCCACCATCTCCTACGGTAAAGACCGCCCCACCGCTCTGGGCGACACCGAAGAAGCATGGGCACAGAACCGTAACGCCATTACGGCTGTGAAGTAAGATTTTCAGACATTATCTGAAATCTGACTGATTAAACGGAACAGGCCGGGCCCCAAAGCCCGGCCTGTTTTGTATTTCGTGTCTTGTTTTGCGGGACGGAATGATGGAATTCTTGCCCGTTTCTTATCGATGGGGTGAGGTTTTCAATGAAGTCCCGGGTTAAAGCAGTACGCGTTGTCCGCCATGGTCTGGTGCTTTCGGGCCTGGTGGCCGTGCTTATGGGCACAACCAGCCCCATGGGCCATGCACAGGATGTTACCAGCCGGGAAGGCATTGCCCTTCAGGACCAGATTCTTGCCCTCAAGCAGGCCATGAGCCAGATGCAGGCCTCCCAGAGCGAGGGCGGGGCACTTCCCCCCCCATCTGCCTCTGCGGGTGGGTCATCGGCTGTGAATGGGGATCTGGTCTCCCAGTTGCTGGAGCGGGTCAGCACGCTGGAACAGCAGCAGCGCGACATGCGTGGCGAAATTGACCAGCTGACCAATGACCTCCAGCAAAAAACAGCAGCCCTGTCCAAGCAGGTGGCGGATAGCCAGTTTGCCGCGCAGGCTGGGGCAGGGGGCAGTGCTGCCCCGGCAGCCGCAGCCTCTGCAGAGCCTGCGGCACGCCCCACCACACCCGATGCCCTGCTGAGCGCGGGCAAGGCGGCCCTGCAAAAGCGGGATTACGATACCGCGCATGACAATGCCGAGGCCGCCCTTAAAAGTGCCAAAGGGGCATTCAAGGTGGATGCGCAGTTCCTGCTGGCCCAGTCCCTTGCCGGGCAAAAGCAGTATCGGCAGTCTGCCGTGGCGTATTACGATGCGTATCGTCAGTCACCCAAAAGCGCTCGGGCCCCTGATGCCCTGCTGGGTGTAACGGCCTCGCTTCTGGCGTTGGGAGACAAAAAATCCGCGTGTGAAGCACTGGGCAAGCTGAATAACGAGTTCCCGTCCCCCGCACCCCGCGTGGCCCATGCGGCGGAAATATACGGGCGTAAGGGTGGCTGTAACTAATGCTCCAGCACGTACCCTCGGGTTATCGGGGGTAGGGGGATTGCCGGTCCGGTTTGAACAGCGCCCGGTTTTTTCTGACCAGCCGGTTCCGCCGCAATGGTTTGCCGCATTGCTGGACACCCTTGGCCCGTGGGGTGCAGATGCACCGGGGAGCCCCCCGGTTGCACTGGCTGTTTCTGGTGGGGGGGACAGTCTGGCGCTGGCATGGCTGGCCCGGCGCTGGCGGTGCAATCTGCTGGCCCTTGTGGTGGACCACGGGTTACGCCCCGAATCCGGGGCAGAGGCCCGGCTTACGGTGGAGCGCCTGCACGCCATGGACGTGCCCGCCCGCCTGATAACCCTGACAGACCTGACCAAAGGCCCTGCCATGGCCGCACGGGCGCGCAAGGCCCGTTATGCGCGCATGGTGCAGGCCTGCCAGCAGGCTGGCTGTGTGGATTTACTCCTTGGTCATCAGGCGGATGATCAGGCCGAAACCGCATGGATGCGTTCTAACGCGGGGAGCGGGCCGGATGGGCTGGCAGCCATGGGCTGGGTCAGCCACACGCCGGATGTGCGGCTGGTAAGGCCATTACTGGGCGTTTCCCGCGTGGCTTTGCGCCAGACATTGCGTGCGGCCGGGCTGGCCTGGGTGGATGACCCGTCTAATCAGGACCTGCGTGCCGAGCGTGTGCGGGTCCGCTTTGCCTTGCAGGAAAATGGCCTGTCCGAGCAGTTCTGGTGCCTTGCCATGGATGCAGGCGCGCAGCGCATGGCGCGTGAGAGGGCGCAGGCCATGGCACTGGCGCAGACCTGCGCATTTTACCCCCATGGCTGGGTTGGGCTTGGGCAAAACCTGCCCGAAGCGGCTACTTTGTCGGGGCTGATCCGCACGGTTGGTGCGCAGCAGTACCCCCCTGCACCGGCTGCCGTAGCGCGGCTGTGCAAAAACGGGGGAGCGGGCACACTGGCTGGCACCCAGCTTGCCAGATGGCGCGATGAGTGGTTTCTCATCCGGGAGCACGCTGGCGTGAGCGCGCCGGTAGCGGCCAGCCCCGGCGTTGTATGGGATGGCCGCTTTGTGCTGCGCGCCCCTTCTGCCCTGCTGCGTTGCGGGGTATATGTGGGGGCTGCCGGTTACGGGCTGGCGCGCAAGGTCCGTGCCGGGTGGCCAGCCCTGTTCTGTGCCGGGCTGCCCGCCTTGTGGTGGCAGGGGCAGCGGGTTGCGGTGCCGCATCTGGGGTGGTGCAGCACGGCAGACTGGGCGGATGTTTTTTTTGAGTTCAGACCGCCTGTTCCCGTAACGGGAATGGGTGTGTACGGGTGCAAAAAAGTACACAACAAGGACTATGTGGGGCCCGTGGGCTAGGAAAACGGTTCAGGCATCCCATTTATAAGAGCAAAGGTTGCTTTTTTCCCCAGGCGCCGGGCAAGATGGCAGGACACTCCGGCGCTTTACGCACTAGAAGTATGGACACTCGGGCAAGATGAACAATTTAGGTCGCAATCTGGCGCTTTGGGTCAGCATTATCCTGCTACTGCTGTTACTGGTGAACATGTTCCAGCCGGGCACGGCGCAGCATGCCGCCCAGCAACTGGCATATTCCGATTTTGTGGCCGATATTGATTCGGGGCATGTCCGGTCTGTTGTCATGCAGAACCACAATATTTCCGGCACGCTGACCGACGGCACCGCGTTTGAGACCTATGCCCCCATGGACCCCTCCCTTGTCTCGCGCATGGTGGGTAAAGGGGTGGAGGTTGTGGCCAAGCCACTGGAGCAGGATGGCAGCCCGCTGCTGCGCTACTTCCTGAACTCCCTGCCCATTATCCTGCTGGTCGCGGCATGGCTGTTCATGATGCGGCAGATGCAGGGTGCGGGTGGTCGTGGTGCTATGGGCTTTGGCAAGTCCCGCGCCAAGATGCTGACCGAAAAGCATGGCCGCGTAACGTTTGAAGACGTGGCCGGCATTGATGAAGCCAAGGGCGAGTTGCAGGAAATTGTGGATTTCCTCAAGGACCCGCAGAAGTTCACGCGGCTGGGCGGCAAAATCCCCAAAGGTGTGCTGCTGGTTGGCCCCCCCGGCACGGGTAAGACCCTGCTGGCCCGCGCCATTGCGGGTGAGGCCAATGTGCCCTTCTTCACCATCTCCGGGTCCGATTTTGTGGAAATGTTTGTCGGTGTTGGCGCATCGCGTGTGCGGGATATGTTCGAACAGGGCAAAAAATCCGCACCGTGCATTATCTTCATTGACGAAATCGACGCCGTTGGCCGCCATCGTGGTGCGGGCATGGGCGGCGGTAACGATGAGCGCGAACAGACCCTGAACCAGATGCTGGTGGAAATGGATGGGTTTGAAAGCAATGAGGGCGTGATCCTGATTGCCGCCACCAACCGCCCCGACGTGCTGGACCCCGCATTGCTGCGCCCCGGCCGGTTTGACCGGCAGGTGGTGGTGCCCAACCCCGACGTAAGCGGGCGTGAAAAAATCCTGCGGGTGCATATGCGCAAGGTGCCGCTGGCATCCGACGTGGACCCGCGCATTATTGCCCGTGGTACCCCCGGCTTTTCCGGCGCGGATCTGGCCAATCTGGTCAATGAGGCCGCACTGTCCGCTGCCCGCCTTGGGCGCCGCACGGTGTCCATGCGCGAGTTTGAAGACGCCAAGGACAAGGTGCTGATGGGCGTTGAACGTCGCTCGCTGGTGATGAGCGAGGACGAGAAAAAACGCACCGCCTACCATGAGGCCGGGCACGCCATTACCGCCGTGCTGGTGCCCGAGAGCGAGCCCATTCACAAGGCGACCATTATCCCGCGTGGGCGTGCCCTTGGCATGGTCATGCGTCTGCCTGAGGACGACCGGCTCTCCATGAGCAAGATGAACGCCATTGCCCACCTTGTGGTGGCGATGGGCGGGCGTGTTGCCGAGGAAGTGGTTTATGGCAAGGACAACATCTGCAACGGCGCAATGGGGGACATTAAAATGGCCACCCGTGTTGCCCGCAGCATGGTGACCGAATGGGGCATGAGCGACAAGCTGGGCATGATCGCCTATGCGGATGAAGATCAGGGCAACAGCTTCTTTGGGGCCGCCCGCAATTTTTCTGAACAGACGGCGCGCGATATTGATGTTGAAGTCAAACGCCTGATTGATGAAGCCTACGTGCAGGCCCGCAACTACCTGCATGACCATGTGGACGAGCTGCACCGTCTGGCCGAAGCCCTGCTGGAATACGAAACCCTGACAGGTGAGGAAATCCGCCAGATCATGCGCGGCCAGCCGATTGAACGGCCGGAAGAAGCAGATGATGGCCCGGTTAACCGCCGCGCCTCCGTGCCGCAGGTTACGGGGGAAGCGCCAGCCCCCACCCCGGCGGAAGATGGCGGCGCTGTTCCCGCCCCCCAGGCCGGTTAATGGCAGGGTGCGGCAGTAAACGGATATGAAGCAGAAGAGGCGGCACCCGGTGCCGCCTCTTTTGTATGGTGGGGACAGTAAAAAAGGATAAGGCGATGTGGCACAGGCTGGTTGAACCCATGGGGTTCCTGTTTGGACCAATGGCGCAGGAGGCCATACGGCAAGGCGTGGCCCTGCCATTCCAGAACAGTACTGCCGCGTTTACAGCCGTTTTGCTGATTGAAGGGGATAGCGCTTCTGGCCCCGTGCCTGTGGGCGCTGTACCGCATGCGTGGCTACCCGTGATGCAGCGCCTTGTTTCCCCCGTGCCCGATGCCGGGTTGCCTGCGGGGCCGCTGGTTATGGGAATCCTGAATACAACACCAGACAGCTTTAGCTGTGCAGGCCAGCACTACCATGCAGGTTCTGCCCTGCAGGCGGCCGAACAGATGGTGCGTGATGGGGCCGGTGTGCTCGACATTGGGGGTGAAAGCACACGCCCCGGTGCCGCAGTTGTCTCCCCCCAGCAGGAGTGGGAGCGGGTTGGCCCGGTGCTGGAGGGGCTGCGCCAGAGCATGCCCGATGTGCCGCTTTCGGTCGATACGCGGAATAGTCTGGTTATGGAGCGTGCACTGGCTGCGGGTGCGCGCGTGATCAATGATGTTTCCGCCCTTGGGCACGACCCGACTGCCCTGCCTTTGCTGGCAAAGCAGCAGTGTGGCGTTGTGCTCATGCACATGCGCGGCACCCCCCAGACCATGGAGCAACACACCCATTATACCGATGTGGCCTGCGATGTGGTGCGGGAACTGGGGCAGAGGGTGGAGGCCGCGGTGGAAGCGGGCATTGCCCGTGAGCGGCTGATGGTGGACCCGGGGTTTGGCTTTGCCAAAACGCAGGAGCAGAATGTTGTTCTGCTACGCCGCATTCTGCTGCTGGCCAATCTGGGGTGCCGTGTGGTGTGCGCTCTCTCGCGCAAACGCATGATTGGTACGCTAACAGGTGTGGCAGACCCCGCCCAGCGTGATAGCGGCACGGTGGCGGCCTCCCTTATGGCCATGCCCTTTGGCAACCCGTTGCTGCGGGTGCACGCTGTGGCCAGCATGGCGCAGGGTGTCCGGGTCTGGCAGGGGGTGCAGGGTGGGTAAGCATGGTGCGCCAAAAATGTTTTTTGTGGCCTGAACACGGTTTCTTCCAACCCAAAACCGTTTTAGGAAAGAGCAGCAGGACAGGACAGAAGTTTCCGCCAGCAACGGCCAGAGTATTCAGGTCCATTGCCGATTGCGGAATGGAATGAGTATTATGAAGCGATTTTTTGGAACAGACGGTATTCGCGGCACTGCCAATGTTGCGCCCATGACGGTGGAAATTGCCCAGAAGCTGGGGCAGGCGGCGGGGCTGCATTTTCGGCGTGGGGACCACCGGCACTGCGTGCTGCTGGGCAAGGATACCAGATTATCCGGTTATATGATCGAGAGTGCTCTGGTTTCCGGCTTTTTGTCCGCTGGTATGGATGTCACTCTGGTTGGGCCGTTGCCCACCCCCGCCATTGCCCTGCTGACCCGCTCCCTGCGGGCCGATCTGGGGGTCATGATCTCCGCCTCCCATAATCCGTTTGGTGATAACGGGATCAAACTGTTCGGCCCCGACGGGTTCAAGCTCTCCGATCAGGATGAGCGCACGATTGAAAACCTGATGGTGACCGACCTGCATGCGGATATGGCAGACCCGGCCCAGATCGGCCGCGCCTCACGCCTGAATGATGCCGCAGGCCGGTATATTGAAAGTGCCAAATCCTCCTTCCCCCGCAAGTTGCGGCTGGACGGCATGAAAATCGTGATCGACTGCGCCAATGGCTCGGCCTACCGGGTTGCCCCCACAGCGCTGTGGGAGCTGGGGGCGGAGGTTATTCGCATCGGGTGTGAGCCCAATGGTGTGAATATTAACGAACAGTGTGGCTCCACCCACCCCGAGGCCCTGTGTAAGGCCGTGGTGCAGCATGGTGCACATATTGGCATTGCCCTGGACGGGGATGCCGACCGTGTGCTGATCGCGGATGAAACCGGGCGTCTGATTGATGGGGACCAGATTCTGGCCCTTATCGCCCGCTCATGGACAGCGGAAGGGCGTCTGGTGGGTAATGCCGTGGTGGCCACGGTTATGTCCAACATGGGGCTTGAACGGTTTTTGGAAAAAATGGGCGTGGGCCTTGAACGTACCGCCGTAGGCGACCGCCATGTGGTTGAACGCATGCGGGAGCGTGGGGTGAATGTGGGGGGCGAGCAGTCGGGCCATATGGTGCTGACCGACTTTGCCACAACGGGTGATGGCCTGATTGCCGCCTTGCAGATTCTGGCCGTGCTGGTCGAATCCGGACGCCCCGCGAGCGAGGTCTGCCGTCTTTTCCAGCCCTTCCCGCAAAAGCTGCGTAATGTCCGTTACGCAGGAGCCTGCCCGCTGGATACGGATGAAGTGCGTGAACGCCAGCATGAGGTGGAACGTATATTGGCCGGTCAGGGCCGCCTGCTGTTACGCCGTAGCGGTACGGAACCGCTGGTGCGTGTTATGGCCGAGGCGGAAGATGCCGCCCTTGTGGATGAGGCCGTAAGCAAAATGTGCGCTGTGCTGGAAAAAGCAACCCAGCCAGCCTGAAGCCGGAAAGCCCCTCTGCATGACCCACCCCGCCCCCCAGCGCCCGAGAGTTCTGTCCATAGCAGGGAGCGACTCTGGCGGAGGGGCGGGTATTCAGGCCGACATCAAAACCATTACGGCGCTGGGTGGTTATGCCATGACCGCCCTAACCGCCCTGACGGCCCAGAACACACAGGGCGTGCAGGATATTCTGCCTGTGCCGCCACAGTTTATTCGCGACCAGATCCGCTGTGTTGTGGATGATCTGGGGGTGGATGCCATTAAAACCGGCATGCTGGGGGGTGTTGTGCAAACGCAGGCCGTGGCGGCAGAAATTGCCCGGACTCGCGACAATACCCCTGATCTTGTTGTGGTGGTGGACCCGGTCATGGTGGCCAAGGGGGGCGCAGCCCTGCTGGCGGAGGATGCTCTGGCCTGCCTGCGCACAACGCTCTTGCCCCTTGCAACCCTGATTACCCCCAACCTGCCTGAGGCGGAAAAGCTGACAGGGCTTACTATTCATACGGTGGAGGATATGAAGGCCGCAGCCCTATGGCTGCACCAGCAGACGGGGGCGGCGGTTCTGCTCAAAGGCGGGCATCTGGCGGGGGAAGCGTTGGTGGATGTGCTGCTGGATGGGGCGGGAGCGCGCGAGTTTGTGGGGCAGCGTATTGCAACCCGGCACACCCATGGCACGGGCTGTACGCTGGCCAGCGCGCTGGCAACAACACTGGCGCAGGGACTCGCTCTGCCAGATGCGGTCCGGCAGTCCTGCCTGTATGTGCATGATGCTATTGAGCAGGCCCCCGAACTTGGCAGGGGGGCGGGGCCATTATGGCATGCCCATGCCTGGTACCCTGCAACCCGGTCCTGAAGAATGCTGGCTCCCTATGGGAACACCCAGTGTGGAGCAGGTGGTTTATTAGTCCCCAACAGCCTGCAGCAGAGCAGGCTCGGGCAGCACAGGCCGGTGTGCAAGGGGGGCCATCAAGGGGGTGGGAACAGGCTGTGTCTGTGCCTGCGGGTCATGCAGAATGTACCCGCGACCCCATACGGTGGAAATAAGGTCTTCCGCACCCACGGTCTGGAGTTTTTTGCGCAGTTTGCAAATAAAGACGTCTATAATCTTGATGTCTGGTTCATCCCGGCCACCGTATAAGTGGTTGAGGAATGTTTCCTTGGTCTGGGCAATGCCCTTGCGCAGCACCAGCAGTTCCAGAATGGCAAATTCCTTGCCGGTCAGGTGGATGGGGCGGTTGCCGACTGTAACCGTGTGGTTGTTCAGGTTCAGGGTCAGCGCGCCAACCTGGGCAACCGGGTGGGCGTATCCGTTGGAGCGGCGCAGAATGGCCTGTGCGCGGGCAATCAGCTCAGCGGATTCAAACGGTTCGGCCAGATAATCATCAGCCCCCAGTGTAAAGGCCCGTATCTTGGCGTCTGGCGTATCAACGTTGGAAAGAATGATAACGGGTGTTGTGATCTTGAGCGTGCGCAGGGTGTTGAGAATGGTGTACCCGTCCATGTCCGCCAGGGTCATGGTAATAATGGCAAGCCCATAATCGTAATTTCGCAGCAATTCTATGGTGTTTTGGCCAGAGCGGGCCAGATCCGCCGCAAAACCTGCTTTTTTCAGGGCGGAAAGAATGGCCCGGCTGGAGGTAAATTTGTCCTCGGCAAATAGAATGCGCATGACTGGCCTCACATAGCTGCAGGTATGGGGTGATACACCTTGAGGTTGTATTGGCTCGCTCTGATGATACTTTTACGTGTTTTTCTGAAAAAATAAACACAAATTCATATTATTTTTATTATTTCGATAATAACAGATATGTGACTGGCGTATAGCTTGACCCGACATATCGGAAAAAAAACATAGCGTTCTTTGGAACAGACTATACGGGCAAAAAGTTCCCTATGGGATAAATAATAAAGTATTATAAAGTAATTTTTTTGCGAACAATAAATAGTCATGTTGAGTATATTTATTATTTCCTAACAAAATCTGTGTTTATAAAAAGTTTACAAATTCAGTGCTTCACTCTTCCCGCTTCCGGCTTGATATGGAAAAGGTCAGTCTTGGACCCGATGCAGAGGGCACGCGCCCACCACGGAGCAGGAGCAGGAATCGGTCATGTTGCTGAAAACCGAAGCCGATACGGTACAACTGGCCAGAACTCTGGCAGGCCTTGCCCGTGCGGGGGATGCCATTTTGCTCTCTGGTCCGCTGGGGGCGGGCAAAAGCGTGTTTGCACGCGCGTTTTTGCGTAACTTCTGCGCCGCACCGGATATGGAGGTGCCAAGCCCCACCTATACGCTGGTGCAGGCCTACGACTCCCCCACGGCCACGGCCTACCATTTTGACCTGTGGCGTCTGGGCAGTGTGGAGGAACTGGACGAACTGGGGTGGGATGATGCGTGCGAGGGCGTCATGCTGGTGGAATGGCCCGAACGGCTGGAGGACATGACCCCCCCCGATGCGCTGCACATCACCCTTATGGTCGGAGCGGATGGAAACCGCCGTGTCACTCTGGCTGGCTGGGCGGACCGCCTTCCCCCGCAACCGGCCACACTGCTGGAGCCCGGGGTATGAAGCTCGCAACCATTCCAGCACATCTGCCTTTTCTGGACCATCTGGCGGCGCGCTGGATAGAGGCCGCCGGGCATGACCCGGAGGCCATGGGCGAGGGAACCATTGTGCTCCCCGGCCGCCGGGCCGCGCGTGCGTTAACCGAGGCTTTTCTGCGGCGTATGGATGGGCGCAGCATGCTCCTGCCCCGCATCATGCCCATAGGCGCTCTGGACGAGACCGAACTGGGCCTGTCCGCCTGTGGTGGGGCAGAGGCGCTGGCGCTCCCCCCCGCCGTGCCAGCCATGACCCGTCTGGCCGTGCTGACACTGTTTGTTTTAAAGGCGGATAACGCCTTTGGTACCCGCCCCACGCTGGATCAGGCATGGCCACTGGCCCGCGCTCTGGCTGAGCTGATGGACGAGGCGGAATGGGCTGGTGTCAACCTGCTCGAGCGCCTGCCCGATGCCGTGCAGGAGGATTACGCCCAGCACTGGCAGACCATTCTGGGTTTTCTGAACATTGTTACCGCACAATGGCCTGTGTGGTTGCAGGAGCAGGGGCTGATCAACCCCGTGGCCCGGCAGGTGGCCCTTCTGGGCGCACAGGCGCGGTTGTGGCGGAACATGGGGGAGCAGGGTTACACCGCTCCGCTCTGGGCGGCCGGGTTTACGCATGCCATGGCGCCCACGGCCAATGCGCTACAGGCTATTCTGTCCTGTCCGGGGGGCAGGGTCGTATTGCCGGGGCTGGATACGCTCATGCCTGAGGAGGTGTTTGCCGCCCTGCCAGACAGCCACCCGCAGGCGGGCATGAGCCACCTGCTCGCGGCATTGCAGGCCCGGCGGGAGGATGTGCAGGTCTGGAATGCGCAAGGGGGGGAACCCGAACGCGCGGCCGTGCTCTCCCGCGTGATGCTGCCTGCCGCAGCATTGGATGACTGGGCAAAGCCCGGCCCGGTCGCACTGGCCCATGTCAGCCGGTTTGAGGCCGCAGACCAGCAGGAAGAGGCCGTGGCCATCAGCATGGTCATGCGTAACGCCATCGAGCAGCCCGGCCACCGCGTGGCCCTTGTCACGCCCGACCGTGGGCTGGCGGCCCGCGTGGCCACAGAGCTGGAGCGATGGGGCATTCTGGCGGATGACAGCGCAGGCGCCACACTGGCGGATACGCCCCCCGCCGTGCTGCTGCGGCTGGTGGCGCAGATGGTGGATAGCCAGTTTGCGCCTGTTGCTCTTTTATCCGTGCTCAAGCACCCGCTGGTGGCGTGTGGTCTGGCTCCGGGCGTCTGCCGTGCCTCGGCCCGCCTGCTCGAGCGTGTGGTGCTGCGTGGTCCTTCTCCCGCTCCGGGGTTTGCGGGGCTTTGCGCTGCCGTAAGGGACAGGCTGGAACCAAAGCGCGAAAAAGACCGCCAGCGCATGACGCAGGGCGAGAGCGCGGACCGCCCCTTTGGCCCCGAACCCCTGCCGGCCTTTATGGAGCGTCTGGCCCATTGTCTGGCCCCTGTTCTGGGCTGGGAGCAAGCCGAAGGTGCGGTGCTGGCCGGGGGGGAAGGGGCGCGGCATCAGGCCAGCGTGCCCGACCTGCTCGAAGCCCTGATTGCCACGGTGGAACGCCTTGCCAGCACGGAGGAAGAACCCGCCGCCGTCCGGTTGTGGAAAGGGGAGGACGGCAGCCTGCTGGCCTCCCGGCTGAGCGAGCTTATGCTGGCAACCGCCCTGCTGCCCCCCCAGCCGCCTGCTGTGCTGGACGGGCTGCTTACGGCGGTTCTGGCGCAGGAGCGTGTTGCCACCCGCCGGGGCAACAACCCGCAGGCCCTGCACCCGCGGGTGCTGATCTGGGGCCTGTTTGAAGCGCGCCTGCAAACGGCGGAAACCGTTATACTGGGTGGTCTGTCCGAAGGGGTGTGGCCCCCCGCCCCCGATGCCGGGCCGTGGATGAGCCGCCCCATGCGCAAGCGGGTTGGCCTACCCCCGCCCGAGCAGGCCGTGGGGCAGGCGGCACACGACTTTTTTGCCATGGCGGCCGCGGCGGAACATGTTGTTCTGTCCTCCGCCCGCAGGCGTGATGGCGCACCTGTGGTGCCTGCGCGCTGGTTAACCCGGCTGGATGCTTTTCTGGCTGGCTGGGGGGGCAGTGTGCCCGAGCACCCGGTTCTGTCCTGGCTTGCACGGCTGGACCAGCCGCAGGGGCCGGCATTGCCAGTGGCCCCACCCCGGCCCACGCCGGATGTTTCCTTGCGCCCCCGCCGCCTGAGCGTGACGGAAATAGAAACATGGATGCGCGACCCTTACGCCATTTACGCCCGGCACATCCTGCGGCTTGAGCCTTTGCCCGAGCTGGAGGAAGGGGCCGATGCCTCCGATTACGGCATGATCGTGCATGACGCGCTGGAACGCTGGGTTAAAACCCACGGCGTGGACTGGCCGGTAGATGCCCAGCGCAAGTTGGCGGAGGTGTTCAAAACCTGCCTGGCCGAACAGGCCCTGCGCCCGGCTTTGCAGGCATGGTGGGCGCCCCGGCTGGAGCGCATTGCCGCATGGGTTGCACATGCGGAGCAGCAGCGCCGTGCCACCCACGGCGTGCCGCAAGCTATTTTGACCGAAATTGCAGGCAGCGTGCTGGTCCCCGATGCTCCGGGGGGGGCGTTCCGCCTTGTCGGGCGGGCAGACCGGGTGGAACTGAGTGCGCAGGGGCGTGTGATTGTGCAGGACTACAAAACCGGCATGCTGCCAGCCATGCGCGATGTTCTGTCCGGCTGGAGCCCGCAACTGCCGCTGGAGGCCGCCATGCTGCTGCGCGGAGGTTTTGCCGATGCTCCCAATGTGGCCGACATTGCCGGGCTGATCTACTGGCGTCTGACCGGCGGGGCCGAACCGGGGGAGGAGGTGGCCGTATCCTCCAAGGAGCACGACAATCTGACTGATCTGGCCGAACAGACATGGCAGCGCCTGCTGGCGCGCATTGCCGCGTACGACCAGCCTACACAACCCTACCTCTCCCACCCCCATCCGGGGCAGGAACCACGCTTTGCCGATTATGCCCGTCTGGCCCGTGTGCCGGAGTGGAATACCGGCCGTATGGAGACCGAAGCATGACCCACCATACGGCTCAGGGCGCGCTGGATGCCGCCATTGCGCAGGCCAACCAGCAGCAGGCCATGGCGTCCGACCCCACGGCATCGGTTTTTGTGTCCGCCTCTGCGGGGAGTGGCAAAACCAAACTGCTGATAGACCGCCTGCTCCGGCTGATGCTGCCACGGGTGGAAGCGGGGGGTGACGTTGTACCCGGCAGCGACCCTGCGCGCATTCTGTGCCTGACCTTTACCAAGGCTGCCGCGGCGGAAATGGCTATTCGCTTGCAAACCCGCCTTGGCCGGTGGGTGACCCTGCCGGATGACCGGCTGAATGCGGAACTGGCCGCTCTGGCCGTGCCCTGCACCCAGCAGACCCGGCGCAAGGCACGCGCCCTGTTTGCGGAGGTGCTGGACCTGCCCGGTGGTATGCGTATTGGCACCATTCATGCCTTCTGCCAGTCGCTCCTGCGGCGTTTTCCGCTGGAAGCCGCCATGAACCCGCATTTTACGGTCATGGAGGAAACAGACGCGGCTCTGGCGTTGCAGGGCTGTGTGGAGAGTGTTCTGGGCGGGCAGCCTGCCAGCACGGTGGCTCCGCTGGCCGGGCAGATCGGGCTTGGAGATTTTATTGCCCTTGCGGGTATCTTGCGGCGCAATGAGCACGCACAGGCCGTGCGTGCACGCGTAAGCGCTCACCCCGAACAGGCGGAAGGTCTCATGTGCCGGGTGCTGGCTTTGCCGGAAACAGCACTCAGGCAGCCCGATGAGGCTTTTCTGCTGGCCTCCTGCACCGGGTTTGCGGCCGAGCCTACCCTGCGCGCGGGCCTGCGGGCCATGGCGGAGGAGGGATCGGCCACAGTCAAGACCAACGCACTCGCCCTGCTGGACTGGCTGGCCCTGCCCCCCACGGAGCGTGCCGCGCAATGGGCGGTATGGCGCAACGGGTTGCTGACCAAGGATGGTAAACTGCGCAGCCGTGGCCTGCTCTCGGCCAAACTGGCGGAAAAATATACCGATCTGGCCGATGCGCTGCAAAAGGAGGCCGAGCGCATACTGGCGGTGGAGGAGGGCATGAACGCCCGCCAGCTGGCCCGCCTTGGTGTGGCGCTGCTCAAAATGGCGGCTCCCGTGGCCAGCATGTTTGACCAGCGCAAGGCCATGCAGGGCCAGATGGAGTATGATGACCTGATCCACCGTACACTCCTGCTCCTGCGTGAGCCGGGGGCCGCATGGGTGCTGTACAAGCTCGATGGCGGCATAGATCATCTGTTGCTGGACGAGGTGCAGGATACTTCCCCCCAGCAGTGGCGCATTGCAGGGGACCTGACCGAAGAGTTTTTTGCAGGTGAAGGCGCACACGCGGCGGAGGAAGGCCCCAGAACGGTTTTTGCCGTGGGGGACTACAAACAGTCCATCTACCGTTTTCAAGGCGCGGACCCGGACGAGTTCCGGGCTTGGCGGGCTACATTCAAACAGCGTGCGCAGGCGGCGGACCTGCCCTGGCGGGAGCCGGAACTGACCGTCTCCTTCCGTTCCACAGCGCCAGTCCTGCAACTGGTTGATGCGGTTTTTGCCGACCCACAGGCCGCGCGTGGCGTGGCGGAGGAGCAGGGCCGCCCCCTGCGCCATATTACGGCCCGCCCCGGTCAGGGGGGGCGGGTGGAACTCTGGCCTCTGGCGGAGGCACAGGATGCGCAGGACAGCATAAGCCCGTGGGAGCCAGCCGCAGTGAACGCCACCCGGCAGAGCCCACGGCAAAAACTGGCGGATGCGCTGGCCAGCACCATTGCGCGTGAACTGGCAGCCCCCCCCCAGCCGGGGCAAAAACCGCTGACACCGGGGGACGTGCTGGTGCTGGTGCCGCGCCGCTCCTCCTTTGTGCCGCTGCTGGTGCGCGCCCTTAAAGGGCATAACATTCCCGTGGCTACACTGGTGCGCACGGGCCTTGCCGACCAGCTTGCGGTGCAGGACCTTATGGCCCTGTGTGCTGCGCTCCTGCTCCCGCAGGATGACCTGACACTGGCCTGTGTGCTGACCTCCCCGCTGGGTGGCCTGTCCGATGACAGCCTGATGGCCCTTGCCGTAGGGCGCTCGCCCGGTGCCCCCCTGTGGACCATCCTGCGTGAGCGCCATGCGGAGCAGGCGGACTGGACGCAGGCCTGGCAGATGCTCAACGCCCTGTTTGGCCGGGTGGATTACCTTACCCCGTATGAACTGCTGTGCGCGGCTCTGGGCCAGCAGGGCGGGCGGGCACGCCTGCTGGCGCGGCTGGGGCCAGAGGCCGCGGAACCAATAGACGAGCTGCTCTCCGCCGCGTTGCGTTATCAGGAGCAGCACCCACCTTCTCTTCAGGGGTTTGTGCATTGGCTCAGACATTCGCAGGAGAGTGTCAAGCGCGAGGCCGAGGCCGGTGGCAATGCCGTGCGGGTCATGACCGCACATGGCTCCAAGGGGTTGCAGGCCCGGCTGGTTATTCTGCCCGATACGGTGGGCCTGCCCCGGTTTGAGGACAGGCTGTTCTGGAGCACGGACAAAAAAACAGGGGTGCAGGTGCCCATTTACGTGCCGCGCAACGCCCTGTCGGTCGGGTTGACCCGCAGCCTGTACGAAACCCTGCGTGAAAAGACGATAGAGGAATACAACCGCCTGCTCTACGTGGCCCTGACCCGTGCGGCGGACAGGCTGATCGTGTGTGGCTGGAAACCCGGCCGCACCGTACCGCCAGAAAGCTGGTACGAATGTTGCCGCCTTGGTTTTGAGCGCGCAGGTGCCCAGCCGCGTGACTGGAGCGTGGGGGACTGGTCGGGCAGGGTTTTGGTGCTGGAGGAGCACGCAGCCCCCGCCAGCCTGTCCGCCCCAGCAGCCCCTGTTGCGTCTGCCGCGCAGGATGCTCCTGTGCTCCCGCCGCTCCCCGGCTGGATGGGGCAGGCCCCGCATTGGCGGCCCGGCCTGCCGGAAGCGGAAGAACCACTGGCCCGGCCACTGGCCCCAAGCCGGCCGGATGATACCATGCTTGGCCCGCTCCCCCCCGCGCGTTCCCCGCTGGATGTGGCGGCCATTACCCCGCTCAAGGCGCGGGAGGCGGCCTTGCGCAGGGGGAATCTGGTGCATGCGCTTTTGCAGTTCCTGCCTGACCACCCTGCCAGTGCGCAGGAGCAGCTTGCCACGGACTGGCTGGCCCGCCCGGCATCGGGGTTGTCCATGCCGGAGGCCGCCCGGCTTGCCGCACAGATTGTGGCAGTGCTGCGTATGCCCGCACTGGTGGACCTGTTTGCCCCCCATGCCCGGGCGGAGCAGCGGCTGGCGGGTATTGCTGGCGGGCAGGTTATTGTGGGGCAGGTGGACCGCATGTGTGTCATGCCTGACCGGGTTATTGTGTGCGATTACAAAAGTGGTCGCCACGCGCCCTCCACGGTGGAGCAGACGCCGGTGCTGTACCTGCGCCAGATGGCGGCGTACCGCGCCCTGCTGCAAGGGTTGTGGCCGGGGCGGGAGGTTGTGTGCGTGCTGGTCTGGACCGAACTGCCCCGTGCCGACCGGCTGCCGGAGCACCTGCTGGACAAGCATGCTCCGCAACCTTGCGCGGGCGTGGCATCTTGACCACGGCGCAGGCCACCTTAAGTGTTAGCTAAGCCCGGTCTGCTGGTGCGCACTCTGTGCAGTGCCCGCAGACCTGTTAACTAGGACAGCATGGGGTGCGCAGGCACCCGGTAGTTAAGGAAAACATGTCATGAGTGAACACACGCTTGCTGTCAGCGATTCCAGCTTTGATGCTGACGTGCTCAAGGCGTCTGGCCTTGTTCTGGTCGATTTCTGGGCCGAATGGTGCGGCCCGTGCAAAATGATCGGCCCGGCACTGGAAGAAATCGGCAAGGACATGCAGGGTAAGGTGACGGTTGCCAAGGTCAATATTGACGACAACCCCGTAACCCCCAACACCTACGGTGTGCGGTCCATCCCCACCCTTATGCTGGTGCGTGATGGCAAGGTTGTGGACACAAAGGTTGGCGCACTGCCCAAAAGCCAGCTCAAGGCATGGGTTGAAGGCGCGCTGTAAGCCACATCCATATGCGCAGGTGGTGCACGTTCAAACGCGTGCCCGCCTGCGTGGATATGGTCGCGTTTTTTCATAATCACTTGGCAGATTGGCGCCGCCCGCGTAATGCAACCACGCAGGCGGGCTGGGTCCGCATCGTTAGTCTCGTGCAGTCACAGGGTTCAAAATGAGCTGGATCACCGAATACGTCCGTCCTAAAATCCGCGGTCTTCTGCGCCGTGATGTGCCGGATAACCTGTGGACCACCTGTGATTCGTGCTCCCAGATGGTCCTGACCAAGGAGCTGCGCAAGGCGCAGAATGTCTGCCCCCATTGCGGGCACCACATGCGCGTGCTGGTGAAT
Source organism: Acetobacter fabarum (assembly GCF_011516925.1). GTDB lineage: Bacteria > Pseudomonadota > Alphaproteobacteria > Acetobacterales > Acetobacteraceae > Acetobacter > Acetobacter fabarum. The sequence continues at coordinate 133,344 of NZ_WOTG01000005.1, forward strand.
GACCGGCTGGCATGGACCTTTGATAACGGTGAGTTCACCCGTATTGAACTGCCATTGGCTCCCGTGGACCCGCTCGGCTTCCGGGACCAGAAAAAGTATACCGACCGCCTGAAGGATGCACGCGCCAAGAGCCATCTGGACGAGTCCCTTGTTGTCGCGCATGGCACCATTGGCGGGCATAACGCCGTTGTGGGCGTGATGGCGTTCGAGTTCATGGCTGGCACCATGGGGGCCGCTTTTGGTGAGCGGTTTGTGGCTGCTGCCCGTCTGGCCATCCTGCAAAAATCCCCGCTGGTGGTATTTACCGCCTCCGGTGGTGCACGCATGCAGGAAGGGGTGCTGAGCCTGATGCAGATGCCCCGCACAACCGTTGCGGTGCAGATGCTGCGTGATGCGGGCCTGCCGTACATTGTGGTGCTGACCAACCCGACAACGGGTGGGGTTACGGCCTCCTTCGCCATGCTGGGGGATGTGCAGATCGGTGAGCCCAACGCCCTGATCGGTTTTGCCGGCCCCCGCGTTATTCAGGACACGGTGCGCGAAAAACTGCCCGAGGGCTTCCAGCGTTCCGAATATCTGGTTGAGCACGGTATGCTCGACATGGTTGTGGCCCGTAAGGATATGCCCGCCACCCTGTCGCGCCTGATCGGCCTGCTTACCCATGCTCCGGCCGATGTTAAGGCTCCCCCGCCCAAGCCCGTTGCAGCACCTGCTGCGGCAGCCGAGTAAGCCCCTCCGTGGGTCAGGTGCAGGCTGGGGAGAGAGCCCCGGTGCCCGAATTTACCGGTCGCACGGGGGAGGTTCTGCAACGGCTGAACCATCTTTACCCCGCGCTGATCGACCTCTCCCTCGGGCGGCTGGAAGCTCTGCTGGCCCGTCTGGGGCACCCGGAGCGCAAGCTGCCGCCGGTTATTCATGTGGCCGGTACCAATGGCAAGGGCAGCACCTGTGCGACCCTGCGCGCCATAGCCGAGGCAGCAGGGTGGCGCGTGCATGTCATGACATCCCCGCATCTGGTGGATGTAACCGAGCGGTTCCGTGTGGCAGGCAAGCTGGTCAGCGAAGCTGAACTTGTGGCCACGCTGGAGGAAATCGAACGCATCAACAATGGTGCCCCCATTACCGTGTTCGAGGTGCTGACCGCCGCAGGCTTTATGCTGTTTGCCCGCCATCCGGCGGAACTGGCCATTATTGAGGTCGGCCTTGGCGGGCGGTACGATGCTACCAATGTGCTGGAACACCCCGCAGCCTGCATTGTGACCTCCATCTCGCGCGATCATGAGGCTTTTCTGGGGGATTCTCTGGCAGCAATCGCGGGGGAAAAGGCGGGTATTTTCAAACCCGGTGTGCCAGCGGTTACGGGCTGCCAGCCTGCCGAGGTCATGCAGGTTCTGCAGGAACAGGCGCAGGCTGTGGGGGCTGTTCTGGCCCGCCGTGGCGTGGAATGGACGATTGCGCCCCAGCCCTCCCAGGGCAATGCGGACAAACCCGCCGGGCTGTGCCTGAACGATGCCAAAGGCACGCTCGCGCTGCCTATGCCCGCCCTGACCGGCCCGTGGCAGATGGAAAACGCCGGTCTGGCGGTGGAGGCTCTGCGCCTGTCCGGGCTGGATGTGCCACAGGCCGCATGGCAGGGTGTGGGGCAGGTGCAATGGCCTGCCCGCATGCAGCGCCTGCACGGCAAACTGGCAGCCCTGCTGCCCGCCGGATGGGAATTATGGCTTGACGGAGGGCACAACCCCGGAGCCGGTGCCGCTCTGGCGCAGGAGCTGGGCCGCTGGAAGGACCAGCCCCTGCACATACTGGTGGGGATGAAGCAGACCAAGGACGCCTCGGGTTTTCTTGGTCCGATTTTGCCTTATGCGGATGACCTGTGGGCCATTTGTGAGCCCGAGCAGCATCTGGCCCTGCCTGCACAAGCTATTGTGGACGCATCAGGCGGCAAGGCCCATACCGGCCCCACGCTTGCCCGCGCGCTGAGCGCACTGGCTGCAAATGCGGCAACCAGCCCCCAACCCGCACGCGTACTGATCTGTGGCAGCCTGTATCTGGCGGGTGTGGCGCTCCGGCAGGATGGCTGGGTCATGACATAAGACCTGCCGCTCTGGTGGCAGTGCTTGCCAGGCAGGTAAACGGCACAACAGACCTGTGGCGTGTGCAGTATAAAAGCGGGGTATATTGCCCACACTGCCATTTGCCGCGCTGCCAGTAGTGGCAAATGCCTGAGTGGTCAGGTGCGAACAGTTTTTTACGGGAAAGAATGGTGCCCCCATTCAGATTTGAACTGAAGACCTACCGCTTACAAGGCGGTTGCTCTACCACTGAGCTATAAGGGCACATGCACATATTCTGCGCTAAGGCCGGACTATAAGCGATAAAAGGGTAAGAGCGTCAAGTCCTGTTTTTTGGAATAATCGCGGTTTTTTTGGCCCATACACATATTGCATCGTTTTCGTGGGTGGCGCATCTAGGCGGACATGCCGCACGTTTCCCCAAGCCCCGCTCCCGCTCTGTTTCTGCACGATAGCCAGCGCCGCGCGACCGTGCCGTTCCAGCCGCTCGATCCCGCGCATATCAAGGTCTATTACTGTGGCCCCACGGTGTATGATCTGGCCCATATTGGCAACCTGCGCGCCATGCTTACGGCGGATGTGCTGGTCAGGCTGCTGCGCACGCTCTACCCCCGTGTTACATTCGTGCGCAATATTACCGATGTGGATGACAAGATTACCGCCCGCGCCCGCGCCAATGGGGAAGATATTGGCGCGCTTACCCAGCGCACCACGGCGGAGTTTCATCAGGATCTGGCATCCCTTGGCGTGCTGCCCCCCGACATAGAACCCCGCGCGACCCATAATATTGGCGAGATGCAGGCCATGATCGCCCGGCTGATTGAAAACGGGCACGCATACGCAGCACAGGGGCATGTGCTGTTTTCGGTCGGGTCGTTCCCCTCTTATGGCGCACTTTCCGGCCGTAACCCGGATGAGCTGGAAGCGGGCGCACGTGTGGAAGTGGCACCCTATAAAAAAGCACCGGGTGACTTTGTGCTGTGGAAACCATCAGATGCAGACCAGCCGGGGTGGGATAGCCCGTGGGGCAGGGGGCGTCCGGGGTGGCATATTGAATGCTCGGCCATGTCGCACCGTTATCTGGGCGATAGTTTTGATATTCATGGCGGTGGGTCGGACCTGCTTTTCCCGCATCATGAGAACGAACGCGCGCAAAGCCTGTGCTGCTTCCCGCATAGCCAGTTTGCCAATTACTGGGTGCATAACGCCATGCTTCTGGTGGAAGGTGAGAAAATGTCCAAGTCACTGGGCAATTTCCTGACCATCCGCGATGTGCTGGCGCAGGCTCCGGCGGAGGCATTGCGCTTGCTGCTGCTGGGCACGCATTACCGCTCCACCCTGAATTACACGCAGGCCGGGCTGAATGAGGCCCGCAAGACGCTGGACCGGTTCTACCGCGCCCTCTCCAGCGTGCCGGATGTGCCCGCAGCTCCTGTGCCGCAAACCGTACTGGCCGCACTGGAGGAAGACCTGAATACCCCCAAGGCCATTGCCGAACTGCATGTGCTGGCTAACCAGGCCATGGGCGGGGACCGCGAGGCCGCAGGCGCGCTCAAAGCCGGTGGGGCGTTAATGGGTCTGTTGCAGGGGGACCCGGCGCAGTGGTTCCGTGGAGAGTCTTCTGCCGAGGAAGATGCCGCGATTGAAAACCTGATAACGGAGCGGCTGGCCGCCAAAAAAGCGCGGGATTTTGCAAGGGCCGATGCCCTGCGCGACCAGTTGCAGGCACAGGGTATTGTGCTTGAAGATACAAAAGACGGCACAAACTGGAGGCGCGCATGACCGGGCGGGACGGCGGGGCACCGCTGGAGCCTTTGGGCAACACACCTGTTGTTATTCTGGTCAGGCCGCAAATGGCCGAGAACATTGGCACCACGGCCCGTGCCATGGCCAATGGTGGCCTGTTTCACCTGCGCCTTGTCAGCCCGCGTGATGGCTGGCCGCAGGACCGGGCATGGCGTACGGCCTCGGGTGCAGACCGGATTCTGGAAGCCGCCACGGTGCATGACAGTGTGGATGACGCCATAGCCGACCTGCACCATGTGTACGCCACCTGCCCACGGCCACGCCATATTGTAAAAACGGTCATGACCGCGCGTGGCGGTGCGGCGGAACTGCGTGCGGCAACCCAGCGCGGGCTCAAGGTCGGGCTGATGTTCGGCCCCGAACGCGCCGGGCTGGATAACGAGGACATGGCACGCGCGGACGCGCTGATCCGCTACCCGCTTAACCCGACCTTCATGTCGCTCAATCTGGCGCAGGCGGTCATGATCATGGCGTATGAATGGTGGATGGCGGCAGACGCAACACCCCCCCGCACGCTCATGACCAACGAGACCCACGTAGCCACCAAAGGTGAGCTTGAGAACTTTATGAGCCATCTTGTGCGTGAGCTGGATGGATGCGGTTTTTTGCGGAACGCGCAAAAACGCCCCGGTATGGTCCGCAACCTGCGTCACTTTTTTACGCGTGGGGAAGTTACAGAGCAGGAACTGCGCACCCTGCATGGTGTTGTGCGCGAACTGGCACACCCCCGCCGGACGGAGGACTGACCACCCCGCAAGGGGGCGGTTGGCCCCTATCCGTCGCAGGTTATGCAGCGGGTAGGGGGTTGTGGGTGCGGCCTGCTGTTACAGCCCACACCCGGTTACCGCGCAGGTGTTAGTCTGCGGCCAGTGCCATGTGCTGCTGGCTCATGGCGCGGGTTACGTGGTCTTCCACCGCAGCGGTAATCTTGTCTGCCTGTTTGGCAAAAATATGATCTGCTTCGGGGTAAACACGGTAGTCCACTGCAACACCTTTCTGGGTGTTCAGCTTATCAACCAGTTTGTGGATGGCGGGCTCGGGGGCCATGTCATCCTTGCCACCGGCAATCATCAGCCCGCCGCACGGGCAGGGGGCCAGAAAGCCGAAGTCATAATGGGCGGCTGGCGGCGCAATGCTGATCCAGCCGGTAATTTCTGGCCGGCGCATCAGCAGCTGCATGCCCACGAACGCCCCGAACGAATACCCGGCAATCCACAGACCGCTGGCGTTGGGGTTGATCATCTGCATCCAGTCAAGGGCTGCTGCGGCATCGGAAATTTCGCCAATGCCCCCGTCAAACCGCCCCTGCGAGCGGCCAACCCCACGGGAATTGTAGCGCATGACGGAAAAGCCCATGTTCTCGAACGTGCGGTACAGGGCGTATGTAATCCGGTTGTTCATGGTGCCGCCGTGCAGCGGGTGGGGGTGCAGCACGAGGGCAAGCGGGGCGTTGGGCTCGTTTGAGTGGTGATAACGTCCTTCAAGACGTCCATCCGGGCCGGCAAACATAACCTCAGGCATGTAGGTTCCGCTTGATCTGGGAAGGGCGTCCGCGGGCATGACGCTTCCGGGTTTGATAATTGCCCCGGCGGGGAACGATGCCACGTTCCGGGTCGGAGCATGCGGGCAGACCAAAGGCCCGCAAACTTTAACTCTCAGTCAGCCTGTCTCCCTTTTCCGTTTCTGGGGGAAAACGGAAAAAGGAGCGCATTACAGACACATGGTGTCCGTCCCACGACCAGAAAAGGGTGTGCGGCACACTCCGGCGTTGACCTTGCGCAAAACGCAGGCATAATCGTGCGGGCTGTTGTCCGTGAATGCTGCGCATGCGGGAAAACCCGTTTCCAGCCTGCCGTCTCCATTGTGCCCTGTGGTGCTGACCATACGGCACTCTATAGCGGCTTGGGGGCCAGAATTTCCACATAAATCGTGACAATGGCCGTACTGCACGGCCTGCAAAAAGCGCAGTTCTGGTATGGTTACGGGTAGAAAAAAAGCATGAATGATAAAACAGACGATAGGGCAAAGGATTTTCCTCAACCCGTCTATCTGGATGCCAACGCGACCGAACCCCTGCGGCCCCAGGCGCGTGCGGCCATGCTGGAGGCGGCGGACCTTACGGGGAATCCATCTTCCGTGCACCATGCGGGGCGGCGCGCACGCGCCGTGCTGGAGGAGGCGCGCAACACGGTAGCGCACCGGCTTGGTGTGGCTCCGCTCAACTGCGTGTTCACCTCTGGCGGCACGGAAGCCAATGTGCTGGCCATGCACGGGTTTGGGCAGGGGCGGCGTTTTCTGGTTGGTCGCACCGAGCATGATGCTGTGCGCAAGGGTGTGCCCGATGGGGCAGACCGGGCATGGCTGGAGGTGGACAGCCACGGGCAGGTCCGTCTGGACCTGCTGGAGGCAGCCCTGAGTGCACCGGGCGCTCCCGCCTTTGTCTGCCTCATGCTGGCTAATAACGAAACAGGCGTGCTCCACCCCATGGCCGAGGTTGCCCGCCTGTGCCGCCAGCATGGTGCACATCTGCATGTGGATGCCGTGCAGGCCGCAGGCCGCATGGCTGTGAATGTGGAAGAGTTGGGGGCGGATAGTCTCGCCTGCTCCGGTCACAAAATGGGTGGGCCAAAAGGGGCTGGTGCCCTGCTGTTGCGCGGCCCAGCCCCAAGGCCACTGGCCCCGGTGTTTGAAGGCGGCGGGCAGGAGCAGGGCCGCAGGGGGGGCACCCAGCCCCTGCCCGCCATAGCAGGTCTTGCCGCAGCGTTGTGTGATGCTCTGGACAACCCGCGTGATCTGGCCCCCCTGCGCAACCGGCTGGAGCAGGCTGCACAGGCCGCAGGAGCTTTGGTGTGTGGCGCAGGGGCTCCACGGCTGGGCAATACAGCATCCCTTGTGCTCCCCGGTCGGCGCGCGCAGGGGCAGCTTATGCGGCTGGACCTGGACGGGCTTTGTGTTTCCGCAGGTTCGGCCTGTTCATCGGGCAAGGTAGCGTTCTCCCATGTGCTGGAGGCCATGGGGCTGGGGGAACAGGCGGGGCAGGCCATACGCGTGTCCCTGCCATGGAACGTGCGGGAGGCGGATGTGGAGCGGTTTGTGCAAAGTTACGCACGCATGGCGGCCGGGGCTGGTCTGGCTCTGGCGCAATAGGGGGCCGGGTATGGCGGCATTGTATTTTGACCACGCGGCAACCACGCCATGCGACCCGCGTGTGCAGGCGGTTCTGCTGCGCGCTCTGGCGGAGGAAAACGGCAACCCGCATAGCACCACCCATGCCAGCGGCACCCGGGCGGCCCATATGGTGGAACATGCCCGCGCGCAGGTTGCCACCCTGTTGGGGGCGGAGGCGCGTGAGATTGTTTTTACCTCGGGGGCGACCGAGTCCAATAACCTTGCCATCAAGGGAGCGGCACGGCATCTGGCGGCACAGGGCAGCCCGCGCCGCCGGGTTATAACTGTCGCGACCGAGCATAAATGCGTGCTGCAAAGTGTGGCGGATCTGGTGCATGAAGGGTTTGAGCCGGTTGTTCTGCCGGTTAACTCCCTTGGGCAGGTGGAGCCGGAGGTGCTGGCCCGCGCTTTGGCAGAGGCCCCCACGGCTGTTGTGTCCATTGCCGCGGCTAATAACGAAACCGGGGTTCTGCAGGACCTTGCCACGCTGGGTGCGCTGGTCGCGCAGGCGGGGGCGCTGCTGCATACCGATCTGGCGCAGGCGGCAGGTAAAATTGCGCTGGACCTGCATGCCCTGCCCGTGGCTCTGGCCTCCATTTCCAGCCATAAGCTGTATGGGCCAAAGGGGGCGGGGGCACTGTTTGTACGCCGCCGCCCGCGTGTGCGCCTGACCCCCCTGTTCTCTGGTGGTGGGCAGGAACGGGGGCTGCGTTCTGGCACCCTGCCGGGCTTTTTGCTGGCAGGATTTGGGGAAGCCTGCCAGATTGCCAGCATGGATATGGCGCGTGATGGTGCACATCTGGCCGACGTGCAGGCGGTGTTTCTGGCCCGTCTGGGGCCGCAGTTGCCCGGATGTGTGGTCAATGCGCAGGAGGCTGCGCGCCTGCCGGGTATTTTCAGCCTGCGCCTGCCGCCTGACCTGCGCGCGGCAGAGGTTCTGGCGGTTATGCCCGGGCTTGAGGTTTCCCTTGGTTCGGCCTGCTCTTCGGCCGAACTGGCCCCCTCCTACGTGCTGGAGGCCATGGGGCTGAGCTTTGATGAAGCAGGAAGAAGCTTGCGTCTGTCCCCCGGACGTTTTACCTCCACCGCCGAAGCAGAACGCGCGGCGGACAGTCTGGCACAGGCTGCCCTGCAGGTGCGGGCCACACCCCGGCGGCCCATGCCCGCAGCCTAAGGCCCGGACCATACAGGCCGCCGCCGCCATGATATTTTTTGGCAGGATGAAAACCAATGCCCCAGATGACGTTTGTTGAGCAGGACGGAACAGAACGCACGGTCGATGCCCCGGTTGGCCTGTCCGTGCTGGAAATTGCCCATAAGCACGATGTGGACCTTGAGGGCGCGTGCGAGGGATCGCTGGCCTGCGCGACCTGCCACGTTGTGGTGGACCCCGCATGGGCGGACCGGTTGGATGCCCCGACCGATGATGAAGAAGACATGCTCGACCTTGCGTTCGGGCTGGAAAAAACCTCGCGCCTTGGCTGCCAGATTGTCATGACCGAAGCCCTTGATGGTCTGGTCGTGCGCCTGCCCAGCAAGGCCTGATAGCAAAAAGGGAAGGAAAGCCCGCCCATGCGTATTCTTGTTGCCATGTCCGGAGGGGTGGATAGTTCCGTGGTGGCTGCCCGCCTTTTGGAAGAAGGGCACGAGGTTGTGGGCGCGACCCTTCAGCTTTACGATTCCAGAGGGGCGGCCAAAAAGGGCGCGTGCTGTGCGGGGCAGGATATCCGCGACGCCCGCGCCGTGGCCGACCGTCTGGGATTCCCGCATTATGTGATTGATGCGGAACGCCGGTTTCAGGATAGCGTGATCGAGCGCTTTGCCGATGCCTATGCGGCGGGGGAAACCCCGGTCCCCTGTGTTGCGTGCAATCAGGGCGTCAAGTTTACCGACCTGTTGGGACTGGCGAAGGAAATCGGGGCCGATGCCATGGCCACCGGCCATTATGTTCGCCGTGTGGAAGGCCCGCAGGGTGCGGAACTGCACCGCCCGGTGGACGAGGCGCGTGACCAGAGCTGGTTCCTGTTTGCCACAACACGCGACCAGCTTGATTTTTTGCGCTTCCCTCTGGGGGACATGCCAGACAAGGCCGCCGTACGGCGCGAGGCCGAGCGGTACGGGCTTGTTGTGGCAGGCAAGCCAGACAGCCAGGACCTGTGCTTTGTCAGCGATGGTTCCTACGTGGATCTGGTGGAGCGCATGCACCCCGAAATGGCTGGTCCGGGCGAGATTGTGGACCAGTCCGGCCATGTTGTGGGCGCGCATGAGGGCGTGATGCGCTTTACCGTGGGCCAGAGCAAACGGCTGGGGAATGCCGCCCGCCTGCAGGGCGAACGCCAGATGGTGGTGGGCGTGGAGCCGGGCCGCAAGCGTGTTATTATTGGCCCGCGTGCGCATGCGTTTGTCAGCTCCCTGTCCGTGCGGGATGTCAACTGGCTGCTGGACCCCCCGGCCGAAGGCCTTGTCTGCAAGGTGCAGATGCGTGCGCGTGAAGAGCCGCGCACGGCCCGTGTGGTCCCAACCCCCGATGGCGCAACCGTGCTGCTGGACGAACCCGCCATGCCCGCCCCCGGTCAGGCCTGTGTGTTTTATCAGGGGAGCCGCATTCTGGGCGGCGGGTTTATCCGCCGGACGGACCAGCAGGCTACGGCTTAAACAGAACAGGAGAGCACGCACATGGCGGAAGGTCGTCTGGTTATTGGTACACAGCGTTATTCGTCATGGTCCCTGCGCGGCTGGCTGTGTGTGCGTCTGGCCGGGCTGGATGTGGGGGTGGAAGTTGTGCCGCTGGCCGGCGCAGGGCAGACCGCAGCCCTTAAAACCCTCTCGCCCAACGGGTGCGTACCGTATCTGGAACACAGGGGAGCCGTGGTGTGGGACTCGCTCTCCATTGCTGAATACTGTGCCGAGCACCACGCCTTTTTATGGCCGGAGGACCGGGCAGTGCGGGCATGGGCGCGCTCGGTAGCGGCGGAAATGCACTCCGGCTTCAGGGCCGTGCGTTCTGCCCTGCCCATGAATCTGGGCCGTAATCGCCCGTTGGCTGCGCCTCTGGCCGAAGATGTGCACAAGGATATAGCGCGCATTAACGCCATCTGGACCGAAGGGGCCGGCCGCGGCGGGCCGTTCCTGTGCGGGTCGGGCATGGGGAATGCGGATGCCATGTTTGCCCCTGTTGTCTGCCGTTTTCTGTCCTACGATGTGCCGGGGCTTTCCAGCACGGCGCAGGCTTACATGCAGGCCGTGCGCCAGCACCCGCTGATGGTGGAATGGTACGCTGCTGCTGCGCGTGAGCCGGTGGAATGGCAACTGGATATATACGAAACCCTGGCCTGAACACACCATGGCGGGCAGCAGGGCAGCAGGCATGAGCGTGCGCAACCCGCAGCAGGGCAACGGAGTGGGTGGTTCCCCCGCAGTGTCCACTCCCCCCTTGCAGGTGCTGACTGTTCTGCCCCCGCGTGAATGTTTTGCCCCTGATGAGGCCGGGGCCATAGCCCTGCTGGTGCACCGCATGGCCGGGGCGGGCGAAGTGGTGGCGGGCAGCCCCCCCGCAACCAGCCCGTATGATGATGTGCCTTTTGCGCCCGTGCCGCCTGTTCTGTTCCCGTTCAGCCATGCGGGGCGTTACCGGGCGGGCGTGGTGCGGCTGGTTCGCAGGCTGCGCCCCGATCTGGTGGAGGTGCATAACCGCCCGGATCTGGCGTGGGCCATAAGCCGGCGCTTTCCCCACCTGCCGCTGGTGCTGGTACTGCACAATGACCCGTGCAGTATGCGCCTGATCAAAACGGCCCGTAAGCGCATGTTGCTGGCCCGCAGGGTGGCTGTTGTTGTGGTGTCCGAGTGGTTGCGGAACCGTTTTCTGGAGCAGGGCGTGCAGGCGCAGGTTAGCGTGCTGCCCAATGGGCTGGACCTTGCGGCATTGCCAGCCCCCGCCCCTGTAAGGGACAATCTTGTGCTGTTTGCTGGCCGCGTTGTGGCAGACAAGGGGGTGGATGCCTTTGTGCAGGCCTGCGCCACCCTGCTGCCCCGCTACCCCACATGGCAGGCGCAAATTATAGGGGCAGACAGGTTTGGCTGTATGTCCCCCCAAACCGAATTCCTGAGCAGAATACAGGCGCAGGCTCAGGCTGCGGGGGTGAAGATGGTAGGCTACCAGCCCCATGCGCAGGTTTTGCAGGCCATGAGTCACGCGGCCATTGTGGCCGTGCCCAGCCGGTGGGCCGAACCTTTTGGCATGGCCGCACTGGAGGCCATGGGCTGTGGGGCCGCGTTGGTGACATCACGCAAAGGGGGGCTGCCCGATGTGGCCGGGCAGGCAGCACTTTACGCCAACCCCGATGACCTGCCCTCCATGGTGGAGGCGCTTGACCGCCTGATGTCCGATACCGAACTGCGCAGCCGCATGGGGCAGGCCGGGCGTGTGCGGGCACAGATGTTTGATAGTGCAGTGCTCCGCACCAGACGCCACAACCTGCATGCAAGGCTTGTGCAGGTCTGGCCCGATACAGGAGCACTCGGGCAGCCTTAAGGGGCGGTGTGCCGTGGAGTGGGTTTTTTAGCCCTGTTCGGTTGCGCGCCAGCCGCAGGCGTGCAGGGCGGGGCGCATGCCCGCGCGTGGGGGTGCGGTTACGGTAACACCGTTATCAATGGGTAGGTACAGGCTTCTGGCCAGCAGGTGCAGCCCGGCCGCGTGGGGCTTGCCGTAAAGCGCGTCCCCCACAATGGGCCAGCCCATGGCGGCACAATGGACACGGGCCTGATGGGTGCGCCCTGTTTCCAGCTCCAGTTCCAGCCAGCTTGTCTGCCCGTCCCGGCCCAGAACCCGCCATGTGGTGGCCGCAGGAGCCCCCTTGTCCGCTACCTGCACGGACCAGCCCGCTCTGGTGCTGGTTTTAAGCAGTGGCAGGTCAATCCGCCCGGTGGGTGCCTGTGGTCCACCATCCACCACAGCCCAGTAGGTTTTGCGTGCGGTTTTGTTGGCAAAGGCTTCCTGCATGGCCAGCAGGGGCTGTTTGCGCAGGGCTATGGCAAGGCAGCCCGATGTATCCGCATCCAGCCGGTGGGCAAGCCATGGGCCATCCTTGCGGCGGGAAAGCTGAGGGAACCAGTCCTCCACACAGGCACCCCCACCGGGGCCGGTGTGCACGGGCAGGCCCGCGGGTTTGTCAAGAATAACCACATGGCTGCTCTGGTAGAGCAGGGGGGGCAGGGGGGCAGACATACGGGGTTTTAGTCTTCTTCGCGGTTGGAGCCGATCAGCACCTTGCGGCGGCCGACATTGTCTGCCCGGCTGATAATTCCTTCCTTTTCCATCTGCTCAATCAGCTTGGCCGCGCGGTTGTAGCCAATGGACAGGTGGCGCTGGATGAAGGAGGTGGATGCCTTGCCCTCACGCGTGACAATGCTTACCGCCTCGCTGTACATGTCGGCTTCGGCGTTTTCGTTCCCGCTGGCACGGCTGCCAGCGCTGGAGGAGGAACCTTCCTCCATGGGTTCGGCCAGAACGTCCTCATCATAAATCGGCTCGCCCTGTTCCTTGAGGAAGTTGACAACCTGCTCCACTTCGCTGTCGGCCACAAACGGGCCGTGCACGCGGGTAATGCGCCCACCACCTTGCATGAACAGCATGTCCCCCTGCCCCAGAAGCTGCTCGGCCCCCTGCTCGCCCAGAATGGTGCGGCTGTCGAACTTGCTGATCACCTGAAACGAAATACGGGTGGGGAAGTTGGCCTTGATGGTGCCGGTAATCACATCCACCGAAGGGCGCTGCGTTGCCATGATGACATGAATCCCCGCCGCGCGCGCCTTCTGGGCCAGACGTTGCACGCAGGCGTCAATCTCCTTGCCTGCGGTCATCATCAGGTCGGCCATTTCGTCAATAATGACCACAATATAGGGCATGGGGTCCAGAGCGACGGACTGTTCTTCAAACACCGGATTGCCGGTCTCGGGGTCAAAGCCGGTCTGTACGCGGCGGACGACTACCTCTCCGTCTGCCCGGGCTTCGGCCGCACGGGCGTTGTAGCCTGCAATGTTGCGCACCTGCAGGTGGGCCATGGTGCGGTAGCGGCGGTCCATTTCCCGCACAACCCATTTGAGCGCGTTAACCGCCTTGGGGGGCTCGGTCACAACCGGGGTGAGCAGGTGGGGGATGCCATCGTAAATGGAGAGTTCGAGCACCTTGGGGTCAATCATGATCAGCCTGCATTCATCGGGCGAATGCCGGTAGAGCAGGGAGAGGATCATGGCGTTCACGCCAACCGATTTGCCTGAGCCGGTGGTGCCCGCCACCAGCAGGTGGGGCATGCGTGCAAGGTCGGAGAACATGGGTTCGCCCGCAATATCCTTGCCCAGTGCCAGAGGGAGCTGGCCTGTATCTTCCCGCCATGTGGGCTGGTTGAGCAGTTCGGACAGGTAAACCGTCTCACGCGTCTGGTTGGGAACTTCAATCCCCATCACGTTGCGGCCCGGCACGGTGGCAATGCGTACGCTCAGCACGGATAGCGAGCGCGCCACATCGTCCGCCAGCCCGATAATGCGGGCCGAGCGGATACCCGGTGCGGGTTCCAGTTCATACAGTGTGACCACGGGGCCTGCACTCATGCCCACAATGCGGCCCTGCACGCCGTAATCGGCCAGAACCTGCTCCAGCATGCGGGCGGTGGCGTTGAGCAACTCGGGCGAGGGGCCGGTATGGGCGTTGCTGGGGGCTGCGCGCAGCAGGCTCATGGGGGGGAGTTCCCACCCGCCTTTGCGGGTGGGAGTGCTGCGTTCGGGGGTGGCGTGCGTGCTTTCGGGCTGGCTTGCACCGGAGAACAGGCGGCCCAGCAACCCGCTTTTGGCGGGTTTTTCCGGTGCGGGGTGCGGTGTTGTGGCGGTGGGCAGGGTAAAGGCGGGTTCGGCCTTTGTGGCTGGCAGAGGGGTTATGGCCGTTGCCCGTGCAGGGGTGCCCGGCGGTGCATCCAGTGGTGCGGGGGTAAGGGCATGCGGGCTGTGCTGGCTGTTGTCCTGCGTGCCGTGCAGCACCAGTGCCGTGCCTGTGGCATGGTGGGTGGCGGGCTGCGGAGCGTGATAGGGGGCGAGGTCGTGCTCGTCCTCTTCATCATCAAACAGCGGGCCGGAGGGCAGGGTGCTGCCATAAAATGCGTCTGCCGCAGGCTGTGCGGCCTGTGCGGTGTAGGCGCTGGGCTGTGCGCTGGCTGCCGGGGCGGCGGGGTGTGGCTTGTGGCTGGCATAGTAGCGGACAAACCGCCTGCCCAGCCTGCCCGGCAGGCACACAACAAACACAAATGCCCGCCAGATGGCATACCATTCATCACGCCGCAGGCCGGTGCCAAGGGCAAGCAGAAGCCCGGCAAGCAACCCGCCCAGCAGCCAGATAACCATGCCCCCCGCAGGCCCTATGGCGGCCATGCCTGCGGCAATGGAGGTCTGGGCAATGGAATGCCCGACACCCCCGCCAATACCGGCCTGTGTGGGCCATTCCATGTTGGGCAGGGCAGTAAACAGCAGCGGAATGGCGGCAAGCAGGGCCCCGGCTACGGGGAGCAGGCATAAAATGGCAGCCACCCGCATGCCAAAGACCATCCATGTTTCATGCCCAAGCAGGCGGTGACCCATAAAGCGCCACCCCCATGCCAGCAGAATAAGCACCGGTACCGTGGCCCCCAGCCCGATTCCCTGTAACAGCGTATCGGCTACAAACGCGCCGGTTATGCCCAGCAGGTTGGTAGGGGGCTGGTTGGTGGCGGTGTTAAAGGAGGGGTCGGTCGGGTTGTAGGTCAGCAGGGCTGCCAGCAGGGCACAGGCCAGAATGCAGAGCGCAATGCCGCCCCCTTCCTCCATGCGCAGGCGCAGGGTACTTTTGTGGGGGGCGGGGGAACTGGTGGTATTTAAAGGGCTTGTGCGCGCCAAGGGTGCCGGTCCTGACTCCAGAGGCCGCGCCTGCTCCCTGCATTGGGCAGGAATCGTGTGCGCGGGTGGTTGTAAAGGGTGACTGCTTTCTTCTTAGCAGCCCTGCCGCGTATTGCGAACCGCATCCTTTGCACAAGATTGCGGCCAGAGGCGGGCGGTGTTGAACCCATGTTAAAGAGGCATGCCCACAGGTGGGAGCATGGCCACCCGGCGTGGCAGGCATGGGCGTATGGGGTGTGTACGGCTTGTTCCGCGGCGGGGGATCGACAATATTAGGCAGCTCATACCCATTGTGCGGATACGGCTGGCACTTTGCGCCTTGGCCTGTGTGGGGTGTATGCCGCATGGGGCCGGGCAGTCTGGGGCGGGGCTGTGGTGGTCTGGGTAAGGGATTGTCGCGTGCACAGGCCAGTATCATGGCGGATGTCTGTTCCTTGTTTATCTTCCGCTCCAGGGTGTGCCGTGTGAATGGATGCAAGTAATTTGACCAGTGTTTTGCAGGCTATGCAGTCCTCCCCCTTCCTGCGGCATATGCTGGCACCCTGTTTTGTTCTGCAACAACCCGGTTCCGGGCGGCCTGTCTGTGTTCAGCCCGATGGGAGCATTGCCTGCTCTGCCGAACCGGTTGAGCCTGCTCAGGCATGGTTTTACGCCCGGTTTGCACTGGAACTGTCCGCCCTTGTGCGTGCCTGTTGCCCGCCTGCGGGGGCAGGTCTGGCGGAGGGGGGCAATGGGCAGTGCATGGCGCGCCTGCTGCTGGCTGCGGCAAGGGTTACGGCCTGTGCCTGGCAGACGGGGCCATTCTGCCCCCCCGGTGGGGCCGTACCCATGCCATGTACATGGGGGCATGGTCTGGCGGGGAGCACAGCGCCCGATGCCACCCAGCTTGCACAGTGCTTTCCGGAACTGGCTTTTTTTGTAGCTCCCGCCTTGCGCCCGCATGGGGTGGATGTGCCCGCCCTGCAGGCATGGGCCTGTGCCGCATGGCCGGTGTTGCAACCTGCGGAATGGCTGGTTGTAAGCGGAGGGGACGAACGGCTGGACCCCGGTGCGCAAACCGGCCTTAACCGGTATGGGTGCCAGCCTCTCCCCCGGTATGGGGAGCTGGATTTTTCCTCCTCCACCGCATCCACCCCAACACTGCCCGCGGCACGGGCCATGCATCAGGCGGCTACCCGGCTGATCCGCCTTGCGGTGGAAGGGCAGGGAGCCGAAGCCGTTGTGGAAGAAGCCAAGACCTTTCTGGCGGGGTTTTACCATCTGGATGGAGCCGGGCGGGTTGTGCTCGCGCCATCAGGGACCGACTGCGCTCTGGCCGCCACGGCGGTCATGGGGTTGTTGAACACACCGCTGACAACCATCGTCCCCGGTGTGGAAGAAACCGGGAGCGGCGTGCCGCTGGCGACCTGTGGCCGCCATTTTGCCCACCGCACCGCGCGGGGGCTGGCTGTGCAGAAGGGCATGCCCATAGACGGGTTTATGCGGGATGCGGAGCATGTTGCACTGGAGCTGCGTGGCAGCAACGCGGAGCGTGTGCCCGATAACGCCCTGTTTGCCGCCTGCCAGCAGCATGTAGCCCGCGCGGTTGGGGCGGGGCGGCGCGTGCTGCTTTACATGCTGCATGTTTCCAAAACCGGGCAGCTTGTGTTGCCCGCCAGCAGGGTGCGCGCCCTGTGTGCGCAATACCCCGGTCAGGTGGATGTGCTGGTGGATGCCTGTCAGGCCCGCCTGCGGCCAGAGCTTGTGCGCCAGTACGTGGCGTGGGGCTGGGCGGTTATGGTTACGGGGTCCAAGTTTTTTACCGGCCCACCGTTTAGTGGCGCACTGTTCCTGCCCGATAGCTGGCTGGGCCGCCTGCACGGCACAGCCAGCCTGCCCGCCGGTCTTGCGGCATATGCCTCGCGGGCTGAATGGCCGGACCTGCCTGCCTGCCGCACCCTGCCTGCGGGCCTGAACACGGGCCTGTTCGTGCGCTGGAGTGGAGCACGGGCCGAAATGGAGGCATTTGCCGCCGTGCCGGATGCGCAAAAGGCAGAGCGGTTGCAGCAGTTCATGCTGGGGGCCACGGCGGCGCTGCGTGCCTGCCCGTTTGTGCGCCTGCTGCCCTCGGTGGCGTTGTCCACCCAGCCGGAGGCAGATGCGTGGGACAGCCTGCCGGGCATTTTTGCCTTTACTGTAATGCACGATGGTTGTGCGCTGGATTTTGCACAGGCCAGGCTGGTGCATGGCTGGCTGCTGGCGGATCTGACCCCCTACCTGCCCATGGACCTGCGGGGGGAGGAACGTGCCCTTGCGGCCCTGCCCTGCCATGTGGGGCAACCGGTTGCCCTGACCACGGCGCAGGGTGTTGAGGCAGGCATGGGCGCGCTCCGTGTTTCGGCCTCTGCACGGCATATTTCGGGCACGGGATGGAGCTATGCGGCTGCCCCCGCCGTGGCAAAAGGGGCCTCCACGGCAGACCACCCCGTAGCGTGGATGCTGGCCAAGCTGGGCCTGATCCTGCGGTATTGGGCGGACCTTGCCCATGCACAGCCACCGTGCCACCCGCATGCCGCCCGTGCCAGCCTGTCCGGCGGTGGGTGTATGCCCGGGCAGGCCCCTGCTTTGGGCAGGCTGGGCATTTCTGCTCTTGCGCTCGGGCAAAGCTGATTCCACAACAGAGGCATGAGCGAACACATGATTGCCGAAAAAGCCTCATCCTCTTCTCAGGACCATTTTCTGGATGGGCCTGAACTTCCAACCGGTATTACCCGCTTCTGGCTGATCCGCCATGCTCTGGTGGAAGAAAACGCCCGTATGCGCATGTATGGCAGCATGGACGTGCCGCTCTGCCCCGACAGCCTGATTGCCCAGAAGCCCATGTACCGTGCGCTGGCCCAGCGTCTGCCGCAGGACGCACAGTGGTTCATAAGCCCGCTCTCTCGCACACGGCGTACCGCACAGGCGATTGAGGAGGCCGGGTACGGCCCCCGCCCGCTCACTGTGGAGCTGGACCTGATCGAGCAGAATCTGGGCACATGGCAGGGGCTGGAATACAAGGCCCTGCCTGCGCACCTGACCTTGCCCCCCCACCCGTTCTGGCCCGTTGCCGCCAGTGACTGCCCCCCGGAGGGGGAGAGCGTGATTGAGGTATGCAGCCGTGTTGGCCGCCTGCTGGACCGGCTGGCCAGAACACATGCAGGGCGCAACATTGTGGCCGTGGCCCATGGTGGGGTTATTCGTGCGGCTCTGGCGCATGCGCTGCGCATACACGCCGAAACCGCGCTGCATTTTTCGGTCCAGAACCTCTCCCTGACCATTCTGGAGCGGCTGGATACGGGCTGGCGGGTGGTCACGGTAAACGAGTTGCCGGGTATCTGAACACCGCGGTTTCTGGCATTCAGGTCAAACAGGTGGCTGGCCGTGCGGGCAGCCGTTATTCCCAGACGGATATTTCCCAGACGGAGGGCTTTGGTCCATGTCTTTCTCTCCCTCACACGCCGGGGCGCTGGCCGCCACAGACCAGCTGTTTTTTGCTCAGGAGCAGGCCCAGCTTAGCCGGGATGACGCCGAAAAGCTGACCCGCACGGCGCTGGACGGCATGGACGATGGCGAACTGTTCCTTGAATACCGTGAGAGCGAATCCATAGCACTGGATGACGGGGTTATCCGCTCCGCCTCCTTCAACACCAGCACGGGCTTTGGCCTGCGCGCGGTGCTGGGGGAAGAGACAGGCTTTGCCCATTCGGATGAGATGAGCCGCTCCTCCCTGCTGCGTGCGGCCGGTGCTGTGGGTGCGGTGCGTGCGGGCCGCTCGGGGGTTATGGCCCCCCCACCACGCCCCACCAACCAGCGGCTCTATACGGATGCCAACCCGCTGGGGGATACGGATTTTGCCGCCCGGTCCGGTCTGCTTTCCAGCATGGATGCCTACGCGCGGGGCAAGGACAGGCGCGTGGTGCAGGTTATGGCCTCGCTCTCGGGCGAGTGGCAGGCCGTGCAGATCATCCGTGCCGATGGCGCGCGCGTGGCCGACCTGCGGCCACTGGTGCGGCTGAATGTGTCGGTTGTGGTGGAGCATGATGGCAAGCGCGAGAGCGGGAGCCACGGCCTTGGCGGACGTTATGAGATTAACCGCCTTCTGAATGAGGAAACATGGCAGGGTGCGGTGGACGAGGCCCTGCGTCAGGCGCTGGTGGCGCTGGAGGCACAGGCCGCCCCGGCAGGGGAAATGGAAGTGGTGCTGGGTGCTGGCTGGCCCGGCATTCTGCTGCACGAAGCCGTAGGCCACGGGCTGGAAGGCGATTTTAACCGCAAGGGAACATCCGTTTTTGCCGGGCGTATTGGCACCCGCGTGGCCTCCCCCGGGGTGACGGTCATAGATGACGGCTCCATGCCGGACCGCCGTGGCAGCCTGACCATAGATGATGAAGGCACACCCACAGGCCGCACGGTGCTGATTGAGGATGGTATTCTCAAAGGCTATTTGCAGGACCGGCTGAACGCACGGCTCATGGGGGTTGCCCCTACGGGGAATGGCCGCCGCCAGTCCTATGCGCATATGCCCCTGCCACGCATGACCAACACCATTATGCTCGAAGGCAACGCCACCACGGAGGAGATGATCCGCTCGGTCAAGCGTGGGCTGTATGCCGTGCATTTTGGTGGCGGGCAGGTGGATATTACGTCGGGCAAGTTCGTGTTTGCTGCCTCCGAAGCGTATCTGATCGAAAACGGGCGCGTTACGGCCCCGGTCAAGGGGGCAACGCTCATTGGCAGCGGGGCAGAGGCCATGACCCAGGTTTCCATGATCGGGGGCAATCTGGAGTTAGACCCCGGCATTGGCACCTGCGGCAAGGCCGGGCAGGGCGTGCCGGTAGGTGTTGGGCAACCCACCCTTAAAATGACCGGGCTGACCGTGGGCGGCACGGCGTAAGGGCTGCACCAGTTGGTTATGGCCTGCGGTGGGCTGTTCCTGTTGCGCGCCCTCTCATGCTAGAGCGTGTGCCTTGGGTTCTGCCCGCCTGATGCGGGCCGAAGGATAGGGACAGGAAAATGGTCGAGAGCGGATTTCGGAGTTCTTTCATGCGCGAGGCCGCGGCACGCGGTTTCATTTTCCAGTGCACGGATGCGCAGGCACTGGACGCACTTATGGAACGGGAGTCCATCTCGGCTTATATCGGCTTTGACCCCACGGCAGACAGCCTGCATGTGGGCGGGCTGATCCAGATTATGATGCTGCGCCTGCTGCAAAAGCATGGCCACCGCCCCATCGCCCTTGTGGGCGGCGGCACTGCCCGTATTGGCGACCCTTCCTTCAGGGAGGAAGCGCGGCGGCTGATGACGGATGACATCATCCAGACCAACCTTGCCGGCATAGAAGGGTGTCTGCGCCAGTTCCTGACCTTTGGCACGGGCCCTTCGGATGCCCTGCTGGTCAATAATGCCGACTGGCTGGACAAGCTGGCCTATATTGACCTGCTGCGCGATGTGGGGGTGCATTTTTCCATTAACCGCATGCTGGCCTTCGATTCCGTCAAGAATCGTCTGGAACGTGAGCAGGGGCTGACTTTTCTGGAGTTCAACTACTCGATTCTCCAGTCCTATGACTTCCGCGAACTCAGCCGCAAATACGGGCTGGTGCTGCAACTTGGCGGCTCCGACCAGTGGGGCAACATTATCTCTGGCGTGGAACTGGTGCGCAGGACGGATCAGAAATCCGTCATGGGGCTGACCACTCCGCTGCTTACCACCTCCTCCGGCGCAAAAATGGGCAAAACGGCCAGTGGAGCTGTGTGGCTGTCCGAAAAACGTCTGCCTGTGTTTGATTACTGGCAGTTCTGGCGCAACACCGAGGATGCCGATGTCGGGCGCTTCCTGCGCCTGTTCACGGACCTGCCGCTTGAGGAATGTGCACGGCTTGAGAGCCTGCCGGGCGCGCAGATTAACGAAGCCAAAAAGGTGCTGGCGACCGAAGCCACAGCCCTGTGCCACGGGCGCGAGGCCGCTCTGGCCGCAGCCGAAGCCGCCCGCCAGACCTTTGAGGAAGGTGCGCTGACAGCCGCTGACCTGCCTGTGCATGAAGTGGCCCAGCCTGACCTTGCCGCAGGGATTCCCGTTTTCCGCCTGCTGGTGGAGGCAGGGCTTGCCAAAACCAATGGCGAGGCCCGGCGTTTGGTACGGGGCGGGGGCGCGCGCCTCAACAATGCCGTGATAGCGGATGAAAATCGCCTGATTGTGGAGCACGATAGTGTAGATGGCGCCATCAGGCTTTCTGCTGGCAAAAAACATCATGTGCTGGTGAAGGTAGGGTCCTGAACGCCAAGCCACCAGCAGGAGAGACAATGTTATGAAACGTCTTGTGTGCGCTCTGGCAGCATTGGGTTCTTTAACCGTTCTGGCAGGGTGTGCAGGCCCTGGTGGCCCCGGCCCACGGCCACGCCCGTACTATCCGTATGGCTATGCTGGTTCCAGCATACGGTATGATGACTATTACGGATATGGCGGTGGGTATGCTGGTGGTGGCTGGTCCCGCCCTGCACCGCGCCCACCCATGGGCAGGCCGGGTATGGGGCCTGGCCGCCCCGGTGGTGGCAATAATAATGGAGGGGGCTGGTCCCGCCCCGGCGGGGGTGGTCGCCCGGATGGTGGCGGTCGTCCCGGTCGTCCGGGGGGAGGTGGCCCCGGCGGTGGCGGCCAGCGCCCCGGTGGCGGTGCACAAGGTGGCGGTGGTCCATCCGGGGGTGGTTCGCCCGGTGGTGGCCATGGCGGCGGTCAGGGTGGTCCCGGCGGTGGGGGTGGCCCCAATAAAGGCCCCCCGCGCGGCTGAGCCACTTTGGGCTTTGCCTGATTGGAGTATGTCTGCAAAAGGCTCCGCCAGAGTGCGGGGCCTTTTTTGTATGGGAGGGGGGAATACCCAAACCCCGTGAGGGGCAGGCGGGCTACTTTTCTTTCAGGTCGCTCGGAAGCCTGAAAAAAAACCATGCCATATGCGTGGGGGAGTTGCTGGTGCTGCTGGACAGGATTGAACTGTCGACCTCTCCCTTACCAAGGGAGTGCTCTACCACTGAGCTACAGCAGCACTGCTTGCGGGGTTCTAGCCTTTTGGGCGCACCACCGCAAGAGTGGGGTGAACAAAAAAAGACGAAAATTAATCGTCCCTATGCGTTTTTTCCATACGCTCGTGCTGTTCCTGCGCCTCAATGGACAAGGTAGCGATCGGGCGGGCCTCCAGACGCTTCAGGCCGATGGGCTCACCGGTTTCCTCGCAGTAGCCATAGCTGCCGTTTTCAACCCGCTGGAGAGCAAGGTTGATCTTGCCAATCAGCTTGCGGGCACGGTCACGGGTGCGCAGTTCAAGGGCACGGTCCGTTTCCACGCTTGCGCGGTCGGTAATATCGGCTTCATGAATGCCACCTTCGGAAAGGCTGGCCAGGGTATCCCCCGCCTCTTTCAAAAGGTCAGCGCGCCATTTGAGCAGTTTCTGCCGGAAGTATTCCGTCTGAAGAGGGTTCATGAACTCTTCTTCTTCTGACGGGCGATAATCTGGCGGTAAAGTAATCATGTCAGTCGTCAGCCTTTGCAATGACAGGAAACCTGCCTTGAAAGAATGACGCGGCTTATAGCGGCATCATGCCCGTGCGCCAAGAATTTTATGCACAGATGCCAGAAGAAAAGCAGGAGGGTCGGTCAGTAAGATAAAAGAAAAACTGATATTCGGAAAAAGTAATAAACAGAAAACATCCGATTATTAAAATTTCAATAAAATCCGATATGTGGCGCGCTACCCCTGCCACACAGGTTTTTGCTTTGGCGCAACAACTGGCCCAGCGCGGGGGAGGCCCTTACCTCCACGCATAAAAAAGGGGCCGTGCGCACACGACCCCTTGCAGACACTCTGGCGTATGTTGCCCGATTAGAACGGGATTTCATCATCCAGATCACCACCGCCGGAAGCATCCCAGCCGCCAGACGGTGCGCCACCGCCACCACCACGCTGCGGGGCAGGCAGGCGGGAGGATGCGCCGCCGTTACCGCCATTGCCATAGTCCGAGCCACCGCCGGTGTTGTAGCCGCCGTAGCTGCTGCCACCATTGCCGCCACCAAAGCCACCCCCGCCAAAGCCGCCGCCACCTTCGCCTTCACCACCGTTGCGGCTGTCCAGCAGAACCAGTTCGCCACGGAAGCGGTCCACAACCACTTCGGTCGTGTAGCGTTCCTGCCCACCCTGATCGGTCCATTTGCGGGTCTGCAATGCGCCTTCAAGGTACACCTTGCGGCCTTTGCGCAGGAAGCGTTCGGCAACGTCGGCCAGCCGGTCGTTAAAAATGACAACGCGGTGCCATTCGGTCCGCTCGCGCTTTTCGCCCGAAGCGCGGTCGTTCCATGTGTCGCTGGTAGCGAGGGAGAAGGACACGATTTTCTGCCCGCTCTGGCTGGAGCGGACTTCCGGGTCTTTGCCCAGATTGCCGACCAGAATGACCTTGTTAACGCTTCCAGCCATGGTTCTCTTCGCCTTCTGTAACCTGTGAGTTCGTTTTGTTCCGGTCTGTGTAGCGCAGCACGGGGGGCGTGGTCCACCTATTGTGCGGGTGGCTCACGCCATACTTTACGCCAGCCGCCAGATGGACAGGCGCGCGGCACCGTGCTGGCGTTCTGCCAGCAGTTCGTGCGGGCAGGCGGGGGCGTCTTCGGCGTCATTTGCAAAAGGCAGGGGTTCGTCGCGCTCGGTTTCAATCACGGCTATGGCGTTGGGGGCAATCCAGCCTCTGGCTTTCAGGGCGGCCAGGGCCGTGCCGGGCAGGTGCTTGTGGTAAGGTGGGTCCAGGAACACCAAGGTTGCAGGCGTTGCGCGGGCGGCTGGTGGAACGGTGACATCCCGCGGGTACACCGTGCAGCGTTCTTCCCACCCGCAGGCATGGATATTGGCGCGCAGGGCGGTGAGGGCCTGACGGTCGGTTTCAAAAAAAACGGCTCTTTCCGCCCCGCGGGACAAAGCTTCCAGCCCCAGAGCGCCCGTGCCTGCAAAGGCGTCCAGCACATGGGCACCTTCCAGCAGGGCCGCTCCACCCCACGGAGCATGGGCCAGTACGTCAAACAGAGCTTGGCGCACACGGTCTGCCGTGGGGCGTGTGGTGCCGCCAGAGGGTGCGGCCAGCACCCGGCCTTTGCGTGCCCCGGCAATAATGCGCACCATCAGCGGACCTTGTGGCGGGCAGGGGCGGTCTGCTGGGCGGTTTTTTCCGGCGCTTTGGGCAACTGGTCACGCAGGACGCGGGGCGGAATTTCCTCCAGCTCACCTTTTTGCAGCGTGCCAAGGGGGAACGGCCCGTAGCTGGTGCGGATCAGGCGGCTGACATGCAGGTTAAGCCCGGCCATAACCTTACGGATCTCGCGGTTCTTGCCTTCCTTGAGCGAGACAGTGAGCCACGCGTTATCGCCCTTGCGCGAGTCGAGGGCTGCAATAATGGGGCCGTAACGCACGCCTTCAAACACGCAGCCATGGGCGAGGGAGGCCAGCCGCGCCTCGTCCACCACACCAAACACGCGCACGCGGTAGCGCCGCAGCCAGCCGTTGGAGGGCAGTTCCAGCCTGCGGGCCAGTTCACCATCATTGGTCAGCAGCAACAGCCCCTCGCTGTTCAGGTCAAGCCGCCCGACGCTGATCACGCGGGGCATGCCTTCTGGCAGGGAGGAAAAAACGGTTGGCCGTCCTTCGGGGTCCTTGTGGGTTGTTACCAGCCCGTCGGGCTTGTGGTAGCGCCACAGCCTTGTGCGCTCCGGGGTTGCAACCGGCTGGTTGTCCACCAGAACAATATCGCCATCGGTGACAAAGGTTGCCGGGTGCGTAACAGCCTGACTGTTCAGCCGCACGCGCCCTTCCTCAATCATGCGCTCTGCATCGCGCCGGCTGGCTACCCCTGAACGGGCCAGCCATTTTGCAATGCGTTCTCCCCGCGCTTCCTGTGTCACGCCTGTTCTCCTGCTGCCTGTACGAAGGCCTTGAAAAGTGTTCTGTCTGCCGGGTCTATGCCAAATTCCGGGTGCCATTGCACCCCAAGGCAAAAACGGTGGTCCGGGTCTTCTATGCCTTCTATCACGCCATCTTCGGCAATGGCATTCACCCGCCCGCGTCCGGGGGTGCCAACGGCCTGATGGTGGGCGGAATTAACGGCAATGCGTGTGGCCCCGCCGGTTATGCGGGCCAGAAGGGTGTCGGGCTGGATGTCCACGCCGTGGCTTGCCTCATCCCGCGGGTTGGGCTGCTCATGTGGCAAGGTTGTGGGGTTTGTGTCGGGCAGATGCTGGATGAGCGTTGCACCAAGGTTTACGGCAATTAACTGCATGCCCCCGCATATGCCCAGCACGGGTATGTTGCGCTGCAACGCGGCGGCCAGCAGGGCGCTTTCGGCCCGCGTGCGGCGCGGGCGCAGGGTTACGCTGGGGTGGCGCTCGGACGCACCATAAAGCAGGGGATCAATATCAAACGCGCCACCGGTTATGAGCAGCCCGTCCAGCTTGGCCACGTATTCCAGCCCCAGTTGCGGGAACAGGGGAAGGGCTACCGGCAGGCCACCTGCGGTGGCTACGGCGCTCAGATAATTCTCGCGCAGGGCGCACCACGCAAAGCGGGAGTAACGCTCCGCGCCGCCGTCTTCCAGATCAAGGGTAATGCCAATAACGGGGCGCTCTGCTGCCATAAGCCTGTGGTCCTGCACAAAAAGCCGTTGGAAAACTGGAACTGCTTCGTGTCAGGTGCCACAGGTGCGTAAATTTTGCATCTTTTCCCGTCTGCCCCGTGCCGGGGCTGGTGCTTTGGAGCCGCTTCTAGCGGGTCAGAAACACCGGAATGCTATGGGGCATCATATGACTGCTCACAACCGGCCTGGTGGCAGGGGGGGAGGATTCGCCGGGGAGCCTGTCTGCAACAGCAAGACCAAACCCCATTGCAGCCGCGGCCAGAATGAAAGACAGAGAATGCATGGTTCCGACCTTTCCAGCCAAGAGTTGAGAGACGGTCAGGCCATAATCCGCACCGCACGCAAAGTGCATTGCGCTGTGCACGGATAATGGCGACTTTAAGGCAGGATGACAAAGTTATGGTGAGGTTTGCAAGAAGAATATGATGGTGCAGCCCCCGACCTGCTCAGACATGCGGATACCCAGCCATGAAAGGCGCTGCAATGGTGCGTGATACGCCCCTCCATTCCGGCAGGGAGTCGGGTATGGAGCTGGCCTTGCAGCAGGCCCGTATGGCCGCCACACGGGGGGAGGTGCCAGTGGGTGCCGTGCTGCTGGATGCGCAAGGCACGGTGCTGGCACAAGCCGGTAACCGGGTGGAAGAACTGCAAGACCCCTCTGCCCATGCGGAAATGCTGGTCATGCGTGCCGCCGTGCACCAGCGGCAGGGCCGCAGGCTGGCGGACTGCACTCTGGTTGTGTCTTTGGAGCCGTGCCCGATGTGTGCGGCGGCCATGGCGCATTTTCGGGTAGGGCGGCTGGTTTTTGGGGCGTATGACCCCAAGGGCGGAGCGGTGGAACACGGCCCCCGCCTGCCTTACCGGGCCGAGGCCCTGCACCGCCCGGAAATTATAGGCGGCGTGCGTGAGTGTGAGGCCGGAGAGTTGCTGAAAAGCTTTTTCCGGACCCTGCGGGGCGAGGAGCCTCTGCCCCCTGCATAAAACCCTGTGGGTAGGGTGGGTTAAAGGCTTTTTTTTTCCGAAAAGGAAACCATGTTAGCTTACAGGGCGTAAGGTGATGCAGGTTTTGGCAGCCGTCTGGTGCAGGTGGCCGCCAGAGCAGGCCGTGGTCACCCGAAACGAGTCCTGCTTGGGTACAACAAGGAACAGTCAAGATCGTGATGTCGGAAAAATCTGTGACAAACGTTTGCACGCGTGGCGGTCGCCGCAACTGGACCAAGGCTCTGCTGGCTGGCTGCATGCTGGTTTCCGCCGCCGGGCCGTGGGCTGGCGGTGTGTCCTGGGCGGATACGTCCAGCATGATCAAGCCCAGCGGCCCTGCCCAGCGGATTCCCGATTTTGTGGAGCTGGTCAAACAGGTCAAACCGGCGGTGGTGTCCATTACCTCCATGATCCGCTCCGACACCATGGAAGGTGAAGGCGGTGGCATGGGTGGCGGGCCTTTTCCGTTCCCTTTCCCGTTCCAGATGATGCCCCAGCCCTCCAAGCAGCTGATTGAGGCGCGCGGGTCTGGCTTTGTCATCTCGGCCGATGGGTACGTGGTGACCAACAACCATGTGGTCAAAGGGGCAACCAAGGTCAGCGTCACACTGGATGACGGCACAACCCTGCCTGCCAAGGTGGTCGGCCGCGATGGCAAGACCGATCTGGCTTTGCTCAAGGTTACGCCCACACAAAAACTGCCCTTTATTGAACTCGGCGAGTCCGATGACGTACAGCCTGGGGAATGGGTGATTGCCGTTGGCAACCCCTACGGTCTGGGTGGCACGGTTACGGCTGGTATTGTCTCCGCCCGTGGGCGTGACATCAACGAAGGCCCATACGACAACTTCATTCAGGTGGATGCCCCCATTAACCGCGGCAACTCCGGTGGCCCGCTCTTTACGCAGGACGGCAAGGTGGTGGGGGTCAACACCGCCATTCTCTCCCCCTCTGGCGGGGGGTCGATTGGTATTGGTTTTGCCATTCCGTCCGATACGGTGCGCAGCGTTGTGGACCAGTTGCGCAAGACCGGCCATGTGGTGCGCGGCTACCTTGGCGTAAATGCTCAGGTTATTTCCCCCGTTATGGCCAGCGCGCTTAACCTGCCTGCCCCCGCTGTTGCGGGTACGCCGCCCGCAGGTGCGCTGGTGGCCAGTGTCAGCCAGGACAGCCCGGCCGAAAAAGCGGGTCTCAAGGCGGAGGACGTGATTACCGACTTTAACGGTCAGAAAATTGCCTCCCCGCATGATCTGGCCGTGCGTGTGGCGGCAGTGGCGCCGGGCACGCAGGTAACAATCGGCTTTGTGCGTGCAGGTAAGGCACAGACCGCCACCACTAAAATTGGCAATCTTGCCAGTGCTACGGGGGATGCGGGCAAAACGGCGAGTACCGCAGGCGGGCAGCATCTGGGTGTGGCTCTTGCCCCGCTTAACCGCGATACGCGCCAGCAGCTTGGTCTGCCGCAGGATACGCACGGCGTTGTGGTGAGCGATGTGGAGGCAGGTTCTCCTGCGGATCAGGCCGGGATTCGTCCGGGGGATGTCATTCAGTCTGTTGGTGGCCAGCAGGTGGATATGCCCAAGGCGGCCGTCAGTCTGGTCAAAACGGCTATGGCGGCCAAAAAACCGGTGCTGCTGCGTATTCTGCGGGACGGGCAATCCCTGTTCATTGCCATTTCGCCCGATGGCAGTACCGCAGGCCTGCCAGCGGATAACGGTGCTGGTAGCGGTGATGATGATGATAACTGAGGCAGACTTGTCCTGAGTTATCAGCCAAAAAAGGCCGGCTCCTGTGGAGTCGGCCTTTTTTTAAGACTTTAATCCTATGAGGTTAGGCGGCCCGCTCAGTCCGCTTTCTGCCCCGAGGCGATATTGAGCAGAGTCGCAACCGAAAGAATGCGGATGCGATGGTTTTCCGCGCTGGCAATCAGCATGCTGCGGCGGAAAGCGCTAATGGTCCGGCTTACGGTTTCAATGGTCAGGCCCAGATAATCGGCAATATCCACCCGTGTCATGGGGACAGAAGCCATGTTTTCCGCCTCCTGCCGTCGGTTTGCGGTCTGGTGGAAGGCGCGCATCCGGTCGAGCAGAAAGGTGGCAACTTTTTCGCGCGCGGTTTTGCGGCCCAGCAGCAGCATCTGTTCCTGCGCTTCGGCCAGTTTGTCGGTTACGGCGGCTAACAGGCGGCGCTCAAATGTTGGGTAATCGCTCAGCAATGCCTCAAGCTGGGGGCGGAGGAAGCGGCACAGCCGCACATTATCCACCGTTTCTGCCCCAAAAGAGTATGTCTGCGCTGTGCTCAGGCCCAAAAACTGGCCTGCATCGGCAAAGCCCGTAATCTGCCTGCGTCCATCGGGGAGGGATTTGAAGAGTTTGACCGTGCCACGCGTGACATTGAAAAACGCCAGTGCAGGCTCCCCTTCTTCAACAATTGTTGTGCCCGGCGGCAGCAGTAACTGGCGGGAGGAGTGGGCCAGTGCGGCCAGTCCTTCCTCATCCATGCTGCTGCACAGGCTTTTGTTCCGGATGTCACACACAAGGCAACGCATGACATCCATATCCGCTTTGGGGGTATGAACTGCCCCGCCAGCGGGCGCGAAGGCAGATGTCTGGGGAGAAGATGTCATGCGATAAATCCAGAAAACCGTTTAGTATTAACCGGTTGCGGTCTGTTATAACGGTTGGGGCCGTAAAAGGTCGCCCCGCAGCATTGAGCTTTTGTTGACATAAATCAATCATGCCAAGGGATTATTTTAATTGCAGGCCAGAACTGCAAAAAAGTCGAAACCGGGGTCTGTGGTTAAAATGACACAGTTTTGACTCATCTTTGACCAGTATGCGCCAGACTTGATCTAAATCAAGGTTGCATGAGCGATGGCGTGGTCTTTCCGGCACAGAATTACAGTGCAGTGGAAGAGACAAAACACAATGGTCAAGTTCCGTTCCTTTCTGACAGCCACAGTGGCTGGTGTGGCCGCCCTGACCGGTGCGGCACAGGCGCAGACAGCAACCCCCAATGCTGCTTACGTCAATGCCCCGGTCATGAACCACATCCCGGACGCGCAGAAGCCCTCTGGCCACTGCGGTATCTTTGAAACCTGCGCCAGCACCAAAATCGGTCTGGGCAAGGGTGACTTCATGGTGCGTCTGTCCGGCGTTGGCGTTCTGCCGCAGGACCGTGACAGCAGCGTGAAGGTCGCTGGCGTTGGTCACATGAACGGCACGCACCTGTCCACCACCAACCAGGCTATGCCGGAACTGACGGTTGAATACTTCATCACCGACAACCTGTCTGTTGACCTGATTGCAACCAGCACGCACCACCGTGTGAACGCAGTTGGTGGCGCGCTTGCTGGTGTGAGCGGCCGGCAGGTAACGGACGTTGGTTCCGCTTGGGTGCTGCCCCCCACTCTGACCTTCGCTTGGCATTTCCGTCCGCACAAGCGCTTCAACCCGTATGTGGGTGTGGGTGCAACGGCTATGTGGTTCCATAACGCACGTGGGTCGGGCCAGCTTGGGCTGACCAAACTGAATGGTGGTTTCACCGGTGGCCCGGCTGTGAACGTTGGTTTCGACTATCAGCTGGTCGGCAACTGGTTCTTCAACGCCGACGTCAAGCAGATGTTCGTTCGTATGCACGCATGGGCTGAAAACAAAGCCGAAACCCTCAAGGTTCGTGCTCATGAATCCCTGGACCCCACCGTGGTGTCCGCCGGTATTGCATACCGCTTCTGATCTAAGCTGATGAGCGCGGATCCCGTCTCTGACCTGATTTCCCGCTACGGCGGGAATCTGCCGCGCTATACCAGTTACCCGACCGCTGCGAGTTTTTCGGATGCGGTCGGGGCTCAGGACGTGGAAAGCTGGCTGCGTACGCTGCCAGCAGACCTGCCTGTTTCTCTGTATTTTCATGTTCCATTCTGTGATGAACTCTGCCGGTTCTGTGGGTGCAATACCTCAGTCATGCGGCATGAGGACGGGCGCGTGGCCTATGGTGACCTGCTGCGCGAGGAAATGCGCCGGGTTGTAGCCCTAACGGGCGAGCAGCGCGTTGTGCATCATCTCCAGTTTGGCGGTGGTACGCCCACCACATTGCCGCCGGCCTCGCTCCGGCAGCTTATGCGTGCCGTACGCACGTTCTTCCGTTTTTCCGATGATGCCGAACTGGCGATGGAAATGGACCCCCGCCATGTGCCCGAAGGTTATCCGGCACTCCTGGGTGATCTTGGGTTCAACCGCATCAGTCTTGGCGTGCAGGACCTGGACGAAAAGGTGCAGGAAGCCTGCGGTCGTCACCAGTCCTTTGCGCAGACCAAAAGCTGTATTGAGCAGGTACGCGCCGCGGGCGTTACGGGCGTTAATATCGACCTGATTTACGGCCTGCCCTACCAGACGGTAGAAAGCGTGGGTGAGACGGCCCGCCAGATTGCCCTGCTCCGCCCCGACCGGCTGGCCGTGTTTGGTTATGCCCACATTCCGTGGAAGCAGAAGCGCCAGAAGCTTATTCCTGAAAGCGCGCTACCGTCCTCTTCGGAGCGGCTGGCCCAGCGTGCGCAGATTGATGCCGTGTTGCAGGCGGCCGGGTATCAGGCCATTGGGCTGGACCATTACGCCCTGCCGGATGATGCCTTGGCCAAAGCTGCCAATGCCGGCACTCTGCACCGCAATTTTCAGGGTTACACAACGGATTCCTGCCCGGTGCTGCTGGGTATGGGGGCTTCGGCCATTTCCATGACCCCCGCCGGGTTTGCCCAGAATATTCCTACCGTTGCAACCTATGCCCGCGCACTGGCCGATTCGGCGGAACTGCCGGTTATGCGTGGGGTGGCCTGCACAGCGGAGGACCGCTACCGCGGGGCCATTATCGAACGTATTATGTGCGATCTGGCGGTGGACCTGCGCTCAAACCACATTCCCGATAACCCGGGTATGGATGGATTTGTGGAGGAGCTGGCCAGCCTGCATCTGTTCGAGCGGGATGGGCTGATTACCCGCGCTGACAGCCGTATAGAGGTGACAGAAAAAGGGCGTCCGTTTTTGCGGAATGTCGCCGCTGTTTTTGACACGCGGCAGAAAGAGCTGGCCGCTGCAAGCACAGGCAAAGCGCCTGCTCCCCGTTTTTCTGGCGCGCTGTAAGGCAGGCCGTTCAAATTGGCATTTCTGCCATGCAACTTGATCATCGGGTTGTTTTGGCGCATGGAAGAACAGCTTCTGAACCGCAGAGGCAATGCTGCAAAAAGCCCGGCACCTCTGGTTCTCCAGCATATTTCTGTTTTATCGGAAGGATCGGACAACATGCGTCCTGATGCTCCTTTGCCCGGCCAGACCGGGTCTTTTACCCTGCCGGACAGGTTGCGCCACACACCCGCGGCCACATATCCGTTCGCGCACTGGATGCTTGAAAACGTTCTGGAACCCCCTGCCTGCGACGCCCTTGTGGACTGGAACCCGGGGGAGAGCGCCATCGCGGGGGATGTTGGCGGGCGGCGGGAAACGCGCAATGCCTTCCGCGTTTTTGTGGACCCGGCCGTGCGCGCAAGGGATGCCCGGCTGGACCGTATGGCCACGCTGCTGGATAGCGACCCCATGCGCCAGACGTTTGAAGCCATATGCGGCAGCCCATTGGATGAGGCCGCCCTCAGGCTGGAACTGTGTCTGGATACGGATGGATTCTGGCTTGAACCCCATACCGACATCGGGGCCAAAAAACTGACCCTGCTTATCTCCCTTTCTACAGGGGAGGACGCGCAGCAATGGGGCACGGACCTGATGACACCGCAGGGCGAATCTGTTGCCCGTGCATCTGGCGTGTTCAATTCGGGGGTGTTGTTCATCCCTTCAGACAAGACATGGCATGGCTTTGTGCAGCGCCCGATCCGGGGTACACGGCGGACCCTGATCGTCAATTTTGTCGATAAAAACTGGCGTGCCGTGCACGAACTGGCCTTTGGACCGCGTATGGCCCGGGCCTGACCTTTCCTGTTTGGCGGAAAAGGCGCAAAACGGGCCGGGGTGCCCGTTTTTTGCAATTCTGTGACAAATCGGGTTTAGGAAAGCTACAGAAATTTCAACGGGGATAAAACGGGAATGAGTGAACCTGTGCGTGAGTCGATGGAGTTCGATGTTGTCATTGTTGGCGGTGGTCCCGCCGGACTGGCTGCCGCCATTCGCCTGCGCCAGCTTTCGCCGCAAACCAGTGTCTGCCTGATTGAAAAAGGGAGCGAGATCGGGGCGCATATTGTATCCGGCGCCGTGATCGAGCCGCGCGCACTGGCCGAACTGCTGCCCGACTGGCGCGAACGCGGTGCGCCGCTGGATACGCCTGTAACGGCGGAAGATATGTTCTACCTGACCGAAACAGGCAGTATTCGGGTGCCCATGCTCGACAAGGTCATGCCGCACATGGCCAACCACGGGAATTACATTGTCAGTCTGGGCGAGGTCTGCCGCTGGCTGGCCGTGCAGGCCGAGGAACTGGGGGTGGAAATCTACCCCGGTTTTGCCGGGGCTGAAGTGCTGATCGAACGCAACCGCGTGGTGGGTGTGGCCACGGGGGATATGGGTGTGGGGCGTGACGGCAAACCCGGCCCCAACTACCAGCCCGGCATGGAACTGCGTGGGCGCTACACCCTGTTTGCAGAAGGCTGCCGTGGCTCCCTGACCAAGCAGGTCATGGCCCATTACGACCTGCGCAAGGATGCGGACCCGCAGACCTACGGCCTAGGCATTAAGGAAGTGTGGGAAATCCCGGCAGAAAACCATCGCCCCGGTCTGGTGCAGCACAGCTTTGGCTGGCCGCTGGACAACGGTACGTATGGTGGCGCGTGGCTGTACCATTTTGGCGAAAACCTTGTGTCCTATGGCTTTGTCATCGGGCTGGATTACGCCAACACATGGCTCTCCCCGTTTGAGGAAATGCAGCGCGTCAAGCTGCATCCGGCTTTCCGCCAGCATCTGGAAGGGGGGCGGCGTATTTCCTACGGTGCGCGTGCCCTGTCCGAGGGTGGTTTGCAGTCCATTCCGCGCCTGACCTTTCCCGGTGGTGCGCTGATCGGGGATTCGGCAGGGTTTTTGAATGTGCCAAAAATCAAGGGCACGCATACATCCATGAAGTCGGGCATGCTGGCGGCGGAAGCCGTGGTGGATGCCATGAAAACCGACCGCGTAGAGCCGGGCTCCTATACGCAGAAGGTCCGGCAGTCCTGGCTGTGGCAGGAACTGCGCACCGCACGCAACATTCGCCCCGCCTTTGCCCGTTTTGGAGCTATGGGTGGCGCGGTGTACGCGGGGCTGGATGCCATGGTGCTGCGTGGACGCGCCCCATGGACGCTCCACTTCAAACATCAGGATAACGAAACACTGCGCGCGGCTGATCTGTGCGCAAAGCCGTTTTACCCCAAGCCCGATGGCAAGCTGACGTTTGATCGTCTGTCTTCCGTCTTCCTGTCAGCCACCAACCATGAGGAGGATCAGCCGGTGCATCTGCGGCTTAAAAATCCGTCCTTGTGGAAAACGGTCAACTGGGATGTGTTCCACGCACCAGAGGCGCGTTATTGCCCGGCAGGTGTGTACGAAGTGGCGGATGAGCAGACAGCACCACATCTGCAAATCAATGCCCAGAACTGCGTACATTGCAAAACGTGTGACATTAAGGACCCCACCCAGAATATAGACTGGACCACGCCCGAAGGAGGTGGTGGGCCGAATTATCCGGCTGGTATGTGAATTTCGGTCAAAGTACGATAAAGAACCGTCCGAACCATCCTGCGTCTGCAAGCGAAAGAAGTCATGAAGATACTCGTACCTGTAAAGCGGGTTGTTGATTACAACATCAAACCGCGCGTCAAGGCGGATGGCAGCGGAGTGGAAACCGCTGGCGTCAAGATGTCCATGAATCCGTTTGACGAAATTGCGGTGGAAGAAGCCGTGCGCCTGCGTGAAAAAGGCGCTGCTTCGGAAGTCGTGGTTGTGTCCATTGGTGTGCAGCAGGCGCAGGACACCCTGCGTACCGCCATGGCCATGGGCGCTGACCGGGCCATTCTGGTGCTGACCGATGAAAGCCCCGAACCTCTGGCTGTTGCCAAGGTGCTCAAAACACTGGTCGAAAAAGAAGGCCCCTCGCTGGTTGTGCTGGGCAAACAGGCCATTGATGATGACATGAATGCAACGGGCCAGATGCTGGCCGGCCTGCTGGGCTGGGGTCAGGGCACCTTTGCCAGCAAGGTTGATGTGGTCGATGGCCGCGTGAATGTCAGCCGTGAAATTGATGGCGGCACGGAGCAGGTCTCCCTTACCCTGCCAGCCATTATCACGGCCGACCTGCGCTTGAACGAGCCGCGCTACGCCTCCCTGCCCAACATCATGAAAGCCAAGAAAAAGCCGCTGGAAACCATTCCTGCCGCTGACCTTGGTGTGGACATGGCCCCGCGCCTGACGGTTGTTTCCGTTGCGGAACCCGCAGAACGTAAGGCGGGGATCAAGGTTGGCTCTGCAACAGAGCTGGTAGAAAAACTGCGTAACGAAGCAAAGGTGATCTGAACATGACCGCTCTTGTTCTTCTGGATCATGAAGGCGGCCAGATCAGGAAGGCAGCCCTTTCTGCTGTAACCGCCGCAACCCGTCTGGGTGATGTGCATGTGCTGGTCGCCGGGGATGCCGCTCTGGCACAGGCTGCAAGCCAGATTGCAGGCGTGTCCAAGGTGCTGCATGCGGCAGATGCCCGCTATGCGCATGAACTGGCCGAGCCTCTGGCAGCCCTGCTTGTCTCCCTTGCTGGCAGCTACGACCATATCGTGGCCGCTGCGGGTGCCACGGGCAAGAACGTGCTGCCGCGTGCAGCTGCCCTGCTGGACGTGCAGCCCATCCCCGATGTGGTGAGCATTGTGGACGCGCAAACCTTTGTGCGCCCGATTTACGCTGGCAACGCACTGGCGACCGTGCGTTCCTCCGACGCCAAAAAAGTCCTGACCGTGCGCAGTGCATCGTTTGATGCTGCCCCGGCCGAAGGTGGCAGCGCCCCGGTTGAGGCTGTTGCAGCGGTAGATAGCCCTGACGTGTCCCGCTTTGAGGCCGTTCAGCTGTCTGACTCCGCCCGCCCTGATCTGGAATCGGCACGCGTTGTGGTGTCCGGCGGTCGTGGCATGGGTAGTGAGGAAAAGTTCCACGCGCTGGACCCGCTGGCCGATGTGCTGGGTGCTGCTGTTGGTGCGTCCCGCGCTGCAGTCGATTCCGGTTTTGTGCCCAACGAATTGCAGGTCGGCCAGACCGGCAAGATCGTGGCACCGGAACTGTACATGGCGTTTGGTATTTCCGGCGCAATCCAGCATCTGGCAGGCATGAAGGACAGCCGCGTGATCGTAGCCGTGAACAAAGACCCCGAAGCCCCCATCTTTCAGGTGGCGGATTACGGTATTGTGGGCGATCTGTTTGAGGTTGTGCCGCAGTTGGTGGAAGAGCTTAAAAAATAAGCGCATCTCCATAATCGCGTGCTTGAAAAGCCCGTATGCCCTTGTGGCGTACGGGCTTTTTTTATGGAGTTATTCCGCGCCGTAAGCCGCCATGAACACCCGGACGGCGGCATGGATCACTTTTTCTTCCTCCTCCGCACTGTTTTCCGGGTTCAGGTTAAAACGGCGCAGGTGGGCGATGCGTGTCTGGCACAGGGCAAAAAACTGCTCGGCGGCAAAAACCGGGTCTTCTGTCCGCAAGGTGCCCAGCGCTTCCTGTTCGCGTATCCAGTTGGCCAGTGTGGCAATGGCGACTCGGGGACCATTTTCCCAGAACACGGCCCCAAGCTGGGGGAAGCGCGGCGCTTCGGAGACAATAATCCGGTAGAGCATCAGGCTGTCGGGCTGGGTAATCAGGCGCACCATGGCGCGGGCCACGGCGGTCAGTGTTTCCCGCGCGGGCGAATCCTCCTGCACGGGGGCAAGAGCCACGGGCAGTTTTTCGCGGCAGCATTGTTCCACAAATGCGGCAAACAGGTCGGCCTTGTTGGTAAAGTAGTTATACAGCGTTCCCTTGGATACAGCGGCCTGCCGCGCAATGGCGGACATGCTTGCGCCCTCGTAGCCATGTTCGGCAAAAACCGCACTGGCTCCAGTCAGAATCTGCTGTCGTTTGGTCTCGGACTCTCCCGTGCAGGGGGAGCAGGAGGGCGCGGGGAGGGGAGGAGATAGGGCCATGGATCTTCGGGCTTTGGAGACTTGTGATTGACGCGGTAGGGAAAGACGATAGGGTATGCCCTGACCGAACTGGTCGGTCAGCGTAGCGGTTATAACGCATATTAAAGCAGGCGCATAATTTCGACGAGGGTAAGCGGGTGGCAAGAAGGAATGCACGGCGGGCGGGCGCACTGGCAGCCGGTTTTATTCTGGCAGGTTGTGCTGTAGGGCCAGACTATAAAAAGCCCCAGGCGTGGTCCCCCTCACAATGGCAGAAAGCGGCAACGCAGGAGCGCACCAGCGCGCTGAGTGTGCCCACGGAGCAGGAGCCGGACGCGCAGTGGTGGTCAGTGTTCCATGACCCGGAACTGACCTCGCTTGAACAGCGTCTGGCCGCCCAGAACCTGGACGTGTTGCAGGCATCCGAGCAGCTTGCCGTCAGCCGCGGGCAATTGCTGCTGGCCGGTGCGGAGCGCTTCCCAGACCTTGCAGCCTCTGGCTCGTATAGCCGCGTGCAGCACAGTAGCAAGCAGTTGCAGCGGATTGTGGAGCGGATTGGTGAACATTCTGCTGACCCCCAGCTGAAGGAAATGCTGACTAGCCAGGCTTCCGAGGCCACCATACCGCTGCTGAACAACTGGCAGGATGGTGTGCAGGCCAGTTGGGAAGTGGATCTGTGGGGCCGTGTGCGCAGGCAGTATGAGGCCGCCAAGTCCTACACCAACGCCACCATGGAAGAACGCCGGGGGATTCTGATCGCCCGCCAGTCCGAGCTGGCATCGGATTACATGACACTGCGCAGCCTGCAGGAGCAGTTGCGCATTACCACGGCCAACCGCGATGCCGCAGCCAAACTGCTGCAACTGAGCCAGTCGCGCTACAAAAGCGGTCTGGTGAGCGAACTGGATGTGGATAGCGCCCAGTCCGAGCTCCAGCATACCAATGCTCTGATCCCGCAGTTTGAGCAGCGCATTGCCATGCAGATCAACGCCATCAATCTGCTTATGGGCATGCCCCCGGGTGGGCTGAACACCGAACTGGTGCAAACAGCGGGCATTCCGCTGGTGCCGCCAGCCGTGCCTATTGGCCTGCCATCCGAACTGGCACATCGTCGCCCCGACATCCGTGAGGCTGAAGCCGAACTGCATGCGGCCACGGCCGAAGTGGGGCAGGCCATGGCGGACTTTTACCCCAAGGTCACCATTGATGCGGGCTTTGGGCTTCAGTCCTTTTCGTTCCGCGATATGGGGATGTGGAGCTCACGCATGTGGAATGTGGGGCCGTCCATCACGATCCCCATTTTTCAGGGCGGGCGCCTGACCGGCCAGTTGCAGATGAAAAAAGCATCGCAGAGGGCCGCAGCCCTGCGGTACCGCAAAACGGTGCTCAATGCCTGGAGCGAGGTGGATAATGCACTCACCGCATATCAGGCAGAGCAGAAGAAGAACCAGCGCCTGAGCAGCCAGGTGGCAGCAGACAAGCGTTCCATGGAGCTGGCGCAAAGCCAGTATAAGCATGGGCTGCAGAGTTACCTGCAGGTGCTTGATGCACAGCGTAGGCTGCTCTCTTCCCAGACCAGTCTGGCGGATAGCACAGCGAGTATCGCAGATGATCTGGTGCGTCTGTATAACGCGCTGGGCGGGGGATGGGAGAGTACCTTCCCCGTCTCCAAGCCCAAACACGCCTAACGGCTTGGGCACACAGGATATTTCAAACCAGGAGCGGGCTGTGAGGCCCGCTTTTATTTTGCATTAAGAACGTTAATTTTCAGGATTGGCGGTTTTCTGGGGTTTTTTGTTTAGGTTATGATTTTGTTTCATTTTTTTTGTTTTCTAGTGTTGACGGGTTAGTGTCTGGGGGTATAGAAGCTGCTTCACCGAGACGAGATGACCTTGGCGGTTTCGGAAGTTTCTGCTAAGGTTTTTGG
>NZ_WOTG01000006.1 GCF_011516925.1 Acetobacter fabarum
CATGACCCTGCCCGACCGCTTTATCGACCACAACACGCAGGACGCGCAGTATGACGAGGCCGGGCTCTCCGCACCCCACATCGTCGCTACCGCCCTTAACGCACTGGGTGTTAACCTCACGGAAGAACGGACGGCCTGAAGGCATGGCTCGGCGTCGCGCTGATCAGATTCTGGTCGATCGTGGGTTGGTCGAGAGCCGCACAAAAGCTCAGGCCCTGATTATGGCAGGGCTGGTTTTTAGCGGTTCCAAGCGCGTCGCCAAAGCAGGAGACCAGTTGGCGGAAGATGCCCCTCTGGAACTCAAGGGGCAGGAGCATCCATGGGTTTCCCGCGGGGGATGCAAGCTGGCGCATGCTCTGGAGCATTTCGGTCTTTCCCCGGCCGGGCGCCAGTGTCTGGACGTTGGTGCTTCTACCGGTGGCTTTACGGATGTGCTGCTGACCCATGGTGCTGAGCATGTTTATGCTGTGGATGTTGGGCATGGACAACTGGCATGGAAGCTGCGGTCCGATCCGCGGGTGAGCGTGCTGGAAAAGTGCAATGCCCGTTACTTGGATACCACGCTTATTCCGGTCGCGCCGGAAGTCATTGTGTGCGATGCCAGCTTTATTGGCTTGCGCACCGTCCTGCCCGCAGCCCTTGGTCTGGCGGCGGATAATGCATGGGCCGTAGCGTTGATTAAACCCCAGTTTGAAGCCGGGCGTGAGCAGATTGGCGCAAAAGGTGTTGTGCGCGATCCTCTGGTGCATGAAAGCGTGTGCGCCACCATTCAGGAATGGTGGTCCTCCTTGCCGGGGTGGGAGGTGCTGGGTATTGAGCTCAGTCCCATTACCGGGCCGGAAGGTAATAAGGAATTCCTGATAGCTGCACAGCGAAAGGCATAAACCGCAGCGGCTGTGTGTAAACCTTAAATTAAATTTTCAGGTTGCTTCCCGATTTTTGCATGGCAGATGGTCAATTTTTTTGCCACAATTCTCTGAGAGAAAGCAAAGATCAGTTCACCATTGTAAGGGAAGCAACACAGAATCATGCGCAAGATAGCGACACTGTTTGGCGCCGCCTTCCTTCTGGCTTCCAGCTCATATGTCTGGGCCGCTCCGGCTTATCATCCATCTGCGGCATCACATCCGGCGACGGAAACCGGGAGTGTTCTGCTGCGCGGCTATGAACAGGATGGGTTGCTGCTGCAGGATGATATGCAGGCTGGTGTGCTGACGATCAAAGCGGACCCGGCAACCCTGCATGTGGAGGGTAATGCTGGCACGGCTGATCTGTATCGCCAGACGGTCAAGGATGTGCTTTCTGCCGCAGCTACTTACGCTTACCTCTATTTTGGGCAAAACCCGGAAGCAACCAAGCTGTCGGTTGTTGCCGATATACAGGAAGAATCACCCGCGCCGGCCGCCATGAACGTTGGTGACGACAAGCCCGCACCCCCTGCGTTGACCATTGAGATTACCCGCCCGTCCTTCCCCATTTCGGCTGATACAAAGCCTGATGCGTATTCCGCGCAAACCATTGGCATGATCTTGGATAATGTGGATACGTCCAAAATGACAATGGCCACGTGGCTCCAGAATGCCCTTAAAGGCCAGAACCAGCCCGCCGCCCAGTAAGGGGTAAAAGTGCCATATTCTGAGCAGATGACGGTTGGTGAAAGAGGCTGGTATCTGTCAGCCTCTTTTTTTGTTATGAACCCTTCTCTCCTCATTTTATGAAACAGTGCATACCCTCATGTCGTCTCGCGTTCCCTCTGCCTCAATTCCTGCTGATGCCGCCGCTGTTACCGCACTGAATGCCGAGGAGCGCACGCGCATTCTGGCTAAGGCTGCCCTGTTCAGCCCTCCTTCTGCGGTTACGGCAGATGGGCGGCGGGACATTGTTGGCCTGTCACGCGAGGAACTGACCGAAATTCTGGTCGAAATTGGTGAAAAACCTTTCCGGACCAAGCAGTTGTGGCACTGGATTTATCATCAGGGTGTTACGGATTTTTCGCTCATGAGCAGCATTGCCAAGCCGCTCCAGCAAAAACTGGCTGAAAAATTCATTATCGCACGTCCTGAGCCGACAACCGTGCAGACTTCGCAGGACGAGACCCGCAAGTTTCTCTTCCGCTTCCGTGACGGACAGGAGGCGGAAACCGTTTATATTCCTGACCGGCGTGAAGACCGTGGTGCTGTGTGCATTTCGTCTCAGGTTGGGTGCACATTGTCATGCACCTTCTGCCATACCGGCACCCAAAAGCTGGTGCGCAACCTTGGTGCGGCCGAAATTGTGGGCCAGTTTATGGCTGCGCGGGATTCCTATGGTGAATGGCCAAGCCCCAAGGGGGATACCCCTCGCCTGCTCTCAACCATAGTGTTGATGGGTATGGGCGAGCCTCTGTATAACTACGAAAACATTGCCAAAGCCATGCGCATTATCATGGACGGCGAAGGGATTGGCCTTTCCCGCAGGCGTATTACACTTTCCACATCCGGTGTGGTGCCGCTTATGGACCGCTGCGGGGATGAACTGGGGATCAACCTTGCGGTCTCCCTGCATGCCGTGCGGAATGATCTGCGTGATGAAATTGTTCCTCTCAACCGTAAATATCCGATTGAAGAGGTTCTGGCCGCGTGCCGCCGTTACCCGGCTGCGAGCAATGCGCGCCGCATCACCTTTGAATACATCATGCTGCGCGGCGTAAACG
Organism: Acetobacter fabarum; assembly: GCF_011516925.1. Lineage (GTDB taxonomy): Bacteria > Pseudomonadota > Alphaproteobacteria > Acetobacterales > Acetobacteraceae > Acetobacter > Acetobacter fabarum. Next base: position 2,693 of record NZ_WOTG01000006.1, read on the forward strand.
ATAGCGAAGCCGATGCGCGTGAACTGGTCCGGCTGATTTCTGATATCCCTGCCAAGGTGAACCTGATCCCATTTAACCCCTGGCCGGGCAGCGACTACCGCCCCTCCACGCGTGAACAGCAGAACAGGTTTGCACAAATTGTGATGGATGCAGGCTTTGCCTCCCCCATTCGTACGCCGCGTGGTCGCGATATTCTGGCTGCTTGTGGGCAGTTGAAAACGGCCAGCGAGAGAGCAAGAAACACGCCATCTGCATAAAAACATACTTTTTTCCGGCCAGAACGCGGCTTCATCAGGAAAGCGCTCTGGCTCCGGGGCTTTCTCGGTGATAGGAGAAAGGCAAACCTGTTATTCAGAGTGATCAGGAGATTGGTGCATGGGCGCGACTTCCGCCAAAAAAGACGTTAAAAAGGTTGTTCTGGCTTACTCGGGCGGGCTTGATACGTCCGTTATCCTGAGATGGCTGCAAAAGACCTATGGCTGCGAAGTCGTGACCTTTACGGCCGATCTTGGGCAGGGCGAGGAACTGGAACCCGCCCGCAAAAAAGCCGAGATGTTCGGGGTTAAGGAAATTTTTGTGGAAGACCTGCGCGAGACATTCGTGAAGGATTTTGTCTTCCCGATGTTCCGTGCCAACACCCTGTACGAAGGCCAGTACCTGCTGGGCACATCCATTGCCCGCCCCCTTATTGCGCAGCGCCAGATTGAAATTGCTGAAGCTGTTGGCGCAGATGCCGTTGCCCACGGGGCTACGGGCAAGGGTAATGATCAGGTCCGGTTTGAACTGGCTTATTACGCCCTTAAACCCGACATTACGGTTATTGCCCCCTGGCGTGAATGGGACCTGACCTCCCGTACCCGTCTTCTGTCCTTTGCTGAAGAAAACCAGATCCCCATCGCCAAGGACAAGCGCGGCGAAGCCCCGTTCTCGGTTGATGCCAATTTGCTGCATTCTTCCTCCGAAGGTAAAATGCTGGAAGATCCGGCTGTTGCACCCGAGGAAATTGTTTTCCAGCGGACCATTGCACCAGAAGCAGCACCTGACCGTGCGACAGAAATTACCATCGACTTTGTAAGCGGTGACCCGGTAGCCATTAATGGTGAGGCTCTCTCCCCAGCAACGTTGCTGGCCCGTTTGAATGAACTGGGCAAAGCCAATGGTATCGGTCGGCTTGATCTGGTGGAAAACCGCTTTGTGGGCATGAAGTCCCGTGGTGTGTACGAAACGCCCGGTGGCACAATTCTGCTCACGGCACATCGGAGCATTGAGTCCATCACTCTGGACCGTGAAGCCATGCATCTTAAAGATAGCCTGATGCCGCGCTATGCTTCCATCCTGTATAACGGCCTATGGTTCTCCCCTGAACGTCGTATGCTGCAGGCTCTGATTGATGCCTCCCAGCATTCCGTAACCGGGCGGGTGCGGCTGAAGCTGTATAAGGGCAATGTGATTTGTGTGGGTCGTGAAAGCCCCAACAGCCTGTATGATACCCGCGTTGTGACATTCGAGGACGATGAAGGCGCTTATAATCAGGAAGACGCTCAGGGCTTTATCAAGCTGAACGCGTTGCGCCTGAGACTGGGAGCGCAGATCGGCCGTAAAGGTGGCGCGCTCTAAGCGCCACTTTTTCTGAATTTTGTAAGGGAGCACATCAGTACCATGTCCCGTCGATTTTCTCTTGTTCCAAGCATACTTGCGGCCAGCCTGGCCTTTTCGCTCACCGCCTGCGGTGGCCATAAGGCGGAAGAAGCAGAACTGACGCCAGCGCAGCAGATGGCAAAGCTGCGCTCGCAACCGGGCGTTACGGTGCTAAAAGATGGCTTGGCTTATAAAGTGCTGGAATCTGGCCCCAAGGATGGTGAACAGCCCCGTAAAGGGGATGTGATGATGCTGATTTACGAAGGCCGTCTGCCTGATGGCTCCATCTTTGACGGCTCTGACCAGCATGGCAACGGTGCCTATATGCAGATGCCTCTGGACGGTCTGGTGCAAGGCTGGATGGAAGCTCTGCCGCTGATGCATGTGGGGGATACCTGGATGCTGTATGTGCCGCCGGAGTTGGGCTATGGGCACCGGTCCATGGGGGTCATTCCCTCGGATAGCCCTCTGGTCTTCCGCATCCAGTTGCTTGGGGTCGAGCATACGCATAACACGCCGTAATATTTGGTGTGCATTGTGCCGTGCCTAGGGCGTTCCCTTCCTCTTGTGGTGTATTCTGCTGAGAGGGAACGCTTTTGGGGCAAGGTGGAGCGGGTTTTTACAGCAGGAAAGCCCCTTCCCCTCCCGGCTATGATTGCCCATGGGGTGTTAGTTGCAAAACTGGTGCAATACTATGGGTTTTGATCCGGCAGCTATATCACTTTACACAAAGCAAAAACGCATAAGCCATTTTGTAGACTAATCTACTTTTGTCGCCTTGTTGCTGTATTTTGTAAAAAATGCAGCGTGCCGAATGGTTTTTCTTTCCCCTTTTACAGACAGTAGCGATAACTCCGTATGCAACGTATTTTTTCTGGCATTCAGCCCTCGGGTGTTCCTCAGCTTGGCAATTATCTGGGAGCAATTCGGAACTGGGTTAACCTGCAGGCTGACCATGAATGTGTGTTCTGCCTTGTGGATATGCATGCCATTACGGTTTGGCAGGAGCCCGCCAAACTGCGCGAACATACGCTTACGCAGGCAGCCATTCTGCTGGCATCCGGCATTGATGCCCAGCGCCATATTCTGTTCAATCAGTCCGCTGTTTCGGCGCATGCGCGTCTGGCGTGGATTTTTAACTGTGTCGCCCGGCTTGGCTGGCTGAACCGTATGACGCAGTTCAAGGATAAAGCAGGGAAAGACAGAGAAAACCATTCTGCCGGTCTTTATGTTTATCCTAACCTGATGGCTGCCGACATTCTGGCTTACAAGGCAACCCGGGTACCCGTAGGTGAGGACCAGAAGCAGCATCTGGAACTGACCAATGATATTGCCCAGAAGTTCAACCATGATTATGGCGTCGAATTTTTTCCACAGGTAGAAGCGCTTATCCCGCCAGAGGCGGCGCGTGTCATGAGCCTGCGCGATGGGACAAAAAAGATGTCCAAATCGGACCCTTCAGCCCAGAGCCGGATTGAGCTGACCGATGATGCGGACACCATTGCGTTAAAAATCAGGCGTGCCAAAACGGATACTGGCGTACTGCCAGAAGACCCTTCTGGTCTGGCAGACCGTCCGGAAGCCAGAAACCTGGTTTCCATTTACGCCGCTTTGTCTGGTAAGACCGTGCAGCAGGTTCTGGATTTGCATCAGGGGCAAGGGTTTGGTCCGTTCAAAGCGGCTTTAACAGAGGTGGTTGTCAACGAGATTGCCCCGATTGCGCTAAAAACCAGCCAGCTTTTGCAAGACGAAACGCATCTGGTGCAAATGCTGCATAATGGTGCACAGCGTGCACAGGCTATTGCCGAACCAATTGTTGCCGAAGCCGAAAAACTGGTCGGGTTTGTAAAGCCGCTCTGACTATTCTCCTCTGCAATAGGCCTGTTCAGCCATATTGCAGAGAGCTGTCTTGTGCTTGTCTGTGATCACGTAGTGATCTGGCGCATTAGGGTTTGTGTCGGTTTTAATTAAAGCTGGGTTGGATGATCATGCCAGAGCATTCTTTTTCTGAACCATCCGCTTTGTCAGATGCTCAAGTCATGGATGCTGTGGCACTCCAACGTGCCAATCGTATGCACGAAGCAGTTGCCGCGTATAAAGTGGCGCTAGAACAGGACCCGGACAATGCTTACGCCCTGAGCAATTATGGTGGGCTGTTGTGTGCGTTGGGAGAGTTCCAAACAGCCAAGCCCCTTCTTGCCCGTGCCGTGCGTATGAAACCGGATATGCCTGATGCGTGGTCAAACTTTGGGAATGTCCTGTTTGAATTACAAGATTATAACGCTGCCATTGAAGCTTATAAACAGTGTCTGACACTGCAACCTCAGCATGCACTCGCGCTCAGTAATCTGGGCGTGGCGCTGGATTGTCAGGGGCGGCATGAACTTGCCTTGAACTTTCATAACGCGGCTATTCAGATAGAGCCAGAAAACGGACAAAACCGGACCAATCACGCGCTCTCCCTTCTGGCACACGGGGATTATCAGGAAGGTTTTAAAGCGTATGAATGGCGGTGGAACAGCAACATCATCGGCAAGCATAACCTGCAAGGCCCGGTGTGGAATGGAGAGTCTTTTGTTGGCAAGACTCTGCTTATCCACACGGAAGGTGGGTTTGGAGATATGCTGCATTTTGTACGCTATGTTCCGTATGCAGCCCAACGGGGCGGTAGCATTATTGTCAAAGTCCGCAAGGAGTTATTGACCCTTCTGCAGCGCTCATTCCCCGAGCAGCTGTTTATTACCGTCGATGATGTAGCCCCTCCCCACGATCTGGAATGTTCGGTTGGGAGTTTGCCATATCTGCTGGGCACAACGCTGGATACAATTCCGCTGGCCAGCGGTTACCTTACTCCTGACCCAACTAGAGTTGCTGACTGGAAGGCTCGTCTGGATAAAGACCTGTTCTTTATGTCCGCGGTACCCACACTAAAAATTGGTCTGGTATGGGCAGGCTCGCCCCACCGGGAGGTTCGTTACGTGGAGTTTGTGGATCAGCGTAGGTCCATAAACCTGCAAAGTATGGCCCCCTTGGCACAGGTGCCCAATATTCTGTTTTACAGTTTGCAGGTTGGGGAAAAAAGCATTCAGGCCAAAGCCCCGCCTGCGGGCATGAAATTGGTTAACCATGCCAATCTTCTGCATAATTTTGATGATACAGCAGCGCTGATTGCTAATCTGGATATGGTGATCTCTGTTGATACATCCGTTGTGCATCTGGCAGCAGGGTTGGGTAAACCAGTATGGATGCTCTCACGTTTTGACCAGTGCTGGCGCTGGCTTTCCGGCCGAACAGATTCGCCGTGGTACAGTAATCTGCGTATCTACCAGCAGCCACAACCATTTGACTGGACTACTCCCATTAATAAAATGGTTTCCGATTTGATGAAATTGGAAGAAAAAACTCACAATTTAAAGTAGTTGTTTTTTATTTCTTTATTTGAATTGTAAAAAATACACCGCAGCCTCTCTTATTTTGATGGAGGGAGGCACGGCTGCGTTGTTTTTTGCTCCTATGTTTTTTGGCGATGTCAAAAAAAAAATCAATTCGACTTTCAAAAATTCATTCGCACGTTAATCAATAAAAACATAGGCATTTACTTATAGTATAATTCATTATAATTGTCATATCGAATGATTATTGAAAATAATATTCTTTATTTGCATATGTATTTATAAAAAATATCTTGAAACGATAGTGTGCTACCGTTATAAATTACTGCAACAGCACGCAACTGTGCTTTTGTCCCCGTGATGCGCGATCTCGTTTTCGTGCCCGTATCTTCATAGCCCGTTGAATTATATTCCGGGCCAGCATCACGCATGCCTGCTTCCCTTGCTCCTTAGGGTGTAGCTCAACCATAGCAGGCTGCAAAAATTATATAAGGAGAGAGCGTCTTGCCAGAGACAAGCCCTCAGTCATCCATGCAATCGCGTGGTCTTGCCGCCTTTTTGGGCATACCTAAACCACTCTTTTTTGGTTTTGTCGGTCTGCTTCTGTTTATGGTCGGCGATGGCGTGGAAGCCGGATACCTTGACACGTACATGCTCCACCATGGGCACAGTCAGGGTGATGTGAACCTTATGTTCACAACGTATGGTGTTACCGTCATGCTCTCTGCATGGTTGGCGGGGCCATTATCCGATCTGTTTGGGCCACGTCGTACCATGTGGGCAGGCCTGCTGCTCTGGGCATTGCTGGAAGTGGGTTTTCTGTCTTTGGGGCTAGGGCCGGATAACCTGTCCATGACTCTGCTGTTCTATACGCTGCGTGGGTTTGCCTATCCGCTGTTTGCGTATGGGTTTCTGGTCTGGATTGCGGCTGCCACCCCTGCACGGATGCTGGGTTCTGCTGCGGGCTGGTTCTGGTTTTCCTTTTCTGCGGGCCTGCCAACCCTTGGGTCACAGTTTGCGCGCTACACCATTCCTTACATAGGGGAGCTAGCGACTTTCTGGTGCTCTTTGGGGCTGGTGATTATTGGTGGTCTGATAGCCCTGCTGCTGGTTAATGAGCCCATTGGATCCAAACCGCTGATTGCTGCCAATGCTGATAAAAAGCAGGTTTTCTTCGGGTCTGTCAGCATCATGTGGCGTGAGCCCAAAACGCTGGTTTCCGGCATTATTCGGACCATTAACACATCATCCGAATATGCCTTTCTGGCTATTATGCCTGCTTTTTTTGTGGATCAGCTTCACTTCTCCCAGTCGCAGTGGCTGGACCTGCTTTCGCTGATCTTCCTTGGCAACATTCTGTTCAACCTTGTCGCCGGGATGTTGGCTGACAAGCTTGGCCACCGGTTTGTTATTGCCATTGGCGGGTGCGTTGGTTGCTGCGTGACCATTCCCCTCTTTTATTACGTCCCATTGTGGTACCCCGGTAACTTCACACTGGCGGCAATTGCGGGCTTTGTTTATGGGGGCACCGTTGCTGCATTTGTGCCTATGTCCGGCCTGATGCCCCTGATCTGCCCAAAGGAAAAGGCTGCGGCCCTCTCCATTCTGGGGTTGGGCGCTGGTGCTAGCACCTGGGTGGGGCCTGCGGTTGTCAGCGTTTGTGAATCCTGGTTCGGGATGGGGCTGGAAGGTGTGATCTGGAGCTTTTCTGGTCTTTATCTCCTGGCGGGGGTGCTGACCCTGTGCCTGCGCATTTCGCCCGAAGCGCACCGGCATACTGAAATGCTGGAAAAAAAGAAAAAACAATCCAGATCGGCCGATTTCCACGGAGCCCAGCAAACAGCCTGATTACAGGTTAAAAAGCATCGAACACAAAAAGAAAGGGAGGCTCTACACCTCCCTTTCCCACTTCCGCCAAGAAGTTTTGTCTTTCAACAAGGCCGAAGTTGCTCCCCAGTACGATCACACCGCAATGATATGCATCAAGCTTTGGTGATTTAGGTAGCCAAGCCGTTTGACCGTGCTGTTACGAGCAGATTTTAAGCCCCAGCAAGGCCATTCCCGACCATTTTGCTCGGGTTCACAGTCTGATCAAAAACTGTTTCACTTACGCCTGAAGCCAGGGCTGCTTCTTTAAGTGTCTCATTCCGCGCCATGGCCCGGTGAGCAATGGCAGATGCTTTGTCGTACCCGATAACGGGGCTGAGTGCTGTAACCAGCATCACCGAGACTTCCACGTAATGTTTGATGTTGCGTTCGTTCAGGGTTGTTCCTTCAACGGAAAAGACTCTGAAGTTTTTGCAGCCATCAGCCAGAATACGGATCGCATGCAACACATTTGCGGCAATGACTGGCCGCATGACATTTAATTCAAAATTGCCTTGAGCACCCGCAAACGCAACCGTAGCGTCATTCCCCAACACCTGCGTTGCAATCATGATCAGGGCTTCACATTGTGTGGGGTTAACCTTGCCGGGCATGATGGAAGACCCTGGTTCATTTTCCGGCAGGTTAAGTTCTGCCAGCCCACACCGCGGACCGGAACCGAGCCACCGCATATCATTGGCAATCTTCATTAATGCTACAGCAAGGCCACGCAGCCCGGCCGATGCGCGCACCATGGCGTCCAGCCCGCCCAGAGCAGAAAATTTATTGGGGGCTGTTACAAAGGGCTTGTCGGTCAAAACAGCAATATGTTCGGCAATTGCCTTGCCAAAGCCCTTGGGGGCGTTCAGGCCCGTACCAACAGCCGTGCCACCGGCCGCCAGTTCAGCCAGATCCGCTCGGGCTGCACGGAGCGTATTCAGCGTGGTTTCAAGTTGCTGTGCCCAGCCAGACCATTCCTGCCCTACCGTTAGGGGCACGGCATCCTGCAAGTGGGTTCTGCCCATTTTGACTACGGCGTTCCACATATCGGCTTTGGCCCGGATACTAGCAATAAGCGCCTCTACCTGCGGGACAAGGGTATTTTCTATTTCAAGCAATGTGACAACATGCATGACTGTGGGGAATGAATCATTGCTCGACTGCCCCATATTCACATCATCATTGGGGTGCACGGGCGTTTTGGAGCCAACCTGCCCACCTAGGAGTTGAATGGCCCTGTTGGCAATAACTTCATTCACATTCATATTTGTCTGAGTGCCCGAGCCTGTCTGCCAGACAAAAAGCGGGAACTCGGCATCTAGCAGGCCAGAGCTTACCTCATCCGCTGCCTGAATAATTGCGGCGGCCTTCCAGTTGGGGAGCCGGTTATCTGCCAGATTGACCTGTGCTGCAGCTTTTTTAACAATGCCATAAGCACGGCAAAGCTCTATGGGCATCCGGTCCTGCCCAATGGAAAAATGCACCAGACTGCGCTGTGTCTGCGCCCCCCAGTAATGGTTGGCAGGCACATCAATTGTGCCCATGGAATCAGCTTCCTGCCGCGTGCCGGTCGCGTCTATGCCAATGCTTATGTCTTGCAGCGTGTATGTTTCTGTCATCTTCTGCCGCTCCCACTGTAACGTTCCAGACAAACAGCCCCTTTGGGGTGATATGTTTTCATTGTTTTTGAAGCGTGATGCCAGCCATATGCCACGCGGCATCATGGGGACACAACGAAAGTCCACCCCCTATATGTGGTGGAGAGAGCGCATTGCTCTGGCTTCGATTGGCATGAAGGGGCATTTGATACATGCTACCCCAACGGCCTGCAAATCAGACGGTTCCACGGTATAACGCGAATGTGGGAACCCTTGGGAAAAGGTTATCTATGCGTTTGGAGGGCTGATGCGAACAGAGGGAGCACTCCGTGAAAAAAGGTTCTCTCTGCCCGCCAGTAGTCTGCTGTGTATGCGTTAAACCGCACACACAGGCTTTGCTTATGCGGGCGTTAGGTGGGCAATGTTGCCAGAGCCGCCAGAACACCCTGGGTGCGTATAATTTTACGCAGCTCAATGACCTTTTGATCCAAGGCAGAACTCTCCAAATCCCTCCATGCATCGAACGCAGGCAGCTTTAAGCCTGCGGCATAATCATCAGAATGCACAAGGGCTTCCTGCTCCGCCGTGTAGGCTGGTTCAGACGTTGTATAAGTCTGCCCCTGCGCATTGATGCCTCGCAGCATTTCCAGATACGCGGCCATGCCAAAAGCAATGCGGGAGCAGTCTTTGTGGCCAAGGAGCAGATCGCGGACTGTTTGTGTCCAGAAAACCTGAATTTTTGCACAGCCATCACTGGCAATGCGCAAGGTCTGATCGGCCATGGCGGGGTTGGAAAAACGGCTTAGGACACTTTGCATATAATGCTGCAAGCTTACACCGGGCGGCGCTTTGAGAGTTGGAATAACATCCCGGGTTAAAAAGTTTTCCACATTCTGCTTGAGTGCGACGTCTTTTACCGCCTGATCCACGTGCGCATAACCCAACAGAATAGCGGGAAAACTGAGCATGATATGAGAGGCATTGAGCATGCGGATTTTAACGTGCTCATAATCCGTAACATCGGTTACAAACTGCACGCCGGCTTTGGCCAGGTCTGGCCGGCCATTGGCAAAGTTATCTTCCAGCACCCATTGGTGGAAGTCCTCCGCCACCACAGGCAGATCATCTTCCAACCCGCTGGCAGTATTTAGGGCTTTGGCAATATCTGCTGTAACGGTTGGGGTAATGCGGTCCACCATGGCATTGGGGAACGTGGCATTCTGCGCAATCCAGTCGGCCAGTTCCGGGTCACGCGCCTGAGCAAAACCAAGAAAAGCCTTTCGGGCAACATCGCCATTATGCCGCAGATTATCGCAGGACATGATGGTAAACGCTTTTGTTCCCGCAGCGCGCCGGCGGCGCAGACCTTCCACAACATACCCAAAAACGGTTTGTGGGTTTTCGGGGTTTTGCAGGTCGCTTTGCACGTCCGGATTGCTCAGGTCGAACATGCCGGTGGTTTCGTTAATATTATAACCACCTTCAGTTATGGTCATGGACACGATGCGGATATCGGGATTGCTTAAATGCTCCAGCACTTTTTGTGGGTTTTGAGGGGCAAGCAGGTAATCCCGCAATGCGGCAATGATCCGCACGGAACGATCCCCCGTTGGAGCGCATTCGGTCAAGGAATACAGGCAATCCTGCGCATGGAACAATGCGGCTTTTTTGCTGGAATGGTCACCTTTTGTCAGGCCAACGCCGATAATGCCCCAGTCTGGTTCTGTCTTGAGGATTTTATCAATATAAAATGCTTCATGCGCCCTGAAAAAATTACCAACACCAAAATGAACAATACCTGCCTTAATATCCAGCGGGTTATAGTCTGGTAAATGCACAGGAGACTTCACATTGCCAAGACATTCAAGAGTGAGCATGCGTTCCTCCAAAATATTTACAATCAGAGCGGCAACTGTAATTGGTCTTATCCCAAATTTCAACACGGATATTAAGTTATTATAATATTCTCATTACTCATTGCGTAATTTTTAATATTTATTTTCATTATGCTCCCCTCCCCTTGTTCTGGCGCATGTTATCTTCCATGATGCCAAAATCATTTTACCCTCTATCCAATAGGCATAACATGAACAAACGCGAACTTGGCCGTACTGGCATTATGGTGAGTGAACTCTGCCTTGGTACAATGACCTTCGGCCAGCAGAACACGCAGACTGAAGGGTATGCCCAGCTTGATCTGGCGCTGGAGCGGGGTATCAATTTTATCGACACAGCCGAACTTTACGCCATTCCGCCGCGGGCCGAGACATATGGCGCAACGGAAACCATTATCGGCAACTGGCTTAAAGCCCGGGGCGGACGCGATAAACTGGTTATTGCCAGCAAGGTTGTGGGGCGTTCATCATCCCCGTGGTATCGGCCGGGTGGTGAGCAGGCGCGCCTGACCCCCCGCCAGATCCGTTATGCTCTGGAAGGTTCCCTGCGCCGTCTGGGCACGGATTATATTGACCTGTACCAGCTCCATTGGCCCGACCGCACCATTGGCTTGTTTGGAGAAGGCGGGACCACGTTCAAGGACCTCCCGCCAGATGATTCCGTGCCGGTGGAGGAAACACTGAGCGTGCTGGGTGACCTTGTAGCTGAAGGGAAAATCCGCCATGTCGGCCTTTCCAACGAGACAGCATGGGGTGTTGCCAGTTTTCTGGCAGCTTCCAAAACCGGTCTGCCGCGTGTTGCATCCATTCAGAACGCGTACAACCTGATCAATCGTACGTTCGAAATCGGGCTGGCAGAAATGGCTCTGCGTGAGCGTGTGGGGCTTCTGGCCTACTCCCCCCTCGCCCAAGGTTACCTGACGGGTAAATATCTGGATGGTGCCCGGCCGCCCGGTGCGCGTACGACCCTTTTTAATCGTGCTCAGCGTTACGAAAAACCCGGTGTGGACGAGGCAATCTGTGCTTACATGGACCTCGCCCGGCAGGAAGGGCTAAACCCGGTGCAACTGGCTATCGCTTTTGTAACAAGCCGGCCATTTGTTACGTCCAATATTATTGGTGCAACCAGCATAGAGCAGCTTGAAACCATTCTTGGTTCTCTGGATCTGGTGATTACTCCTGAATTGGAAGCAAAAATAAACGCGATCCATCAGGTTCACTCCAACCCGGCTCCCTGATTGCTCTGTAATTTATGATGACTGTGTGCCGCACGAGATTAAAAAGCAGAATAGTGCGCTTGGCGCTGAGTGTCAGCTTTATGTCTTTGGCGGCATTCGGTATGCTGGCACGGCCAGTTCTGGCCGCGCCAGAGTTGAGCAAAGCGGCGCAGCAAATCCGTAATGAAGCGCATATAACCGGCGCAGCCCGTTTTACTGCCCCGGACTTCAAGCCCGGTTTAGTGCGGCATATGGTTATGTTTCGCTTTAACCCACGAACAACACAAGCTGAGCGCAATGAGGTTACAAAACGCTTCATTGCACTGCGCCACCTTTCCCGTCGTTCAGATGGCTCAACGCCGGTTCTCTCGATTGAAACCGGGCCACAGATCAGTGGAGAAAATGCGGATATTGGCTTGGAACAGGCTTATCTGGTGACCTTCCGGTCCGAGGGAGACCGTAATTTTTACGTTGGGCGCCCAATTGTAACCGATCCACGTTATTTTGATCCTGCGCATGACGCCTTTAAAGCGTTTGCCGCACCGTATCTGGAAAAAGTCGTTGTTTTTGATTTTCCCGTAGAGGCAAGCGGGCAGCACTGAACACCACACAGAGCTACTGAATGTGCAGCCCCTTCATTTTGCGGTAAAGGGTCGCCCGACTAATACCCAGACTACGGGCTGTGGCGGCCACATTGCCGTGGCTGGCCGCCAGTGCGGACCTGACTACGCTTTCTTCCGCTTTTTGCAGGCTTATTTCGGAACCTGATTCCAGCTCTGTCAGCAGGTTGGGGTGGTCTTTGATCATGTCATCCGTCCATCCCATCATCAGGCGGGCGGCATGTGTTGCTCCGGTCACATCTCCATCGCCATTCAGGGCGACGAGTAGGGAGGAGCATCCTTCGGCTGGGCCAAGGGTCAGGATTTTCTGGCCTGCATAATGTTCACGAAAAAGGTGTTCTTCTATGCGGCGGCCTGACTGCAGCAGAGTATCCATAACTAGCGCGGCGTAGGGTCTGGTGCTGTTCCCACTGGGGGCAGCCAGATTTAGGGCTCCCGCTACATGCCCCTGAGCATCAAAAAGCGGAACCGCATAGCTCGCCAGAAGTGAAAAGCAGAACCGCCAGTGTTCCCCCTGCCCCAGAAATATAGGACATTTTTCCTTTACACATGTGCCAACACCATTCGTGCCTGCGGCGGATTCATGCCAGATAGCTCCTTTGCGCAAATGGAGCCTGCGGCAGACTGACAAATGGGTTTCGTCCACGCAGCGGGCCAGAATGGTTGCATCCGGGTCCGCCAGTAGCACCATAAGACCCATGCCCTGCACCAGCTCAAAAAGCCGCCGCATCTCCCCCATGGCAGATTTTAGCAAGAGGGATGAACGCCCACTGACCTGTCTGAATTCTGCCCCGGATAACACATCGGCTATCCATCCCTGTGAGGGGTCCAGATTATAGGCAGAGGCACATCGCTCCCATGACTGCTGGATACAGGTATCGCTTGTCGCTGGAGTTCTCTCGTGCACCGGGTGTGGCAGAATATCGTCTTCCGCTATTCTTGCCCTGCTCTGGTTGCCATTCATGCAGTCTTCCACCAGTTAACCCGTACTATCCTTTGCGTGTGCGACAAAGATGTGAGGCCTGAACCCGGTCGGCATGATACTGCACATTATAACAAGATTTAAAGAAAATTTTACCTCAACGTGAAAGGGTGGGATGTTGCTTATGCATTTCTTTTACCAAAGGTAGACAAACTTCACATAATACGCGTTGGTTTCGGGCGTATTGCGCGCCTCGAGGGAGTGCGAATAACGGCCAGTCACCGAAAAATGCTTGGAAATGTTATACATCAACCCCAGCCCCAATGTTGTTTCCCTGCTATTGGAATCATCAAGGTAGCGTTTGGCCGAATTGTCGTATGTGCCGGTTACATTCTGCCAGTCAAACGCAACAAACGGTTCCAGTTTTTGAGTTGCTTTCCAGCTGAAGCGTAAATTGGAGTAAAACACCACGCCGGGTGAATAACTATGGGCACCCTTTACATGTTTTGTTGAGCCTACAACGGTGCCGGCATCCCCATCGAAGCTGAAGTGTTCCCATTCATAGTCAAATATAAAGCTGGAAATATTGGACCAGTAATGAGGGGATGTTGCATCACGGGTCCCTTCTGGCGTCTGCATAAAGGTCTGTATGCCAAAGGTGCTGTGCGCATTGGGTTTGAACCACGCCGCTGGCCCTACAATGGTTGGCCCCAGCCCCCCATAATCCGTGCCATTCGCCAGAGAATAACTCTCGGACTGGATCAGCTCAAAAGCAAAACCTACGTGGGGAATGGCTTCAAAACTGCGGAAATGCACATATTTGGTCATGCCCGCCCATGTATGGCTGCCACCACGGGCTTGCCGCTGGCCCAGGCTGTTATATGTGCTGCCCGCAGCATTTCCATCCCCATACTGCACCAGCACGTTAAAGGGTTTGAAATCGACCGGCAGATCATATTCGTGCGGGCCAATAATGCCGAGTGTCACATCCGCAGCGTGAGCGGGAGACGCATAAAGCAGAACCACACCGGGTATGACGAGGCGAAGCAAAGAGCGCAGCCGCTCCGGCTTTTCTGTCAGACGCATCAGAAGGATTTCCGTATTCAAAAAAGAAACGGGGCTCCAGAAAAATCAGGAGCCCCGCATGGAAGGCGCGTTACTGGGCTTTGGTGCCCTGTGCGCCATCGATCGTGTAGGCGATGATATAATCACCGCTACGGGTACCAAGGCCCCCGTGGCCACCTGCAGCAATCACAACGTACTGCTTGCCGCCTGCCTCATAAGACATGGGGGTTGCCTGACCACCTGCTGGCAGACGGTCCTGCCAGATGACCTGACCTGTGGAGAGGTCAAAACCACGCAGGTAATCGTCTGCTGTGGCGCCCATGAACACCACGCCGCCTTTGGTCACAATGTTCCCGCCAATGTTATACATGCCTGTAGGCAGTGGCAGGTTGTTGTGGGTGCGGAAAGGCCCTGTATCCCGCGTGGTGCCAACCGGGTGCTGCCAGACGATCTTCTTGGTGACAAGGTCAATCGCGGTCAGCGTGCCCCAGACCGGCCCTTTGCAGGGGATCTGCAGCGGATTCAGCCAGGGGTTGGTGTAGGCAATGTACGGCGTGCCATAGTCAGGCGAAACAGATAGTGCATCGCCTTTGGCAGCGGGTTCCTCGCCTTTACCGTCCCATTTCGGCAGGGTGCCGGGGCCTTCCAGCGTCTGGCGTTTTTCCAGACGGATACGGAACGGCAGGTAGCTTGCATTGGCCAGCAGAAGCTTGCGCTGCGGGTCAATGGTAATACCCTGCCAGTCCACAACGCCATAGAACGCGGGATAGACAATGGTGGTCTGGCCCAGATGCGGCGGCGTAAACTGCCCATCATAAGCAGACTGACGGTACTGGATGCGGCAGATCATCTGGTCCAGCAGGGTTGCGCCCCACATGTCAGATTCTTTCAGATCCGGCGGCGTAAGGGAGGGCATGGCCGTGGGATATGGCTGGGTGGGCGATACGCGGTCATCTGCGACATGCCCGGCCGTGGGTACGGGTTTTTCCGCAACCGGATAACCGGGAACAGGCTGGCCCGTACGGCGGTCAAGCACAAAGAATTCGCCACGCTTGGTGCTCTGGACCAGAGCGGGAATGCTTTCCCCATTCGGGCCGGGCAGGTCCACCATGGATGGGCCGGAAGGAATATCCATATCCCACAGGTCATGATGCACGGTCTGGTAAATCCAGCGACGTTCACCGGTTTCAATATCCAGAGCAACCGTGGCGCTGGAAGAAGCATCGTCAAACGGACGGCGCGAGCCCCCCCAGTTGTCTGGCGGAGAGTTGCCGGTAGGAATGTAAACCAGCCCCAGATCAAGGTCAGCCGTGTAAACGCCCCAGGCATTCGGGGTGTCACGCGTCAGCACATCGTTCGGGCCGGGTTTCCATGTTTCGGGGTTGTGGCCAACGTCCCATGCCCATTCAATGGCACCTGTAGTGGCGTTGAATGCGCGAATGGCACCGGAAGGTTCAAAATTGGCCTGGTTATCAAAAATCCAGCCACCGGTAATCAGGCGGTTTTTGGCCACCATGGGGGGCGATGTCACAAAGTGGAAACCATGTGGCACGTGGCCAAGGTAATCCCGCAGGGAGATAAAGCCATGGTCGCCGAAATCATCACACGGCTGGCCGGTTTCGGCATTCACAGCAACCATACGCACGTCTGCCACGGGGGAGTAGATGCGGTTGCGGCAGCTGGTCTGAATTTCGTCCGGGACATGGTAGTAGGAAACACCACGGCAGGCCAGATACACGTTTTTATCCAGATCAGCCGTTGCAGGCTTGGGGTCAAACTTCCATTTGACCTTCCCGGTCAGGGCATCCACAGCCATCACCCAGCTATGGGGGGTGCACATGTAAAGTGTGTCACCCACCTTGATCGGGGTCAGTTCCAGATTGAACTCATGCCCCTGATCTGGCCCGGCAACGGTGCCCTCACCATCCTGCTGCACGTCGCCCGTACGGGTCATCCATGCACGTTTGAGATGGCTGATATTGGCGGGAGTGATCTGCCCGATGGGAGAGTAGCGGTCCCCCCCAACAGTGCGGCCATAAGCTGACCAGTCTGCATCTGCTACACCATTGGCAGCAAGATCAGTCTGCCCCTGCGCGGCCATGCGATCAGCCGGTACCGTACCGTTAATGGAGTAAGAGGCAAAGCAGCTAGCCACAACCACAAGAGTGGAAACGGCAACTGCCCCCAGCACTTCACGCTTGTCGGTCAGCCAGTCTGCCCCTGTACGCCAGACCCATGGCAGCAGGAGCCATGCTCCAAGGCCAATGAGCGTAAACAGACGAACTTCCAGCCCCCAGATATTGAAGCCGACTTCAATAAGGGACCAGACCGTTGCTACCAGCAGCAGGGCTGCGTACAGGCGGCTGGCAAGCTTTGGGTTTTTAAAACCACTGAAAGCTGCCGCCAGCATAACGCCGCCCGCCAGAATATAGAACCAGGATCCGCCCAAGAAGAGCAGTTCTGCCCCACCAAAAAACAGGAAAAGCCCGATCAGAGCCAGTAAGGCTGAGGTTATAATTGAAAATAACCCCTTATTACTCTCTCGCATGTTGTGTTTCTCTCTGAATGTGTTCAGTCGGCCCGAAACATGGAAGGCAGGCCGCTACACCGCCCCTGTCCACAGCCAATTTCGTTTGATGAACAGGAAGCACCCAGAAATTGCCACAGTTGATATGGCCGTGCTCACAGATGTTTGTAGCAAAAAACCTAACCTGTTTCAGATATGAGACAGGTTAGGCAAACCAGAGGTATTTTGAAGCGAAAGAACCGGTCCAATGCCGGCGGAATGTGGGCTTTAAGCGCCTGTCCGATAAAACGGAAAATAGATGCATGGTGCCAGATACAAAAACCGAATGAAAATATGGTGCGCCGGGCAGGACTTGAACCCGCGACCAAGCCGTTATGAGCGGCCCGCTCTAACCAACTGAGCTACCAGCGCACGATATTGTAGGCGTTACCCCGGATTACCATGGGCATGCCTTCTGCCTTAGCCATACAGATCATCTTGTAAGCTGAAAAGACATGCTGGCATATTTTTCAGGCTATATCCGGTCTCCGCGTTGTTATTAACATGTGGAACCCAAGCCGGCCCGCCAGATGGCGAGCCAGCTATGCGCGATAAAACGGGTATTCAAGACCGCTACAGTGTTATTTATTGGGCCTTAGTGGATACCATGCGACAAACTGATAAAGGCTCATCCCGTTGACGCAGCGTTGTGGGATATGAGCATTGAATGCATATTTCACATATCGTCATCCCATGCCGCAGGGGATTATTTTCTGGCACAAGGAGGGAGTAAAGATATTCATAATGTGAAAGGTTAAAATCAATAGGAATATAGATTGCATGTTAATGAAAAAATCTAATAATTTTATTTTCAAAATCAATAATAAACGCAAAGAATGTCATAATATGAAATGCAAATTTAGAAATAAAACGTTTATAAAAACGGCATTGTTTTGTTTTATTTTTTCGGAAACTTCCTGTTCTCCCTATTGGAATCCCGATCCTATGCGTCCGGAGCATTTATCTGCAGTTCTGGAAGCAGGTACATTATGTCAGTCCATCCAACATTCCCGGCATGCATCAGAGTTTATACGCCAGCAGATGCAAATATTTGTTACGAATAGTCCTGCGTTTAATAAGCGAACACACCACCACCCTATTGTAAATCAGCCCCACAAAGAACCAGACGGAGTGGACGAAAAAGATGCGCACTGTCCAGTTCATACAAAAGTTAAGGGAAAAAAATTTCTTAGTATTTATAATCTGGAAAAAATAAAACACGTCAATACAGATGGAAGCGTTCAAGATATTTATTATGAATATTTGACTATAGCTTCGAATTATTTTTATAAGCTCGAGCATTCGCAATTGCCAGCGCATCACCACAAAAAAACGACACCAACAATTAGTAAACCTCAACCCCAAACCCCTTTGGACTTATGGATGTCAGAGCAGATATATTATCCTATGGAAGCAGCCAGAAGTGGCATTGAAGGCTATACAACAATGAAAATTTGGATTGGTCCTCAGGGAAAAATTCAATCCGTACGCTTTTCCAAATCATCCGGTAGTATTCTTCTCGACAATGCAGCAATGGGTATGTTTGTGGGGAAAACTGTACCAAATCTATCTCATAGTAAAAAAGCGAAGAAAATTACGGAAACAATAAATTATATATTGGTACACAATTAATATTATTAGAATTATTATGGTCCAACTTGTTTTGTAGAGAGAGAGGCGTGTTGTTGGCAGAGGGAGTGCTTTGCTCATCCCCTCTCCCTTCTGCAAAGAATGGAAGGAAAATAAAATATTCGAAGTCGATCGAACAAGGTGCCACGGACTGCTCTGGTCCGATATAAACTGATAGGGCGCTTATTATTTTGTGGATTGTTTTCTGTAACCCGCAGAAAACTAGGGCAAACCGTGGTGGGTGCGACAGGGATTGAACCTGTGACCCCCGCCGTGTGAAGGCGATGCTCTACCGCTGAGCTACGCACCCGGTTTGTGAGGGCTAGATACATCTATCACGAAGGGTTTGGCAAGAGGTGATTTGCCATTAAAGTCAAAAAAATCAAATATTTTGCAACCGCTCTTCACTGCGGGAATGAATAAGGAGAAACCATGCTCTTTCAGGAGCAGGAAAAACGGAATTTTGTCACCAACCGGCGGTTGGGCAGTTCTCTGGCCATGATTGCCGGAGCCATAAATGTCGCTGGTTTTATGGATTTTGGATATTACTGTGCCAACATGACGGGTAACGCCTCTGCAATGGCTCTGAATTTGCAGGATGGAAAGCTCCTTGATGGCTTTCGTGCCATGGAACTGAGCGGGAGCTTTGTTCTGGGGGCCATCGTGTGCACATTTTTGGTCAATCGTGGGCGTAGGCGGCACTGGCATGCGGCTTATGCCTTTAGTATTCTGCTGGAAGCCGTCATGCTCGCCTTACTGGGGCTGGCCAGCGCTTTTATGCTGTTTGGCCCACACAGCTTTATTCCTGCGTTAACGCTCTGTTTTCTCATGGGTTTGCAGAACGCAACCGTTACCCGCATTTCGGGCTCAGTTGTGCGGACAACGCACATTACCGGCATGCTGACGGACCTGGGAATGGAAATTGCCGACTGGCTGGATGCCTGGCGGCACAAGATTGGGCCAGAACACCGCTATACTATTACCCAAAGGTTACGGCTGCATTTGCAGATTATCTGCTGCTTTATTGGTGGAGGCGTTGCCGGGGCCTTTGTTTATCACGTCTGGCCGACATATTTTTTGTTTGTAACGGCGGCTCTGCTGGCATCGTGCGCTTTGCCCGGTATGGTCGCGAACTCGCTCACCAGCTTTGCAAAAAGACAGACATAACCCACGGGCAGAACCTTGCTCTGCCCATCTGGTTGGCTTCTCTCGTATATACAGCCGACCAGATGGGCAAAGGCTGGAGTTTTAAGCCAGCACTTCCGGGTTCAGGCGGTAGCCACCGCCTTCGGTTACCAGCAGGGATGCATGGGCCGGATCGGGTTCGATTTTCTGCCGCAGGCGATAAATATGGGTTTCCAGCGTGTGGGTAGTGACCGCCGCGTTGTAACCCCATACCTCGTTCAGCAACACCTGCCGTGGAACCGGGCGTGTGCCTGCACGGTAAAGGAACTTCAGAATGGCAGTTTCTTTTTCCGTCAGCCGGATACGGCGGTTTTTAACCGGTTCCAGCAGCAGCTTGGCAGACGGACGGAAAGTGTATGGACCGATTGAGAAAACGGCATCTTCGCTGTTTTCAAACAGGCGCAATTGCGCGCGCAGACGGGCCAGAAGCTCGGCAATGCGGAAGGGTTTTGCAACGTAATCGTTGGCACCAGCATCCAGACCACGCACGATGTCGGCTTCATCATCCGAGCCGGTCAGCATGATCACCGGCATGCGCAGCCCTTCCTTGCGCAGCTCCGCACAGAAATCTCTGCCATCGCCGTCCGGTAATGAGACATCAAGCAAGATGGCATCACACCGGGCATCCGGGCCTTTCATTTTCTCGCGTGCTTCTGCCAGCGTGGCGGCTTCCTGAACCAGAAACTCACCATCAACCTGTAGCTGTTCCGTCAAAGCGCGGCGGATAACCTGATCGTCGTCAACAACCAAAATGGGGCGTGCACCCGTCATGTGGTTCCATCTCCTTGTGTCAGCCTTCTATAAGTGGCTGCCTGACCTATTCTTTTGCTATCGTGCCACGAATCTTCACGCAACGTAAGCAGCGACATGATACGTGAACCGCATGGCAGGCCATGAACAGAGGCAAGATATTGGAATGATAATACACGTGTGGCCCATGCCTGACAGCCGCAGCTACGCAAAACTGCATTGCGGGCACATAATAATGGATGCGGTGATCGGCAAAAACGGCGTTACTCCTCATAAGCATGAGGGAGATATGGCCACTCCGGTGGGCCAGTTCACTCTCAGAAAAGTGTATTATCGTGCCGACCGAACTACCCGCCCCTACTCTGTTTTACCCACGGAAGCGCTAAAACCTGATGACGGATGGTGTGATGACCCCACGTCCGAGGTGTACAACCAGCACATCACACTGCCCAACGCGTCCCGGCATGAAGATTTGTGGAGAGAGGATGACCTATACAACCTTGTGATTGTTATAGGCTACAATGATACCCCTGCCCTACCCGGAAAAGGTTCTGCCATCTTCATGCACCTGCAGCGCCCCGATCGCACACCAACGGAAGGATGCGTTGCCCTGACAGAGCAGGACTTACGCACTGTTTTACAATCCGGGGTCACGGCAATTGCCATTCATGATTGCCCACACCCGTAGAGCTCTGCGGAAAATCAATCAAACCACTTTCTATTCAGGCCTTTAAACTCTTCTTCTTGAGTTTATCGACTTATAACCCTGCCTGAAAAGCTAACTGAATATCTTCAGGTTTTGTTTTTCCGTTAGCGAGTAGAAGCTGAAGGAGGATTCGTGCTTTTTGTGGATTGAGGTCCATAGAGGCGATCAGACCATATCGGTCATCATCAACTTCCACATTCCGGTTCGTCATGCCACTACCGACGCGCGTGGAACGCACGACAATGACGCCGGCTTTTCTTGCCCGCTCAATGCCTGCCAAAGCGGTATCAGAAACATTTCCGTCTCCCATCCCGGCAATGACGATACCACGCGCGCCATCCTTGACCGCATCATCAATCTGCTGTGCATCCATATCCGCGTGGGCATACACAATTTGTACCTGCGCGAGGGTGTGATCTGCCGGAAGAGCAAGAGGCTGGCGTGGTTGGGCGGCGGTAATAAAACGCACAGATGCCGGGTCAACATAACCAGTCGGACCAAGATTTGGAGAATGGAATGTTTGTAGCTCTGTGGTGTGCATTTTGCTCACGCCACGCGCAGACTGGATTACATCATTTAAAACAACCAGAACGCCACGCCCGCGGGCCTGCGGATCTGCCGCGACCTTCACGGCTTCATACATGTTGGCAGGACCATCCGCACTGATGGCCGTGCTGGGCCGCATGGCGCCAGTTAAAATTACGGGGCGGGAATCTCCGATAACATTATCCAGGAAGAACGCCGTTTCCTCCATTGTATCGGTTCCATGTGTAATCACAATGGCATCTGCTTCATTGTTTGCAAATGCCTTCCGTATCCGCTCTGCAAGTTTGAACCATACCTGGCTATTCATATTCTGGGAGGCAATGTTAGAAATCTGCTCAACCTGTAATTGGGCGAGTTTTTCCACGCCCGGCACGCCTGCAATCAATTGCTCGCCAGTCACTGCACCTGCATCATAACCAATGGCAGAGCGTGTATTTATTTTTCCAGATATTGTGCCCCCGGTTGCCAAAACCAACACACGCGGCAAGGCGTCCTGCTTATGCACTGTAGCTGTGGGAGCCTCTGCCCCTGCTGTATGAGCAAAAGCGGATTGGATATTCACTGCGCTCAGAATTGTACCGAGAAGAGACAGGACACGCACAGAAACCATAAAATCAGTCTTTCCAGTAAAGAGTGATAACAGGCTACTCAGGCGCCCCTGCCTCACCCATTAAAAATGAATAGGCTGGCTGGTAGAAGATTACTCTTTTCCCAGCCTCGTCTGTTATAAGTTTAGGCAGCCTCCTCCTGCTTAGGCGGAGGCATAAGGCCAATAGCCACCAGCCCCACCCAGAAGGGTGGAGAGGCATCATCTTCCAGAGAGACAACGGTGATAGCAGCACCTTTCTGGATCATCAGGAAAATCAGGAAGTCGCTGTTTTCCTTTAAAAGACGTTCTTTGTTCTCTTCCGTAATGTTTTTGGCCACAAAACGCCAACCCTGTGCGACCAGAGTTTCCAGCAAGGTAAAGTTCCAGCCCGGTTGCCCAAGGACCTTCCCCCTCGCCTCACGGCTGAGGCCCCGGTATTGGTCCAGACGGGCAATGCCGGGGCTGACCTGGTACACGCGCTGGTGGCCAAAATGGGGGGCCAGATGCGCGCAGACCAGCCCGTTATAAATTGCATCGGGTGTGGCTGTAATCAGGTAGTCTGCCGGACGTTCCTCCAGACTTTCAGCCCCTTCCTCCGAGAGAACCTCGGCGCATAACACGGGGACGCCTGCTTTTTGGGCTAGGGCGAGATCTCTTGCTGAGCTGTCCACCAAAAGCACCGGGGTGCCGACTTCATGCACAACCTGCGCCAGTTGCGTGGACCACTCACTGGCCCCCACAATGGCCAGAGCAGGCTGGTTGGAGAGAGTCAGGTGCAGTTTGCGCCCGAGCGGGATAAGCGAAAAGCCATGCAGGATCATGGTAGAGGCAATAATGGCGAACACTGCGGGCATAACCAGCCCCGCACCGGGGTAACCGGCATCTTGCAACCGAACACCGGCAATACCGGCCACGGCGGCGGCAACAATGCCGCGTGGGGCAATCCAGCCAACAAAAAAACGCTCAGCCCAGCTCAGGCTGGTGCCAATGGTTGCCAGCCAGATTCCCAACGGGCGGACCAGAAACAGAACGGCCAGTGTTAACCCACCAATAGACCATGAAAGGCTGGTCAGTTCGTGGCGTTGCAGGTCTGCGGCTAAAAGCACGAACAGTACGGAAACAATAAGGACAACCAGCGCTTCCTTCATGCGCTGGAGTTCGCTCATTCCCGGAATACGCAGGTTGGCCAGCCCCATGCCAAACACGGTAGAGGCCATGAGCCCAGCCCCATCCATACTTAACGTTCCGACCACATAGAGCATGAGCGCTAAGGTAATGAACAACGGCATCTTCATGATGTCGGGCAGCATATCCCGCACACAAATCCATTTTACGCACCATGCAGCTCCAATGCCTAACCCGATCATTAAGGCAGCACTGGCAAGCATATGCGGGACAATGGCCATGAACACAGTGCCCGACCCTTCATCGGGGCGCATGAGCAGCACTTCGAGCACCAATGTTGCCAGAATGGCTCCCACCGGGTCGTTTAGAATGGCCTCCCAGCGTAAAAATGCGGCTATCCGGGGTTTAAGCTTGGCATGCCGCAGCAGAGGAAGCACCACGGTGGGCCCCGTTACCACGACAATCGAACCAAACAGGAATGCGGGGCCCCACCCCATGCCACCAATATAATGCGCAGCCAGACTGCCCAGCAGAAAGTTAATGGGTAAAGCCACCAGCGTCAGTCGCAGAACCCCTTCCCCGGCTTCTTTGAGCTGCCGGAAATCAAGTGCCAGACCACCTTCAAAAACAATCAGGGCCACAGCAAGTGACACAAGGGGATGAAAAGCCGAGCCAATCATTTCTGACGGGTGCATAACCTGCAGGACAGGCCCGTAAAGCAAGCCGAGTGAGAACAGCAATACAATAGCGGGCAGCCGGAAGCGCCATGCCGTCCATTGCGCGAGCATACTGCCGCCCAACACAAAAAAGACGAAAATAATTACACTATCGGTCATGCGGGTCTATCTCGGGGTCAGATGTGATCCATGCTCTTTTGTGCTTAAAGCATAAAGGCATGAAAGTTATACATCAAACTCACAAGATAGACCGCAAAAGCAGCCAGATAATAGTTTTGTGTAAAAAACAATCAGTCGTTCTGTAACTGCCGTTCCAGAACTGCGGCAAAAAATCCGTCAGTTTCGTCCCGTGCCGGGGTCAGGCTGATCATGGCCATTTCACGCAAGCGCTCCGGGAGTGCGGGAGAGCCAGATGCAACAAGACGGAACTCCGGATTACGGGCGACAAACAGCTCGACCTGTCCGGCATTTTCGGCCTTGAGGAGAGAGCAGGTTGCATAAATCATGCGGCCACCGGGTTTAACCAGTGCTGCTGCCCGGTCCATAATAGCGGCCTGCTTGACCAGCAGTTCTTCCAGATCGACCTGCGTGGTACGGAAGCGTGCATCCGGGTTACGGCGCCATGTTCCCGTGCCGCTGCAAGGGGCATCGACCAGAACCCGATCAAACGAGGCAGCACGCCTTTTGGCCCACTTATCGCCTTCGGTCAGCAGGTGGCGCTCCACATTATGTACCCCTGCGCGGCGCAGTCTTTTAACGGCACCTTCCAGCCGCACGACAGAAACATCACATGCAACAATATGGCCCTTGTTTTCCATCATCATGGCAAGGGCCAATGTTTTGCCACCGGCACCCGCACAGTAATCCAGAACACGCATGCCGGGATCAACACCCGCCATGGCGGCAACAAGCTGGCTGCCTTCATCCTGAATTTCTACCAGACCATCACGGAACGGCTTGCTGGCGGTTACAGGCTGGCGGCCTTCCAGCCGCAGCCCCCAGGGGGACAGCTTTGTTTCTTCCGCATGCAGCCCTTCGCGCGCAAGCGCGTGCATGGCTTCCGTGCGGGTTGTGCGCAGCATGTTAATGCGCAGGTCCAAGGAGGCAGGTTCTGCCATGGCCTTGATTTCTGCCTCAAGGTCCGCCCCAAAGGTTTCTTCCAGCTTGGGGAGTAGCCAGTCGGGCACTTCAAGCCGTACAGCCCGAGGCATATCCGCGCACTCAAGCTCCTTGCCGATCAGGGCGTTCAGCACCGCCTGTTCAGACTCGCTTAGTGCGCCCGCGGCAAAGCGGCCGCCGCCGTAAATGGATGCCAGTTTTTCCATAGGGGTGCGATCAAACACCAACTGGGCACCAGCCAGCATGCGGGGGCTGGCAGTGCCCCCGCTTTGCTCAAGCCACCAACCCAGCTTGCGCCAGTTGCGCATGATGTCCCACACCAGGCCGGAAATGGCACGCCGGTCACCGCCGCCAATATAGCGTCTTTCCCTGAAAAAGCTGTTGGCAACGGCATCCGCTGGTTTGCGTGGTGCCGCCTCCATAGCCGCAAGCAGGTCAATGCTGGCGGCAAGTCTGGCTGTAGGTGTCATAAAGGCAGATCAGTCCTGACGATAGTTGGGGGCTTCACGCGTGATGGACACGTCATGCACATGGCTTTCACGCAGACCGGCACCGGTAATGCGGCGGAACTTGGCGCGGACCTGCAGATCACTGATCTCGCGCGAGCCGGTGTAGCCCATGCCAGCCTTCAACCCGCCAACCAGCTGGTGAATAACGGCAGACATGCTGCCCTTATAGGGTACGCGGCCTTCAATCCCTTCCGGGACAAGCTTGAGCGTGTCTTTGACTTCCTGCTGGAAGTAGCGGTCTGCCGAGCCGCGCGCCATGGCGCCAAGGCTGCCCATGCCACGGTAGGATTTGTAGGAACGCCCCTGATACAGGAAGACCTCGCCCGGTGCTTCTTCCGTGCCAGCCAGCAGCGAGCCGATCATGACCACGTCGGCCCCGGCACCAATGGCCTTTACGATGTCGCCCGATGTGCGGATACCACCATCGGCAATGCAGGGAACGTCCATTTCCTTACAGGCCAGAGACGTCTCCAAAATGGCGGAAAACTGCGGCACACCCACGCCAGCTACAATGCGCGTGGTGCAGATGGAACCCGGCCCGATACCAATTTTAACGCAATCTGCCCCAGCCGTAACCAGTGCACGCGCAGCTTCTGGCGTTGCAACGTTGCCGGCAATAACCTGAATATCGTCATCCAGCGCTTTCAGGCGCTCGACCGCGGCCAGCACGCCGGCGGAGTGGCCGTGGGCGGTATCGACCACCAGAACATCCACACCGGCATCAATCAGCAGTTTGGCGCGGCTAAAGCCGTCTTCCCCCACGCCGGTTGCTGCGGCACAGCGCAGGCGCCCCATGCTATCCTTGATTGCCAGAGGGTGGGCGACCGCTTTGTCCATATCCTTGACGGTAATAATCCCGACGCAACGGTCGGCATCATCCACAACCAGCAGCTTTTCAATCCGGTGCTTGTGCAAAAGCTGGCGGGCCGTATCCGGGTCAACACCATTCTTGACCGTAACCAGACGATCCTTGGTCATGAGTTCGGAAACACGCTGGTTGGGGTCAACCGCAAAGCGGGCATCGCGGTTGGTCAGAATGCCAACCAGCTTCTGGGTGCCGGGCTGCACAACAGGCAGGCCGCTAATGCCATGCCGGTGCATGATCTCGCGCACTTCTGCCAGTGTCTGGTCCGGACCAACCGTAACCGGGTTGACCACCATGCCGGATTCAAACCGCTTGACCCGGCGCACATGCTCGGCCTGCTCTTCGGGCTTGAGGTTTTTGTGAATAACGCCAAGGCCACCCTGCTGCGCCATGGCAATGGCCATACGCTCTTCCGTTACAGTGTCCATGGCGGAAGAAATAAGAGGAATGTTAAGTTCGATGGAGCGCGTCAGATGCGTGCGCACCATGGTCTGACCTGGCACGACATCGGAAGCAGCCGGGACGACAAGAACATCGTCAAACGCCAGAGCTTCAGTAACACGGCTGTATGGAGAGGAAGTCATGCAGCGGGCACCCTTGCTGAATTACAACGTGGCGGGTTTACCCTGTAGCAAATCACTGCCGCAGGTCACCCGACCTTTGGCGCTTCCTCTTATGACTTTGGCCGGGTAAACGCAAGCGCTCAAGGCCATTATTCACCATGTTTTTTAAAAAAGCATCTTTTAAACGCAATATGCACAGGCCACATCCAGCAAGCGCGAACCTGCTGGATGTGGCCTGATATACGAACAGGAGCGGAAAAATTACTTACAGGCTGCGCTATTACGGAGCATGCGGGGCTTCTGGCGCAAAAACACCACCTGCGGAGAGCAGGCTCTTGCCGTGCCGTCTTCCACCAGAGCATCCCGCTCCCATGCGCTCAGCAACGTAACGCGCCAGCGTTCACGAACAGCCTCACGCCAACGATCCGAGGTTTTTGCCTGCGTTGCCTGCACAACCTGATGAATATGCATGTTCGCCTCCCCTCTGCTGTGACCTGACACTACACGCAAAAAAAACAGTTGAGGCATGACTGTTTTGTGAAAGGTCAAAAAAACATGCACTCTGATTTGCAGCACTGAACAACATGCACGCAAATGCGAAAAAACATAACGAGACTGCCCCTGAGAGGCATTGTCTCTCACGCGGTAACTTGCTCAGTTTCAAGCCGCCTGGGCAGCGTAAGGCAATGAGGAATTAGCAATACCCCGCCCATTTCCAATTTGAACAGGACAGCAAAGCACGCCATACTTTGGGCATGACCCAACGGATGCCTTTTTTGCTCTCCCACTTGATGGCTTTTGGTCTGCTGGCCTGCGCCACGCCCCCCGTATGGGCCACAAATGGGCAGCCAGATGCACATAAGGGCGGCACGCTGCGTATTCTCGCACAAAGTGATGCAGGCACACTCGACCCGCAAATATCTTACATTGCCCTGACCAAAGTGCTTGAAACACCAGTGTATGACACACTGTTAACCTACCCCAAGCTTTCCGGCCCCGGTGCGCATCCGGTCATTGCCAATCTGGTGGAGGCTGTACCAACCCCCGAGGATGATGGACGCACTTACCGCCTGACCCTGCGGGATGGGCTATATTTTTCCAACGGCAAACCCGTTACGGTGGACGATGTGGCAGCGTCTTTTCGTCGTCTTTTCAAGGTAGGGAGCCCAACGGCTGGCCCATATTACGGGGGCATTGTTGGTGCCCGTGCCTGTCTGCAAAACCCCACAATATGCACATTGGCCGGTGGTGTGGAAACAGACGCCCACACGCGGCAGATAGTCTTCCATTTAGAGACGCCAGACCCGGAGTTTCTGGACCGGCTGGCATGGATGCACGCCGCCATTCTGCCCGCAGACACCCCAGTGCATGACATGGGCAACACCTCCATACCCGGAACAGGTCCCTACCGTATTGCGGAGTATGACCCGACCACTCAGTTACGTTTGGAGCGTAATCCTTTTTTTCACGAATGGTCACATCAGGCGCAACCCGCAGCCTACCCGGATGCGGTTCTGGTTTCCTTTGGTCTGGACGGAGAAGCGGCCGTTACCGCCGTGGAAAATGAGCAGGCGGACTGGATGTACGAAAATGTTCCGCTGGACAGGTTAGGAGAAGTTGGGAGCCGTTACGCCAGTCAGGTGCATCTTTACGCCCCGCTTCTGTCATACTTTGCCATGCTCAACGTGCATGAACCGCCGTTTACATCGCTCAAAGTTCGGCAGGCTCTGAATTACGCAGTGAACCGGCACGCCATGATTATTTACCGGGGTGGCCCGGCCGTGGCGTCCCCTCTATGCCAGATTTTGCCGGATGGCACGCCGGGGTATGAGCCGTTCTGTTTTTATACCCAAGGCGCCTCCCCGGCACATCCCGCACAAAACTGGGTTAAACCGGATATGGATGTCGCCCGCCAGCTCGTAAAGGAAAGCGGCATGGCGGGGCAGAAAGTGACCATTATTGTTCCATCCGAACAGCATGGCAGCGCCACGGCGGACGATATTCGTAATACGCTGGATATGCTTGGCTTCAAGGCAACGGTTCGCACCATAAGCCCTGCCATAGCGTTTACTTACATCCAGAATACACAAAACCATTTTCAGATTGCTCTAGCCGGCTGGAATGCCGATTACCCTTCGGCCTCCAGCTTTTTGCAAACCCTGTTTTCCTGCGAAACCTTCCACCCCAACTCTGACAACTCTCCCAATTATTCAGGGTTTTGCGACCCCAAGATTGACCGGAAAATGCAAGACGCCGCGATGCTGGCTTTAACCGACCGGGAGGCAAGCAACCACGCATGGTCCGAAGTTGACCGGGAGATTATGGCTCAGGCCCCGTTTGTGCCCCTCTCACAAACCCAGAGGGTACTTCTGCTCTCCCGCCGCGCCAAAAATGTCATTATTACTTTGAATGACGAAATTCTTTTTTCACAGATCCAGTTACAATAAGCCGGATGGCTGGTCTGCCGTCTGCTGTACCTCACGCACAACATCATGAATAAAACGTAGCTTTGCACGCACACCCGCCGTGAGCACAAAAGGGTAAAAATCGGCCAGTCCCATCGACCTGTTCAAGCTGTTGACGGCATATGTCAACGGCAACCAGGCCTCTATGATGTCATCAAACGGCATGTGCAGATAAGGGTCGTTCCTGTGCGTGAGAACAGGCTTGCCATCAACCATCGGGCCTATGGTCATGTCATAAGACAAGGCCGTTTCCAGCGTGGACACTATATGAAAGTAATGCGCCCATGTTTCGGCAAAATCCTCCCAAGGATGGGACATGGCATAATGGCTGACATAGTGCTCCCGCCAGTTGTCCGGTGCTGCACTGGCGTAATGTTTTTGCAATGCGCTTTGGTAATCTGCCCGGTCATCCCCAAACATGGCCCTGCACTGCTCCAGACGGCCACCGTCACGGATAAGAATATTCCAGTAGTAATGGCCAATTTCATGCCGGAAATGCCCTAGAAGAGTTCGGTAATACTCTCCCATTTCCACACGCATATGCTCCCTGTAGGCATCATCAGCCTCTTTGGTTGCTATGGTAATAACGCCATTATTATGGCCTGTCATGATTGGTGGCCAGCCTTGGGGTGGATCGTCCAGAAAATCGAACACCAGCCCTTCCTGCGGGTCTTGCTGACGGTTTTTAACAGGAAGCCTAAGCCGGAGAATTGTATAAACAAGGCGATGTTTGGCAAACTCCAGCTTGCGCCAGCGTTCCGTATTGCCCGGAATATTCAGGTTGGGAATAACCCGGTTAAACTGGCAGGCAAAGCAGAACGTGCCTTTGGGCTGCAACGCTGGAGCCAGCCAGTTACACACATCATACGCATGGTTGGCACAAAAAGCGCGCGGTTCTTCGTTCTGCCCTATTGGGTGGTAAAGCCCACCTGCTTCAGCCGCCAAGGCGGCAAGGTTGGCTGCTTCAGGCATATAACCCAAGGGAGCATGGCACTGGTTGCAACGGGTGTTTTCAAAAAAAACCGGCTGCCCACAGGACTGGCATGTAAAACGCTTCATCCAGCACCTTTCTTTACACCCAGTGGCTCAAAATATGATTTTTAATGTCTGCTTATCAGTTAAACAGACGTTCGACCTTCATGCAGACATTAAAGGTTGCCTCGCACCTGTCCAGCAGGCCGGAAACAGGGGCGGCATTTTCCGGGCTGGCAGCAACTGCAAGGGGGATATGCCCTTGCCCGGCCAGCAGACCAGAAGTGGTATCAAACCCCAGCCACCCACGATGGGGAATAAAAATCTGTGCCCATGCGTGCAACTCCCCGGTTAGCACTTCCTCTCCGTCTGCCGTATTCACACTTTGGATAAGATAGCCCGAGACAAACCGCGCAGCATGCCCCAGATGCCGGGCTATATTGACAAAAAGCCATGCACTGTCGCGGCAGGAACCAGCGCGGCGGTGTAGAGTTTCCTCCGGGGACCATACACCGGGTTCCAGCCTGTGCTGATAGCCGACTGTGCGGGCAATACCACGGTTTATGGCCATCATATGTCCCAGCACATCCCCCCCTACGCCAACCGGGTAGCGGGAGAGAAAACCCCTTACCTCTTCCCCACATTCAGGTGGAATTGCATGCTCCTCCTGCGGCAGGTCGGTATGATCATCGGGGGCTAAGGTTTGCAGGAGCGGGTCATAAGTGGTCATGTCTGCAACCAGAGACACCTCAATATCAAAATGTGTCAGACGGTCGGGAAAACCAACACAGGCCACATCATTCCCGCACGAATCACGCTCCCATTTCAGGTTAAAACCTTCTGGCTGAATATGCAGGCCATATGCCTCAATGGGCGTGCGGCAGGCTTCCATGGGGCGTAGTCGTATTGTCTGGGTTCCCAAGGCTACGGGGCGGTCGTAACGGTAGCAGGTCCGGTGCAAAAGCGTTACCTGTGAACTCATCAGAAATACGGCCCTGCTCGTGTTGCAGCCCAATGCCGTGGGCTGCGGATATCTGTTTGGTATCAGAACAATAATTCAGCGCAAAATCATATCATTCCGTGCAAGGCATGCAAGGGACCCATGCGGGTTTGTGCAAACAAAATGTGAGCACGTATTTTGTGCTTGGCAAACGCCGGAAATCCTGCTCCGTTAATGCGTATTCGAAACGTTTTGGCAGGCAGGACCAGCTTTTCTTCAGTCCCGAATGCCAGAAGGGAGGCTTTTATGACGAACGCCCTACACCTTGCCCCTCCCCTAACACGCGGACTGCTGGACAACTACGCCACTCCTGATTTTTTTTGCGAGTTAATGAACCGCAAATCCCCTGCTCCACCCATTATAGATTGCGTAAAAAAGCGTCTGTCTGCTTTGCAGATACAGGAACTCCAGAACAGAACGGCCTCTGCCGAAGCACAGCTTTACAGAATGGGCATTACCTTTACCGTTTACACGGACCGGGAAGCCATTGACCGCATTTTGCCTTTTGATGCCATTCCACGGATTATTACAGCAGAAGAATGGCAACATATTGAACGCGGGGTTCAACAGCGTATTCAGGCCATCAACCTGTTTTTGCATGATATTTATCATGAACAGCATATCCTGAAGGATGGCGTGGTTCCTGCCGAACTCGTGCTGCAAAACGCCAATTACTGTCAGGCTATGGTTGGTTTGGACGTGCCCGGTGGGGTTTATGTCCATATCAATGGAACAGACCTTATCCGTGACCAGCAGGGCCGCTTTCTGGTTCTCGAAGATAACGCACGCACACCTTCTGGCGTATCCTACGTCATAGAAAATCGCCACATGATGCTCAGGCTCATGCCAGATCTGGCATCAGGCCTGCCCATACGCTCGGTGGAGGAATACGGCCCGCGCCTGCATAATGCTTTGTGTGAGGTCGCCCCCGAAGGTGTGGACGACCCACAGGTTGTTCTGCTCTCCCCCGGTATTTATAATTCTGCTTACTTCGAGCACGTGTTCCTGTCGCGCGAAATGGGGGCTCCTCTGGTCGAAGGCCGCGACCTGTTTGTGGAGAACCATAAGGTTTTCATGCGTACCGTTATGGGGCCAAGGCCTGTCCACTCCATATACCGTCGCCTCAATGATGAATTTCTTGACCCACTTGCCTTTAATCCTGACAGCTTGCTGGGAGTGCCCGGTCTGGTCGAGGCTTACAGGCGCGGCAATGTTACACTGGCCAATGCGCTGGGCACAGGCGTTGCGGATGACAAAGCCGTTTATGCCTATATGCCCCGTATTATCCGTTATTATCTGGATGAAGACCCTATTCTGGAAAGTGTGGAAACACATATCTGCGCAGAACCGGAGGGGCTGGCATACACCTTGGCAAATCTTGACAAGCTTGTTGTCAAACCCGTTGGGGAATCAGGCGGTTACGGACTGCTGATTGGCCCGCAGGCAACGCAGGCGGAGCTGGACGACTTCAGCCAAAAATTACGCCACAATCCGGGCAATTACATAAGCCAGCCAACCATTGGCCTGTCAGTTACGCCAACCCTTTGCGGGGATACGGTAGAAGCCCGCCATGTTGACCTGAGACCCTTTGCCGTTACGGGCCGTTCTGTCTGGGTGCTGCCTGGCGGCTTGTCCCGCGTTGCTCTGCGCAAAGGCTCGCTGGTTGTTAACTCATCCCAAGGGGGTGGTTCAAAAGATACATGGGTCATGGCATCATGATAATTTTTTCCCCCACTCCCCTTCTCTCGCGCTACGCGGAATGCATGATGTGGCTGGCACGCTACATGGAGCGCATGGAAAATCTGGCGCGTCTGCTGGAAGTTACGGAAACCTTTGTTCGTAATGCAGAAGGGCAGACGGCTTGGGATTCCATTCTGGCCATTAACTCGGATGAAAGCCTGTTCCAGCAGATACATAACACGACACAACACACGGAAATTGTACCGTTTTATGTAACGGAAACCCGCAACCCTTCATCACTGGTTTCGCTCGCGCAGCAAGTGCGGGAAAATGCGCGTGCTGTCCGACCACTTGTTTCAATCGAGCTTTGGACACAACTCAATGTCTTTTCGCGGAACCTGCTTAATCTCAAAAACGGAGATATGGCAGAGCATAATCTGGCCGAACTCTGCACCCGCGTAAGGCAGGACTGCCAAACCCATTTTGGCATTGCAGAAGGCACATTGTACCGAGATCAGGCGTGGCTGTTCTACCGGCTGGGCAAGGCTCTGGAGCGGAGCGACCAGATTACCCGGTTGATAGACATCCGCTACCATATGCTGCTGCCGCAGTCCGAAGCGCCGGGGTCCGATATTGATCTGACGCAGTGGACATCCGTATTGCGTTCGGCAGCTGCGTACCATGCCTTCCGGCGGTTACGTCCGGTAACCCTGACACCGGCCAATATTGTTGGCTTCCTGCTCAAAAATGATGGTTTCCCGCGTTCACTAAGCACCAACCTGCGCCAGATTGATGAAACGCTTACGCTTCTGGCAACGCATGACAATCTACGCCAGTTCTGCTCACCTTTGCTGGAATGTGTGGCCGAACTCCGGGCCAGCCTGCAGGACCAAACCGCAGAGGAAATTATTATTCGCGGTTTGCATGATTATATGAGCTGGATACAGACTCAGCTCATGGATTTACAAAACGCCATAGCATCAACATTCTGGCCTGTAATTATACCGCAGGAAGCCGCTCTTACAAAAATGGCTGAACAAGAGCAGAACTAGGTGTAAGCTTGCAGGCACAGTTTAGAGCTCTCCCCTGCGGGAGTGCAAATATATGGGGTGGTTAGAGTGATCAAAAAGACAATGTTTTTAAACGCCGTATCTGGCTTTTTGGTCACGCTTTCTGTCGCGGCTGGCGCATGTCTGGGCTCTGGAACGGCTTATGCGGCGTTATCTCAGGGAGCAAGTGCTCCCGACTTTACCCTGCAAGGGGCTCTGGCTGGCAAGCCTTTTACATTTTCGCTCAAGTCGGCCCTCGCACAAGGGCCAGTAGTTCTCTATTTTTTTCCCGCAGCGTTTACGACAGGCTGCACGCAGGAAGCACATGACTTTGCCGAAGCCGCAGAGCAGTTCCACGCTGCCGGGGCCACGCTTGTTGGCATAACGGCGGGGAATACTGACCGGGTTGCTGAGTTTTCCAAGGTAGAGTGCCGGGATAAATTTGCGGTTCTGGCCGACCCGGGGGCTTTGACCGCCATTTTGTACCACTCAGTTAATACGGAGCACCAGACTTTGCTCTCACAGCGCACATCTTATGTGATTGCGCCAGATGGCACTATTCTGCTGAGCTTTACCAGCAACAACCCGGAACAGCATGTTGTGGAAACTCTCGATGCCCTAAAAAAATGGCATGCAGGCAAAAGACAGAAATAAACGGGACAATTACGCAATATCAGAGTTTAAAATTTATTTGATCATCCCTGCATAGCTCATGATAATAGGGATATGAACAATAAACATAATATGATGGGCCGCAGGATTTTTGGCTTTTCTATCATGGGTTTAAGTCTTGCCTCCCATTTTGGAAAAGCCTTTGGGGAGAATGCTCCTCCCCCTGCCCCTATTCCCAAAGCAGCATTACCCAAAGCCAGCCCGGAAAAGGCTGCAAAAAAAACTGGTCCGCGGATTTTATGTTATGTTGGCGGCTACACACGTTCTGGCCCACCCGAGAGTAATGCAACGGGCATAACCTTGTTTGAAATGAACCCGGAGAGCGGTATTCTAACCCAACTGGGCCACGTAACACCTGCGGACAATCCTTCTTTTCTGGCATTATCACCCGACCAGAACAGCCTGTACACGGTTAATGAAATCAGTGATTTTGAAGGTGGACACACTGGGTCAGTCACGGCTTTTCAGGTAGATCGCCGTACCGGGGTGCTTACCAAGTTAAATGTTATGAGTAGTGGCGGAGCAGACCCCGCGCATTTAAGTGTGCACCCATCGGGCAAATATCTGTTTATTGCCAATTATACCGGCGGGAGTGCTGCTGTCATGCGTATTCAACCGGATGGTAGCTTGGGTTTGTTAACCGACCTTATCCACAATACCGGGCCTAAAATGCCAGAACGGGCAGCAGACAACCCGCCTGGCAATTATGCGGTGAGCGATCACTCCGGCTCGCATGTGCATATGATTCAAGCTGATGTGAATGGTAAGTTTGTTCTGGCCTGTGATGCAGGGCTGGACAGGGTTTACGTGTGGCTGTTTGATATGGAAAGCGGCACCCTAAAACCGGCGGAAAAACCATGGCTGAGCATGGAGCCGGGTTCCGCGCCTCGTCATTTCTGCTTCAGCCATGACGGGAAGGTTATCTATATTCTGGGGGAACAGGATTCCCGCGTAGTTGTTGCCGATTATGATACCCAGACAGGTGCCATGCAGGTCAAGCAGACAGCCTCCACGGTAACGGCGCAATTTAGGGGGAGCACTCTTGCCGCTGAAATCATTTTGCACCCAACAGGGAAATTTCTCTATGTTACCAACAGGTTAGGAAATGCCATTGCCTGTTTTAGAGTGCATGAAGATGGTTCTATCACCCTGTTTGATGAGGTCTGGGTACACGCTGATTACGGGCGGGCTTTAAGTTTTGATCCGTCTGGGAAGTTTGTGTTCGTCGCCAATCAGCGGAGTGATTGTATTACATCCCTGCGCGTCAATACAGAAACCGGTGTGCTCGACTTTACATGGCACTTTGTACCAATTGGCACACCAACATCTTTTGCATTTACTGTAATTGATTCTGTCTAGTTATTAAAAAACGCGTTGCACATTCATGTGCAACGCGCCATTTCTATTTTACTTATAAAGGCTGTCAAACACGCCGCCGTCAGAAAAATGTTCTTTCTGCAGTTTGGTCCAGCCACCAAGGCTCTTCACATCAAACGTATCCACTTTGGGGAAGAGTGCCTTGTTTTCTTCCAGAATGGCCGGGTCAACAGGGCGGAAATAATGTTTAGCCCCGATTTTCTGCCCTTCAGGCGTAAACAGGAAGTCCAGATACGCTTTGGCAACAGCTTCCGTTCCATGCGCCTTGACGTTTTTATCAACCAGAGATGCAGGCGGTTCCGCAAGGATGGTCTGCGACGGCACAACAATCTCAAACTGATCAGGCCCAATATCACGCGTGGCCAGCAGTGCCTCGTCTTCCCATGCAAGCAAGACATCGCCCAGATTACGCTGCACAAAGCTGTTTGTGGCACCGCGTGCACCTGTATCAAGCACGGGCACGTGTTTGAACAGGTTTTTCAGGTAAGCCTTGGCTGTTTCCGGGGTGCCGTCCTTCTGGTGCAACGCCCAGCCCCATGCGGCCAGATAGTTCCAGCGTGCACCACCAGATGTTTTGGGGTTAGGCGTAATAACCTGCACGCCATCCCGGATCAGATCCGGCCAGTCATGAATGTTTTTGGGGTTACCTTTGCGGACCAGAAACACAATGGTGCTGGTATAAGGGGTCGCATTGTGCGGCAGCCTGCTTTGCCAGTCAGCTGCAATCAGGCCGTGCTGTGCCAGCAGATCAATGTCATAGGCCAGGCCAAGTGTAACCACATCTGCCGGCGCGCCTTCCAGCACGGAGCGTGCCTGTGCCCCAGAGCCGCCATGCGCCGATTTGACACTGACCGTGTCTTCCGGGTGGTTCTTACGCCACTGGGCAGAAAAAGCTTTATTCACATCGGCATAAAGCTCACGCGTTGGATCGTAGGAAACATTCAGCAGGTGGTATGATTCCGCATAGCTTGCTGTCGCCTGCAAGCCTGCCAGAAAAGAAACACCCAATACCGCCGTTACTTTGAGAACGGCACGGCGAACGTTAAAAAAGTTTTCCTGTTTCATAAGCCTGTTCCTTAATCATAATGTCAGATCAGAATGCTGCCTGCACGCGGCCAACAACAGCGTTGCCACTGCGCCCAAAGAAATTGGCATCCGTTGATTTTGCACCATTGTAGCTGGAAACACTAAAGTGCGTGTAATCCAGCATGACCTTGATGTGCTGGTTGGGGTACCAGTTCAGCCCACCTTGCCATACAGTCTGTTTATTGCCTGTTTCCCCTGCGGTATTAATAACTGTTCCTGTCATTTTAGTGGTGCCAGACGTCCGCAGGTCGGTCACACTCCAACGCCCACTAACTTCCAGTGCGCCCCAGTGCCCTTTTGCGGGGTCAAAGTCATATTCAACACCCGGGGTTGTAAACGCGGCAATTTTTTCATTATAGCCACGACCATGCCCAAACAGGGTATAGTTTGCAGCAACATACCAGCCATCAAAGCCAATGGCAGGCGGGTTTATGCTGGCGGCTACGTTATCGTGCTGCACCCCAACATGATAATACTCGCCCTTGAGCAGGAATTTTTTGTAACGGAAACCAAACTGCGGCCCCGCTGCCCAGATCTGGGAAATATTTGTTAGCGCACCGGATGTCAGCAATTGTGTTTCGCCCAGAGGAACTTCAACATTGTCCTTAAATGTTGTGGTTCTGCCCGTGCTGGACTGGTTCACTTTAAACGCGGCTGTTGCCCCGACGCCGACATGCACATCAATATCCTTGGAAACATAAGGACGGCCTGCCGCACGGAACACAGCCCCGGTCTGGCTGTCTGTTATGGTTTTATCAGTTGTGCGATCACCATATTTCTGCCCTGTAAAATACCCTGCAACAAGCCAGCGTTTTTCATAATGCTCCCCACCAATGCTAAAGCGAGCCACACCACCAGCAATGTTACGAACCAGATCAACAATGGTCGGGCGTTCCAAAAACTCAAATGCCCCTGAACGCTCTGCGCTGTCTTCTTCCATGCGCGGCTGAAAATACCCGACGGTCAGAGTTGTGTTATGCAGGCCAGTATAGTTCAGGTTGGCTTCAAACAGGCTAACGGTGCCGTCACTGTTATTAGCACCAAAGTCTGGGGTTACGTTTACTACCCAGTCTTTGTAGCGCCAGGACATGTAAATGCGCAGACGCCGTGCATTCTCGGTAAACTTGTTGAAGTTGCCGGCACTTTCCTTTCCGCGCTGACCAACCCCCATAAAGCCGCCAAAGTCTTCCTGCGCCAGAAGGCCAATGGAAAATGCGTAAGCCTTATCATCCGACGCAATGGTTGGGCGACCTTTGGGGAAACCGATTTTAATGCCGCCAATATCCACGCTCTCATCCTTGGCGGAAGCCGCCTTGAATGAACTCCAGGACTGTACCGGCCCTTCCGGCAGGGCAATGCGGCTGTCATTGGGGCTGCGTGGGCCATGGTTGGCGGGCGGAACAACCGGGTCTTCACGGAATTGAGGCTGCACGTCATCCGGCCCAGCCGCCGTTAACGTGCGGGGAGCATGACCAATTTTGCGGCTTTGCAGATTGGAAGCATGCTCATACTTGTCCACCCGTGCCTGCAGGCGGTGGATTTCCCCCATCATTTCCCGGTGCATTGCAGCGATCTCGCGCCGTAATGCTGCATTTTCTGCATCCGATGTGGCTGCCATCGTCACATATGGAAAAAAAAGGCTTGAAACTGTTGTTGTTAACAGAACACTCGCCCGAACAGACACCGCCATAAGTTCCCCCAAACTTAAAAATTTTTATTTTAATATGGTGTAATACCATAAACAAAGATGATTATGTTTTGACCCCGAACCATTCAAAACACAACAAACGCCCCACTACCTACATTTTGCAGATAATGTTCAACACAACCAATATGAATTACGAAAACTGTGTGATGCCAGAGGCATCATGCCAAACGATTGCAAACCCCTGCTGGCGCGGTTAAACCGCGCTCAGGTTATGTTGTGCAAAAGTGGTTTTGAATTTGCGAATAACGGATGTCCGCAAATCCTGCCCGTCCGGGTAGCGCTTGTTATGCAAGCTCTGCACGCTTTCATGCGCCGCATAAAAACGGCGGGTCCGGCGATCTTCTTCAAGAATAATGGTACCAACAAAAGTACCGTTAATTTCAATAATACGCGATTCAAACATGACTTTTCCCCTCCAGGTAATAACTGACCCGGAAGGCAATAAAACCCACAGGTCAGGCGTTAGATATTTTAACGTCGTAACATCGGCCCAGCCGACACATTCGACCCCACAGGTTTTGCATCTTCTATGCGCTCCTCATGTGCCACGCGTTTAACGTGTGATTGTGTATCACCCATATTTCCACGGCAGTCAATTATATAATTTTAAAAATAGTTGTTTTTTTATATCACGATAATTGTTGTTATTTTATGAGTCGCTCTCTTGGCTGCTACCAAACTGATAGACCTGCCCGGGGCTTGCGGCCCTAAACCGCTCTACGTTGCAATTTCCTGCCAAAAGAGCGGCTTGCAGAGCTTTTTCTGGTGCGCGGATACCTTCATCCGTGAGCTGAAATGTACCCCAATGAATCCCTATGGCCTGCTTTGCCTGCGTGTCTTTGTAAATACACACCGCTTCATGTGGATTAACGTGCTGCCCTGCCATAAACCATCTTGGTTCGTAAGCACCAATTGGAATAATAGCCACATCCGGCGCACCATACCGGGTGTGTAAAGCACGGAACAATGTTCCATCGCCATAGGCTGTATCTCCGGCGAACCATAGTTTTTGGCCTCCGATATTCAGCCAGAACCCGGCCCATAGGGCCATCCGCCGGTCAAAAATACCTCGTGCAGACCAATGGTATGCGGGTGTTAGCGTTACACTCAGTGCCGGGGTAATAACGTGTTGGTCATACCAGTCCCCTGTAAGAATACGGGCTTGTGGAATAG
Organism: Acetobacter fabarum; assembly: GCF_011516925.1. Lineage (GTDB taxonomy): Bacteria > Pseudomonadota > Alphaproteobacteria > Acetobacterales > Acetobacteraceae > Acetobacter > Acetobacter fabarum. Next base: position 42,917 of record NZ_WOTG01000006.1, read on the forward strand.
CTTTTTTAACAATGTGATCATTCCCTAATGGCATGATCATTAAAGGGTTATGCTCGGCCTGCAACCGCCTGAGTGTAACCAGGTCAAGGTGATCATAATGATTATGGCTGATGAGCAATGCGTCAATCGGTGGCAGGTTTTCAAACGCTACACCCGGTGCATTAACCCGTTTGGGGCCAGCCCAGCGCAATGGACTGGCCCGCTCTGACCATACTGGATCAGTCAGAATATTAAGCCCCGCTGCCTGAATAAGCACTGTAGCGTGGCCCACCATGGTAATGCGCAGGGCATCCACGCTCTTTTCTGGTATAGCTGTTGTTATGGGAACAGAATCCGGCCATGGCGCACGATGTGACGTGCGCCTCCAGCGCCACAGATCGCGCAAGGAACGGTCTGTGGAAGCTTGCCCGGGATTAAAAAAACGGGTTCCATCAAAATGGTCAGTTACAGGCCCGGCATAGTATTTATTACGTGTCATAAAAACCATACATGGCTCCTCTCCCTTCCAACAAAACTGTGCATGGTGCGTTCAAATACAAACGCACCATGCATAAAGCGGGAGGCAGTTGTTTGGTCCGATGTTTAGCTTTGCCGCGACTTGAGCTCTGCATCAATCTTCAAGGCCTGCTGCGCCATGGCTAGCGCCCCTTCCCGGCTTGCCGCACCACAAATAAAGCGCGCAGGGTGCGCAAATACCGCATCGGCAACACCACAGACTGCGGCAAGGTCTTGCCCATTCAGGCCGCCCCATGCTTCTGGCAGGGATATCCGCTGGCCAAAGGCCCCGCGTTCGGGGGGCACAGCTTTAACATTCCATTGCCCACTACCTGTGGGAGAAACCACGTAAATAACGGGGAGATCATGCTCAAAAATAACCTTTTCGGTTGGCATGCCCGTTTCCATCAGCAGAATACGCTTGTCCTGCGCATTTTTATAAGCGGACAGAACACGGTCCGTTGCTTTCAGGCTGGCACGCACACGATCGACCGTGTTGACCAGATGGGAGGCCACAGCAGTTGCCGCATTGGCAAAGCCTAGGGTTTCCCGCCGCTTGGCTTCTTCCGGGCCGTGGAGCTCCGCCGTGTCCCACGGTGGGCTACAGGCCGAAACAATATCCGCCAATGACAGCTTGCCCATTTTGGCTACGCCGTTATCATCCTGATCAATCGGCACGACCAATGATTTATCAATACTCTGCCAGATAGCCGTAATTGTGGCATCGTCCACAGTGGTGCGCACCAGATTACGCACAGCCGCCTTGCCGTAATCTTTCCACAGCAATCCAGCGGCACTGTATGGGGTGCCATCTTCACGCAGGGGTTTGTCTTTCATGTGGTGGTCGTAACGGCCTTTGGGCGGGTCATAAATCCCCCCCACATCGAACACGATATCTGCTGCCTGAATACGCTCCGGGTCACGCGAACGGAAGAACTTCAGGCAGTCCTCGGTGCCTTCGCCCAGAATACGGGCGCGCAGGTCACCCATTGGAGCCAGCGCATAATGGAGCACAACATACCCAAGTGTTTCATCAACATGGAAGTTGCCTGAATGAGTCAGTGCGGTTGTGATGGTTGCCTCATGACCGAGACCAATAGGGGTATGTTCAGACATTACGATGACCTGCTGCAAACTGAGGATGAACTTTCATAAGCCTCCTCATGCCGCACGCTCTGGTATCAGACAACCGGCTTCAGCAGGATATATGCACATAATCCGGTTTTTCCCGCCTTATACATAAGAGCGGAGATACGCGTGCACTCTAAAGCGCCGTGTGCGCCACCCCACAGGCCTTGTGGAATGACGCACAGGATAGAAGCCCGGGTTATGCCAGAGCGCCTTGGTTTATTTGATAACCGCGCAGGCTACCCGGTCCCCTGCCCCACCAATTGGCTGGCTCTGGTAATCATCAGGGTGGGCATGGATGACCAGTGACGAACCATCCGCATCCAGCAGGGCCGGCTTATCCTTGCCCGCTTTAAGTGCGACCAGAGGAGAGAATACCTCTACCGTAGCTGTGCCGTCAGCCCCGACAAACACGTTGGGCAGATCACCTGCATCGTTCGCGGTGGGGTTAAGCAGACCATGCACAACAGGCGCCGTTGCATGCACATGGGGCCCGGCCGTTGTAAATTTAGGCCCTTCGCATACGCCCTTGTCGTGGAAGTGCATGCCGTGCCAGCCCGGTGTGAGCCCTTTTGCTTCTACCCGCAATATAACCCCTTTGGGGGCATCGGTAATGGCAATAGTACCGTGCGCTGCGCCATCCGTGCCCACCAGAGCGCCGGAAGCGGTATCTGCCGCATGGGCCAGAGATGGCAGCAGAGCCATTGTGCAGGCCAGAAGAACCAAATGCTTTGAATGAACCATGGCGCATACCCTTTCAGTTAAAAAACGAGGGGCTAGGCCCCTTGTCGCATCGTAAAATACTGATCACGGGAGTTTAATCCGTGCCTACCCGAAAACCTTAGTGCATCGCGTAACAATCCACCACGCCCGATTGAGGATGCAAAACATTCCCACATCCACACCCGGGCATGGCTCAGCCTGCGCGACCATGAAAATCCTGACAAAAACGCACACCATTCCGGCAGGTTCCCATAACGAGCCTAGGATACCGGGCAAAAATTGGGTTTGTAGCCAGTAGGTGGGTGACGAAAATTTGAAAATGCCATAGGTACCAGACACCAAAACACAGGTTGCAATACCACCGGCCTGCAACCTGCTACTCGGTGTTTTTCTGACTATTCCCGCGCAACCCTGTGATGGTTCAGGCTTTATGAACAGGCGGCATTTTTATCAAGAATATCGTTCATAAAATAATATCAGGCAGGTCGGGTTACATTAATGCATATGACATCTGTAGTGCTTCTACTTTTGCTGATAACGGCAGTAGCAGGGCCTGCTGCCCGGCTGCTGCGCCTGCCACTCCCACTTTTATTGATAGCCTGTGGTATTGTGGCATCGCTTCTGGGCTTTCACATCGATTTTGAGCCTGAAACCTTTTTACTGCTTTTTATTCCCCCTCTGCTTTTTTCAGACGCGTACCTTATGCCGTTGCACAATTTTCGTGAGTTGCGCTGGCCGATCCTGCTTCTGGCTGTCGGGCTGGTTATTTTTAGCACGATTATTGGCGGGTATTTTATTCATTGGCTGCTTCCCATGGTCCCCCTTGCTGCAGCCTTTGCGCTCGCTGCCATTCTCTCCCCCACCGATGCCGTAGCCGTGGGCGGTATGATTGATGAAGAGCACGTGCCCAGACGGTTCCTGCATATTCTGCAAGGAGAGGCCCTGCTGAATGATGCCTCCGGCCTTGTCTGCTTCAAGTTTGCCGTGGCTGCCAGCCTGACTGGCACTTTTTCCGTCATGCATGCGTCTTTGGGGTTTGTGCTGGTAGCGGTGGGCGGCATTTTAATCGGCATGGCGCTGACATTTGGCTTTAATTTTATTAACCGCATTCTGTCCCGCCATGGTTTTGACGAACCCACCACACAGATCACACTCATGACCCTGCTGCCTTTTGCCGCTTACCTGCTGGCGGAACATCTGGAGGCATCAGGCATACTTGCGGCGGTCAGTGCGGGGTTAAGCCTTAACCAGAGCAGGGTATTCGGCTCAGCCCAGACTGCCACCCGCCTGCGTGGCAGTGCGGTATGGGAAATGATTACCTTTGTTTTTAATGGTCTGGTCTTTTTGCTGCTTGGGCTGCAATTGCCAGATATTGCAGCACAGGGAATTAGCACTGCCAATCAAGCGGGGGACAGTACTTGGTCTTTGATTGGCACCATTGTCCTACTGACCAGCATGCTGCTTCTGCTCCGTCTGGTCTGGGTATTTTTAATCAGCAGCACGCGCTACCTGATTGCAAAATTACGAGGGCATAAAACCGGTAGAGTTTCTGTTACGGAAACAGCGGCCATGACCATAGGCGGTGTGCGCGGAGCGGTAACACTGGCGGGTATCCTCTCCCTCCCCATTGCGGAAAATGGCTTGCCTGCATTCCCCATGCGGGACCTGCTGGTAACTTTTGCCGCCGGTGTAATTATGACATCTCTCCTGATCGCCGCACTTGTATTACCCCCGCTAAGCCGCTCCCTTCGCCATGATGGCGGAGACCCGGTTAACCGCGAGGCAGATGAAGCCCGGCGCCTGCTCGCACTAGAAGCCATTGCGGAAGTGGAGCGCCAGTCCGCCCTTGTTACCAAGCAGCTGGATGAAAATACTGCACAGCAACGCGCAGAAGTAACCGCAGCCTTGATAGCCGAATACCGCTTCCGGCTACGGCTTTTGGAAGATGCCCCCGATGACAAACTCAAGGCCGAGGAATACCAGAGCCCTGATACCCTGCACCGGGATACGGCTTTGGCAAGGCGACGGTTTGAAGCCGCCCTGCGCCTCCACCTGCTCCGCACAGAGCGCAAGGCTCTGGCGCGTATGCGGCAGGAAGGACAGGTGAGTGACGAAATAGAACGCCTTTTAACCCATGACCTTGATCTGGAAGAAACAGCCCTTTCGGGCAGTGCCCGTGCCTTGCCAAGACATCTGCACTACACGGACGGCCCCAAAATGTGCAGCCCGCTCATTTATACAGGCTGAATACCGGTTTGTGCGCCACATTCAGGCAGCAATATCGGTTAAAAGCACAACGGCTTCCTGTGTCGCCATAACAACCGCACGTTCAGTCTGGCTCAGCATTGCACCATCCCCCGCTGCCAAAGCCGCACCGCACAGGGTAATAGCACCACGAACCACCAGCACATGCAGGTCCCGGCCCTGTGTGGTCTGGTAAGCCGCACCCTCCCCTGCCGGAATGTCTGCATGCAATAATCTGCTGCGTGCACTCAGCGTTACAGGCGAGCCGTCGTCTATTACCTCCGCCATTTCCGGGTCATCTTCAGGGAAGCCTGACGCAATTATTCTAAAACCACCATCTTCCAGTTTTGGAAAAGCCGGCCGGGCCTCCTGCGTGGGACTGCCTCCTTCCGTGTCGGCCAGAAGCCAGAACTGGATGAAGGAAGCTCCATCCGCCCCAGCCTGCCACGCCATGCCTGACACCCCTGCCCCGGTGCCAAGCAGATGCAGACCGCCTGACTGTATGGTTTCTGTAGGGAACCCTTCAGCACTGGTTTGCAATGCCCCCGAGCACAGCCATGTTACAATATCTACATTGGCTTCTGGGCCCAGATGGTAGCGACCTTGCGGCGGAATTGTACCAAGGTTGATTGCCCTCAGCCTGCCCTCATGCTCGTTCTGTGGTGCCAGATAATCCGCAAAAGCAAAATGGCAGCGCAGGGTGAGTGTATCGGAATGGGCCAGACCCAGACTATCCGCCCGACGGATGGTTATCATGGCGTGTTCTCACACATGTTTGGGGGTTTCTTGGGCATCAGGGTACAGTGTTTCCCAGCCACCTCCAATGGCACGGTAAAGCTGTGTAACCGACCCCGCCACATGGGCGGTGGCTTCAACCAGCGCGCTTTGCGATGCCAGCAGGGCATTCTGTGCGCTCAGCACATTCAAAAAATCAGAGGCACCCTGCACATACTGGGCCTGGGCAACATTCAGGGCTATTTCGTTCTGTTGCACGGCCTGTGCCAGTTCATCCCGCCTTTTCTGGGCGGCAGTAAAGCTGGCCATGGCATCGTCAATCTCCTGCCAGGCCTTAAGCACCGTGCGCTGGAATAAAACGGAGGCTTCCTGCTGCTGCGCCTTGCGCAGGTGGAGTTGCCCGGTCAGCCGCCCGCCTTCAAAAATAGGCAGTGTGGCAGTTGGGCCAAACCCATACTGGCGGGACGCCCATGACCCGAGCCCACTAAACTGGAGGGCTTGCACGTCCAGACTGCCAGAAAGAGTAATACGCGGGAAAAAGTCGGCCACAGCCACGCCAATACTAGCCGTAGCTGCGTGCAGCCGGTCTGCCGCCATCCGGATATCCGGCCGCCGCTGCGCCAGTTCCGAAGGCAGGCCTACGGGCACAGAATCAGGCACTGGCGGCACCGCCGCTGGCTTACCCAATGTGGCATCAAGGGCACCGGGTTCACGCGCGACCAGAAAGCTCAGACTATTCAATAAATGTGTGGCCTGCGCCTGCAGCGGGGCTGCACGGGATTCAAACATGTGTAACTGCCCCGTAGCCTGTGCCACATCCAGCCGGGTTGCTGCCCCCTGCTCCAGCCGCATGGTGGTCAGCTGTACACTATGGCGGGCAATGCCAATGTTGTGGTCCAGAATATCAATCTGCGCCTGTGTGGCACGCAGGTCTATGTAGGTTTGGGCTGTTTCAGCCATAAGGGAGACCAGTATATCACGCCGGAGTTCTTCCGTAGCATGCACGGCAGCAGTTGCCGCCTCCACCTGCCGGCGCACATGCCCCCACAGATCTACCTCCCAGGAGGCATTCATGCCGTATTGTGGAAGGTTAAAAGAGGGGTTGCCCACACTCCCCGGTAGTGCTGCGGGGCCAAAACCCTGAGTGCCATTGGCAATACTCCCAGCCCCGGCCTGCTCCATGTTGCCCATTAGCCCTAGAATACCGTTGCTGCTCGCCCGCTCCCGCGCGTAGGAGGCATTGGCCTCCATGTGGGGGAGTTGGGCAGCACTGGCAATGCGCCGCTCCGCCCGGCTTTGCATCAACCGCAGACTGGCCGCCTGTAGGTCCAGATTGGACGCTGCAACTTCCAGCTCCAACTGTGACAGGGCAGGATCTTTAAAAAGGGTCCACCAGGCCGGGTCGGTCGATGCCGTGCTGATCCGGCTTTGTGCTGGGGACTGCGTTGACCGCCACGTGGCTGGCGCGCTGACCTTGGGCTTGTGATAATCCGGCCCCACAGTACAGCCAGCAAGAACGAGGGCCGAAAAACCAGCCAGTAATAGGTGCCTCATGCCATTACTGCCAGATATAGCGTGCATCATGCGCATGCGCCCCTTCGGGTTTGGAAGCCGTATCAATATTCACTTCCACAGACATACCAACCCGGACCTTGGCCGCCATGGGCTGGCCGGGGTCAAACGTCAGCTTGACCGGAATACGCTGGACAACCTTGGTAAAGTTACCCGTGGCGTTATCTGGCTGAATGGGAGCAAAAGCGATGCCAGTGGCGGGGGCCAGTGAATCCACATGGGCCTTAAGTGGCTGGCCGGGGAACGTATCCACCCAGACTGTTGCCTGCTGGCCCGCCTGAACATTGGTGAGCTGGGTTTCCTGAAAATTGGCAAGCACATAAGCGGCCTGTGTAGGCACCACAGCCAGAATGCCCGTGCCCGGATGCACATAAGCCCCAACCCGAACACCTCTCTCCCCCACTACACCATCCACTGGTGCGGGAATGGAGCAGTAGGACAGATCAAGTTCAGCCTGTTTGGCAGCGCCTTGCGCATGCAACAGAACACCCTTGGCGTGTTCAAGCTGCGCCTGAAGCACGGCAACCTGACGGATAGCCGCGTCCACCCCGGCCTGATCACGGGTTATGGCGGCCAGTGCTTCTTTTTCATGCGCCTCAGAAGACTGCTTCTGCTCAATGGTGCCGGCCCCACCGGATGAAAGGTTGCGATAGCGTGTGGTGTTCTGGCGCGCGAATATCAGGTCGGCCTGATCTGCCAGAACAGCTGCGCGGGCTTGTGCTATAAGAGCGTCCTGCCGGGTCAGTTCCGCGCTCAGGTTTGCAACATCGCCTTCAGCTGCCAGCACATTGCCTTTGGCAACGTCCAGAGCTGCGCGGTAATCATCATCCTCTATATGCGCAAGTTCCTCACCTGCGTGCACACGCTCGTTGTCTTGAGCAATGACGCGGTCTATGCGGCCCGCAACCTTGGGGGCTACGGTTGTAAAATCAGCCGTAACATACGCATCATTTGTATACTGGTTAACGCCATCCCCATTAACCAGACGCGCGCCCCCCCATGCGGCAAGGGCAAGCACACCGGCAGCGCATCCGGCATAAAGCAGAGGTTTTTTGTAAATCATGGTCTGTTATTCCGGTTTAACGGGCAGGAGTGTTGGGGGAAGGTGCACGCGGTGGATACACGCGGTGCGGTAGAACAAGATTCATGGCGGCATACGCAAGGCAGACCCAGATCAGCGCATAATACAGGTCGGTCAAAGCCAGAACGAGCGACTGTTCGTGCACAAAGGTGTGGAAAACCTGCAACCCGTTCCAGGCCACATGCGCACCATCAGCCGATGTGCCGCCCAGTTGCTGCTCAATTGGATTACCCATACCCTGCAACGCCAGTTGGTGCGTGCCGTGGTGGTCTAGCAGCATGGTGGAATGGTATTGCTCCCGCCTGCGGGTGGCGGCGGAAAAAAGGGCAAATGCGACCGCATTGGCCAACCCTTTGAGCATGTTCACCATACCGGAAATAAATGGCCCATCGGCTGGCCCCATGGCCATTGTTGCCAGCATAAGGGTAGGAATAACGGTCATGGGCTGGCCAAATACCTGAAGTATCTGGAGCAGGTAAAAATTGTCCCGCACCCAGTCGACCGTCAGCCACGTGCCTAACCAGGCGGAACCGGCAAGGCACAGCATGCCGCCTGCCAGCACAAAGCGGCAGTCCACCTTGCGGTTATTACAGACCCAGGCGATCAGCGGCAGCATGACCAGTTGAGGCAGAGCCACAACCAGAGATACCGGTGCCGTTTGTATGGGTCTGTACCCCCGCACGGATTGCAGATAGGTAGCCGGGATTTCCGCCATAATGGAACAGATTGCCAGAATACCAACCAGCGATAGCAGGGATGCCTGAATATTGCGTGAGCGCCAGTACTGAATTCTAAAATACGGGCTGGGGTGAAAAGCCTCGTTGATCACAAAGACAATAAAAGCCGCCACGCCCCAGAATGTAAGATTGGTGATGATGGGGGAGCGGAACCAGTCCAGCCTGTCCCCCTGATACAACACAATGACCAGAGAGCATATGGCAGGCAGCCCGACCAGAATACCCAGCCAGTTGAACTTCTCAAACCGTTCAAAATGCATTGGATCCCGCGGCAAGCCATAGGCCATCATGGCAATGGCAAGCGCTGCTGTGGGTATGATCTCCCAGTATAACCAGTGCCAGCCTACATGCTCAAACCAGAATGCCTCCAGCGGCAGGCCTAGATTGGGGCCAAAAGTGGCACTCATGGCGTAGCCCCCAATGCCAAATACACGGATCTGGGGTGGCAGGTACTTCAGCATCACGGTCATGAGCACCGGTGGCAGGCAGCCAGCGGATAACCCCTGAAACGCCCGAAGAATGCAAAGCGATGTGACATCCGGCATAAAGGGGGCGGGAATGGACAGGAGTGCCAGAACCGCAGTCATGAAAATGGAAAACCGGTAGATCGAGAACGTCATGTAGAACCAGGGCGTAAACGCCATGGCCGCGATGTTGAACGCCTCGTAAATGGCAATGACCCACGTGCCTTCATCATGGCCAATGTGCATGGCCCCACGAATGTCGGACAGTCCGATTTCGGTCACATGCTCATTAAAACCTGCAACATGCACGGCAAGCAGCATGCCCAGACACCCAACAACGGTGCGCAGGCCAAATGGCGGAATATAGGAAAACTGCGGTGGTGACGCATGGATAACAGGCGCACCAGCCGCCGGTGCAGAAGCGGCATTTGTCATGCCCCGCATGTTCCCGATCGGCAGGCCACAAACAACCCCCATTCACGGCAACTAACGATTCCACTTTCTGGAAGGATAAATGGTGGTGCCTACGCCAGATAACGTCTATTTTTGCAACCATGAGAGGCTATGACCTAGATCTGCTGCGCTTCCTACAGGTTCTTATCGAGGAGGAAAGCGTCTCGCTTGCGGCAAGGCGGCTGGAGGTGAGCGAACCAGCCATGAGCCGCCACCTGGCCAAGCTACGCATCGCTTTTGCAGACCCCATTCTGGTCCAGTCTGGCCGTAGCATGAGTGCTTCCGCTTTTGCTGCTGGTATTCTGGACAGGGTGCAGGAGCTTGTTCGCGCAGCCGACAGCCTGATAGAAACACGCGCACTGGCCAATCTGGCCAACATGGCGCCCACCTTTACCATCCGCGCGAATGATCTGGTTGTGGCGTCCCTTGCCCTGCCACTTCTGCAGGCCCTGAAAAAGGAGTGCCCACGCTGCGAGCTGATCTGGGCACCAGAGATTGATGACCCCGCGTCCGACCCGCTCCGCCATGGTCGCGTTGACCTTTATATTGGCGCAACGGATGTCATGAAGCCCGAAATCAGGCGCCAGACCCTGTTCCGCGACCATATGCGCGGCGTTGTGCGCAAGGACCACCCCATTCTGGCAACCCCCGTTACCCCCCAGAGCATGGTGCTGTATGATTACATCAGCGTGTCCCGCCGTGGTCGTGCGCAAGGCCCTATAGACTGGATTTTGCGCAACCAGTTCGGGCTGACCCGGCGCATAGCCATGGTGGTACCCAACTACCATTGCATGGTGGAGAGCATGAAGGGCTCTGACCTTATTCTGCCCCTGCCCGGTATTGTTGTGGAGCATATCTCGCTCAAGGCACTGGGGCTGGCAACATTCGAGTTTCCGTTATCCCTGCCCAGTATTGATGCTTTTCAGGCATGGCACCCACGGCGGGATACAGACCCCGTGCATCGCTGGCTGCGCGAAACCCTGTTCCGTGTTTCGCGGCAGGTTCTGGGGGCTTACACGCAATAATCAGCAGTTTTACAAAAAACCTGCCGTGCGGATATAAGGCCGCAAATCGCTCAAAAAAGCCTTAACGCTGGCCCGCGTATGCTGCCGTGTTGGCAGAACAGCATAGAGGTCAATTTTTTCGCCCTGCAGGTCCGGCAGAATACGCACCAGCTTGCCTTCTTCAAGGTCCTGATAAACGTCGCAGAGCAGTTTGTAGGCAATCCCCTGCCCTGAGAGTGCCCAGTCATGAATGATCTCGGCGTTGGTGGTGGAAAGGCGTGGCTCCACCATAACCACATCTGTTTCCGTCTCGTTCCCGATAACCCACTTGTTTAGCAACGCCATGGTTTTGTTTTTGCGCAGGCATAAACAATCATGCTTGGGAATATCGCGCGGATGGGTCGGCATGGAATGGCGTGCAATATAGGCGGGGGATGCACATAATACCCGCATTGTGGAGGCCAGACGGGTCACTACCGCCCCCGGTGTTTCTGGCAGACCAAGGCGGAGCACAACGTCCAGATAATCGTTAAAGTCATAGTTCCCTTCTGGCGCAAGGGCCAGATTGATCATCAGGCGTGGGTGCTTGGCGCTAAAGGCTTCAATAAACGGTGCAATCTGCCTGCGGCCCAGTTCTACCGGAGCGCCAATACTCAACGTGCCACGCGGCGCGTTGGTGCTGGACGATATTTCCTCCTCCAACTGGTCAATATCAGCCACAATGGTCAGTGCGCGTTCATAGTATAAACGCCCCGTCTCACTCAGGCCAAAATGGCGCGTATTCCGGATAACCAGCGTACTGCCCAGCCGCATTTCCAGACGTGCCAGACGGCGGGATACCGCGGCCGGAGATGTGCCCAGACTGCGCGCTCCAGCGGAAAGACTACCTGCATCCACCAGACTTATGAAAAAACGTAGATCTCCGGTTTCGTCATAAGACATGGTGCCTGCTCCTTTGGTAACGCACTCTGGTCGCCCAGTTTTGCGTTTAGCGTAATATTATTTTTCCTTAATTGTCACTACCGAAGATGTGAAAGGAGGGGCATATTCGCTTCAGAACATCAAGGTAAAGCGCAAAACATCCTTTGCCCATCTGTCAAAAAACAGACAGACGATACGAAATAGCAACGGAATAAGACAATGCCAATGCAAGCGACCGTCGAGCGGATCAAGGAAGATTATAACGCTCCTGCCCCATCGCATGAAGATACCCTGCGGCAGAACCTTATCGGCACATGGGAACTCGTGTCCTACAAGGTGGAAGAGAAAGAAACCGGCAACTTCATCAACGCAATGGGGCCAGCGCCCCGCGGCCGTGTTGTCTTTACCCCCGATGGCTGGGTCGCTTTTAACCTGGAAGGCAGCAACCGCCTTGCCGCAACAACAGATGCCGACCGCTCCCAGTTGATGAAAACACTGGTGGCCTATATCGGGCGCTACCGTGTTGAAGGTGACCAGTGGATTACCAGCGTGCAGACCGCATGGGCACCAGAATGGGTTGGCACCGAACAGCGCAGAACAGTAACCCTTAATGGTGAATATGCGGATGTTGTCACCCCATGGCGTAAAATGCCTAACTGGGCGGCTGGGCGGCTGTCGCGCAGCATTATCCGCTTCCGCCGGGCGGGTAACGCGTAAACCCGCCACGCAGGACACCCCATATACACACCGTACTTTAGGTAAGGTGTGTATATGGCAGCTTTATCCGGTCAGACCGGGCATACGCCACTGGCGCATTGTAGATGCGCCCAGTCTACAACCTCACGCACCTTTTCATCCGCAATCCCTGCGGTAATGGCTGCAAACCGACCTGCGGAAACTTCCTCTTCCGGCAGATATTCGTAGCCAAGGTCTGAATCCGCACGGCTTGGCAGTACGGCGCAGCACCTAACCCCCGGCTGGTATTTGGCGACCATGGCACGGAAATTTGCCAGATCATGGCGATCCGTATAAATTTTGAGCGTGTAGGAAACCTGATTCCCCTGCTCTGCACCAATCCAGTATTTTTCCAAAAGTTCCAGCCAGCGAAACTGTTCCTCCGGTGTGGCTTCCGGCGCAGTCAGGACCTTTTCACCCATACCCAGCCGCTGGATAAGAGGCACTGTAGGAAATCCGACAATGCTCATGCCGTGGAAACTCCGTAACGACCGAACAGGGTAGCCTTTTGCCTCGTAGGTAGACAAAAGCGGGTCCGTACCGTTTTCCCACACACCATCTTCACGCCGCACGCCTTTAAACTGTACCCAGCGCAAATACTGCCGTCTGGCTGGCAGGTGTGCCCCTTCGGTCAGACCGAACAGCTTGGAGGTTGTGCCAGCGGGTTTGACTGTGGTCACTGTAACCGGGCATTCTGCGCCCATATCCTGCGCATAGGCGTTTGCCTCAGCTTTGGCGATGCAGGAAAGCTGGTGCACCGCCTTCCAGAAAGACGCTGCCCGTTTTTCGTCCAGCATGTCTTTAAAACCGAGGCCAAACCGTAGCCATGCCCATTCATGCAGCCCGGTGGGGCCAATACCTATGCGATTTGTGCGGGCTACTTCCTGCGCATACAAGGCATCCATCCGGTTTGCCCGCAGCAGAAAACGAACGCCCAGCCTTACGGAATCCCTTACTCGCGCATCCCACGCCTGTGCCAATTCAAGCGACAGATCGCCCGGGGTGACGTCCTCCAGAGGCACAGGGCATGCCAGCAGCGGCGCAAAATCTCCAATAACGCAGTAGCCACCCGTTACGTGGAGCGTAATTTCACCACACGGGTTGGTCGTAACCGGAAAATGTGCTTCGGCCGCGCAACCCGCCAGCTCTGCCAGTAATGCCGCAGCATGCGTTGCCTGATAACGCGACGAGCGGAAATCCCTGCCATCCGTATGCACGGGCTTACGGCGGGCACTGCCCGTGCGATTATCTTCCAGTTTATCGCCGTTAATAAAACCGGGCTCACCATTAATCCATGCACAACGGGTTGCTTCCGCAAACACTGCTCTTGCATGCTCGGCAAGCGGCCCGACCTGCGCTGGGTCATTCACACACTGCCAGAATTCCTGATCCACCATGACCGAATGGTTGGCTGTCCATAGCCCCCCTTCCTCCTTGGCGCGAATAAAACGGAGGACTTCCGTATCCCGCCAGGATTTGGTGGCCATACGCGCAGCACGGCGAGCACCACCTACCTGCACCTCAACAGATAGGTAGTGGTCCACACGTAGCGCCTGCTCCCATTTGGGCATGCCGTTGCTACGTGCGGGTTCAATCACATGCATGCGCACATTCAACAGCCCACGCAGGAGCGAGATCGGGCCCGAGGCCGGCCGCCCCTGCATGCCGGCAATAGGGCTACCCGCGCAGCGAATGCGGCTGAAGTCCAGCACCAGAGAGCGTCCTTCCGCGCCCTGAAAGGCCATGGCTTCGATCATTTCGACCGCTTTGGCCCATCCTTCGCGGCTATCTTCTATAACATGCACAAGCGCATTGGGCTGTGCTGGCATGGAGGTGTGAACAAACTGGTTTAAAAAACTGCTAACCTGCGCTTCCATATCGGAATCAAACGCATCCAGCAGTGTGCCCCAGGGCAATATCTGCATTTCCAGCCCAAAATGGAGCAATCCTGCCCGGTCATGCGGGTAATCTGGATGATCTTTCCCCAGCACAAAATGCAGGTCTGGGGCCTGTGCCCAATCTACAATGCAGAGTTCATCATCATACGCACGGCCTACCCCCGAGCCATTTAGCAGCAGGTAGAACTTGGCAAAGGAGCAGATAGCCGTCGCGCAATTGGTAAACACTTCCATATTGCGGCCCGGTTGATCCTCATCCCCGTGCTGAAGGTGCCTGCCGGATGTCAGCAACGCACCGGTGGCAATGGCATTGCGGAGTTGCTGGGTTTCCCTCTCATCCACACAGGCAAGCAGGCCCGTGTTGCCTGCGGCTACTCTGCTGGCCACTGTCCCAAAACTTTCATGATCCGATGGACGGAAGACAGTCCGCCGCCCGACCGCCTCCCCCATGCCCCGGTCAAGTGCACGGGCCGGTGCCGGGCGCAGGCCAAAAGCCTCTTCAAACGGGTAGCGCGGCGCTGCCACAGGTCGCGCGGCCAGAGTGCTCGCGTGTAAAAAATGCCCGTTCATTGATTGACTCCATCATCTCGCCCAGCCGCAGAAAATCGGCCAAAAATCGTTCATGTTGTGTCTTGTTGATGATGATTGCACCATATCTGGTATTTGGCACGTACAAAATTCCGCACAAAACCCCGGCTTTGCAACAAAGGCCGGACTTCTCCTAGCCTTCCGCTTTATTTTTTGCGAATGCGGCGCATTCTAAATATTTAAGGGGAGGTGCGACTCATCCTTTATGGCTCCTCCGCTTATAACAAGAGTGGCTCATGCGTCGGGCGCAATGCCAGCAATGCTCCTGCTACAGGGCATGATACGTCTTGTATCTTGCCATCCCGCCTTATGGGCTTATGCTGCTTGGCGTTGTTACCGTGTGCGTTTCTGCTGGGAGCTTGTGTCCGTTGTCCACACCTCAACTTGTTGATCCAAAACTGACTCAGGCCGCAGTTTTTCTGGTTCTGACCCTTGATAGCGATACTTCGGTCAACCCGCAGGTTCTGGACCTTCTGGGGGATATTTCGTCTCTTGTGCGAGGAATTGGCTTTCGGATTCCAGATGGCAAGCTGAGTTGCGTAACCGGAATTGGGTCACAGGCATGGGACCAGCTTTTTGGTGCACCACGCCCCAAAGAACTCCACCCCTTCCGTGAGATCAATGGCGTGCACCATGCGCCAGCAACGCCGGGGGACCTGCTTTTTCATATCCGTGCAACCCAGATGGATCTCTGCTTTGAACTGGCAGCAGCACTTGTGGCCCGGCTGGAAGGTGCTGCAAGCGTTGTGGATGAAGTCCACGGTTTTAAATATTTTGATGCCCGCGACCTGCTCGGCTTTGTGGACGGCACGGAAAACCCTTCTGGTCAGGTTGCCACGAATGCTACAATCATTGGTGAAGAAGATCCCGCTTTTGCAGGGGGAAGCTACGTGATTGTGCAAAAATACCTGCACGACATCAAAAAATGGGATGCTATTCCCACCGAGGTGCAGGAGCACATTATTGGTCGCAAAAAGGTATCGGATATAGAACTGCCCGAAGCCGCAAAGCCCAGCTACGCCCATAATGTTCTCACCAACATTGAAGAGAACGGTGAGCAACTCCAGATCGTGCGTGAAAACATGCCATTTGGCACCGTAGGTAAAGGGGAGTTTGGCACATACTTTATTGGTTATGCCCGCTCCCCGGCCCGAACGGAGCAGATGCTCCAGAACATGTTTATCGGCAAACCACCGGGCAATTATGACAGACTGCTGGACGTGAGCACCGCAGTCACCGGTTCGCTGTTCTTTACGCCTACCTGCGAATTTCTGGACGCTGCCCCGGATATGGAAGGACCGGCTCAACCCGCCTCCCCCGCCCCTCAGCTTCCACCGCGTGACAAGCAAGACGGTTCCCTCGGCATTGGATCACTCAAGAATTAAGGACGCCAGACATGAACAACCTGCACAAACACCTTGCCCCCATTTCCGCCGAAGCCTGGTCCCAGATTGAGGAGGAAGCCACCCGCACTATCCGCCGCCATCTGGCTGGCCGCCGTGTGGTAGATACACCAGACCCCAAAGGCACCGCTTTTGCAGGCGTTGGAACCGGGCGTGGCAAAAAAATCGACACCTCGGATACCGGTGTTCTGGCCACCCAGCGCGAAGTGCTGCCATTGGTTGAACTGCGCGTTCCCTTCACTCTATCCCGTGAAGAAATTGATGCCGTGGAACGCGGCGCTCTGGATTCAGACTGGCAGACCGTCAAGGACGCCGCGCAAAAAATTGCTTTTGCCGAAGACCACGCCATATTCGATGGCTTTGAAGCCGCTGGTATTTGTGGGCTGCGTAAGGGCACTTCCAACCCCCACCTCAAACTGCCGCCACAGGCCAAGGACTACCCCCACGCCATTGCAGAGGCCCTGAACACCCTGCGCCTTGCTGGCGTCAATGGCCCCTATTCGGTTGTGCTGGGTGCGCAGGCGCATCTGGCGGTTAGCAGCGGGGATGATGATGGCTATCCCGTTCGCAAGCATATTGAGAGCATGATTGACGGCAAAATCATCTGGGCACCTGCACTTGAAGGCGCTTTTGTCGTCTCCATGCGTGGTGGGGATTTTGTGCTTGATATCGGGCAGGATCTCTCCATTGGCTATCTGAGCCATACGGCAGAAACCGTGGAACTCTACCTGCAGGAAAGCTTTATGTTTCGCGTGCTGACCAGCGAGGCAACGGTTACTCTGGATCATTCTACGGCCTCTG
This sequence comes from Acetobacter fabarum, assembly GCF_011516925.1. Taxonomy (GTDB): domain Bacteria; phylum Pseudomonadota; class Alphaproteobacteria; order Acetobacterales; family Acetobacteraceae; genus Acetobacter; species Acetobacter fabarum. The sequence goes on from NZ_WOTG01000006.1 coordinate 59,899, forward strand.
CTTAACAGCGTTCCCCGCAGCCTGTCTGCCCGTCAGGTAGGCTGATAAAGGCGGCATATGCCCGGTACGGGAGCAACCAGAACGCCCCACCGGGCCATGCCGCCTTTTTTGTGCGCATGTCAGCCCACGCTCAAAGCGTGGCCTGCGCAAAACTTAATGCCCGCAGCAGTTTACGAAGTCCCGGTGTTACGCGATAAGACTGCTTTGCTGTTCCCCCATATGCGCGTTTTTCCTGAGGTTCCATGATCCGTCTCGACAATATCAGTAAACATAATGGTCACCGTGTGATCTTTATCGAGGCGTCTGCTGCCTTGCAAAAGGGCGAAAAAATCGGACTGGTTGGCCCCAATGGTGCGGGCAAGACCACGCTTTTCCGCCTGATTACGGGGCAGGAGGAACCGGACGAAGGGCATGTGCTGACCGACCGGGGCATTACCATCGGCTTTTTCAATCAGGACGTAGGGGAGATGGCAGGCCGCAGCGCGGTTGCCGAGGTCATGGATGGTGCTGGCCCCGTAGCCGAAGTGGGAGCAGAACTTGCCAGACTGGAAACCGCTCTGGCTGACCCCGAGCGCTTTGACGAGCTGGATACCATATTGGAGCAGTTTGGCGAGGTTCAGGCCCGCTTTGAAGAGCTCGGAGGCTACGCACTGGATGGCCGCGCGCGTGAAGTGCTGCATGGGCTGGGCTTTAGCCAGGAAATGATGGACGGAGACGTAGCACTCCTGTCCGGTGGCTGGAAAATGCGTGTCGCACTTGCCCGTATTCTCCTGATGAAGCCCGACGTGATGCTGCTGGATGAACCAAGCAACCATCTGGACCTCGAAAGCCTGATCTGGCTGGAGCAGTTCTTGGCAGGTTATGATGGCGCTTTGCTCATGACATCACATGACCGGGCGTTCATGAACCGGATCATCAACAAGGTGATCGAAATTGATGGGGGCGCCCTGACCAGTTTTTCAGGCGATTACGAGTTCTACGAACAACAGCGCGCCCTGAATGAAAAGCACCAGCAGGCCCAGTTTGACCGGCAGCAGGCCATGCTGGCCAAGGAAGTCGCGTTTATTGAACGGTTCAAGGCACGTGCATCCCATGCAGCACAGGTGCAGAGCCGGGTTAAAAAGCTGGATAAAATTGATCGGGTGGAACCACCAAAGCGCCGACAGGCTTTGTCTTTTACATTCCCGCAGGCGCCCCGCTCGGGTGATTCCGTGGTCAACCTGCGTGGCGTGGATAAAAGCTACGGCTCGCGCGTTATCTATAAAGGTCTGGACCTGTTAATCCGGCGGCAGGAACGCTGCTGTGTGCTGGGCGTAAATGGTGCGGGCAAATCCACCCTGCTCAAGCTGGTAACAGGCACCACCGAGCCCGATGCAGGCACTGTTACGCTGGGTGGCAGTGTTAAAATGGGCTACTTTGCCCAGCATGCCATGGACCTGCTGGACGGCGAGCGCACGGTGTTTGAAACATTGTGCGATACCTTCCCTCTGGCCAATCAAGGGGCTTTGCGCACGGTTGCTGGCGGGTTCGGCTTTTCCGGTGATGACGTGGACAAAAGCTGCAAGGTGCTCTCGGGGGGTGAAAAAGCCCGGCTGGTCATGGCGTTGATGCTGTATGACCCGCCGAACTTTCTGGTGCTCGACGAACCAACCAACCATCTGGATATTGCCACAAAGGAAATGCTGATTGCCGCACTGGCGGATTATGATGGCACCATGCTCTTTGTCTCGCATGACCGGCATTTTCTGGCAGCCCTTTCCAACCGTGTGCTGGAGCTCACTCCAGATGGCCTGCACCGCTATGATGGGGGATATACTGAATATGTCGCCCGAACCGGACGGGAAGCACCGGGACTGCATGAGTAGAAACACCAGCAGAACCCGGCAACCGATTAAGGTTTGAAAGGCCATTCGGATATGAAGCACTATTCCGCAGCCCAGACCGCAGAATGCCTGCCCTTTGCCAGTCTGGTTGATGCGCTGGCTGTTGCGGTGCAGGACTACGCCAATGGTGCCATAACCTGCCCGGAGCGCACGGTTATTGGTGCGCCGGGCGGGACTGGCCTGCTCATGGCCATGCCTTGTGCAAGCCCGGATATTCTGGTCACCAAGCTTTTGACCATATGCCCCGATAACGCTGGCACATCACGCCCGACCATTCAGGGGCAGGTAACCTGTGCGGATGCAAAAACGGGCGAGCTCCTATTCTCGCTCGATGGCCCAACAGTAACCATGCGCCGCACCGCAGGCATAAGCATGCTGGGCATACGCCTGCTAGCCCGCAAACCTGTCCGTAAAGTGCTGATTATTGGCACAGGTGCACAGGCAAGTGCCCATTGTGCAGCCTTGGCCAGCCTACACCCCCAGACAACAGTCTTTGTACGCGGTCGAACCCCCGAACGGGCAAAAGATTTTTGCGAACGGCATCAGGCCCTGCCTCTCGACCTGCGCCCGGCAGCCCCACAGGATACCCGGTTTGATGTCATTATCACTGTGACACCAAGCAGGGAGTGCCTGTACAATGAACAACCAGTTCCAGAAAGCCTGATTATTGGCGTTGGTGCTTTTCGGCCAGATATGATCGAAGTTGGACCGCGCACTGTACACGCAAGCCAGCTTTATGTTGATGACCCAATAGGCGCACCTAGCGAAGCAGGGGATCTGCTTCAGGCTGGCATGGACTGGGCGAACGTGCGCTCTCTTGCTTCGGCACTCCATACTCCCCCCTCTTTGGAGCGGGCTGTTTTTTTCAAGTCCGTTGGATGTGCCGCGTGGGATCTGGCTGCCTGCCGCGTTGTGCCGCACTAACCCAGCCTGAGTGTCCCCACAGTCCATGCCCTCTTACACGAGGCCATGAACTGTAGGGAGTATTGTCTTTACGCAGGAATATTCTGCACAATGGCAGCGCCAAGTTCACGCGTGCCCGCTGTGCCGCCCATATCTGGGGTGCGGGGTGTTGCCGGATTTTCCAACGTTTTTTCAATTGCCTGCATCACCAGCCCTGCAGCTTCTGGCTCGCCCAGATGCTCCAGCATCATGGCCGCAGCCCATATCTGCCCTACGGGGTTGGCAATAAAGCGGCCTGCAATATCGGGTGCGGAGCCGTGAACTGGTTCAAACATGGAGGGGTAAGCCCGTTCTGGGTTAATATTGGCCGAGGGAGCAACAGCAATTGTGCCTGTAATGCCCGGCCCCAGATCAGACAGAATATCCCCGAACAGATTACTGCCAACAACCACATCAAACCGTTCAGGAGACATGACAAACCGCGCGGCCAGAATATCAATATGGTACTGGTCCATCCGCACATCCGGATACTCTTTGCCAATCGCTTCAAACCGGGAATCCCAGTAGGGCATGGAATGGAACAGACCATTGGATTTGGTGGCGGACGTTACATGCAACCGCCCTAGTTTACGGGCATATTCAAACGCGTAACGGAGAATACGGTCTGTGCCATAACGGGTGAAGACCGCAGTCTGCATAGCCCCTTCGGATGGTGTACCTTCACCAAACACGCCACCTATCTGGGAATATTCACCTTCACAGTTTTCACGCACAATCCAGAAATCTATATCGCCGGGTTTTTTATTGGCCAATGGGCACGGGATACCCGGCAAAAGCCGGACCGGGCGCAAATTGACATACTGGTGGAACTCCCGCCGAATGGGAATAAGCAGCCCCCAAAGCGAAATATGGTCTGGAACAGATGGAAAGCCCACAGCACCCAGCAAAATGGAATCACTTTGCGAGAGCTGGTCAATACCGTCCTTTGGCATCATCTGCCCGGTGCGCAGCCATGTTTCGCAGTTCCAGTCATAATTGCGAAATTTTATTCCAAAATCGCAAACTTCTGCCACACGCTCCAGAACATTCAGGGCTTGCGGCATAACTTCCGTGCCAATACCATCCCCCGGAATAACGGCTATTTCATAAGTCTTCACGCGGTTTTATCCTTATTACCAGATGAACAAACACGTCTTTTTCAATCAGAGGGCATGCTCTTGCGCGGCACATATATGGGCAAGAGTGTGCCAGTAGCGCACCCCTCTGGTTATGATTGAATCGTCAAAATCATAATCAGGAGAATGGAGTTTATGAGACTCCCCATTCCCGATCATGGCATAGGCTCCAGGCTTCTTCTGCAGCATGAAGCCAAAATCCTCGGAGGCCAGACTGGGGGTAATATCCATATCCGGCATTGGGCCACCCATTTGTGCTTCCAGTGCACGCATGGCTTTGCGTGCAAACTGGGTTGCATGGTGCTCGTTAACCGTAACGGGGTAAGGCTGATGAAAATTAACCTGTATGGTCACACCATGGGCCACCTGTAGCCCACTGCACAGGCGTTGCAGCCCATCCTTGAGTTCATCAAGCACCACCGGGTCCAGAGCACGCAAGGTGCCTGCCAACCGGGCTGTTTCTGGCAATATGTTATCCGTTGTTCCTGCATCAAAAACACAAAAGGACACCACGGCAGGAATGGTGGGGTTCGTGCGGCGGGCCACCAGTAACTGGGCCTCCTGCACCAATGCTGCCCCAATGGTCAGCGGGTCTGTGCCCAGATGTGGCTGGGCCGCGTGGGACCCCTTGCCTGTAATCTGGATTGCAAAGCGCCAGCCACCCGCCATAATCGGGCCAGAACGAACCCCCATGCGCCCGGCTTCCAGCCCCGGCCAGTTATGCAGGCCAAAACAGTAATCCGTTGGGAACAGACCAAACAGACCTTCATCTATCATAACCTGTGCACCAGCCCCGCCCTCTTCCGCAGGCTGGAAAACAAAGTGTACCCGGCCGCATGGCGGTGGGTCTGCTTTAAGCAGTGCCGCAGCACCAAGCAGCATGGCGGTGTGCCCATCATGCCCACAGGCATGCATAACCCCGGGTGTGCAGGATGCCCACGGCGCTTGCCCTGCCTCGCTTACTGGCAGGGCATCCATATCGGCGCGCAGCATAATGGCGGGGCCTGCAATCCCCGTATCCAGCGTGGCGACAACCCCTGTTCCGGCAAGGCCGGTATGGGGCGCGTAACCCAGATTTTGCAGATACTCGACAACAAGAGCAGATGTTCTGTGCTCCTCAAACCTGAGTTCGGGGTGCGCATGCAAATCCCTGCGTAGTTCAGCCAGAAAAGCCACATCAACAGTCAATGGTTCCATAACTGTTTACTCCGCCGCCATCAGCACGCTTTTAAGCCTCAGATTAGCTTCAAACGCCTGCCTGCCGAGGTCTTTGCCAATGCCGGAACCGCCAAACCCGCCAGTTGGAATAACAAAGTCTGAAGAACGGCCATAACGGTTAACCCATACCGTGCCAGCCTTGAGCGTACGAATGGCGCGCATGGCTCTGGGCAGGGAGGCAGTATGTACACCGGCTGCCAGCCCATAAACAGGGTGTTCAGCCAGCGCAAATGCCTGATCATCCTCATCAAACACCTGTATGGCCAGAACGGGGCCAAAGACCTCCTCCTGCCACAAGGGGCATTCTGCATTCTGAACCATTACCATACCGGGGGAGAGGAAAACGCCACCGGTATTCGTATCCATACGTTTGCAGGCCACCAGTTCCTGCGCACCTGCATGCACACTCCCTTGCACCAGTGCGAGAATACGGTTTGCCTGTGGTTCTGAAATAATGGGGGAATACGCAGCGTTTTCATCCCACGGGGCTAATGCCTTTACTTGCCCGCACCGTGCAACAAGTGCTGCAATCAGGGGTTCGGCCACACCACGCTGCACAATAAGGCGGGAGCCGGTTACACACACCTGCCCGGCATTGCCCGTAAAGGCGCGAAAAATGCGGTCCGCCACATCATCCACACTCGGAATATCATCAAACACCAGTTGCGGGCTTTTCCCGCCCAGTTCCAGCGTAACCGGTTTTGGCCCGCTTTCAGCAGCGGCTTTCATGACAGCAATACCCGTGCGGGTGGACCCGGTAAAACTGAGTTTGCCAATAACCGGATGCCTGCAAATGGCCTCCCCCGTTGCAAGGCCCGTGCCTTGCACAACATTGAACAACCCTGCGGGCAACCCGGCCTCAACTGCCAGTTCGGCCAGCCTGACTACTGAAAACGGCGTCATTTCAGATGGCTTGAGCACCGTGCCATTCCCCGCGGCAAGAGCTGGCACCACTTTCCAGCTTGCCATAACCAGCGGAAAGTTCCACGGCGCAATGGCCCCGGTAACGCCGTAGGGCTCATACACGGTCATGCCCAAAAGATTAGTGGCTGTTGCGGCTACGTCTCCGCCAACCTTATCACAATACTCTGCAAAAAACCTTATACCTTCAGCAAGGAAAGGAATATCCCACCCAACTGTCTGGGCAATGGGGCGGGTGGAGCAGACTGTTTCCAGCCGGGCCAGTTCCATGGCGTTGCGCTCGACCAGATCAGCCCAGCGACGCAGAACTTTTGCACGCTCGCGTGGAGCACAGCTTGCCCACCCACTCTGGCGCTGCACACGGGCAGCAGTTTGTGCGGCCTCGTCCACCAGATCAGCCCCGGCTTCTGGCAGATGTGCCAGAATGCGGCCATTCCCTGGGCTGGTTACGGCAATATCCGCCCCACCGGGCACAAGCTTGCCTGCCAGAAAATGCCCAACGGGCAGCGCTACATCTTCTGGACGAAAACCAAGATTGTTCACGCTCTACTCCCCTGCACTGTGGCTGTTGCAAACGCCATTCAGGTCATTGCGGTATCGTAGTTTTTCTTATCCATACTGTTGGCGCAAATACTAAAACGGGGTGAATGGCAATTTAATGCTTTCTTACAGCCCCTGCCTCCAGAACAGCACAATCCGCTATCGTAACGACTGGTTACAGCACCATATTTTCCGCCCGTACCAGCATAGGAAAAATAAGGCCAACAACACAACGGATACCAACAGCCATGACTCCAGAGACACTTGTATCACTCGATCGTGCCCACCTGATCCATCCCGTCTCATCATGGCGTGATCAGGAAGAGCACGGACCGCGCATCCTGCAATCTGGTCAAGGATCATGGCTGACAGATATTCATGGTAACAGGCTGCTCGACGGGTTTGCTGGGCTCTGGTGCGTTAACGTGGGTTACGGCCAGCAAAGTGTTGTGCAGGCCGCCGCAGAACAGATGACCCGCCTGCCCTATGCCACCGGCTATTTTGGCTTTGCAAGCGAGAGCGCCATTACCCTTGCTTCCCGCCTTGCGGCCGTAACGCCGGGTGATCTTAACCGGGTCTTTTTCTCCCAAGGTGGGTCCGATGCCGTGGATAGCGCCCTGCGCTTTATCCGCTTTTACCAGCATGCCCGTGGCACACCGGAAAAACGCCACGTAATTGGTCTGGCCCGTGGCTACCATGGCAGCACTTACACCGGGGCTGGCCTTACAGCCCTTGCGGCGTTCCATCGTAATGCAGATGTGCCTTTAGCCTGGCAGCATCACATCCCCAGCCCTGACCCCTACCGCCACCCCAAAGGGCCGGATGCCGCCGCCATTATTGCCGCCTGTGTAGCCGACCTCCACAACAAGGTGGCCGAACTTGGCGGGCCAGAACACGTCGCCGCATTTTTCTGTGAGCCTGTGCAGGGTTCGGGTGGTGTTGCTGTGCCGCCGGTCGGGTGGCTGAGCGCCATGCGCAACGCCTGCCGGGAACTGGATATTCTGTTTGTAACGGATGAAGTGATTACCGGTTTTGGCCGCACAGGCCCCCTGTTTGCCTGTGAGCATGAAAATGTTGTGCCGGATATGATGACTGTAGCCAAAGGCCTGACATCTGGCTACGCCCCCATGGGAGCCGTATTCATGAGCGAGGGCATGTATGCCACAATCCGCGATGCAACCCCCGCAGGTGTTGCCGTAGGCCACGGCATGACCTACAGCGCTCACCCCGTTAGTGCTGCCATTGGCCTTGCCGTGCTGGACCTTTACCAGAACGGGCTGCTTGAAAACGGCGTACGCTCCGGTGTGCATCTGGCTGAGCGCCTTGCCAGCATGAAGAACCACCCGCTTGTGGGCGATACCCGGTCCATGGGCATGCTTGCAGCCATTGAACTGGTGACAGACAAACAGGCCAAAACCAAGCCTGCGGCCTCGTTGGGTATTTCCAAAAAACTGGCCAGAATTGGTTACGAAAATGGCGTTCTGTTCCGCGCCTTTGGGGATGACATCATCGGGCTGGCTCCTCCGCTGTGCATGACGCTGGAAGAAACAGATATTCTGTGCGATCGTATCGAAATCGTATTAAACACATTGCTGGACGACAAGGACATAGCCGCAGCAATTGCCTGAGACACCGAGCCGTGGCGCACATGCGCCGCCACGGCCATGGCAGGAGATTCACCCTCATGAAGGGACTTTTCCGACGTGTGTCCGAAACACAGCGGTCACCCATTACCATAACAGTAAACGGGCAACCCGTTACAGCGCTTGAAGGGGACACCATTCTAACCGCCCTCCTTCTGGCTGGCGGGCAGCTCCGTATGAATGAGTTTGATCAAAAACCAAGGGCAGGTTTCTGCCTTATGGGAGCCTGTCAGGATTGCCGCGTATGGACCGAAAGCGGTGATGAACTGCGCGCCTGTTCCACCCCCGCCACCCCCGGCCTACGTATAGTGACAGCAGAGGTGCCATGGACAAGCCAGTAGTTATTGTTGTCGGGGCGGGGCCTGCTGGCACACGCGCGGCACAAACCCTTACTCAGGCCGGCCTGCGCCCGATTGTGCTGGATGAAAACCGCCAGCAGGGTGGCCAGATATACCGCAGGCAGCCGGAAAATTTTGTGCGGCCAGCATCAAAGCTCTATGGCGCTTCCGCACGTTCCGCCACGGCACTGCATACAGCTTTTGCAGAATTACTCCCGCATATAGAATACCGCCCAGAAACGCTGGCATGGGGTGTTGTGGACCAGCAGGTGCTGGTGGAACATAACCAGCGGGTAGAGGCCATTCCCTATGATGCGCTAATTATTGCTACCGGGGCTACCGACCGCATTATGCCCTGCCCCGGCTGGACATTACCCGGCGTGTTTACCCTTGGGGGTGCCCAGATCGCGCTCAAAGCACAGGCCTGCGCCGTTGGTGCGGCCCCAGTCTTTATGGGCACGGGGCCACTTCTGTATCTGGTGGCGTGGCAGTACCTCAAGGCTGGCATCAAGCCACGGGCGGTGCTGGACACGTCATCCCTTAAAACACGTATCAAAGGCCTGCGTGGCCTGCGCCACCGGCCCGCCATACTGGCACAGGGTGTGCGTTATATGGCCGAGCTCATGCGTGCTGGCGTGGCCCTGCATGCCGGTATTCAGCCCGTGCGCATAGAAGAACGGGATGATGAAGATGGCTTGCGTGTAAGAGGTGTAACCTGGCGCAACAGCCGCGGGCAGTTACGCCATACCGTGGGCGATGCCGTAGGTATGGGGTATGGCCTACGCTCGGAGACGCAACTGGCCGACCTGCTGAAATGCGACTTCGCCTTTGACCCCACATCCCGCCAGTGGCTGCCTGTTACGGACGAGGATGGCGCAACATCGCAGCAAGGCGTTTACACCGCAGGGGACGGTGCAGGCATACGCGGTGCAGATGGCGCGGAATATGCCGGTGCTCTGGCCGCCCTGCGCTGCCTTGCTGATCTGGGCTTGACTGTGTCTGCACAGGAAGTCGCACGTTTGCGCAAGGCGCTGGAGCCTATGACGGCCTTCCGCACCGGGTTGGAAACGGGTTTTCCCTGGCCATGGCGGAATGCTGCCTCCTTACCGGACGAGACTGTTATCTGCCGCTGCGAGAACGTGACAGCAGGTGATATTCGGCGGGCAGCCGGCTCGCTGGATGCGCCGGAACTCAACCGTGCCAAAGCTTTTGTGCGTGTGGGCATGGGCCGTTGTCAGGGGCGCATGTGCGGCCTTGCCGGCGCGGAAGTTCTGGCAGCCGCCCGTAACATACCCATTGAACAGGCAGGCCGTATCCGTAGTGCGGCGCCCATTAAACCCTTACCCGCCAAAATCCGGGGTATTATGACATGAGCCAGCCTGTTACCAACACCACTGCACGGGCCGATGTTATTATTATTGGCGGCGGCATTATGGGGGCTGCAACCGCGTTTTTTGCGCGCCAGCGGGGTTTGTCCGTTATTCTGCTTGAGCGCGATCTGGTCGGCCAATATGCCTCGGGCACCAATTTTGGCAATGTGCGCCGCCAGGGGCGCTTTTTGCCCCAGCTCCCTCTTGCCAACAGGTCCCGTGCCCTGTGGGACGACCTCCCCCGCCTGATTGGCGAAAATGTTGAATTTCTGCCCAGTGGGCATGTGCGTGTTGCTTTTAAAGCCGAGGACAGCGCCCGACTGGAAAAATACGCACAGGACTGTAAACCCTATGGGCTGGAACTGGAGCTTTACAGTGGCCGCAAGGCTGTAGAGCGCTTTCCCATGCTCGCGGCAGATGTGGACTGCGCGTCTTTTTCCCCGCTTGACGGGCACGCCAACCCCCGCCTTGCCGCCCCGGCGTTTGGCCGTGCTGCACGGCGGGCGGGTGCAACTGTGCGGGAGGGGGCCGAAGTCAGCAATATTACACGCACGGCAGAAGATTTTGTGGTGGAAACAGCTGATGGCCTGCGCTTTACCGCCCCCCTGCTCCAGATTTCGAGCGGAGCATGGGGGCAAAAAATGGCTGCCGCGTTTGGCGAAAACCTGCCGCTAACCCCCAAAGCTCCGCAGATGGGGGTAACAGAACCTGTTCCCTACCGTATTCACCCGGTTATTGGCTATGCCTCATGGGTGGAGGAGGAAGGCGTTTATCTGCGGCAGGTGGAACGCGGTAATATTGTATTTGGTGGCGGGCTACGGGGCACTGTGGACCTGAACACCAAGCGGGCACAGCTTAACCCGCTGAACACTGTCAGGCAGATGCCGCATCTGGAGCGTATTCTGCCTGACTTTGCACGCCTGCGCATTATTCGGACATGGACCGGTATTGAAGGTTATACCGATGATGATCTACCCGTTATGGGGCCAAGTGCCCGCGTGCCGGGCCTGTATTACGCCTTTGGATTCTGCGGTCACGGTTTTCAGCTCGGGCCGGGTGTAGGGGCAACCATGGCGGACCTGCTGGCTACAGGCAAAACCGAAATTCCCCTTGAACCCTTCAGCATTGCCCGTTTTGCGGCTCCGGTCAGCCTATAATAGTCCCTGATCTGCCTGCCGGTTCTGGGCGGGCAGATCAGGCCAAATATGCCCACGGCATTATCTGTGGTCCTTTTTCCAACATACAGAAGGCTCTGCTGCATAAACCAAGAAAGCAGTAGCATTCTCCGCTCAGTTTATGTTGTCATATCGTAACGTTAACCAGACGGACAAAAACATCATGACGACGTTCAGGCCAAAATTCGTAACATTTGACTGCTACGGCACCCTGACCCGCTTTCGTATGAGCGACATGGCGCGTGAGCTTTATGCAGATGTTGTTCCCCCCGAAGGCATGGAACAGTTCTGCAAGGACTTTGCCGCCTACCGGCTGGACGAAGTTCTGGGCCCTTGGCAGCCCTACCGTTACGTGCTGCTCAATGCCGTGGAACGCACCTGCAAAAAATGGAATGTTCCCTTTGCACCCGAAGTGGCCAACAAGTTTTATGAAGCTGTTCCCACATGGGGGCCTTGGGACGATGTGCCCGCGGGGCTGGCCAAAGTTGCCAAGGAAGTGCCTCTGGTCATCCTTTCCAATGCTTCCAACACGCAAATCCACTCCAATGTGGCCAAGCTTGGCGCACCTGTGCACGCTGTATTCACGGCGGAAGACGCGCAGGCTTACAAGCCGCATATGCGTGCATTTGAATACATGCTGGACAAGCTGGGCTGTGGTCCGGAGGACATCCTGCATGTTTCATCTTCCCTGCGCTATGACCTGATGACCGCGCATGATCTGGGTATTCGCAACAAGGTTTTTGTTGCGCGCGGGCATGAACCCTCCACGCCGTATTACGGTTACACCGAAATCCCCAATATTGGTGGCCTGCCCGGCGTTCTGGGCCTGTAAACCTTTAGCCCGGATGCGGGGCGATTATTCCCATACAATATTCGCCCCGTTCTGTTTGTTCCTTCCCCCTGTTTTCCCCCAGTTGGAGCGTGTTGATGCTGAACCGACGCAACATGATAAAACAGGGAACACGCCTGCTCGCCACAGGGGTTTGCGCGGCTCAACCTTGGCTCGGCACAACGTGGGCAGAGGATAACAATGCTGTTGGAGCCGGTTTTGCACAAGCCGGGCAGCAGGGCACACAGCCCCGCACCGGCGGACACGTACGGGCGGCCTCCACATCGGGCTCCCTGAGCGACACGCTGGACCCTGCGCGCCAGTCCATGGCGACTGATTACATGCGGGGCAACATGTTTTACGATGGTCTTGTCGCACTGGACGAGACCCTGACCCCACACCCGGCTCTTGCCCAAAGCATAGAGAGCACCGACTTTAGAACATGGCATATCCGGCTACGCAGTGGCGTGTGCTTCCATGATGGAGCCCCCCTGACATCAGCCGATGTTGTGTATTCCATCCTTCGCCATAAAGCGCCCGAGCTTGGATCACAGGTCCATTATCATGCCATGACCATGCGCACCGTAAAAGCCGATGGCCCGCTTGGCGTTGTGATTGAACTGGATGTACCCAATATCGCGTTCCCCTCAGTTCTGGGGTTAACCAATTTTGCCATCATCCGTGAGGGCACAACCCAGTTTCATAAAGCCAATGGCACCGGCCCGTTTACCTGCGCCGTTTTCCAGCCGGGTATTCGTTCAGTAGCCCTGCGTAACCCCAATTTTTGGCAACCCGGTGGTGTGTGGGTGGATTCCCTCGAACTCATTTCCATCAGTGATGATATGGCCCGGCATAATGCCCTACTCTCAGGCGATGTAGATATTATTGCTGCCGTGGACCCCCGGCTTGTAGCGCTCATCCGCAAACGCAATATCGCAGTGCTGGAAAGCCCGACAGGCACCTACACCAATCTGGCTATTCGGCAGGATGTGGGGCCGGGCCAGAACCCGGATTTTGTGCAGGCCATGAAGCTGCTGTTCAACCGCGAACAGATGCGCAATTCCATTTATCTGGGTTTTTGCCGCACAGGTAATGACCAGCCTCTGCCCCCCGAACACCGCGACTGCAACACAACCCTGCCCCAGACCGAGTTTGAGCCGGACAAGGCGCGCTTCCTGTTCAAAAAGAATGGTTTTCTCAACCAGAGCCTGCCACCGCTCATCTGTTCCCCCGCCGCTAACGGCTCGGTAGAGATGGCAGTGCTCCTGCAGAATGCGGCACAGAATATTGGGGTCAAGCTGGATGTGCGCCGCATGCCAGCAGATGGGTACTGGACGCAGTCTTGGATGCGTTTTCCCATGGGGTTTGGCAATGTTAACCCCCGTGCCTCCGCAGACATGACCTTTGCCGTCAGCTTTGCATCAACCGCCCCATGGAACGAATCTCACTGGCGCGACCCACGGTTTGACCAGTTACTCGCCCTGAGCCGCCAGGAGCCAGACACTACCAAACGGCACGCCCTGTATAACGATATGCAGGCCATGATCCGCGCAGGCTCAGGCGTGTGCATCCCCAGCTTTATTACCAGTCTGGACGGCTTTCATCCCCGCATACAGGGTTTACGCCCGCATCAGGGCGGGCAGTTGATGGGGTATAATTTTGCCCGCCACATCTGGGTAGATGAACAGCCTACCCGCTCCACAGCAGGGGGGACGGCTCCATGAATGCCAAGCTTGGCATAGCCATTGCCCGCAGGCTTGGCGCATCCTGCGTATCGCTTGTTTTTGTCGTGGTCGCAGTCTTTTTTATTACCTCGGCCCTGCCCGGCGATGTTGCGCAATCCCTGCTGGGGCAGGCCGCAACGCCTGATGCAGTTGCAGCCCTGCGCCACAGCCTGCGGCTGGATGAGCCTGTTCTCCTGCGTTTTGCAAGCTGGGCTGGCGGGTTGCTCCGGGGGGATTTTGGCATGTCTCTGGTCAGCCACCAGTCTGTCATGAGCATGGTGCATGAGCGCCTGCTGCACTCCCTTTTGCTCGCGGGCATTACAACGCTGTTTGCCGTTCCCACGGCTTTGCTGCTTGGTACGCTTTCGGCCATATTCCGCAATACGGTTTTTGACCGTTGTGTATCCGTGCTGACACTCTGCGTTGTGTCTGTTCCCGAGTTTCTGGTCGCAACACTGGCGGTGCTGGTGTTTGCCGTGCAGCTGCACCTGCTGCCCGCCCTTGCCAGTATTAGCGATATTCATTCCATCGGGTCGTTTCTGGCGGCGTTCTCAATGCCAGTCGCCACACTGGGGTGTGTGATTGTGGGGCAAATGGCACGCATGACACGCGCCGTTATGGTGAATGTGCTCAGCTCATCATGGGTGGAAATGGCCGTGCTCAAGGGGGTGTCCCCCACCGCCATTATCCTGCGCCACGTTTTGCCCAATGTTGTGGCACCACTGTTCAATGTCATGGCGCTCAGCCTTTCCTACCTGCTTGGAGGCGTGGTCATTGTGGAATCTGTTTTTCATTACCCCGGGATTGCCAGCCTGATGGTGGATAGCGTGGCATCGCGCGATATTCCGCTGGTACAAACCTGTGCGCTCATCTTCTGTGCTGCGTATCTGCTGCTAACCACGCTAGCCGATGTTGTGGCCCTGTTTTCCACACAGGAAAGGAGCCGTGCATGATGCTTGCGTTCCCCCTGCCACGTTACCTGACGCCGTTTTTGCAAGCCCCAGCACTGCTCGCCTTGCTGTGGCTTCTGTTAGCCCTTGCTGGACCATGGGTTGCCCCCTACCTGCCCGGAGAAGTAGTCAGCACCACCGTATTCGCCCCCATATCTGCCAGGCATTGGCTTGGAACGGACTATCTGGGTCGCGATGTGCTGACCCGCCTGCTCTATGGCACCAGCAGCACCGTACTGCTCTGTGCGGCTTCAACAGTCATGGCTTGTGGCGCGGGGGCCTTTCTGGGCATGATGGCAGCCCTTAAACGGGGCATGACCGATACCCTGCTCTCGCGCTTTATGGATGGTGTTATTTCCATACCCTCCCTGTTAAGCGGGCTTGTGGCGGTGGCGACCTTTGGCTCCTCCGTGCCGGTGCTTGTGCTGGCAATGGCGTGCATTTACCTGCCCGGCTCCTACCGCACATGCCGCATGCTGGCACTGTCCATCGTGCAAAAGGACTTCATCCTTGCCGCACGCATGCGCGGAGAAAAGACCAGCTATCTGGTCGTGCGGGAAATCCTGCCGAACATGGCTGGTCCCGTGCTGACCGATGTGGGGCTGAGGTTTATTTACGCCGTAAGGTTATTGAGCAATCTCAGCTTTCTGGGGGTCGGGTTACAGCCCCCACAGACCGACCTGGGCTCCCTCACGCGGGAAAATCTGCTTGGCCTTGTTTACGGAGCACCAGCAGTTATCGCGCCCGCACTGGCCATTGCGTTCCTAACCGTGGGGCTCAATCTTGCACTGGATGGTAAAGGGCGACACCAATGAGCGGGCACTCCCCCCCTCCCCTTATTACAGTCCGGAATCTCTGCCTGACCGGCCGCAGGGCCACAGGGCCGGAAACCACCATTGTCTCCAATGTCAGCTTTGACGTGGCAGAAGGTGAGATGCTGGCCTTGATCGGTGAATCCGGGTCAGGCAAAACCAGCATTGCTCTGGCCCTGACCGGCTATGCCCGCACAGGCTGCCGCATAGCGCAGGGGGAATTACGGGTCGCCGGGCATGATGTGCGCACCATGGGGGCTAGCGAGTTACGCAGCTTTCGGGGCAAGACCATTGCCTATATTGCCC
This sequence comes from Acetobacter fabarum, assembly GCF_011516925.1. Classification (GTDB taxonomy): domain Bacteria; phylum Pseudomonadota; class Alphaproteobacteria; order Acetobacterales; family Acetobacteraceae; genus Acetobacter; species Acetobacter fabarum. The sequence continues at coordinate 75,686 of NZ_WOTG01000006.1, forward strand.
AGAATGCCGGAGCTGCCTTTAACCCAGCCCTGCCCCTTATGGAGCAGGTGATTGAACCCGCCCTGACCCACCACATTCTCCCCCGCAAGGAGGCTGTGGACCACGCCATTGCACTGTTCGAGATGATGGCCCTGCCCACGCCGCACACCATCGGCGCACGCTACCCGCATGAATGTTCGGGGGGGCAACTACAGCGGATCATGGCGGCCATGGCGCTGATAACCGAGCCTGAGGTGGTCATTTTTGACGAACCGACCACTGCGCTGGATGTCACAACGCAAATAGAAGTGCTGGAAGCTTTTAGGGTCGCCATGCGCCAATGTGGGTTTACCGGTGTTTACGTAACCCACGATCTGGCCATTGTAGCCCAGATGGCCGACCGTGCTGTTGTGCTCAAAAACGGCAGCGTGCAAGAGGAAGGTCCAACCGGGCAGATCCTGAACAAACCCACACAATCCTACACCCGGCAGCTTGTTGCCGCCAGCCAGCCACACCTGCGCAACCATGATGCGTTGCCCCCGGCAACACCATTGCTGGATGTGCAGAACCTGATGGTCGGTTATGGGGCCATCATGCCCAATGGCCACCCCAGACACACCATTGTCAACTCCGTAAGCCTGCCTGTCCGTGCGGGAGAAACACTGGGGATTATTGGCGAATCAGGCTGCGGCAAAAGCACCCTTATCCGCGCCATAGCCGGTATTCAGCCCTGGTCAGGGGGGAACATGTTCTTTGCTGGTGAGCCCCTCCCCCCCAGAATTGAGGACCGCACGCCCCAGCAGCGCCAGCACCTGCAACTGGTCGCGCAGAACGCGGATCTGGTGCTTAACCCGGCCCTGAGCGTAGGTGCCACGCTCCGCCGTGTTCTGACATTCTATAACGAGGATGCCTCGGACGCGGCCCTTAACCGGGTTCTGGACATGGTGCGCCTGCCTGCTGCCGTTGCCGGGCGTTACCCGACCCAGCTTTCCGGCGGCCAAAAACAGCGCGTCAACCTTGCGCGCGCACTGGCTGCCCGCCCCCGCCTTGTGCTCTGCGATGAAATAACCGCAGCGCTCGATACCGTTGTAGCCGCCGCCATTTTGGACCTGATGATGGAACTCAAGCGCGAGCTGGGGGTATCGTGGCTTTTTGTTACGCATGACCTGCACGCACTGCGTTCTGTGTGTGACCATGTGGCGGTTCTGTATGCCGGGCATTGCGTGGAGTTCTCTACCGCTTCCGCCCTGAACGCCCCCCCACGCCACCCTTATACCCGTAAGCTGGAAAGCTCGGTGCCGGAAATGCACCCAGGCTGGCTGGACGGGGTCATTCGGCAGAACGGGCTCAAACCTGGCAGGGTGGCCCCTATTCCCGCCCATGGCTGCTGCTACATGCCGCGTTGCCCGGTTGCTGTTGCGGACTGTGCACAAACCCCTCCCCCAACGTGGCAGGCCCCTTCTGGCGCACTGATTAACTGCCACCTACAGGCACCAGACCTATCCTGATCCCCCTTTTGTTAGGACAAACACCATGGCGCTACTCGACCTGAATGATCCCACGCTCTTCCGCCAGCAGGCTTTTATTGCCGGCATCTGGTGTGATGGGCAGGACAGCCAGCGGATTGACGTGGATAACCCCGCAACGGGGGGCATTATTGGCTCTGTACCCGCCTGCACTGCACAGGATACCCAAAAAGCAGTGGAAGCTGCACGCATAGCCCAGCTGGACTGGAAGCGTAAAACCGGCACGCAGCGGGCTGAAGTTCTGGCTACATGGTACCAGCTTGTCATGGACAATGTGGAAGACCTTGCCACGATCATGACCGCAGAACAGGGTAAGGTTCTGGCCGAAGCACGGGGCGAAGTGCGCTACGCGGCCTCTTTCCTCAAATGGTATGCCGAAGAAGCTCGCCGGAGCGAGGGGAGTATCCTAAGCACGGCAGACCCTGCCCGGCGCGTTCTGGTGCTGAAACAGCCCATTGGGGTCACGGCCGCCATTACGCCCTGGAACTTTCCACTGGCCATGATCACCCGCAAATGCGGCCCTGCCATTGCCGCAGGGTGCAGCATGGTTATCAAACCTTCCGAGCTAACGCCTTTTTCCGCCCTTGCCCTTGCTGTGCTGGGCGAACGTGCGGGCCTGCCCACAGGGTTGCTGAGTGTCATTACCGGCCTGCCCGCAGCCGTGGGCAAAGTGCTGACCGAAAGCCCGGTTGTGCGTAAACTCACCTTTACCGGCTCTACGGGGGTTGGCAAAATCCTGCTCGAACAATCCGCCTCAACCGTAAAAAAATGCAGCATGGAACTGGGCGGCAACGCTCCATTCCTTGTGTTTGATGATGCGGATGTGGACGCCACAGCCGAAGGCATTATGCAAAGCAAGTTCCGCAATGCCGGGCAAACCTGCGTTTGCGCCAACCGCGTGCTGGTGCAGGACGGCATATGGAACCGTCTGCTGGAGGCCGTCATGCGTAAGGTTGAAGCCTTGCAGGTTGGTGCCGGCATGGATGCAGGCAGCACGATTGGGCCGCTTATTAACGAATCTGCCGTAGCCAAAGTGCGGGCCCATGTGGAAGACGCATTGAGCAAGGGAGCACGTTACGTAGGTGCCCCCCTACGCACGGAGGGCCGCTTTGTGTGGCCGGTGGTGCTTGAAGGTGTCACCACCGAAATGCGCGTGGCTCACGAGGAAACATTTGGCCCCGTGCTGCCCCTGTTCCGTTTTAAAATGGAAGAAGAGGCCGTGAACATTGCCAATAATACGCCTTTTGGGCTGGCAAGCTACTTTTTTACCAATGACATCCGCCGTTTGTGGCGCGTGGGCGAAGCGCTGGAATTTGGCATGATCGGGCACAATACCGGCGCCATTTCCATGGAAAGCGTGCCTTTTGGCGGGGTCAAGGAGTCTGGCCTCGGGCGCGAAGGGGGGCATGCGGGCATGGAAGAATTCATGGAAACGAAAAGTCTGCATCTTGGCGGGCTTGACGTTTAACATCCGGAACATTCTGATCAGTGTTCCATCAGCCCCGCAACGGGGCTGACCCATCCTTGCTCTGGAGATCACCTCTGCCATGCAGCCCACGCCAAAGCTGGACAGAATTGACCTTAAAATTCTCACGCAGTTGCAGCGCAATGGTCGCCTGACCAATGTTGAGCTTGCCAACAGGGTTGGTCTTTCGGCCAGTCCGTGCCTTATCCGTGTCAAACGGCTGGAGGCTGCTGGCTACATAACGGGCTACGGCGCTCAGATTGATATCCGTAAGATTACGTCCATCCTGACCGTGTTTACGGAAATCACCCTCTCTGACCACAGGCGCCATGATTTTGCGCGCTTTGAAAGCCATGTCAGCAAGCTGGATACCGTTGTGGAGTGCCACCTTATTAGCGGGGGGTATGACTATCTGGTCAAGTTTATTACCCGCGATGTGGAACACTACCAGATTATCATGGAAAATCTTCTTGAACTGAACATCGGGATCGAGAAGTACTTCAGTTACATCGTGATAAAATCCCCAATTGTAAAAGAGTCTTTTCCAATTCAGGACTTTTTCCCGGAGCAGAAAATTTGACCCAGACTGCAACCTCCCCCCCAATCCTGCAAACCCAGATTGCATTCCGCCCCATAACCCCGGAGGATCTTCCTCAGGCATGGCAGCTCTCCAAGGATCTTGCATGGCCTCACAGGCTGGAAGACTGGGAGCAAATGCTTGCTCTGGGTAATGGTTTTGTTGCCACTACCACAGATGGCTCCGTTATCGGCACGCTCCTGTGGTGGGCATGGGGCCCTCAGGCAGCCAGTCTGGGCATGATCATTGTCAGCCCTGCTTGGCAGGGGCATGGTATTGGCAAGCACCTTATGGCGCTGGCCCGGCAGGCCCTGCCAGGTTACCGGCTCCACCTAAACGCCACATCCGCCGGTGTGCCGCTATACGAAAAAAGCGGTTTCCATTCCACGGGTGTAGTTATGCAGCATCAGGGCAATGTTTCCACCGTGCCCCTGCTTCCCCTGCCGGAAGGCTGCCGTATGCGGCCTATGGGGGCGGCTGATCTGACCGCAATCTGTGACATGGATAAAGCGGCTCTCAAGCTTGACCGTTCTGCCCTGCTCACACGGCTGATGGAAGATGGACGCGGGATTCTGGTGGATTCAGAAAAAGGTATTCTGGGCTTTTCCTTCTGCCGCAAATTCGGCTGGGGGCAGGCCACAGGCCCGATAATTGCACTGGATCAGGCTTTTGCCCTGCCCATGCTGGCATATTGGGCAGGCACCTGCGCCGGGCAGTTCCTGCGGGTGGACATTCCACAGGACGAAACCGTAGCCAGCCTGCTGGACCAGTGGGGCCTGCTGCGGGTGGGTTCTGTTGTGTCCATGTCCACCGAAGTGGTGGAAACAGGTGATGCAGCAACACAACAGCCTCCCATCTGCTTTGCACTGTGCAGTCAGGCGCTGTGCTGAACCCGGCACGGCTGTTCTTATTTTGTAGGAAACTACGTTATGTCTTTTCTGCTCAAATCCACCCGTGAGCGCGCAGAAGTCTGGAAGCCACTGTTCCAAAAGGCGCTACCAGACCTTGCCTTCCATATCTGGCCGGAAACCGGAAACCCCGAGGACGTCCGGTTTATGGCGGCATGGGAGCCTCCGGCGGACCTGCTCCAGCGTTTTCCCAACCTTGAAGTCCTGTTTTCGGTCGGGGCGGGTGTTGACCAGTTCGATATGAGCGCAATACCCGAGCATGTGACCATTATTCGCATGATCGAACCCGGCTTAACAGACGGCATGGTTGACTACGTTTTGTGGGCAACCCTGACATTGCACCGCGAAATACTAACCTATCTGGCCCAGCAGAAGCAGCATGTCTGGAAAACCCGGCATAACAAAATAGCTTCGCAGCGCCGGGTCGGCGTTATGGGGTTAGGCACACTGGGCACGCCTGTAGCCAGAGCTTTGGCCCATGCCGGGTTTAACTGCCGCGGCTGGTCACGCTCACGCCATGCTGTGCCCAACGTAACCTGTTACGCGGGTGCGGAGGAGCTGGACGCGTTTTTGGCTGAAACAGATATTCTGGTCTGCCTGCTTCCGCTAACAGACGCCACGCGGGGCATGCTCAACGCCGATCTGTTTGCAAAACTGCCCAAAGGTGCGCAGGTCATTAATGTTGCTCGCGGGGCGCATCTGGTTACGCAAGACCTGCTTGCTGCACTTGATTGTGGGCAGATTGACGCAGCCATTCTGGACGTAACAGACCCAGAACCTCTGCCTGCGGAGAGCCCCTTATGGGCACACCCCAATGTGCTGGTCACACCCCATGTAGCAAGCAACAGCCAGACAGAAACCGCAGGGCGTGTGCTCCTTGATACCGTGCAACGCTACCTGGCCGGAGAGCGGGACTTCCCCTCCAAAGTCGATCGCTCCAAAGGGTATTGAGCTTTAATCCGCATTACAAAAAACAGGCAGGGATAGCTATCCCTGCCTGTTCCTACGTCCGGTTTAGTCACCCGTAGCTGTAGATAGCACTCCGGCCACACCAATATGGGAGTAACCGGGTGGCGGTATCAGGGTTCCAGATTCTGTACGTAATCCTTGGCGCGGTAGTATGCCCCCACAACGGGCAGAAAGTGTGACGCCAGACCATAAAACGGAATCTTCGGCCAGGACCGCCCTGCCAGAGGATTGGTGCTGGGCATGCCACTCATGGCCTCAGCCATCCGCTGGCCCATGTAAACAGACATCTGTGTACCATGTCCGCTATACCCCATGGTGTAATATACACCATTCCACTGGCCCGCACGGGGCAGACGATCAACGGTCATATCCACATCCCCGCCCCAACAGTAGTCTATTTTAACGTCTGGCAAGGCAGGAAGCGTGCGCCGCATGGCGGCAAGCAGCATATGCCCGCTGGCAATATCCGTTGTGGTCCGTGAACGCGAGAAACTGGCCCGGCCGCCAAAAATAAGCCGGTTATCCGCTGTTGCCCTAAAGTAGTTATGGATGTTCTGCATGGTCACAACATTGCGGCCACCGGGCATGACCTGCTCAAGGGTTGTGGCATCCATGGGCTCGGTCGCAACAATAAAGCTCCCCACCGGCATAATGCGCTGGCGGAACCAGGATGGACCATGCCTGCTGGTGCCAGTTGCCATAAGCACGTTTTTTGCAAAAATCCGGCCATGCGGGGTTGAGACCTCAAATCCACCCTTACCAGATTTAATGCCGGTCATGGGTGTGTTTTCAAAAATCAGTCCGCCCGCCTTCATAACAGACTGGGCCAGCCCTACACCAAAACGGCCCATATGCATGCGCGCACTCCGGGGGTAGATCAGCCCGCTGTTAAACAGATCTGATGCCAGTTCACTCCGGATCTGCTGCCCATCTATAAACTTTACGTCCGGGTCAGCTTCTTTCTGGAGTTTTTCGTAATCAGACAACAGAGCAGCCCGATGGGCCTGCAAGTTGCCAACCTTGAGTTTGCCGCAGCGCTCAAAATCGCAGTCAATCGCGTTATCCCGCACAACGGCCTCAACCGTATCAACCGCCGCGTTGAAGACCTTGTAAAGAGATGTTGCTTTATCCACCCCCATATTTTTGCATGCGAGGGAAAAACTGCCCGCAAGGCCATTGTTCACATGGCCACCATTCCTGCCCGATGCCTCGCCTACCACGCGCTCTCGCTCAAGCAGAACAACAGATGCACCCAGCTGGCGTAACCGCAGGGCAGCGGAAAGGCCGCTAAATCCCCCCCCCACCACCACAGCATCCACTGAACCGGGCAGAGCGGCAATGGGACTGGCTGTGAATGATGGGGCTGTTTCCAGCCAATAAGAGGTTAACTTCATAACGCGTTCCTCATAATCGTATCAGGAAAGGGTAATATGACTAGCCTGAGAAAGACTAAGCCCTGCTGTTTCTGGTGCCCAACGCCAGGATATAAGTGCCCCAAGGGCAAGAAGAGCAAAAGCGCCAAAAAGAGTTGCCTGCACGCCAAAATGGGCCACTCCAACAGGGAGCAGAAAAGTACCCAAAGCAGCCCCCAGCCGACTGGCAGAGGAGGCAAAACCAACCGCAGTGCCGCGTATTTCTGTGGGGAACAGTTCATTGGGATAAACGAACTGAAGGCCACTCCCCGCAGCTTCCACGGCTGAATACACAATAAACGCGACGAGAACCGCCCACCCGGCCTGCCCTGGCCAGACAACAATAAAGAGCAGGGAGAGTGCCGCCAGCACAAAAGACCAGATCAGGAGTGTTCTACGCCCGATCTTGTTAATCAACCCGAATGTGACCGGCAGAATACCCAGGAATGTAAAGCATGTGACCACACAGGCCGCCAGAACAGGGTTGGTCAGGTGCATTTGCGCCAGAATTTGCGCCTGCAGGGTATGGATGGAAAATGCAGGAGCACTTTGCAGTATCCAGAACGCACTCACAAAAAGCAGTAACCCCCGGTAACGTGGGCTGCACAGCAGGGCCATAACCTGCCGTATTCCCCCTGCCGCAACCGTAGTGGAAGGTGCTTCAAACGCAACATCCATTTTCAGGAATGTTTTAACAATATGCCGAGCCTCCGCCGCCCGCCCAACACTGAGCAGCCACAGAGGAGATTCCGGCATACCCGCACGGCATAGCAGCAAAAAGAGTGACGGTACAAAGCTGGAACCCAGAATAAGCTGCCAATTACCGGGAAAAAACGAAAGCAGCGCATACCCGATAATAAAACTGCACACATACCCCAACCACCAGAAGGTGATGAGCCCGCTCAGTGCCGGTCCACGCCAGCGCCGGGGCATGAACTCGGTCACGTAAGCTGTCGCAATCGGGTAGTCCGCGCCAATGGCAATGCCGATAAGAAAACGCCAGACCAGCAGCCCCGTAAAGCTGGCACAAAAAAACTGGGCGGCGGAAAAGACCGTGAACATAAGAATGTTCACGGTATAGAGGATCTTGCGCCCGAACCGGTCGGAGGTGACCCCTCCAGCCAGCCCTCCCACAAAAACACCGGCCAGAGAGGCAGCGCCCACAAGCCCCGTAGCGTTGGCTCCCAGATGGAAGCTGGAAACCAGCAACGGCAGCACAACGCCAATAATGCCCAGAATATAGCCATCGCAAAAAGGCCCGCCACCAGCAATAAGCGCTAGACGTAAATGAAAGGCCGATGCTGGTATGTCATCAAGGGTCCGGACTTCCATGCCTTGTATCCTCTCAGGAGTATAACATCTGCAGGCCGCCCTGGTCTGCCAGGTCTGCGAGTTCCTTCAAGGTGGAAAAATGGTAGTCTGGTTTTGTCAGGGTTTCGACCGCAATGGTGCCTCCAAACCCGCCAATGGCTTTACGCCGCTCGATCCAGCATACCGTGTAGCCCAGTTTGCGGGCTATTCCGATGTCATGGTACTGGCTTTGCGCAACATGCAGAATATCTCCTTGCAAAATGCCATCCCGGCTCAGGCGACCCCGGGCAAAACCAAAAAAAGCGGTATCTGGCTTTTCGCACAGCGCATCATCCACCGTAATGGAATCATGGAATGGCATGCCGAGTGTTTTTTCCATACCGGAAAAAGCCCAACGCTGCGTGTTGGTCATGGCCACGAGCTTGAAGTGCCTGCCAAGGCGCTGCATGGCTTCCACGCTATCTGCAAACGCGGGCCAGTCTTTGGCGGCGTAAACAAATGCGTCGGCATAGGCTTCTGTTTCAGGCAGGCCAAACTGCGCAGCAAGTTGCAGGTAAATGGGCTTTAAGTCCTGCGGAAAAGGCAGGGTCTGCCCGCGTGCGCGCATACCTCTGTAAGCACTCAGGAATGCCTCACGCTCAATGGCAACCCCACACAACTTCTGCAGCGCATCCATCATGCCGCTTTCAAAGTCGATCAGGGTACCGACAACATCAAAGGTTAATGCTTTGGGAAAACGGGCCACGTCACAATCTCCGTTACTTAGTGCTTAAAAACCTGTTGAGAAGGAAAGAACACCGGCAAAACCACCGCCGACATAATACTGCGGAGCACTCCCCGCGACCGTATGGCCATTCACCACCATGCTCCGGGCATTGGTTTTGATGCTGCTTGTGCCAGACAGATATCCGCTATTGCCAATATTGAGCAGGTTCAGCTGGATCTGAGGGTGCTTTGCGAGCCACATATTCTTGAAGCGATAGCCAATGTTGGCATTAAACGTCTCGTAGCTCGGGATGGATTCATCGTTCATGAACGTTGAATACTGTTTGCCGATGTAGTTCATGTTGAACCCACCAAAAATGGATCCATCATCATAGTTCAGGCCAATTGCCGCCGTGAATTCGGGGGTATTGACAGCCCGCTTACCTTTGGTTGGCAGGGCAACCGTTGTGTTGGAGCCATCGCTGGTACCCGCAGACAGGTTGCTGTCGATGGTTGCGTGTTCATACTGCCCCGAAACGTATGGGCTGAAGTGGTGCCACCGGCGCAGCCCGACTTCCAGCTGCACACCGCGCATGGTCTGCCCACCTGCATCAATCGATTCAGAAACAGGCAGCCCGCCCTGATAGGTGGTTGTGCTCAGTTGCCGGTGCGTAAAGTTATAATTGAACAGCGCGACAGATATGTTGGCAAAACCCGTGTGTCTGTAACCAATTTCCTCACCAATCGCAAACTCAGGATTAATCTTGGTCGCATGCCGGGAGGAGAGTTTGCCACTGCTGATGCTGTAACGGTCCGCATAGGTCATGATCGAGGCAGGCATACGGAAGGAAGAGGTGCCGTTAATATAGATCTGGTCATGTGGCGTAATTTTAAAGCTCGCCATGAACTGCGGCAGCGGCTCTGCAACACTCTGCCCGGTTGCGTAAGTTACCCCCGGCACGTTGTTGGTTTGCGAACGTGTGACCATGACTTCCTTGAACCCGGCCGTGAGTGTCAGCCGGTCATGGAATGCCTTGTACGTATCGTTAATGAACAGCGCGTTGGTTTGCTGGATGAGGTGAATGTCATATGTCCGCAGCACACTGCCATTGGCGGTCAGGATGGGGTTGTCGCCCCACATGCTTGGAACACTGCCATTTGCGTTAACAGCCTGATAGCTCTGCGGCTCGGACTGGTCAAAATAGGAATACCATGCACCGCCGGTAACCGTATTGTGCCCACGCGTCCAGGACAGGGCTGCGTTAATACCCGAATATGCCAGCGTGTAGGTATCAATAGAGTCCGCGACAATCGTGTTATTTGTACCCGGAACCTGGAGTGGCCCTGCCGGGTTGGGGCCCAGAAAGCTGTTGTTCCGATCAAGCGTGGTGCCGCCGTTATCATACCCCCACGAGTAGGTAAAATATGGCGTAACATCCAGCGCAAGCCCATGGTCGAACTTCATGTTGATCGGCGCACCCAGAATGAACTTCTTCATCCTGTTTTCATAATACTTGTAGTAATTCCCGGGGGAGGAACCAAAAGGTGTATCGTTGTAGTTGAAATTGACACCCTGTGCATCCCACTGGGCCTTGGTGGGGGCACGCAGGTAATACTGCTGGGCATCGTTGTAGCTCATGACAAAGGCTGCGTGGTTATCGCGGCCCCAGTCTTTCACAAACTTCATATCAACATGGTAACGCTGGGTTCCACCCACACCGCGCCACTCGTCCGCCACACGGTGCGAGAAGGAGATAAAGCCACGCACTCCTGTTTTGCCAATATCACCCGTTTCAACACGAATAAAATGACGACGCAGACTAAAAGAACCATAAGACGCATCAATCAACCCACCAAAATGGTGTGAAGGATCATGCATGGTTTCAGACAACTCCCCCCCAACCGCATTGTAGAGCGGGGAGCGCGTATCTGGCGAACCCTGTGTCAGTGTAAGGGACTGGATGTTTTCGTTATCCGCTGCGGCAGATGTATAGGGCAGCAAATATACGGGAGCCGCCGCGGGAATGCCTTCAAACAGAAAGCCGATTTCCTGCTGGTTAAGGCCGCGCACGGTCAGGCCCTGCTGGTCATCATTCGTGCCAAGCGGGTCGTTGCCCGCATACACAACACCGGGAAGGCTGGCTACAAGGGCAGCCGGGTTGCTGGTCGGGCTCTGCTTGGCAATGTAGTCACGCGTCAGACCACTGCGGGATTTGGCAATGGTTTGCGGTGGCATCATACCCCCACCGGGTGTTCTGTTGGTAACACCATTAGACAGGGTAACATGGCCTGTTACACCCACTTCTTCCGTTTTTGCCGATTCAACCGCAGTTGTTTTACGCGCGGCTGGGTCTGCTCTGGACACATCGGAGTTTTTGCGCGGCGTTGCCTTGGCATGCCGTTTTGCTGCTGGTGTGGAGTGATCTGCCTCCGCCCACGCCGTTCCGATTCCGGAACAATATAGTCCGCCAAAACTGGCAAAAGAGGAGACCGAGAGCAGCAGTGCCAGAGAACGGGACATACCCCTCTGCGCTACAGTGCGCGGAAACCGCGCCAGCGTACAGTTCCGCGAAACAAAAGAAGTTTGAGTGTTTGCCATGCCTATCCTCCGGAACACCCAAAATAGGGCGGTAAAGCGTGAGACAGCGCCAGTTGTCCGAATGATTATGTGCGGAGCGGTGCAGCGGAATACTCCGATTTCCTATGCTATACAGTACATCATATCGTTTTTATAACGGAATGAGTAAAATCCTCCCGAAGCCTGATATTCCCCGATTATGGCCAAAGCCCCCCTAATTGCCTGCATGGAATATGGCCTGCTGCGGGTGATATACCCTGTTCAAAAACACCCCAAACTTCCTTGGAATGGAGCATATAAAAAAAGGCTGCCATTTTGCATGGCAGCCCGTTTGATGTTTTTGCGGAACCCGGTTTTTATACCCCGCTCCCCAGACGTTCCTCGTTTTACGGTTCTGTGGGACGAAAAATAACATAGACCTTTTTCACCATCTCAAGACTTTCCCAAGAACAGCTTGCCCCCCGGCAGATCAGGAAGGCATCCCCGGCTTTAAAAGTCTGTTTTTCCCCCGCCTCGTTCACAAAGGATACGCAACCTTCAAGCAGGCACATGAACTCGTCATGCACATAAGGAACCTTTTTCCTGTAATAGGGAGTTGCCGACCATGTACCACCATAGAACTGCCCTTTGCACGACCGCCACGCAGGCGCACTCTGGCACTCCGGTGTTGGACCAGTCAGATACTCGGCTGGCGGCGGATTAGAAGGAGACATAACCGCGGCGGGGTCAATAACAACCACGCCGGGCTCGCCCTTTTCCGCTTCTGTTACCCCCATCGCAAACAGGCGGGTGCCGGGTGTGGCAGACCAGTCAAACGCTGTACCAGCGCTTACCTTGCTTCCCTGCCCTTCCGTCATGCCAGTACCGTTTATGGAAAACTGTCCATCCAGCACAAACAGAAAAACATCTTCATTGCCAGCATCAACATGGCCCGTGCCTTGTGGTGCCACCAGTTCGAGCGAAACTGCCCCGTCAGCCACGGGTAACGCGTAGCGGGCTGTTTTGTAATCTCCGGCGGTAAGCGGGCATGTTGCTGCCAGTGCCTTCAGGTCCAGAGCACGTTGCATGTCGAGCATTTTTCTTAAATCCTGCGTTGCATGGGTTCAAATGGGTCAGGCCGGGCAAAGCCTCATTCCCATGAGGATAACCCCATCCATTACGCAGAATATGGTGGTTTTAGTACCAAAAACGCCATTTCCATTTTATTACGGGTCCGCATCCAATAGATCACCCCTGTTCAACCTATGGAGTTTGAACTCCCACCTTGCGCAACATGCAGACCGGAGTGCCGGATGAACAGGGACGCGGCCTGCTCCTTATTTTGATTGCCCCGCCGCTTGCCTTAACTTTCATAAACGGTCAGTCTAAGGGCCAAGCGTGTTCCTTCCATTTTGATTTCGAGAATGTGTGTGCCCTCTTTTAAAGCTTCCTGCGCGGTCTCCGTCGCGTTCTGCCTTCTTGCGGGCTGCACACCACCTAATTTTAACACCCCCGGCCCCTTACCGCAGGAAAGCGCCTACAACGCGCTATTCCCCCAATGGGCCGAACTCTGTGCCGTTTCACAAATCTCCAAAAAACCCGGTTACGGGGCAGATATTGCCGGGGGACCGGGGGGGCATGCCGTCCTGTTCCTGCATGGGGCCTGTCTGGACCCTTCCTCCCCCTACCCTGTACTCAAAGCCTGCCCGCAGGGTGAGACCGGGGTGAGCATGAACGCCCATTTTGTAAATGCAAACTGGGTTGGCATACCCGGACGTGCGTTTTTTTATGATGGTATTCTCAAACCCGGAGAAGGCCTGACGCGGGAAGCCTACCAGAACACGAAAATGGAAGCACAAAAGCGCGGCCTTTACAGTGCCATTACATTCCGGGACTGGGCGTTGGCAGACAGGCCAGCCAGCACCCCGGCAGAAGACTGGAAATACGAAGTTTCCATCGGCACGGATTACGCCGTAAGTTACGGGCGCGCCCGATACTGCGCCCGATTGCCGGTCAGTTCGACCCAGATGGTCCATATTGTGGACTTTCTAAACAGCCGCAACGCACTGTACCGCTACGGTCCCAAGACATTTGAAACCAATGTCATGCAGGATAACTGCAACCATCTTATCCATAATGCACTCGCGGCAACGGACTTCTGGCATGAACTGCCTGTTCATCAGTTCATTCTTCAGGCGGCGCTGACCTTCCCTGTTCCCAAAAACGAGGTGGTCAACCTGCTGGACCGGGCAGACCGCCACAAACCGGGTGACCTCCACGCCCTGTTCCATGACCCGCAAACCCGCCAGACCCTGTTGCGTGATGGTTGGCTACCGGGGGAGCCGGGGGTTATTCTGGACTCTAACCCCGTACAGACCCCCAATACGGTCTATAACACCAACCTGTCCCTTATTTTTTATGATGACCCGCTGCTTGGCCACTACAACCGGGCATTCAGCCGTTATCTGGCTCAACCGCGTTACCATGACCTGCATGCCAACCTGCTCTGGTATCAAGCACTTTACGCACAAATCGCGGCGGAACGCCGGCCTTTAGCTGAGTGGCTGAAAAAAGAGCCTGCGGGTTTTGCTGCGTTTTATAATGCCTATTACATATGGCTCGGCAACCAGCAGGCTCTTGTAGCAAAAGGGCTTAGTTTGCTGCCCGCTTCTTCGCCCATTTCCAGCGCATGGCCGCCAGCACGGAGCGAAACGCCAGCAGCGGTGCCTGCACCCGCCAGCGCCCCACAAAGTCCCCTGCCAGTAGCGAAATAATGGCGTCACGCATACGCAGGATATTCCGGGGGTTGAGGAATAACTCCCGTTGCACCGGGTCGTTAATCCCGTAAATCAGCCAGGCGACGCGGCGCATTTCCTGCCGTGTGCAGTATTCCTCACGCCGGGCAGCCTTGCGCCCCTGTGCGGGGCTGCGCAGCCATGCGCGCGCCACCCGGGCTCCACGGTAAGCACTCTTCATGGCCAGCAGCACACCGGACGAAAACACAGGGTCCAGGAACGCAAACGCATCCCCGATCATGTAATACCCTTCCCCCCATGTTTTGTCCGCGCAATAGGAGTAGTTTCCGGTGGTTGTCAGTTCCCCCAACTGTTCCGCTGGTGCTAGACGCTGTGAGACACTCGGGCTTTCCGCCACCTTTTTCCAGAACAGGTCTGTTTTGGGACCGGTATGGGAGCTGAACGCATTTTTATCCCCCACAAAACCAACGCTCATAATGTTGTCACGCAGGGGGATCATCCAGAACCATCCGTCATCCACCAGATGGATGGAAATATAACCTTCCATATCCGCTTCACGGCGTTCAACATTGCGGAAATGCGCAAAAATGGCGGCTGTAGAGTTGTTTTTATCAGCATGCCGCGTATGCAAACGCCGCGCCAGAAATCCGTCCCGCCCGGATGCATCCAGCACAAAGCGGGGCGTAAAGGTGTGGGTTTGCCCAGCCTCGTCCTGCGCAATAACCTGCGTTGGCTGGCGGGGCGTAAAACGGGCTTCTGTTACCCGCAGACCTTCAAGGGTTTCCACCCCATGCGCCTGAGCATTGCGGAACAGGATTTCATCAAACTCAGAGCGCCTGACCTGATACGCATGCGTATCCTTCGGGCTGATTGCATGACTGAAGGGAAAAGCCAGCCGCCCCTCCCCCCGGTCCGACACAAATTCGGCACCGGGTTTAAATACCCCGATCTCGCGCACCTTATCCAGCACGCCAATGTCGCGGAGCAGCTCCATGTTGCAGGGCAGCAGGGATTCACCAATATGGAAGCGGGGATGCGGATCTTTTTCCAGCATAATGACCGACACACCCTGCCGGGCCAGCAACGTGGCGGCTGTGCTCCCCGCAGGCCCGCCACCAATAACCAGAACATCGCATTCCCGCGCAGACATATCAGAACCACTCATGCCATACCCCCATTAACCCCTATGGTCTGCCCCGAAATGTAGGCAGCTTGTTCCGAGGCCAGAAACCCTACCAGATCAGCCACTTCCTCCGGTTGCCCCGCACGGCGGGCCGGAACCACAGCGGCAATATCTGCATCGCTCATAACCGCCGCCGTAGCGGGGGAAGCAATAATGCCCGGCGCTATGGCATTCACTGTAATGCCGCGGCTGCCAACTTCGCGCGCAAGGGAGCGTACTGCCCCCTCCAGCCCGGCTTTTGCCGCGCCGTAATTGACCTGCCCCCTGTTCCCCATCTGCGCGGTAATGGACGACAGGGCAATAATACGCCCCCAGCGGGTGCGGGTCAGGGGAAGCAGCAGCGGTTGCACCACGTTAAAAAAACCATCCAGCGATACGGCCAGCACATCCCGCCACTGGGCTGGGGCCATACCCGCCATTGTTACGTCATCATGGGTGCCTGCATTATGGACAATAACCTGCGGAACGCCCGCTTCCAGCACTGGAGTCAGGGCCTGTCTGGTCGCATTGGCATCTGTCAGGTCACAGCACCATAATTCAGTGGAGCCACCTTCGGCCCGTATGCGCTCCACAACCTCCTGCGCCTTGCTGCGTGAGGCATGGGCATGCACCAGAACATGCAAGCCATTCCCCGCCAGTTTATGGCAAATGGCAGCCCCAATCGGGCTGCTGCCGCCGGTTACGAGTGCGCGCTTCATTCAGCCCGCCCTGCACCAGCTACAGCGCGTTGAAACATGACTGTCCCGCGACCTTGCAAAAGCAGATCCCCCGGCTGGGAATGAACGGAAAAACCATAAACCATACCAGCGCTATCGACCTGCTCGCGCAGGACGTCAATCTGCAACAGGCCATATTCTGCACAATCCAGCCGGTCGCACTGCGCCTGCAGGTCACGCAGGGCTGCCAGATAACCGCCGGTTCTGGCCATGGTCTGCCCTGTAAGGGCACCATGGAGGGCCGCGGCCTGCATGGCCATTTCCGCCCCGACCAGCACCCCCAGCTGCCCAGCATGGCGCAACGGGTTATCCGGATGCAAATGGACCGCTGTATGCGCACGCAATGTGGTATCCGACCAGAAGGAGCAGGTATCCAGCAGGCAACTCGCACCCTGATGCGGGATTAAGGCCAGAATATCCACGCGCTCCAGCTTTACACGCTCTAACATGGCTTTACCTCCGCCAGAATGGTCCCCGGCTGGCAGGCCATATGCACAATGCCCTCCTGCCCGCTGGCAATCTGCTGGAGTAATGCCAGCCCCCCTGCCGCGGGGTTACTCCGCGCAAGCTCTGCAAGTTGGGGTGGCAAGGTTGTATCCTGCGCCACGGCGCCGGGAGCATGGGTTATATCCAGCGTGCAAACCGCGCCCTGCCTAGCCTGTGGCACCAGCACAAAGGCGCAACCAAATGTGTTGTGCGTAATACGGACTTTGCCAATTGGTCCGGGTATAGGCAGGTCATAGGCCACAAATAGCACGGGCGCATTTTCCACCACACATTCGGCAGCCGCCTTGAGCAACCCTTGCGCAAAAGACCAGTCATAACACCCCAATGCCACAACGGGGGCCAGACTGGCGTGCCCTATGGTCCAGTACCCTGCAGGCGCATTGTGCACCGAGTTATGAAACTGGGTCGGAGAAACCTCCCCTCCGGGCGTGCTCAGGGCGGTTAAAATACTATCCACCACAGCTCCATCCCCATTGGAACTGGCAAATACTCCCCTTATGTCTGCCGCCTGTACGCCTGCCTGCGCGCAGGCTTCCTCCGCCAGCGCAATTGCCAGCCGGGTTAACGGGCCACACCGCCGCCGCTCATTGGCAGGCAGGCAGGTAGCAGGCGGAACCTGTACCGGTGCGGGTGCCCAATCTTCCTGCCCTTGCAAAACGCGTGCGGCATGTGGCCACCCAGACAAACCCGGTCCCCAGACCGAAATCCCTTGTACAGAAACCCGCATCACACGCCCTCAAAAATCAGGCTGCAATTGGTTCCACCAAAACCAAAAGCATTGCTCATTACCCGCTGGACCGGCTTATGGAGTGTGTCTGTCAGCACATGGCTGTTAAATGTGGGGTCAATCTGCTGCACATTCAGGCAGCCCGGCGCAAATCCTGCCCGCATCATCACAAGAGCAAACATGGCCTCGATAATCCCGGAGGCCCCCAGAGTATGCCCCGTCCAGCCTTTGGTGGAGGAACAGGGCACACTACGGCCAAACAGGGTATGCACGGCGTGGTCCTCCATGGCGTCATTCACAACCGTACCGGTCCCATGCAGATTGATATAGTCCAGTTGCGAGGCATCCAGTCCGGCCCGTTCCAGCGCCTCACGCATGGCCGCCACAGCCCCGCGTGCCAGCGGATCGGGGGAGGACATATGGTGGCCATCACTACTCACCCCATAACCGACCCACCGCCCCATGACCTCAGCACCAGAGCGCGCTCCTTCACGCTCGAGCAGAACAAAGCCTGCCCCTTCCCCTACGGAAATGCCGGTGCGCTGTGCATCGCACGGGCGGGTTGGTTCCGCACTCACCAGCCCGAGGGCGGCAAACCCCCTTAATGTCATACGGCACAGGCTGTCTGCCCCGCCAACGACAACGGCATCACACAGCCCGGCCTCCAGCCAGTGACGGGCATCCACAAATGCACGGGATGAAGAGGCACAGGCGTTGGAAACACTCAGTATTGGCCCTTCCAACCCCAGCCGTGCCGCGACAAACCGGGGGAGTGAGAACAGGTCCTGCGTATGGGCCTGATCAAACTCCGGGGGCGGTGCACCAGTGACCGGGTCCAGTGCTTCATAGGCATCTTCGGCTGAGAGAATACCAGACGTGGAAGTGCCCAGCACCACGGCAATCCTATAGGCACCATAAAACTGGCGGGCACTCTGCACTGCCTGCGCAAACCCATCCTGCGCACAGGCCATATCCGCCAACTGGTTGTTGCGGCACGTAAAGCCGGGGGCAACTCCCTCCAGCACATGCGTGCCAGCTTGTGGCACACAGCCGACATAGCCTGTTTTTATTCCGGCAAAGTCACATGGTGTTAGCCCCGAACGGCGTGCCAGCAGCGCATCTTCGGTCGCGGCCAATCCTCGCCCGATTGCGCTCAGGACTGTTCCAGCGGTTATGGCGAGTGGTTTCATGGTCGGTCTGGTGGTCCAATATTCGGGCGTTGTCCAGCCAGAAGAAAGCCGTAGATCATGGCTAACGCAACACCAAAAGCAACGGTTATCCCAATTTCGCGCAGTAATGGGGTCTGGCAGGCTGCCAGAAGGCCAAAAGTCAGCACGGTCATGGCATTGCAGGTCAGCAATGTGCGCATGGTTCTGGCTCGTTCTTCCGCGTCCAACTGGGGGCGTGCAAAGAACAGAGCGTAATCCAGACTAACCCCCAGCACAAACTGCAGGGCAATCAGATGAATGAGTGTAAGGGGCTGATGTAACAGGGCAAACGCCCCCAGCACCGTAATCTGCACCGCCCCCACAGCCCCGATTACGCGGAACATACGTCTGGCATCGCGCAGGCCAACCAGCAGCACGACAAACGCCAGCACACACCCGACGGCCATCCAACGCAATGTACGGCCTGTGTGGTAGGCCGAGAGGCTATCCACTTCCTTCCGCATATCCAGCACCAGAACATCCGGTTGCCCAGCCAGTGCGTGTTCTACAGCCTGATGGTCCTTCACACTTTCCGGAAAAACGAGGCCGAACCATTGCCCGCCCCGTGCAAACAGCAAGGGAGCCATTGCCGCCCCAACCGGCGTGCCCAGCATATCCTGCGGTAATAACGGGGGCATTTGCCGTGCACGCGCCACATCAGCCACAAATGCATCAAAGGCTGTCGCACGGAAGGGTAGTCCCTCCTTTGCCTGTGCAATAGCAACCTGCAACGCGGCCGGGGGTGGCAACTGGCTGGCCCGGCTGCGCTGCATCTGCACCGAAGGCAGTAAACGTGCCGCCTCCTGCACGCCTGCCAGTGCGCCCTTTTGCTGCAATTGCGCCCATACTGGTGCCAGAGCCTCCTCCCGCTCCAGCACTGCCTGCGCATTCTGCCCTGAGACTGCCAGCATGAGTGAAGAGTCCGGCACACCAAGATCACGGCGTAATGAATCGTCCAGTCGCAGGGTTTTCTCTGGCAGGGGGCTAAGGGCTGTAAGGCGAGTGTCCATAAGCGGGGGAGAACGCCATAACGCCACCGCGCAGAACATAACAGGCAGGCAGGCCAGAACCCGGTAGCGCCGCCAGCCTTCTGCCACAGCCAAAGGCCCGGACGGCCCACTCACATGCGGTGCCAGATCCGCTGCTACGACCAGTCTGGGCATGATATGCAGGGTAACAAGCGCTGCCACCACAAGCCCTACGGCAGCAAACACGCCCAGTTGCGCCAGCCCGGGCAGCCCGCAAAACACCATGCCGGTTAGCCCCAGCACAGCCGTTGCAACACCCAGCCGCAAACTATGGCCAATACGGTGCAGAGTTGCCTGTGGGCCTTCACCATGGTCACGGTGCCCGATAAGCAGCACCGGGTAATCCAGCGCCACACCCAGCATGGTCATACCAAAGCCGAATGCAATGCCATGCACAAAGCCAAAGGCCAGACGCACGACAAGCATGGCAACACTCAACGAGAGCAAAAACGGCACACCAATAGCTGCCAGCACCCACAGCGAGCGGAACCGCCAGTAAAGAATACTCACAACCAGCGCAAAGGAGCACAGCGCCATCATATCCACATCGCGCCGCATGCCCGCCGCACTGGACACGGCAAAAACTGACGGGCCGCTCATGAGCAGTCTGGCCGAACCGGGGTGCAAGGCGGCAAATGCCGCCGTTATGGTCTGTTCAACATGAGCCTGCCGGGCAAGGTCCATACCCGGGGCCTGCGTGCGCAACAACAGCAGGGCACGTGGCCGGTCCGGCGCAAACCAGACGCCCTGCACCACTCGAACACGCACATCCGGCTCCAATGCGCGCACGGTCTGCACAAACGCGTTTGTCGGGTCCCGCAGGAGTGCATCCGACAAAACAGAGCCTGCGGCGGAATCCAGCCCATCCAGAACATTGGAAAACGCCTGCGCCAGTGCCTGTGCATCCAGCTTGCGCACAGAATTATCGGGGGCAAGCTGGTAGCGATGCTCAAACAGGAGATTACGCAAGGTCTCGGCCTGATCCGTGGCAAAAACACCATTCAGGACAGAAACAAACTGGGGATCCCCTGCAAGGGCTGTGTGCAGGCCCAGACTAAGCCGGGCAAGTTCGGGCTCGGGAGCTCCCTCCACCCCCAGCATGATAACAGTGCCCGCTACACCGCCCTGCACTTCGCGTAATAAAAAGCGCGTTCCGTCATCATGGCCTTTGGGCAAAAAACCCGCCATATCCATCCGCAGCGGGATATTCAGGAACACCAGCACGGCAAACAGAACCGACACCGCCAGCGTTATGGCCAGAACCCCGGGTTTTCTACGCGGCCTCACGGGTCGAGGGTCAGGGTTTGCACATCCCCATTAGCCTGCACAATCTTCAGGCTCTGTATGGCGTTATTGCGCCCCTTCAGCACGACCAGACGCACCAGATGCACCGCCTGCGGGGAAAGAGGTGCCATATTAAGTGTCCATGCGCCAAGGTCGCCCTGTGCACTCAGGGTGTAATCATGCGTCAGGCTTGCCATGTCCCCTTCCAGCGGTGCGCGCATGGTTGTGACCAGCAGTGCAAGAGCAGGGCTTTGCGACAGCGGCACATTATGCACACTCCCCGCCCCCCGCTGGATGGAGACCATACTCCCGTCAATCACCAGTTTTTCGGGGCGTGGGGCCTGCGTGTTTTTCTCCAGATATGCGGGGCGATGGAACAGCAGCACGCCACTGGAAAGCAATGGGTGCGTAAGAGCCGCCATATCCTTTTGTTCATGGAAAGGCTGCGCACGCTCGGGCACCTGCCCCAGATGGGCAATAATCTGCCCGGTCAGGTCTGTTCCGTTATCGACCGCCCATGCCTGCCCCATGCCTGCAAGCAGCCCCCATGCCACCAGAAGAGAAAAAACTTTCACGGCAGGTCTTTCCAGTAATCATAAAAATTAAACCATGAGAACGGGTGCCTGCGGCACAGCGCCTCCATCCAGCCCGCGTATCGCTCCGCCGCCTGTTGCCCAAAAGCGGATCGCCCCTGCCGGGATGTGGGGTATGCCACACCAAACGGCACAAAATTTACGTCATAAACACCATCTGCTGCACGTATGGCGCTTACGAGCACAATGGGAGCGCCTGTAGCC
Organism: Acetobacter fabarum; assembly: GCF_011516925.1. GTDB lineage: Bacteria > Pseudomonadota > Alphaproteobacteria > Acetobacterales > Acetobacteraceae > Acetobacter > Acetobacter fabarum. The sequence goes on from NZ_WOTG01000006.1 coordinate 97,301, forward strand.
ATCCCCAGCCGGAAAGGCCCTTCGGGGAGCAAAACATCCCCCCCCAGCATTTTTGTGCGGATACACCGATCTGTATCGGGCGTTCTGTCCCCCAGAATACCAACCACTTCCCCCCGCCCCAGGCTTTCCGCAACGCGGAGCATGGTATCCACCTGCCCGATGGCAATAATGGTTTGTGCGTAAGTAGGGTCCAGCGCTTCCAGCACATCTGTGGCTCCCCCCAGATTGGAGCGGTACATGAGCATGCGCAATGTTATACCGTGCTCCCGCCCCAGAGACCTGAGCGCTTCAAACGACCCGATATGCGCCCCCAGCAAAAGGCACCCTCGCCCACCCGCCAGAGCCTGCAAAAAGCACTCCCGCCCCGTAACCCGCACATGTGGCATGTCCGTGGTGTTTTGCAGAAAAAAAATACGGTCCAGCACAACCTGTGCGAAGCACCGCATATGCCGCATAATGGTGGTTATTGTAGGGCGAACAGGCAAAGCACGACGCAAATAAGCGCGCGATGCCCGACGGGCCGCCCCGTTATGCAGAAAAAAATACAGCGTAATGGGGCCAAGAAGCCACTCCAGCCGCCGCCTTCCAACCTTGCGGGCCAGAAGCAGCGCAACCTGCATGGCAAACCGGTTACCCCGCTCCGGCACAACCCAGCGCCTGTCAGCCGTGCGTGGCATGCTCTTGTTTTGCCTTCAACACGGCCCGCATGACAGGCTGATCATTCAACTTGGCGGTCAGGCGCACAACGGAACCTGTACTCCGGGCCAGAAAAATCACTTTCTGGCCCGGAAGAACCGGATGCAGGAATTTGACCATATCCACATGCAACCCGGCTTGCCCCAACTGTTCCAGCCCGGCCTCCAGCAGCAAAACACCGGGCACAACCGGATTGCCGGGAAAATGGCCCGGCAGGCAGGGATGATCAGAAGGCAGCGTAAAAGACCCGACTTCCTCCTCCTGCATGGCCTGCCCTGCCATGGCACGCAACGCCTGCAAGGTGAGCTTACCCAACGCATTGCGGGGTAAGGCAGGTACCAGTCTGACGCTACGCGGCAGAAAAACCGGCTCAATCTGCTCCCGCAGGGACAGCAGAATGCTCTGGGCACTCAAGGTGGAGGATACGGCAAAAACCTGCATCCGGGCCAGAACATTGGTGGCTTCACCTTCAGGAGGCAGAAATGCCCCATCCTCCACACCGGGAATGGCGTTTAATACTGCATTCAGCGCAGCAAGAGACGTCCGCTTGCCACCCAGCTTGACCACGTCCTTCATGCGGCCCAGCAGCAAAAATGTGCCATCGCTCTGAGTTTGAATAAAATCGGCGAGCAGATAGCTCGGCACACCCGGTGCTGAAACTTCAACACCATCAGTACTTTCATGCGGAGTGACACCTTTATACCACTGCCAGTGTGCCCCGCTCACCGTCCGCCGGATGGCCATGGAACCTGTTTCTGTCGAACCGTAGATCTCGGTCACTTCTGTCCCAAGCACTTCCTCCGCCTCAGCGGCAAGCTCAGGCGCAAGCGGAGCCGAGGCCGAGACCACGCGCCGGATAGCTGGCCAAGCCAACCCCGAACGCAACATGGTACGCAACTGCAAAGGTGTTGTGACCAGAATGCGCGGGGCAAAAGCCCGGTTCAGGCTGGCCTGCCAGTCCGCCGGGTAACCACCGCCCCCTGCAACCACGGTAACGCGCGTGTTCAGGCATTGCAGCACCAATGCCTCAAACCCGTACATATGGTACGGCGGTACAGTGCCAACCAGACAGGCCGGGGCATCATCCGGGTCCAGCAGCACGCGTGCTGTTACGCTGCGTGTAACCAGCCCACCCCAGTATTTACGATGCCCGACCGGTTGCCCTGTGCTCCCCGAGGTAAAAACCAGCGCCACCAGTGTTTCCGGCTTGATGACAGGGTTATGGCAGGGCTGAGCCGCACTTTCAGCCGATGGAGGCATTGCCAGAACATCTGGCACTGTTAGCCCGCTACCGGCGAGCAATGCGCTCTCGGCATCTCCCTCAACACTGACACAGACGGCATTATGCTCCTGCGCAAGCTCTGCCAACCGGGCGGGATTACGCTCGCTGCTCAACAGCACATGCTGCCCCCGCAGCAAGGTTGCTGCAAACAGGAGTGTAAAATGGCTCACACCTGAGCAGACAGGCACAATCGGGCAGTCTGGCAGCAAGGCAGCCACCGCATGGGCGGCATGCAGAAAACTCCACCCTGTAACAGCCCCCTGATCGGTCAGAAAAAGCGATCTGTCAGGAGCATAAACAAGGGAAAGATCAGGCCATTGCTGGTCAGGCCTCATATTGGGCATCAGATTCACCCAGCAGTGCGATTTGCCTGCACAAATGCGCACAAAGACCGCAAGGAGCTAAAAATCTTTTTGTTATCCGGGTCTTCCGACCGCAGGGCCACGCCGTAATCACGCCCGACAAACAGGGCAATTTCAAGCGCATCAATGGAATCAAGACCCAGCCCTTCCCCAAACAGGGGGGCCTCGGGAGCAATTTCTTCAGCCGTGACTTCAAGCTGAAGTGCTGCAACAAGCCGTTCTGCAACTTCATGCTCAAAAGGCGTTTGTATTGTTGTCGAGCGGGTCGTATTCACAGCATGTCTCATGTTAAGTGCAGATATCATGAGTGAGCTAACACAAACACGCATTATCGCAAAGCCAACATGGCTGGAAAGACACACAGCTTTCCGGCGTGGGGCTGGTGCTATGCTTGTGTCCCTATCAATTCTTCTTTGGCATATACCCTATACACCTTACGCAGCAATTCCCGTTAGTGTTATCTCGCTTCTCATGCAGTGCATGGCGTTTGCTCTACTAAGCCTGCACCTTAAAACAAGTGCTGTTATGGCTATCTGCTTGGTGCCTTTGGCCGTGCACTGGCCACACCAGGCAACAGTTGCCGATGGCTGCGTGCTTTATGCGGCTTCTCTGGGGATGATGCTGTTCGTTTTTGGCCGCTCCCTTTTGCCATCCCGGCAGCCGCTTGTTGCTGTTATGGCCAGCCGGGTACATGGCCCCTTGCGGGCGGATATTGCACGCTACACACACGTACTAACGGTTTTTTGGACCATGTTTTTTGCCGCAGCCCTGACCACACCGCCGCTGCTGTTCTGGTTCGGGCCTGCTGGCATATGGCAATGGCCGCTCTCTGGGGGCACATTTGCCATGGCGCTGTTGTTCATGGTTATGGAGGCAGGTGTCAGGCGCCTTGTCATACGCGACTTCCAGCACGTATCACTCAGGACGACGATAGCGGCTTTCCGCAACACACACGCCTCGCCCATGCAAACAACAACCTCAGATGCATAAAAACGAGCCGTGTGTTGTCCCGCACATAATGGAAATGGGAAATCCCCCCTTCGGCTGCGTTAAAATACTGCACAACAGCGGGTTTATTGAGTGCGGGCACTCCCTGCCAGACCATACGCGCGGCAACCTCCGGATCAAAATCAAAGCCGCGCATAAAGCGTGATGCCTGAAGAACCATGACCAGTGGTTTGAGTGGATAAACCCTAAAACCAAACAGGCAATCTTTAACAGCGCCCCCTGTTTCCATATCAATGAGGATATTGGATAACTTGCGCCCCCACACGCGCAGAGCGGGTGCTTCTGACCCAAAGACTGGCACGCCCAGTACCAGAGCCTGCGGAGCGGAGCGGGAGAGCGCAATAAAATCCGGCACAGCCTGCGCTGGGTGCTGGCCATCTGCATCCATGGTCAAGGCATGCGTGTAGCCTGCCTGCAAGGCCCACAACGCCCCTTGCAAAACCGCGTGCCCCTTGCCCCCATTTTGTGCCAGATGCAGGATTTTGAGCCCTGCATGCGCTGGCAGCATATCATCCAGTGTACGGTCGCTGCCATCGGTACTGCCATCTGTAACCACCACTACATCCGGCCAGACCGCCAGCACGGCAGAAACCGTGCTCCGCAGCAAAAGCCCGGAGTTATAGGATGGAACAAGAACAATACAGCGGAACATGGCAGGCATACCTGTGGGTCAAAACCAGAATAAAATACAGCAAGACTGGTCCACATACCTCAATTACGGTAAGAACCGAATACCAAGATCATTGAACCGGAAATGGCAATGTCTGAGCGCATACCCTGCCCACCTCACCCTGTCCTGCCTGACTATTACCGCACCAAGGGGGAACACAGGCAGTTTGTTCGCTCTATTTTTGATAAAACCGCCGGCTATTATGACCGGATCAACGCTGTTTTTTCACTCGGGTCCGGTAAATGGTACCGACGCTGGATGTTGCGCATGGCCGGGCTGCGTGCCGGGCAGACATTGCTGGACGTTGCTACCGGCACGGGCCTTGTTGCGCAGGAAGCCGCAACCATAACGGATGCCGCCAACATTATCGGGCTGGATATGAGCGCAGGCATGCTCCAGCAATGCCGTGACAAACTGCCCATTCAGGTTGTGCTGGCAGATGCTCAGGCCCTGCCAGTTGCCCCTGCCAGCATGGACATGCTGAGCATGGGCTACGCCTTACGGCATGTGCAGGACCTTAGAGCAACGTTTGCAGGTTATCTGGATGTGCTTAAGCCCGGCGGCCATGTGCTGATCCTTGAGATCGGGCGGGCTGACAACCGGCTTATCCAGCTTATGCTGCGGTTTTACCTTGGCCGGGTTGTCCCGCTGCTGTCCGGCGTTGCGGCATCGCAGGACAGCAGGAGACTTATGGCCTATTACTGGGACACAATAGAAGAATGCGTTCCCCCCGCCCGTATTCTGGGCACCATGCAATCTGTCGGTTTTAGCAACGTGCGCAAACACACATCGTTTGGTGTGTTCCATGCGTATATGGCCGAACGGCCACTATAAACACCTTCAACACGCCCCAAGGTGCAGCCCTGTAATCTGGGCATGCACCTTGCTGGCTGCGGTTTAAGCTGCACCTGATGGCAGGCACACCCCATGGAATTCACGATTGGGATGTTCCTGCTGTTCACGGAAAAACTTCAATGCGTCTTCACAGGCTGCTTTGGTGTAAAATGAAGCCGTAATCATGGCGTCTTCATTGTCCGGGCCACGCTGCGCTACCAGCACCCATAACGGGCGCATGGAATGGCCATTTTCCACGCCATTTTGCGCAGTATCCACAATCACATCCGGTTGAGCATCGGCCATAACCGGATACGTGGCTGCCGCCAGCCCCACCGCAACAAAACACCCGGATACATAAAGCATCATACGCTTAAAATTGACCTTCATTCACCAAACTCCCGTATATAATATCAACAGGAACTTCTTACTCTATTGATCGGAATATGTGTCCCTTTGTATTACTCTATCTGGGATACAGAATTATCAATACTGCCTATGGTGCCGCTTGCTCCATAAGCAAGGCTGCGGCAAATTACGGGCATGATCCGTATTTTTATCGATTCCGATGCCTGCCCCGTCAAAGACGAAGTGTACCGTGTTGCCACGCGCTATAAATTGCATGTTTTTGTTGTTTCCAACCGTATGATGGCTGTTCCCGCCTCTCCACTTATTGAGCGGATTGTTGTGGATGCCGGTCCCGACATAGCTGATGACTGGATAGCCGAGCGCGTTCAAAGCCGGGATATTGTCATAACCGCTGATATTCCCTTAGCCGCCCGGTGTGTGGAAAAAGGTGCTTATGTTCTTGAACACAAAGGCCGGTTGCTGGATGGGGATGCCATAGGCATGGCATTGGCCATGCGGAACCTGATGACTGACCTGCGCTCGGCTGGAATGATCACCCCCGGAAGCGCTACATTTGGCAAGGCAGATCGCTCCCGCTTTCTGTCTGAGCTTGATACATTGGTGGTCAAGGCACGCAAACAACCCATCCGCCTGCTACCACCTAACGGATAACAGGCCGGCGGCAGCCCTGCGCTTTTGCGCGACAATAGCGCAGAGTTACGTCACGCCTGCCTGATGTAATGCTTACTGCACTTCTGCAGCAAAAATGTTAGCGCCCAGTGCCTGCGCAATAAACTGCACGGCAAGCTGCCCGCGAACGCTGTTGCCGGCCGCATCAAGGCGGGACGAATAAACACCAATGGCCAACTTACCGGGGACCACGGCTACAATACCGCCCCCTACCCCGCTTTTTCCTGGCAGGCCGACCTTGAACAGCCATTCGCCAGACGTATTGTACAAACCTGCGGTTGCCATAACTGCCAGTACATGGGCGCTTGTAGCGGCATCAACCACGGCATGATGGGTACGCGGGTTTGTCCCTCCATTGGCCAGAGTGGCCCCCATGGTTGCCAGATCAACCGCATCTACATCGTAGGAACATTCACGCGTATAAAGATCCACTGTTTCCGATACATCGGCATATAAATGGTCATAACTTTGCAGCAGCATTGCTATGGCCTGATTGTGCTGGTTACTGGCCATTTCTGATCGGTAAACATTATCGTTCAAATGCAAGGTATGCCCTGCAAATGCTGATGCTGTATCTATAACGCTCTGCCATTTTGCATCCAGCGTTTTGCCTTCGACCAGACTTGCTGTTGCCATGGCCCCCGCATTAACCAATGGGTTACCGGGGGGCGGGCTGCCACCCAGCTTGTCATTATTCAACTCTACCGCCAAAGCGGAATTAAACGGCAGACCGGTGGCATTCACGCCGATCTTATGCAGAACACTCTCTGCTCCCTGTTTATGCAGAACATCCGCCAGCGTAAAAATTTTAGAAACAGATTCCACAGGGAACGGGTGCCCAGCATCCCCAATCCGGAAAACCCGCCCATCCACCGTTACAACAGCAATGCCGTAGAGTTTGCCGTCTGCCTTGGCCAGATAGGGAATATAACTGGCATTTTTCCCTTCCATAACAGGCTTGTATTTGTCATAAGCCTGTTCAATCACTTTTTGGATAACAGCAGAAGATGCTGGCTGAGGCTTATCCCGTGCACTTGCATTATTGGTAGGCAACACTACAAAACAGGTTGTTAAGATCAACGAAGCGGATATTTTAATAAAAAAATTATTGCGCACAGGATCTATCTTTCATCAGCATTCATGTAATGCGTTACTACAATACACTTAATGAAAAATAAAATCCCACATCACAGCCTATGCAGTTCCCCTTTAGTTCCGCCAGAGCGTAATGTTCCCTTCACACTCACAAGCACCAAAAGAGGAAAACTTTTTAGCTGCAATCAATCAGTTACAATACTGGGTGTCAGAAACATGCTCCAGCCAATCAACCGGGGAGCCATTCTGCTTTTCCTGAATTGCAATATGGCTCATCGCCGTCGTTGCTGTCGCACCATGCCAGTGCTTTTCACCCGGGGCGAACCAGATTGTATCGCCGGGATGGATTTCCTCAATCGGGCTACCTTCACGCTGCACCCAGCCACACCCTGCCGTCACGATAAGCATTTGCCCAAGCGGGTGAGTATGCCAGGCGGTGCGGGCTCCCGGCTCAAACGTAACCAGCGCGGTGGTTACCTGAGAGGGCTCCGGCGGGTTAAAAAGTGGGTCTATACGTACCGTCCCAGTAAACCAGTCGACCGGCCCTTTAGCGGAGGGTTGGGTCCCTATGCGTTTGATCTCCATAAGCACTCTATCCTGTATGTGGTTCAAAAATGTTAAATCCGGTTGCTTGTCCTGCCTGAATGCCTGACAGGTTTTATGCTCCTCGACCGGCCAATCGCCCTGTCGTGGCCGCCAAAAGCGCAGCAATCGCAAGCACCACTGCACTAGCCGCAAATGTGGCCTGATACCCAACCCCGTCAAAAAGGATGCCACCACAGGTCGCCCCTAGCGTAATGGCGAGTTGGACAACTGCCACCATAAGCCCCCCACCGGCTTCAGCATCCTGGGGAAGTGTTCGGGCAAGCCAGGTCCACCAGCCCACAGGGGCGGACGTAGCGAACAAACCCCACGCAGTAAGTATAACAGCGGAAACAGCAACCCACTTACCCAGAACAATAAGAGCAGTAGCCAGAAAAGCCATGAGGACAGGAATAATAATCAGCGTGGGATAAACACTGTTTTTTAGAGCATTCCCGATCAGTACAGTGCCAACAAAGCCAGAAATACCCATAAGGAGCAGGATTAACGACAAAGTGGATACGTCCACATGAGCAACGTCTTCAAGAAATGGCCTGACATAAGTAAAAAGCGTAAACTGGCCCATAAAAAACAGGCTGACTGCCAGCATACCAACAGCCACAATCGGTCGTCTCAGCAAAAAAAATACACTGGCCGACTGCTGATGCCGCGCGCTCGCCATAGATGGGAGACTGACAAACTGCCAGACAAAAACAACAACAGCCACGGGCACCACACAGAAAAAAGCACCACGCCAGCCAATAAGACCACCTAAAAAACTACCAGCAGGTGCAGCAATAACGGTAGCCAGAGCGTTTCCGCCATTCAGGATTGCAAGCGCACGGGGCACGTGGTGGTCCTCCACAAGCCGCATAGCCGTAGCGGCAGACATGGACCAGAAACCGCCAATAACAACACCGATCATTGCCCGCCCGAGCATGAACACCACATAATTCGGAGCAAGGGAAACAACACTCCCCGACACGATCATCATGGCGATCAGGGCCAGCAACAGGGTTTTACGGTTAATCCCCTTGGCCAGTGCGGAAATAAAGAGGCTGGTCAGCACCGCAAATGCGCCAGAAACTGAAATAGCCTGCCCTGCCTGCCCTTCTGTAATATGCAGATCAGCCGCAATCGGGGTTAAAAGACTAACAGGCATAAACTCGGATGCGACAAGTGCAAACGCACCCAGAGACATGGCCAGCACCGCCCCCCAACCCCCGGCTGACTGATTGGCGCTCCGAGTTATTTTAGAAACTGTTTGAGAGATATTATCCATTCCGCCTCGGTATTATAGCAATCCGTAGCCATGATTTTCCCTACAGCGCACATAAGCAGCAAACAGCATTAACCTGGAAAACTGTAGCAGCGACTGAGGTTGCTTTAGGACATAAGGAACGAACTCTCTCAGGACTAGCCCCAATAAAACGAGCATGATCATGAATTATACTCATGAATAGACGTTTTGGGGTGTTTAGAGGCTACATGCCTGCTGGTAATGGGAGAAAAGGTCTGGGCATCACAGCACATGCTCTCCAGGCGGCTGAGCATCTGGATCCCTAGCCTGCAACCTATGAATGATATTTATGGATCAATGAAATTAAATCATTTTTATTCAATATTGTGTTCAGGCATAAAGAGTTCAACACAGCTTAAACGCAGAACACGACCAAACATAACCTGAAAAACAGAAGCATAAACCGTGAGGTTCTCAACTCCCGGAAGATGAAATCTGCTTTCTGACAAAACAGGAGGGAGTTCGACCATGATTACAGAGTCCTCATTCCAAATTAAGAGCATCCCGTTTGATGAGAACTATCACCCTTCAAACGACACACGTCTCACAACCAATTTTGCCAATCTGGCCAGAGGAGACAATCGTCAGGAAAACCTGCGCAACGTGCTCCGGATGATCAATAATCGGTTTAATGATCTGGCACATTGGGATAACCCCAAGGCCAACCGCTATTCTGTTGCGCTCGAGATTGTTTCTGTGGGGCTCCATATCGACCATGACAGCACAAACAATATTTTTCCCCTGATCGAAATCCTGAACACGACAATTATTGATCAAAAAAACAATCAACAGATTAAAGGGCTTGCCGGGAATAATTTTTCTTCTTACGTCCGTGATTATGATTTCAGCGTCTTATTGCCCAATTACAACAAGAATAAGCCTGAATTCCACGTTCCGCCTGACTTTGGTTATCTGCACGGAAATCTTTTTAAGAGTTTTGTACACTCTTCGGCCTACAAGAAAAACTTCAATAAGCTCCCGGTTATATGCTTGAGCGTTTCTACCAACAAAACCTATTGCCGAACAGATAACCATCACCCTGTTCTGGGGGTTGAATACAGGCAACAGGAACACTCGTTAACTGATCATTATTTTGAAAAAATGGGCATGCAGGTCCGTTACTTTATGCCCTACCGCAGTGTGGCTCCACTGGCTTTCTATTTTTTTGGTGATTTACTTTCCGATTACACAACACTGGAACTTATCAGTACAATCAGCACAATGGAGGCGTTTCAAAAAATTTATCGCCCTGAAATATATAATGCCAATTCTGTAGCACCACAAAGCTACCAACCCAGCCTGAGCCATCAGGATTATTCTCTCACCCGCATTGTTTATGACCGGGAAGAACGCAGCAAACTGGCGACAGCTCAAGGCAAATACACGGAGGAGAGTTTTATCAAGCCATATCACGCGCGTCTTGAGCAGTGGTCTGCCAGTTACTCTGCCTGATTAACCAGAACAATAAGGTCTTACTACCATGACAACAGCACTCCTCCCCACAGCAACAGCGGGCAGCTTGCCCAAACCCTCCTGGCTTGCAGAGCCCGAAACACTCTGGTCACCCTGGAAACTACACGGGCAGGAATTAATCGAGGGCAAACAGGATGCATTGCGCCTGACACTGGATGATCAAAATCGTGCAGGTATTGATATTGTCAGCGATGGTGAACAGACACGTCAGCATTTTGTCACTACGTTTATTGAGCACCTGAGTGGTGTTGACTTTAAAAACCGCCAGACAGTCAAAATCCGCAACCGGTATGACGCGAGTGTGCCGTCTGTTGTCAGCGCCGTGAGCCGCGAAAAGCCAATTTTTGTTGATGATGCAAGGTTTTTACGCACACTCACACAAAAACCAATCAAATGGGCTCTACCCGGCCCCATGACAATGGTCGATACACTCTATGATGGCCACTACAAAAGCCGCGAAAAACTGGCATGGGAATTTGCCAAAATTCTTAATCAGGAGGCCAGAGAGTTAGAAGCGGCAGGCGTGGATATTATCCAGTTTGATGAACCCGCGTTTAATGTTTTTTTTGATGAAGTGAATGACTGGGGCATCGCTGCATTAGAAAGAGCTATTGAAGGCCTTAAATGCGAAACAGCCGTTCATATCTGCTATGGTTACGGCATAAAAGCCAATATTGACTGGAAAAATACACTGGGCACACAGTGGCGGCAGTATGAAGAGATTTTTCCTAATCTCCAGAAATCCAATATCTCCATGGTTTCTCTGGAGTGTCAGAACTCTCGGGTTCCAATGGATCTGATTGAACTGCTGCGCGGTAAGAAAGTGATGGTTGGCGCGATTGATGTCGCAACCCATGCTATTGAAACACCAGATGATGTTGCCAACACCCTGCGCAAAGCCCTTAAGTTTGTGGATGCAGACAAACTCTACCCGTGCACCAATTGCGGCATGGCACCTCTTCCGCGCCACGTGGCCACAGCCAAGCTCCACGCTTTAGGTGCCGGTGCAAAAATTGTCCGTCACGAACTCTCTGCCTGAAGAGCTTATGGAACCATAGGCCATAAAAGCAATGCAGGATAAAACATAGGGAGCGTGTTTATGAGAATGAACAAAACTGATATATTTATACAATAACGTGAATCTTTTGTATCAATAAGGTGTGGCATGGGTATCCTTGAGCGCAGTCATCTGGCCATTATTCAAGCCGTCGCACGAGAAGGTTCGTTGACGGCTGCCGGAATGCGCCTGAACCTTACCCAGCCCGCCCTTAGCCATGCCATACGCAAGATTGAAAGCCAGCTAGACGTAAAAATATGGCGTCGGGAAGGACGCTCTCTTGTTCTTACCCAAGCGGGCGAGTGGCTGTTATCCTTGGCAAACCGCATGCTCCCCCAATTTGAGCTTGCAGAAAAACGGCTTGAACAATTTGCCAATGGTGAGCGTGGCACTCTTCGCATCGGCATGGAATGCCACCCCTGCTATCAGTGGCTACTTAAAGTCGTTTCTCCTTATCTGGAACAATGGCCAAAGGTTGACGTGGATGTGCGGCAAAAGTTCCAGTTTGGCGGCATTGGCGCATTGTTCAGTAATGAAATAGATATTCTGGTTACACCAGACCCACTTTACAAACCGGGACTAAGGTTTACGCCGGTTTTTGATTATGAACTTGTTTTGGTGGTTGGTCCCCAACACCCTTTACGGAATACAAAGTTCATTCTGCCAGAACAACTTGCGGGCGAAACCCTGATTACCTACCCGGTACCACCGGAGCGTTTGGACATATACACGCAATTCCTGCAACCAGCAGGTATTGGCCCAAGGCAGCAAAAGCAGATCGAAACAACGGATATTATGCTGGTTATGGTGGCACACGGCCGTGGTGTGGCTGCACTCCCGGGTTGGCTGGTGGAAGAATACGCCCCCCGCTTTGAACTCCACCCCATTAGACTTGGCAAAAAAGGCATTGCGAAGCAGATATTCCTTGGATACCGCGAAACCGATGAAGATATTCACTATCTGCGCAATTTTATTGAATTTGCAGCCACGTCTTGATCCCGCCTTTTAGGAGGCTCGGCCCTCGATTTAATGTAACAAAGCTCTCCCGCAACTTCTGGGCAACATAATCCCCTAAAAATTGTACCGATTGTATGGTATGAGATCGAATATATTTTTCGAACATACGGAACCCCCGTCGCATGCCCGAACAGTCCTACCTCGCCCACTGGAAAGAGGAAATCAGCCAGAGCCCGAATGCCATTTATCTGACGCTGGTCGATGCCCTTGCCCATTCCATTCGCAAAGGCGACCTCCGGGACGGCGATAAACTGCCCCCGCAAAGGACAATTGCAGAGCATCTTGGCACCAACCTGACAACCGTTACCCGCGCTTTTACTGAGGCGCGCAGACGAGGGCTGATTGACGCAACAGTCGGCCGGGGCACCTTCATTCGTGTTGGTGCGGGGGAAAGCCACTGGCGCCACACAGGCCCTGCGGTGGTTGACCTGACCATGAACCTTCCTCCCATCCCGCAAGACCCTCCTTTACAGCGGATTATTCAGACAGACATCGCAGCGATCCTCAAGCAGCAGGACCTGAACAGCCTGATGTCCTACCGTGTGACCGGTGGAACTGTTGAAGAGCGCCAGTTGGGTGCAAAATGGGTTGCCCCGATAATCGGCCAACGCCGGACAGACGAGATCATGATCTCACCAGGCGGCCAGAGCGCACTGGCCGCCATTGTCAGCACGCATACGCAACCGGGTGATGTGATTGTCACGGACCGCATTGCTTACCCCGGCATCCGGACCATTGCCGCACAGTTTGATCTTATTCTGGTTGGTGTGGACAGCGACACAGAAGGCATGATGCCAGACCAGCTTGACCGGGTCTGTGCGCAGCATCACCCCCGTCTGCTTTATTGCATTCCAACAATCCACAACCCTACAACCGCCACAATGTCCCTACAGCGGCGCAAGGATATTCTTGCAGTCGCACAACGGCACCACCTCCATATTGCTGAGGACGACCCTTACAGCCTGCTTATGGATAATCCTCTGCCAGCACTGGCAGCCCTTGACCATAGCCGGGTCAGTTACGTGGCAACATTGGCCAAAACACTCAGTCCCGGTTTGCGCACGGCGTATGTCGCCCTCCCCAATGCCGACATGACCCGGCGGGTAACGGCTGCCATCCGGGCCATTGCCCTCACCAATGCGGGGCTGCTCAGCGCCCTGACTGCACGATGGATGCAGACAGGACAGGCCCATACAATCCTGCACGCAATTCAGAAAGAGCTGCGGTTACGCCAGTCTATCGCACGCACGGTTCTGGGTGAGCAGCACTGCACGAACCCTGACGGCCCCCATGTCTGGCTCAAACTCCCGGCATGGTGGGGGAGCGCGGATTTTGTCGCCTACGCCCGCAGGCGCGGTCTGGCACTGGTGCCCAGCACCGTTTTTACCATTAATGGGGAACCCCCGCAGCGGGCGCGTATTGCCTTGGGCAGTGCGCCCGATGCCGCAAGCCTGGAAGAGTCCCTCCGTGGCGTTGTCTCAGTCCTCCAGCACAAGCGCTCCCCCGGCTTTGCCGATATTGTTTAACCCGTTGCAGCACTCGGCAGGCCACGTTGTACCCAAAGGGCAAACGTGGTCTGCCAGAACAAACGCACAGCAATATCACGAATGCGCGAGGTAAATATAAAGCAAAACCAGTATGTTAGCTGAACGCCGCAGAATTGTATGACCTTGTAGAATAAACTGTATGCTTCTGTACCCGCAAAAAGAGCTTATCCGGGAAAAATTGTTTTTTTTGTCATGCAAACGGATGTCATACAAAATTTTGCGTCAGACTTAACCCGTGTCACGTTTGCTCCAGCAAAGCGGTCAGGCCGGCTTCCTGCCGGAGACCGCAGCACACGGGAGACATACCATGCCAACACTCGAGCACGCTCCGCATAAAGATGGCGACTGCTTCGTTAACTATGAAAACAAGGTTTTTGAGGACGTCAAAGCCCAGCCGGGTGAAAAAGCCCTTATCACCTTTCATACCGTTGCAAATGAAGGTTCGGTCGGGTTTGTAAATCTGCTGCAGGCCACACGGCTGATCCGCAAGGGGTTTGAAACCTCAGTGCTGCTCTATGGTCCGGGCGTCACTCTTGGCGTGCAGCGCGGCTTTCCCCGTCTGGGTGATGAAGCTTTTCCGGGGCACATGAACTGCAACAAGCAGATTGCAAAAATCCTTGAAGAAAGTGGCAAAGTTTATGCCTGCCGCTTCGCACTTCAGGCACTTTACGGCTACGGCGAGCAAAACCTTATTCCCGGGATAACACCCATCAATCCGCAGGATGTGCTGGACATCATTCTGCTGGCCCGGCGGGACAACGCCTTTATTCTGAACACCTGGACTCTCTAAAGGCCAAAGGGAGGACCGCAAGCCATGTCCCGTATCGTTCGCGCCGCAGCTATCCAGATCAGCCCCATCCTTGGTGACGATGGTCTGGGCACTGCACGGAAAGTCTGTCAGGCCATCCGCGATGCCGCCGAGAAAGGTGTAAAGCTGGCGGTCTTTCCCGAAACCCTTGTGCCTTATTACCCCTATTTTTCGTTCATTCAGCCTGCATTCCGCTTTGGTGGTGAGCATCTTGAACTCTACAAACGCGCCGTTGTTGTCCCCGGTCCGGTAACGGACATGGTGGCCGAAGCTGCGCGCGACACCGGCATGGTTGTTGTGCTGGGTGTAAATGAGCGGGATTACGGCACACTCTACAATACACAGATTGTGTTTGATGCCACAGGAGAAATCCTACTCAAACGCCGCAAGATCACCCCCACTTACCACGAACGCATGGTATGGGGGCAAGGGGATGGCGCTGGCCTGAAGGTCGTGGAGAGTGCAGCCGGTCGCATTGGAGCGCTGGCCTGCTGGGAACACTATAACCCCCTCGCCCGCTACGCGCTGATGACCCAGCACGAGGAAATCCACTGTGCACAGTTCCCCGGTTCACTGGTGGGGCCAATTTTTGCAGACCAGATGGAAGTGACCATTCGCCACCATGCGCTGGAATCCGGCTGCTTTGTCGTAAACGCCACAGGATGGCTTACGGAAGAGCAGATCCAGAACATAGCGCGTGACCCGGGGCTTGAAGGCCCTCTGCGGGGCGGTTGCTTTACTGCCATAGTTTCGCCCGAAGGCAAGCTGCTCGCTCCCCCGCTCACGGAAGGCGAAGGGATGGTCATAGCTGATCTCGACTTTGCCCTGATTACCAAGCGCAAACGTATGATGGATTCCGTAGGACACTACGCACGCCCGGAGCTGCTGAGCCTGCTGCAGGACCGCCGCCCCGCTCATACCGTGCATTACGTTGGTGAAAATGAGCCTTACTCTGCCCTGACAGACGAGGTGGCACCATGACCATTCCAACACTCGGCACCTTTTCTGGTCGCAAGCTTATCACCGACCTGCAATCCTTCGGGTTACAGATTGGTGAGCAGAGCAACGGCATGACCCGCAAGGGCGGAGCCGGTCCCTCCGACCACAAGACAATCACCATCGCGGGCCAGACCGTTATGGTCCCGGTCTATACGTCTGGGGCACAGCGCTCTCCTTTTCAGGCCAGCCCGCCAGACCGGAGTGGAACCAGCACGCTGCTACGTGATGGCCAGACACTCGGCACAATCCACTTTCCTGCTGCTCCACGCTTTTATGGGCTAAGCACGGCAGACGGTATCCCATACTGGAAGATTGCCCTGCTCCACGGGCGCGACACGCTGGCAACCACGGTGCACCAGACCTGCATCCGCTATGCCGACCGACGTACGTCCTGCCAGTTCTGCGCTATTGGCCAGTCACTGGAGGCCGAGCGCACCATTGCCTACAAAACGCCCGCGCAACTGGCCGAGGTCGCCAAAGCCGCCGTGGAACTGGATGGCGTGCGGGATATGGTGCTGACAACCGGCACCCCCAACGTTATTGACCGGGGAGCTTCGGTGCTTGCGGACTCTGCGCGTGCCATCCGTGCTGCGGTTAATCTGCCGCTTCAGGTCCAGTGCGAGCCACCGCGTGATCACGGCTGGTTCCAGCGCCTGCGCGAGGCGGGGGCCGATAGTCTGGGTATGCATCTTGAAGCCGCCATACAGGCCGTGCGCGAAAAAATCATGCCCGGCAAAGCAACAGTAAGCGTTGACCGCTACATGGAAGCTTTTGCCAGCGCCGTACCGGTTTTTGGGCGTGGGCAGGTCAACACCTATATTCTGGCCGGTCTTGGCGATGGTGCCGAAGATATTCTTGGTTTGGCTGAACGCCTTATTGCATTGGGTGTTTATCCCTTCGTGGTGCCGTTCGTGCCTATTTCCGGCACACCATTGGAAAACCACGCACCGCCTACCGCTGATTTCATGAAGTCGGTTCTGGCACCACTTGGGCGGATGCTACGCGATGCCAACATGAAATCCACCGACATCCGCGCCGGATGTGGCCGGTGTGGTGCGTGCTCCTCTCTCTCGGCCTATGAACAATGAGTGCTTTACTCGAAGGTGTGGAACACCGCCCGTTCATCCCGACGGAATATGTCGTGCGTCTTGCCCGTACACCGTGGGAACGCGCAGGTTATCATGCCCTCCGCCGCGAGGTATTCTGCACTGAGCAGCAGGTTTTTGCCGAGGATGATCGGGACGGCATTGATGACGTAGCCATCCCCATTATTGCAGCCTGCTGTATGGCAGGCATGCCGGACCGGATTGTAGGGGCCGTACGCATCCATGAAGCCGAACCCGGTGTCTGGCGTGGTTCCCGTCTGGCTGTGCATGAAGACCATCGCAAGCTGGGGCGGATCGGGGCGGAACTGATCCGCATGGCTGTCAGCACAGCACACGGGCTTGGGGCCACGCGCTTTCTGGCTCAGGTGCAGGAGCAGAATGTACTGTTCTTCCGCCGCCTGCACTGGAAAAGCCTCGGGATAATCTCCCTGCATGGTCTGCCACATCATGACATGCAGGCCGACCTCTCCCGCTATCCGGCACATGGCCTGAACCAGACATGGCTGCTGCGCCCACAACCGCGCACCAGACAGGTGGCATAATGGCAGGCAAGCTCACCGCGCTGCTGCATACCCTGCGCCGCAGCCGCGCCCTTGCATGCAAGCAGGATATTGCCGAGGCAGCGGCAATCCTTAAACCCACCGACCCCAGCGCCATCCGCCTTGGCGATGACTGTGCCGCCATACGGGATGGAGATGGCTACCTCCTGCTGGCCAGCGAGGGTTTTCAGGACAGTTTTGTACGCGCCATGCCGTGGTTTGCCGGTTACTGCGGCGTCATGGTCAATATCAGCGATATTGCGGCAATGGGTGGCCGCCCCGTTGCGGTAGTCAATGCCTTATGGAGCGATACCTCTGAATCCGCGGCATCTGTCCTGCAAGGTTTGCAGGATGGAGCACTGACCTATGGCGTGCCCGTTGCTGGCGGGCATACCAACATGCGCAGCACTCACAACTCGCTTTCGGTCGCAATTCTGGGGCGGGCACGCCATCTGCTCACCAGTTTTGACGCCCGCCCCGGCGAGGTGCTGATTGCCGCCATTGATCTGCGCGGCCGCTGGCATGACCCTCACCCGTTCTGGGACAGTAGTTCCGCGCTGTGCGGCACCGATGCGATTACCCGGTTACAAGCCGACATAGACCTTCTGCCACAAATAGCCGAGGACGGGCTGAGCCGTGCAGCCAAGGACATCAGCATGGCCGGCGTGCTGGGTACAGCCCTTATGCTGGCCGAGTGTTCTGGCGTGGGCATGCACATCACGCTGGATGATATTCCACGCCCAGAACACGCCCCCATGGCCCGCTGGCTGGCGGCTTTCCCCAGCTATGGCTATTTGCTGAGCGCCCGGTCAGAGGATGCACAGGCCGTTATGGCGCGCTTTCATGGGCGGGACATTGCTGCGGCCGTTATCGGCCAGTGCAACAATACCCGCAGGCTGGATGTTACCTGGGGAGACGAGACAGACACTTTCTGGGATCTTGCACAAACGCCGCTCATGGGGTTTGCGCCATGAGCCTGTCCATTGGCATTCTGACGCACTCGACCCTTCCGCGCGGTGGCGTGGTGCATGGCATGGCGCTGGCAGAGGCGTTGTGTGACGCAGGGCATAAAGCAACCCTGATCGCCCCGGATGTGACAGGTGCAGGCTTTTTCCGCCAACCCCGCTGCGCTACGCGTTACATTGCAGCCCGAGCGGAGCGGAACCTGCCTGCTCTGGTGGAACGCCGTATATGCGAGATCACGGACGCGCTCAGGGATGAGGCACCATTTAACGTTCTTCATGCGCAAGACCCCATAAGTGCTAACGCGCTGGCTGAACTGGTGGCGCAAGGCCGGATACCGGGCTTTGCCCGCACGGTTCACCACCTCGACCGTTTTGCTCACCCCGGCCTTGCAATGCGGCAGGAACGCGGGTTCATGGCCGCGGCCGAGCTGTTCACTGTCAGCACCATGTGGGAGGGCATCCTGCGCGGCGAGCATGGCCGTGAAGCACCTGTTGTTGGCAACGGCGTTGATCCTGAACATTTTTCACCCGCACCGGGCCCGCAGGACAGCTCACTGCGGGCGCGTTACCACCTGCCGGTTGGCCGCCGCCTGATTCTGGCGGTCGGCGGGGTCGAGCGCCGCAAGAATACGCTGCACCTGCTGGAAGCTTTTCTGGCGCTGCGCCGTGACCAGCCCGATGTGCATCTGGTTGTGGTGGGCGGGGCTTCATTGCTGGATCATTCGGCCTACCGCGCGCTGTTTGATATGCGGTTGCGCCAGAGCGATGCAGCCGAGCATGTCACCCTCACCGGAGCGGTGGCGGATGAGGATATGCCTGCATTTTACCGGCAGGCAGCCGTGCTGGCCTACCCGTCCGTAACCGAGGGGTTTGGTCTGTGCCCGCTGGAAGCCCTCTCCTGCGGCACGCCAGCCATTGTGCCGAAGGTTGCCCCTTTTACCGAGCACCTTCAGGCGTCAGACGTGCTCTGGTGCAACCCCAAGCACCCGGACACCCTGTTTTTAGCCTTGCGTGACGCCCTTAGCGCCAAAAACCGCGAGCACTTCCGGCTCAGCGGCCCCGCAACGGCCCGTCGTTTCGATTGGCACGGTGTTGCCAGTCGGCACCTCCCCGCATACCGGCGGCTGGCGGCCTTGTCGCACGCTGGCACTCCGGCTTCTGGAGCTTTGTCATCATGCCCGAAATGACTTTTCGTGTGCGCTGGCCCGATGGGCAAGAGAGCGATTGCTACTCTCCATCGCTGGTCATCAAGGACCACTTTACACCGGGTGAGGATTACCCGGTTCGCACTTTTCTGGAACAGGCCGATACAGCCCTGACACAGGCCAGCGAGCGGGTGCGTGCACGCTACGGCTTTGCCTGTAGCCGTGCCCTTGGCCAGCTCCAGGCGATCCGCCAGACCTGTACGCCCTTCCTCAATCAACCTGATGCGCAGGTGCGTATCCTGTCTTTCAGCCTCTGAAACGAAAGAATGACCATGACACAGAATGAAAAAAGCATCCCCGTCATTATCGTGGGTGGTGGTCAGGCTGGCCTGTCCATGAGCTGGTATCTCTGCCGCGAGAACGTGGACCACGTGGTGTTCGAGGCCAAAACCGCCTGCCATTCGTGGGATGATGAGCGCTGGGACAACTTCTGTCTAGTGACACCCAACTGGCAGTGCGAACTGCCCGGGCACCCCTACAGGGGGAGCGACCCGCACGGCTTTATGGTAAAGCAGGAAATTATTGACTACGTAAAAGGGTTTACGGATTCCTTTACCGCCCCTTTGCGCGAACATACGCCAGTCACGTCCATTACACGCCATGAAAACGGTGGCTACCGCGTAGTGGCAGGGGCAGAACTCTGGCACGCACAGCATGTTGTGATTGCTTCGGGCGCGTACCATGACGCCGTTATTCCCGGTTACGCCAGCGCCATTGATCCTTCCATTTATCAGGTTCACTCCCAAGATTATCGCAACGCGGCCCAACTGCCTGATGGTGCCGTGCTGGTGGTGGGGAGTGGCCAGTCCGGCGCACAGATTGTGGAAGACCTGTTTATTGAAAACCGCAAAATTCATCTGTGTGTCGGTTCTGCCCCCCGTGTCTCACGCTTTTATCGTGGGCGGGATGTTGTGGACTGGCTTGCAGACATGCAGTTTTACGACCTGACAGTAGACAACCATCCGCTGCGTGATGGTGCGCGTGACAAAACCAACCATTATGTCACCGGCCGGAATGGTGGCCATGACCTTGACCTGCGGCTTTTTGCCAAAAACGGCGTGGGCCTGCACGGCACGCTGGAAACCATTCGGGACGAGGTAGCCCATTTTGCACCGGACCTACGGGACAATCTGGATGATGCCGACAAGACCAATGCCGACATCAAAAAATCCATTGACGCCTACATTGCCCGTGAAGGTATTACCGCCCCAACCGAAGCACCATACGTGCCCGTATGGGAACCCGATGGCAGCAATACGCCACTGGACCTGAAGGCCGCGGGCATTACCTCAATCATCTGGTGCATTGGTTTTCGCCCGAATTATCGCTGGATCGACGTGCCCGTGTTTAATGGTGCCAACAAGCCGCTCTGGCATCGGGGGGTAACAGATGCGCCCGGCTTCTACTTCCTTGGGCTGCCGTGGCTGCATACATGGGGCTCCGGCCGGTTTTCCGGTATCTCGCGCGATGCGGCGTGGCTGGCCAGCCAGATTACCGGCAAAGACGTGCCTGTAGCCTGAGGAAAGGAAAAGCCCCATGCTGCCATGGACCACTTATGAGGCAATGTATGATGCGGCCCAGAACCAGCCAGAAGCATTCTGGCTGGAAGCAGCCCAACGCATTACATGGCAGCAACAGCCCGGCATGGCTTGCCGGGCACGGGCGGATGGCTGGCATGACTGGTTCCCCAATGCCACGCTCAATACCTGTTACAATGCCGTGGACAGGCACGTGAAGCAGGGCCACGGCGCGCAGGCAGCCTTGGTCTGGTACTCCTGCGCCACAAAAGAACGGCAAACCATCACCTACAAGGAATTGCTCGGCAGGGTGGCCGGGTTTGCTGGCGGCCTGCGTGCACTAGGGGTGGAAAAAGGCGACCATGTCCTGATCGCCATGCCAACCATGATTGAAACAGCCATAGCCATGCTGGCCTGTGCACGCATAGGTGCCGTGCATGTTGTGGTATTTGCCGGTTACGCAGGCCCCGAACTGGCCCGCCGGATTGACGATGTAGCCCCCAAGGTCGTGATTATCGCCAGCTGCAGCTTTCAGGGGCAGACCGCCATTCCGTCCGCCCCGGCCCTTAACGTTGCACTCACGCAGGCTACGCACGAGCCGCAGGCATGTATTATCGTGCAGCGCAACGCCTGCCCTGCACCACTTATGCCCGCACGGGACCATGACTTCCACACCCTGGAACACTCGCCACCTGTGGCACCCGTCATGCTGCGTTCTGAAGACCCGCTCTATATCCTGCATACATCAGGCACAACGGGAACATCGAAGGGCATTGTGCGGGACAATGGTGGGCATGCCGTGGCCCTCGCCCTGTCCATGGAGCTGATCTATGGTTGCAGGAGCGGAGATACGTTTTTTACAACATCTGATCTGGGGTGGGTGGTTGGCCATTCTTACGGTGTTTACGCGCCATTGATCAACGGTTGCACCAGTGTGATTGTGGAAGGTGCTACAACCTCTGCCGCATTGCGCACGCTTTGCCACGAGCACGCAGTGACATGCCTGTTTACGACCCCGACACAGATGCGGCTCCTGCGGCAGGAAAACCGTAACCTGCCCGCACACCCCCCGGCAGCGCTGGCCCGTGTTTTTGTGGCAGGGGAATATGCCGACCCAACATTGCTGGACTGGGCACGCGCATATTTTCAAAAACCCGTGGTCAACCACTGGTGGCAGACTGAAACCGGGTGGAGCATTACAGCCCATTTTTTCGGCCTGCCGGAATGCGAGCCCATAACGCTCATGAACGACATAGGACGCCCTGCACCAGGGTTTCATCCAGCTATTGTGCCGTCCGTGCCGGGTGAACCCTGCGGGGAGATTGTTCTTGCACTCCCCCTGCCCCCCGGTTGTCTGGCAGGAGTGTGGCAGAACAGGGCCATCCAGCCCCCCACAGCCTGCATTGATAAAACAGGACGGTTTTACCGCACATTTGACGAAGGTATGATTGACACCGGACTTGCCGTTCACATGCTCGGCCGCTCTGACGATGTTATCAAGGTCGCGGGGCGCCGGATTTCAGGCGTGCAGATCGAAAAAATCATTGCCGCACACCCTGCTGTTCATGCCTGCGCCGTTGTTGCCGTGCCCGATGGGCTGAGGGGGCAGCGACCTGTTGCCTATGTGGTGCCCGACACCGCCACACAAAGCATACCTGCGACTGACGAAATTCTCGGGCAGGTTCACCGGGCGCTGGGCCGGTGGGTTGGCCTGAAGGAAGTGCGGTTTGTCCAGCACCTGCCTACAACCGTATCTGGCAAGATCACACGCAGACATCTGCTGGCTCTCTGATATGAACCATCTCGGCCTCTCCCCCGCCTCATAGAGAAAATATGGAAACTATACGTTTCCATTGTTGTTATTTCTTGCTCACATTTTCGACGGTAATGAAGAACTCAGCGGAACAGCGCATGCCATGCCCCTCCGAGCATGACCGCACTGTTTTTCAAACGAGTTTGTTATGACCAACCGGAGTATGAACCCATGAAATACAGCCTTCTTTCTCTCCCCGCCGCAGCTCTTGCCTTTGGCCTGCTTGCTGGCAATCCGGCCTTTGCGCAGGTTGTTACCAACGCCACGCAGGCACAGTCCGGCACGTATGATGTTGAACCGGGGCACACACAGGTCGGTTTTTCCGTCCTGCATTTTGGTTTCACCAATTACCTTGGTGTGTTCTCCAACGTTTCGGGCACACTGACGCTGAACACCAAGACCCCATCCGCTTCCAGGCTGTCTGTGACTATTCCGGTTGATTCCGTGCAGACAACCAGCGCCAAGCTCAATGATGAGCTCAAGGGTGACCAGTGGTTCGATGCGGCAAAGTTCCCCAATGCCACATTTGAATCCACGTCTGTCCGCATTACCGGCCGGAATGATGCGGTTGTGACCGGCAACCTGACCCTGCACGGCGTCACACAGCCTGAAACCCTGAAAGTGCATTTTATCGGTGCGGGCGTAAACGCACTGGACAAGAAATACACCACCGGGTTTGAAGCCACCGGTACCATCAAGCGCAGCGATTTTGGCGTAAAAATGTACGTGCCCTACGTGTCGGATGAAGTGCAGCTGCGCATTGCCGGCGCGTTTGAAAAACAGGGCTAAATACCATGCCAACGCCCGCACGCGCAGCGAGCGGGACCACGCGGTATTCCACAGTCGCGATCATCCTTCACTGGCTGATCGCACTGGGAATACTGGCCCTGATCGCGATGGGTCTGGTCATGGACCATCTCCACCTCGATACGATGCGTGTGTTCCAGCTCTATCAGCTGCACAAATCCATCGGCATTAGCGTGATGTTCCTGATCCTGCTGCGTATTGGCTGGCGCCTGACGCACCAAGCTCCAGCTTTGCCGGGCGACATGCCGCCGATTGAAAAAACAGCCGCGCATCTTGCCCATGCTGCACTTTATGGCCTGCAGGTGCTGCTACCCCTGAGTGGCTGGGCAATGGTTTCTGTCTCAGTGCTGGGCATTCCGACCGTGCTGTTCGGCACAGTGCCATGGCCGGACCTTCCCGTGCTTTCGACCTTATCTGACAAGGCACCGGTCGAAACCGCGTTGAAGATGATCCACCACTGGGCTTCGTGGGGATTGCTGGCTCTGATCATGCTGCATATTGCAGCCGCTCTCAGGCATCAGTTCGTGCTGCACGACCATATTCTTCGTCAGATACTGCCGTCCTTTCGTGCATCCTCCACACCTCGCCACAAGGGAGAAACCCCATGAAGGCCTTTCACAAGTTTCTGCCAGTCGCTACTGTAACTGGTCTCCTGCTCTCAGCCCCGACTTTTGCTGCCGACTGGACACTTACTGCGGGCAACGGCACGCTGGGCTTTGCCGGAACCCAGACCGGCCGGGCATTCGAAGGGCATTTCGGGAAGTATGATGGCACGATCTCGTTTGATCCGGCCCACCCTGAAGCGGGTCACGCAAAGATCAGCATCGACATGGCCAGCGCCACAACAGGGGACAGCCAGCGTGATGGCGCCCTGCCCGGACATGACTGGTTTGACACCAAAGAATTTCCGTCAGCACTTTTCGAAGTAAAAGACTTCAAGGCCAAAGGCGGCAATACTTATGACGCCGAAGGCACATTGACCATTAAAGGGGTCAGCAAACCCGTTACCCTTCCCCTCACCATCGACATTGCAGGCTCTGCCCTGCATGCCAAAGGTCATCTTCAGCTCGCCCGCTCCGTGTTCAATGTGGGTATTGGTCCCTGGACCACGGGCCAGTGGGTGGCGCTCGAAGTAGGCGTAGATGTTGATGTTACGGCGCATGGCGGCTGAAACACCAGATGTCCTTCGCACGCCCATCTGGTTGCACATCCGCCCTGCTGCGACGATAGCAGGCTCATGACATCCCTGCCCTCACATCGTGGCTCAGGAACCGGCAGCGGGCTTCTTGCCCCACCTGCCGGTTCTTCTGTGTCTGGGGGCTGTCTCACGTTCCCATTGCCGGCAGAACTTTAGCCTCGCGGTCAGACCTACTCCCTTCAGGCAAAACAGAGCCTGCGGGAAGAGGCAGATGACTATATAGCTATTTTTTAGACTGCTTGGCCCATAATCAGCCCACCTGAAACCACCCCATTTGCCAGCCTCCCATGCACACCATCTCTTGGGTGGCTGGGCCAGCTCACACCCACAATAGACAATAAATGGAAACATTGTGTTTATTCCATTTCTATTTATTGCACCTTTAAAGGCTCTTAAAAACAGGCACCGGCAGCACAGAACCCGCTGCTTTTCTTTTGATGAAAGAGATGCCGCCATGACTTCACCTCTCCTGCGTGATCTGGTCCTCCTTGCATCCCGCCTGCTCCTTGCCACGCTTTTTGTCTTGATGGGCTGGGGAAAACTGACTGGTTTTTCAGGCACAGTCGCTTACATGACGGCAACAGGCGCACCTTTGCCTTACCTGTCTTCCATTATGGCCATTCTGGTTGAACTGGGTCTGGGCCTGTTTGTCGCACTGGGGCGCCTGACCTCACCTATTGCTATTCTTTTCGCGCTCTACACGATCGTCACGGCGTTTATCGGCCACCATTACTGGACATTTTCAGGCATGGAGCGGTACGATATGTGGATTCATTTTTATAAAAATTTCAGTATTTCTGGTGGGTTTCTGGCTCTTGCAGCCGCGGGTCCCGGCCGTTTTTCGCTTGATGCCGTGATGAAAAATGCTTCTTCGGGCACTTCACGCATAAAATCCTGAAACTACTCCATACCAAAATCGGAAACTGAGAGTTTCCAGCTTTGACCTATCCATCCCTTACACAGGACGTATCGTCATGGCGTTTCTGAACACGTTACGGAAACTGTTTTTAACACCAACGGAGGATTCCAAGGTGGCTAAAGTTCTTGTTCTTTATTACTCCTCTTACGGACACATCGAAGCCATGGCTAATGCCGTGGCCGAAGGGGTCCGGGCCGCGGGCCTTGAGGTCGATATCAAGCGGGTTCCGGAACTGGTGCCTGAAGATGTTGCCAAGGCACACCACTTTAAAACGGAGCAGGGCGCACCGGTTGCAACAACGGACGACCTGCCCAATTATGACGCGATCATTATTGGTGCCCCCACGCGGTTCGGGCGTCTTCCTGCCCAGATGGCAAATTTTTGGGACCAGACCGGCGGGCTGTGGCTCAAAGGGGCACTGATCGGCAAGGTTGGCGCTGTCTTTACCTCAACCGCATCCCAGCATGGCGGGCAGGAGACAACTCTGTATTCCCTGATGTCCAACCTGATCCACCACGGCATGCTCATTAGTGGCCTGCCCTACAGCTTTCAGGGCCAGCTCAAGCTGGATGAAGTGACTGGCGGTTCACCTTACGGTGCCACGACAATTGCCGCGGGTGACGGGTCACGCCAGCCAAGTGCTAACGAACTGGACGGGGCCAGATTCCTCGGTCAGCACGTTGCGGGAATTGCAAAAAAACTGAGCTAACAACACATTGGCAGGCCACAGGTCTGCCACCTCTCCCCGTATCGGTTCCATGCTGATACGGGGAGTTTTATTGATATGACGTTATTTATCGGTTTTTGAACTCACATAGATCAATAGGGACACTGGGCTATTAAACGCACCCGACCCATTCGGCCTGACCAAAGCATTCCACCAGATAGTCAAGTAGCGCTGTCACCCGCACGGGCCTGAGCGAACTGGACGGTGTGACCAGATACAGCGCAATAGCTGGAGCCTCCCAATCGGGTAATACCCGTTCAAACTGGCCGGACGCCAATCCTTCCCCCACCATAAATTCAGGGAACACACCAAACCCCAGACCTGCGGCAAGAGCAGGCAGAAAAGCCACGGCATTATCCGCCCGGAAGCGGGATGTCTGCGTTAGAACAAACTCGTTCCCGCTTTTAATCTGCCGAAGCCGAACTTTTCCGGGGGCGGAAGTATTGGTGTAAACAAAACTCTTCTGCCCCTCCAGATCACGCGGGTGAGTAGGACGCCCTACCCGGTCCAGATACTCGGGGCTCGCCGCCAGCAGCAGCCGGACTTCACACAGTTTGCGGGCCCGCAGGGATGAATCTGCAAGGGAGGCAATACGCAATGCAACATCATACCCATCGGCCACAAGGTCCACGAGTGCATCACTAAAATCAACCGTAATATCAATATCCGGATACTGTGCAAGAAAAGCAGGCAGAACGGGGGACAGATGGCGGATGCCAAATGTCATGGGGGCGGCAATCCTGATAAGACCGGATGGGCGCTGTGTGCCCCCTCTGGCCTCTGTTTCCGCTGCCTCTGCTTCTGCCAAAATACGGTTGGCATGCCCCAGTAGCGTTCGCCCTGTTTCTGTCAGGGAGATATGGCGGGAATTACGACTGAAAAGTGCTACCCCGAGTGCCTGCTCCAAGCGCCCTATGGCTTTGGAAACGGTGGGTTTTGAAAGCTGGATGTCTTCTGCCGCTCTGGCAAACGACCCCAGTTCAGCCACTTTTGCAAAAATGGCCCATGCTTCAAAGTCAGGAAGGCGCATGATATTGCCCTGAGAAACAGTTGATGGTTACAGTTTCCATATCTTGTTTTCAGTCGCCTGTCGCCATGCTGTATGCCAAAATCAGAAACAATATCTTTCCATGATTGCCATATCTAATATCCGGCACTGCGAATAGCCTGATCCCAGAAAAACATCACACGACTGATCAGGAGAAAACAGACCATGATTGAAGTCCGTCCCTACGACAAACTCGGCCACGCCAACCATGGCTGGCTGGATGCAAAACACCACTTTTCCTTCGCCAATTATTACGATCCCGCACGCATGAACTGGGGCGCTCTACGCGTCTGGAATGATGATACCATTGCCCCGGGCACAGGCTTTGGCACTCACCCGCATGAGAACATGGAAATCATCACCTATGTGCGGGAAGGTGCGATTACACATCAGGATAGTCTGGGCAACAAAGGGCGCACTGTTGCAGGGGATGTGCAGGTTATGTCCGCAGGCACCGGGATCCGGCACAGCGAACATAATCTGGAGGATGAAACCACCCGTATCTTCCAGATCTGGATCATGCCGAACCGGGCCGGGCATGCCCCATCATGGGGCACCCGCGCTTTTCCAAAAGACGACCGTGCAGGCAGGTTCGTTACTTTGGCATCGGGCTACCAGAATGATGGTGACGCCCTTCCCATTCACACCGATGCACGCGTGCTGGGTGCGACGTTGAGGAAGGACGAGGCCACCGAATACCATCTGGGTATCGAAAGGCTGGCTTATCTTGTCGTTGCCAAAGGCGCTGTCGAGATAGAGGGCAAAACCGTGAGCGAGCGCGATGGCGCTGCAATTGCGGATACGGATATCCTCAAGGTGCGGGCACTTACAGACGCAGAAGTGGTTCTGGTTGATACAGCTCCATAAGGGTGGGCAGAGCAGTGCTCTGCTCCCCTTAACCGTAACGCATGATCAGAGAATATGATCTGAGAGCCGCGTTTTAGGGGGGCGTATGGTCTGGCCCCAACCGCCCCCTAGGCTCAGGACTCATAGCCAGAACAAGACGGTTGCAGCGAGGCAGATTGCCGAGAAGAAGACGGTCGGGGGGCATCTGTCATAGCGTGTTGCGACCCGTCTCCAGTCTTTGAGCCTGCCGAACATGATCTCGATACGGTTGCGTCTTTTGTATTTCCGTTTGTCGTATTTGACCGGTTTTCCACGAGATTTTCGACCAGGAATACAGAGTTTGATCCCTTTCTCCTCCAGGGCATCCCTGAACCAGTCAGCGTCATAGCCCCGATCTGCCAGCATCCATTCGGCTGGCGGGAGACCGTCCAGAAGGGCAGCCGCCTCAGTGTAATCACTGACCTGACCTGCTGTCATGAAGAAGTCGAGCGGACGTCCGTTCCGGTCGGTGCCGGCATGCAGCTTCGTATTCATCCCGCCTTTGGTCCGCCCGATCAGACGGCCTGCGCCCCCTTTTTTAACCGCAGGCTTGACGCCGTGCGATGGGCCTTGAGATAGGTCGCATCAATCATGATCGTCTGAGGCTCTGCCTTGCCGGTAGCCAGTCCCTCCATCATGCGGATGAATATCCCCATAGCACTCCAGCGCTTCCAGCGGTTGTAGAGCGTCTTGTGTGGACCGTATTCCCGGGGAGCATCACGCCAGCGCAGGCCATTTCGGTTCACGAAAATGATCCCGCTCAACACATGACAGTCGTCAACGCGAGGTTTACCATGGCTCTTCGGGAAAAAGGGCCGCAGACGATCCATCTGCTCGTCCGTCAGCCAATACAGGTCACTCATCTTCAGTCTCCTCAAGGAGCCTGGATCACATCCTGCCGCTCATATCAATGGGTCCTGAGCCTAGCGAAATGCAGCATTAGCAGGCCTGACTGAACCAAACTGCTACGTACTACGCCGTATGGCCGCAATAAGGTTCCCTGCCCAATGCGGAAAGCCGTGTGTTGCGATTCCGCAACGGTGTGCAAAATAGGCAAGGCTGATATGTTTTTTTATGTCATTTCTATATCGAAATGTAATACGGAGGACGAGTAATAATTCTTTACAAGTGGGACATGAAATATGCGATTAGCACGCCGCTTTTCTCTGCTTGCCTCCACACTCTGCACCGTTTTGCCTTCGCTTTCTGTGGCAGAAACGACCGGAACGGCTACGACGCATCGGAAAGCTTCACACGAACATTCCGCTAAAATAACGAACGAATCGACCGCTCGCGTTACTACGCCGACTTCAACATCTTCTGCCCGTAAAAAGGATAACACCAAGGCATTGTACGCCGCGGACGTTGAAACCGTTAATGTTTCAACCGGCACGCATTCCACCAACCGCAAGGCAAGGCAAAGCTCATCCCCTGTAACCGTATTAACGGCAGCAACATTGCGCCGTTCCGGTCAGGTTAATCTGGCTGATTCATTGGTGCGCACATACGCATCAATCAACGTGCAGGCCATGGCGGCAGATAGTGCTGCGCTAACATCCTCCATCCAGATGCGTGGTCTTAACCCGAACGAAGTGCTGGTTCTTGTCGATGGCAAGCGCCGCCATTCCACGGCGAACATTGTTGCGGACGCAGGCCCCCAGTTTGGTTCGACCGGTGTTGACTTAAATATGATCCCGGCAAATGCCATTGATCATATTGAAGTACTGGAAGATGGCGCTGCCGCTATGTACGGTTCAGATGCCATAGCGGGCGTTGTAAACATTATCACCAAAAAAGATGACCACGGCCTGCATATGTCAGCCCAGACCGGGGCCAATGCCTATAATGGTGATGGTTGGCAGTATCAGCTGAACGCAGATGGCGGTTTAAAGCTGGGTGAGGATGGTTATATCCACCTTTCAGGCCAGATCACACATACAGATCATTACGTTGTCAAAACCAAAGACCACCGACTCTTAGGGTATTGGCCTGATGGTGCGACCACCACCGGTTATTATAATGGTGTGGTGGCCAACGCCATGAAGTTGCCGCTTGATTCCAACAAAATCATGAGCACCCCGGAAGAAACGCGGGAAAACCTTGCTATTGATTTTGGCAAAAAAATTAACGACGACATTCAGTTCTATGGCCTGATCACTTACGCGCATCGTTATGGCGAGGCATACGAAAACTACCGTATTCCCACCATTGCCCCAACTTATTACCCTTCCGGTTTTTCACCGCTCGAAACCATCCGCGAGAACGACTACGCCGCGACAATCGGCCTTAAGGGCGATGATTTCTTTGGCTTTGACTGGGATCTGAGCACCACTTACGGTGCTGACGAAACCAAAATCGGCAATAAAAACACCGCTAATACCGGCATGCTGTCGTCCGACTGTTCGCTGGATAGCACATCGGCCAATTATTCATCCCTCGGCTGCGGCTGGACACCGACCAACGTGCGCGCAGAAACATACAGGCTTGCACAATGGACCAATAACCTCGATTTCCGGCGGCACTTCAACATCGCTCAAAAAGTGCCAATGCTGCTGGCTTTTGGTGCTGAACACCGGTTGGAAACATACGACCTGACAGCGGGTGACGCGGCTTCCTACCTTCTGGGCGGCACGCAGGGCTATGCAGGCATTGGCCCGCAGAGCGCTGGAAGCTGGAGCCGTGACATCTGGGCCGGCTACGTGGATGGAGACTTCCATCCGCTTAAAAACTGGGACCTGGATTTTGCCGGGCGCTTTGAGCACTATACGGACGTCGGCAATGCTGAAAACGGCAAGGTTTCCACCCGTTATGATGTGACGCGGCGCATTGCCTTCCGTGGAACCATCAGCACGGGTTTCCGTGCCCCTACCCTGCCGGAACAGCACTATTCCGCCATGAACGTGGACCCCAACGGTGCTTCCGGCCTGTTGCCTGTTGATTCGGCGGCAGCCCGCACACTGGGCGCCAGCAAGCTTAAACCGGAGCGTTCCGTCAGCGCCAGCGGTGGTGTTGTGATTGAACCGATCCGCGGCCTCCATGTTGAAGCAGACGTTTACCAGATCAACCTGCGTGACCGTATTGTAGGTGGGGGCACGGTCAATGGTAACAGCGCTATTTCGGCCATTGAGCAGCTTGGTTATCTGCTCCCTTCCAATGGTCTGATTGCCGACAACGTATCTGCATACTTCATGACCAACGGCGCCAGCACCCGTACACAGGGGCTGGATATTAAAGCCGATTATACCTTCCGCTTCCGCACGACCGGCACTCTGGCGCTGACACTGGCGCTTGATCTCAACCGCACCCGTCTGCACCACAATGCACTGGATACAAATGGTAATCCTTTGCTCAATGCACAGAACATTTCCTACATCACAACGGCTTACCCACGTAGCAAGATTATCCTGAACGCATTCTACCGTTACAAAAACTGGGACTTTAACGTGCGTGAAACCCGGTATGGCGAAACAACGTCCATGCTGACCTACTATGACTGGCAGAACCAGAACACACCCTGTGCAAGTGGAGGAAAGCTGGCTTACTCGAATACCTGCTTCAACCAGTTCAAGAACACACCGCGCTGGATGACAGATATTGAAATTGGCTACCGCTTTAACAAGAACTGGCACATGGCGGTTGGTGTTAACAATATTTCCGATGTCAAACCCCGCATGGTTGCGCAGATCAACAACTCCCGTGGCGCGCAGCCTTACGACCAGTTTTCCCTTCAGGTGCCAATCACCGGTGCCTACTACTACGGCCGCCTGAACGCGGATTTCTAAAACATATTATGGATGACGTCTGTTTTTTCAAACGTCATCCATATTTGTCGGTTTGGCTTTTGTTGAACCGTGAGTAAAAGAAAAGCAGGGATACTCAATGGCAAGTCCATCAAACACCCATTCACAAACACGGCGGCAACTTTTGAGCCGCATAGGTACGTTGGCGGGAAGTGTGGCACTGTATCAGGCCATGACCAGCATGGGCCATGCAATGGGCACAGATTTTGCAGGCCCTCCCAAATTATCTGGTGCTAAAAAAGGAACGTCAGTTCTGGTGCTGGGTGCTGGCCTTGCAGGTATGCTGAGTGCGTATGAACTGCGCAAAGCGGGCTATAATGTCAAAATCATTGAATTCCAGACACGCAGCGGTGGCCGCAACATCAGCCTGCGCGGAGGAGATACAGTAACAGAACTGGGTGGTGCCACACAAAAGGTTGGCTTTGCACCGGGGAATTACATTAACCCCGGCCCGTGGCGTATTCCTTACCACCATCAGGGGCTTTTGTACTACTGCCGTGAGTTTGGTGTGCAACTGGAACCCTTTATTGAGCTAAACCATAATAGCTGGCTCCATTCGACGGGTTCTTTCGGTGGCAAAGCCGTGCGCTACCGGGAGCTGGCTGCGGATTTTACCGGCTTTACGGCAGAGCTTCTGGCCAAAGCCGTGGACCAGCATAAACTCGATGATCTGGTTACCCCAGATGAGGTGGCGCATCTGCAAGATGCCATGCAGGGCTGGGGCGCCCTCACCCCGGAACTGGCTTACACAAAGGGCAACATCAGCTCGTTACGCCGCGGATTTGAAAAGCCACAAGGGGGCGGACTGAACGGAGCCCCGATCCCTTCTGACCTGATGAACCGAGGAGAAATCTGGAAATCCGGTCTATGGAACTGGATGGCATTCCACGAGCGGCTGGATATGCAGACAACGATGTTCCAACCCGTAGGGGGGATGGACAACATTGGTAAGGCTTTTACCAGACAGGTAAAAGACCTGTTGCAACTCAACTGCAAGGTCACGGCCATTCATCAGGATGATCATGGCGTCAGTGTTACCTATAACGACATGCAGCATGGTGGTGTGGTTCGTCAGGCAAAGGCCGATTATTGCGTTTGCACAATTCCCCTGTCCATTCTGTCACAGCTGGATGTGCAGGTAAGCGACGGTATGAAAGCCGCCATTGGTGCAGTGCCCTATGCCTCTTCCGTTAAGCTTGGCCTGGAATTCAAACGCCGTTTTTGGGAGGAAGATGACCAGATTTACGGTGGCATCAGCTTTACGGATCAACCTATCAGTCAGATTTCCTACCCGAGCCACGGCATTTTTTCCAAGGGACCGGCAGTGCTGCTTGGCGGCTATATGTTTGGCCCTGCGGCATATGACTTTGCAGGGATGTCGCCTCAGGAGCGACTGGAACAGGGTATAAAGCAGGGGCTGGCTTTTCATCCTCAATACAGGAAGGAATTCCTCAATGGCGTGAGTTTCGCATGGAGCCGGGTGCCATGGACTTTAGGGTGCTGCTCGATGTGGAGCGAAGAAGCACGCAAAACACACTATAAAACGCTGTGTTCCATTGACCAGAGGGTTGTTCTGGCTGGCGAGCATGCATCGTATGTCGGGTGCTGGCAGGAAGGCGCCATCCTATCCGCGCTGGATGCGGTCACACGTTTGCATAAACGAGCCTTGGGAGCAGCCTGATGCGAAAATTTCTTCTTTTGTCAGCGCTCGTGGCTGCTACGGCACCAGCCGGTTTTGCACGGGCAGATAGCGCGAGTGCAATTTCTGGTAAAATGGAAGCCTTGCCATCGGGCGAGGCAGTCTACCGCCACATCTGCCAGAGCTGCCACATGGCAGAGGGTCAAGGCGCTGTTGGTGCCGGGGCGCAAATCCCTGCTTTAGCCCATAATCCGCGCTTGCAGGTTGCCAGCTACCCTGCAACCGTTATCCTTAACGGTTATGGAGCCATGCCGTGGTTTTCCGGTTTGTTGAATGACAAACAGATTGCGGATGTGGTGGACTATATTCGTACACATTTTGGCAACCATTACACAGATAAACTTAACCCGTCAGAGGTCGCTCTTATGCGCCCGCACCTGACAGCCGAGGAGCAATAAGACTATGCGTGTATTCAAGGCCGGAGGGGTTTCTGCCCTTTTTGCAACAACTGTTCTGGCGGCGTCCGTATCCTTTGCACAAGCGCATGCTCAAAGTGACATTGTAAGGCATAACGAAGCCACTTTTCCTATTGCTTCAGCTATTGAAGTGCCTGCTGGTTCTTCCACCATCTACCTGAGCGGCATGGGCGCCCCTGTCGTCAATACGAAAGCACCCCAGAAAAGTCTGGAAGCGTATGGTGACATGGCCACACAGACGGAAGGGGCTCTCAAACGAATAGAGGAGACACTTGCAGGCATGGGGCTGACCATGGGCGACGTAGTGCAGATGCATGTTTTCATGGTGGCAGACGCAAAAACCAAAAAGCTTGATTTTGAAGGCATGATGAAAGGCTACACGAAGTTTTTTGGCACCGCGTCACAGCCCAACCTGCCGGTTCGCTCTGCTTTTGGTGTTGCGCAACTCGCCAACCCAGGGTGGCTGGTAGAAATTGAGGTTACCGCAGTCAGGCCGGCTCACCACTAACAACGCAAGACATGCTCACAAGTCGAGAGAGTTGTGGGCATGTCAAAAATCGTATTTTGGTTCATAATTGTCTGGTTAAATTAAGATCAAAAGCAATACACTCTCATTGCGATAATGACCATAATCCTGCTTAATCAATAATATTGCTGTAGATTAAAGCCTTCACAAATAATCTCGATTTTATCACCACTTTGTATTTCCATTTGTATGCACAATCCCCCATCGATGTCATACGCTTTAACTTCATTTATCGAGACACTTGCACCCCATGGGTGTTTTCTGGGGCAGGTCAGTTTTTGACTCTATCTGCCACCAAGATTACTGGCTCCTCCCCAGTATTGAGACGACAAGACAACAAACCCGATCGCCAATCCAACGTTAACTGGATTAAGCTAGAATCATGCAATTCACTTAACTTCACATTAACTCCTATAAAAAACGGGATTCCGGAAATCCTAGTGGAATTGAATGTTTATTAATGCCGGGAAGTGTCCCAAAAGCACTCTTTATGTTTACCTATAGAAAATTAGAAGAAACTCTGCCCCTCTCGTCTGGCTACAGACCA
The DNA here is from genome assembly GCF_011516925.1 of Acetobacter fabarum. Classification (GTDB taxonomy): domain Bacteria; phylum Pseudomonadota; class Alphaproteobacteria; order Acetobacterales; family Acetobacteraceae; genus Acetobacter; species Acetobacter fabarum. The sequence continues at coordinate 132,786 of NZ_WOTG01000006.1, forward strand.
GATTAGACTGTATTAGAACTTCATCAAGCCATGGCGGTAGGATGAATAAATTGGATTACAAGCCTTTCCCCAAGTTCATCAAAGAGTTCGTCGAACAGAATATTAAAGTCGATTGGGGGGACTTGGCATGGGCCTTGTCTAACCACTGGCTTGATGTGAGCTCAATTGCAGAATTAGCTGAGGTTCTCGCTCTGAGAAATGAATATTTATATACTTCATTAGCTATCGCTAGAATAAACAATGATGAACCAGCCCTAAAGACATTGGTCTTTCAGCAAGCGCAGAAATATACGGTTCCCGATGAATTGGTCCGCGAACGCTGGATGTTATTAGCTGTAAGATGGTTTACCTTTAGCTGACATTAGGGAATAACGATCTCGCTACCTGATTTCACCCGGTCCAGTGTGATAAGAGAACGGTATTTGGCTATAAAATCATTTTGAGCAAAAATTCTACGCGTTATTTGTTCATATGCCTTCACATCGGCAGTAACGATAATTAGTACAAAACTAATACCGCCGGTTACGTAATAACATTGCTGAACTTCAGGCGTTGATTTAAATAGATTTTTTGCCAAATCTACAGTTTCTATACGTTCATCCCTTAGATGAACTTCAACAATAGCCGTAATGTTCATATCAACAGCATGCACATCTAGGACAGCAGAATTTTGCTTGATAATGCCGCTCTTTTCCATAGCGGCAATACGTCTTTGCACAGCGGCTGCTGAAAGATGAACAATATCCGCAATCTGCCGTTGCGGTGTTTTATTGTCTTTTTGAACAATGCGCAGGATTGCCCTGTCAAACTTGTCCAGTGGTTTCGTGATGGTCTTTTTATTCATAAGTGAGTTTTTGTTGCATTTTAAGGGTAAATCAAGAGCACAAAAATCATTTTCTCGGTGATATGTCTCCTTTTAAGGAGATAACGTTGTGAGCAGTGTGGAAACAGAAAAGCGCCTTCAAAGCATCCACAATATCCCTTTGGGCACGTTATGCGGTGTTGGTGCAGGTGCATTATGGGGGTTGGTATTTCTTGCCCCCGAACTTGTGCGAGATTTTACTCCTCTTGAACTGGCTATAGGGCGCTTTCTAGCCTACGGGATAATTGCTTTTGTAGTCATTATCCCCCGTTGGCCCATACTCACATCAAGCCTTGACAAACAGGACTGGCGCGCTCTTTTCTGGCTTTCTCTATTTGGAAATACTTTATATTATATTCTACTTTCCAAAGCAATACAGAGTTGTGGGATAGCATTGACCTCCTTGGTAATAGGATTTCTTCCTGTCGCCGTCACGATTATTGGGAGCCGCGACAAAGAGGCCATCCCTCTTATAACTCTCTTCCCATCACTTCTTCTGTGTTGCGCAGGTGCAGTTTGTATTGGCTGGCAAGCCCTTAGAGCGCCTGAGGCGACACATCAGACGAGTATGGGGTTGTTATGGTCCGTTGCCGCACTTTTGTCTTGGACCACCTATGCCGTCGGCAATAGTCGCAGTCTTGCCCGCCTAAGCACAGTATCAATTCATGATTGGAACCTTCTTGTGGGTCTTGTAACTGGCGCTCAGGCCATTTGTCTTATCCCCGTTGCGCTCCTCCTTGGCCACTTAAAGCACGATCTCACCTCATGGGGTAGGTTTGTGGAGGTCTCTACCGCAGTTGCAATCATTGCCTCCTTTTTTGGCAATGTTTTATGGAACCAAATGAGCCGTTTACTTCCTTTGACCATGACGGGACAGATGATTCTTTTTGAAACGCTTTTTGCCCTTATCTACGGTTTTCTCTGGGAACATCGGTGGCCGCGTCCCATTGAAGTGGCCGCATTTACATTCATTGTTTGCAGTGTAATGACATGTGTATCAGTGCATCGAAAACATCATCGCGATCTCAATAACGCTGCAACAGCATCACACAAAAGTGGAGTATAAAATTGTGACACTCATTTCTTTCGATGATTTTCAGAAGACTGATATTCGCGTAGGTACCATAATTGAAGTTGAACCTTTTCCAGAAGCACGGAAACCGGCATGGAAACTGAAGATTGATTTTGGCCCTGACATTGGATTAAAAAAATCTAGTGCTCAAATTACGGATTTATATACTTCTGTTGATTTAATTGGCCGACAAGTGGCCTGTGTTGTGAATCTCGCACCTCGACAGATTGGGCCGTTTATTTCGGAAGTCTTGACGCTTGGGTTTTATGATACCCAGAAGAACGTCGTGCTGATTGAACCTGAACGTCAAGTCCCCAATGGTAGTCGATTGTTTTAACAAACAAACCTTACCTAATAATTTCCCCCCCCCCTGAAGCAGACAGGAGGCAAGCGCCTACAGTCCGGGCATTTGTTTATAAGTTCCGAAAACGGACCGGCGACATCCCCATCAGGTTCGTAAACGCTTTTGCGAATGCACTAAGGGATGCGTAACCGACACCAGCTGCCACATCCGTTACCCGTTGCCCTTCGGCAAGCAGGTTTGCTGCGTGGAAGAGACGGGCCTGAGCGATCCACTCCTGCCATGTCATGCCAGTTTCTGCATGGAAATGGCGGCGGAAACTACGTTCCGACATTCCAGCATGATGCAACATCAAGCTCAGATTTACCTGCCCGGGGCGGGCAAGGGCTGCGTCCATAGCCCTCACGATAGACGGGTGGGTGGCACGCGGTAGCGTGAAAACCCGTGTAGTTTTCGCCTGCATTTGCTCCATACAGAGCAAACCAACGGTTTGAAAAAAACTTCGGGCAATGGGATCATGTTCAGTTGAGCCGGGCTGCCAACGCACAGTGTGGAGCAACATCTCCTGCAACATGGTCGTTATGGGGAATGTGTGGATATGCTCCATGTGGCCATGCGGGAAATACGCCGGATCAAAATAGACGGAAACACCGTCCAGATCTCGGATCATGGTCCGATGGCGTGTTTCTGCCGGAATCCATACGGCATGCGCCGCGGGTAACAGATGATGTCCGTCCGGACCCTCGATCTGTGTCGTGCCGCGTCTTGCATATGTAATCTGGTGGCATGGATGCGCGTGCCAGTCATAAAAGATGGCGGAAGATGGATTACGGAATGCAAAGCCGGGCCTCCCCGGGCCATCCAGCCTGTTCTCGACAAGAACACCTTGTGTCTCTCTGGAGGTCAGGTTTTTCATTGGCCGGTATCCGCTCATTTATGGCCGGATGGCGTTAGACGGCCACCCGTCCTTTCCTTATCCTGAAACGCCAAGGAAAGGAATAGAGATGTCTGCTTCACGCACACCGCATGATACCCGGATCGTTGACCAGTTTACACGCTGGGCAAAACCATTTGCCGAATTGGCTATTCACGCAGAGACGGAAAGCATGGCCCAGACGCTTGCTGCCTGCGCAGTTACCAAAGACATGAAGGTGCTTGATGTCGCCTGCGGTCCAGGGATTGTCGCGTGTGAACTGGCCCGCGTTGGCGCAGAGGTCACAGGCATCGACCTGACCCCCGCCATGATCGAACAGGCACGCTTGCGTGCGGACAGGGAGAACGTGAGGGTGGCGTATCATATTGGCAATGCGCTGCATTTACCGTTTCAGGCCAACAGTTTCGACCGGGTCGTGACACGCTACAGCTTTCACCACATGCAAGAACCCGAGAAAGTTCTGGCGGAAATGGTAAGAGTCTGCCGTCCCGGTGGCCGGGTCATTGTGATTGACGCCACCCCTACTCCGGAATGCCAGAAAAACTATGACCGTGCGGAAACGCTCCGTGATCCTTCGCATACAAGCGCCCTGACACTGCATCAGTTACTCTCGCTGGGAACTGATGCAGGCCTCTCGCCTGTTGTGGTACATCAATATCGCCTTGCGTCCTGTTTGCAGGATCAAGTCGCGCCAGAGGACTGGAGTGCTCTGGAAGCGATGTTTGCCAAGGATATTGCAGAAGGGCAGGATCATCTGGGCATGGGCGCATGGGAAGATGCAGACGGGATCCATTTCTATTTCCCTGTCTCAATCGTGGCATGGAGCAAAAGCAGGCATGAAAAGCCCCTCCCCTGCTTTTGAGAGAAAGAGCTATCAACTCACTCCGCAGCAACAACAGCGCCCTGCGCTGGGGACCGCCCGATCCGCAGCGCCATGAGCGCGGCGGCTACCCCGGCAAACCCGGCCATTACCAGCATGTCACGATAGTTTCCCTGTGCCTGCCGCAACACACCTGCAAGCGATGCCGCGATGGCCGCGCCGATTTGATGGCCGAACACGATCCACCCGAATACAACCGGTGCTCGTGCCTCGCCGAATGCGGCGTTGGCGAGACGCAACGTTGGCGGTACCGTAGCGATCCAGTCCAGGCCGTAGAAAACGCCGAATAGCGTCAGGCTTGCACCATGAAAGTCTACGAACGGCAGCGCCATCAGCGACAGGCCGCGCAGTCCGTAATAAGCAAAAAGTAACCGCCGCGCATCCACTCGATCAGTGAGCCAGCCCGAGGCAGTGGTGCCGAACAGGTCAAAGAACCCCATGAGCGCGAGATACCCTGCCGCCGGAACCGCGCCGATGCCGTGATCAGCGCAGATCGCGATAAAATGCGTGCCGATCAACCCGTTTGTCGTGAATCCGCACACGAAGAACGTCAGGAACAACAGCCAGAAATCCCGCGTGCCCATCGCCTCACGCAGCGCCAACACCGCAATGCGCAACGGATGACCCGACGGACGCGCGGGAGGGACATATCCTTCCTGCGCCCCGTGCGGCACCAGCCCCAGACGCTCGGGGTGCTCTGGCAGGAATAGTGCGACGAGCGGCACAAGACCCAGACACACAACTGTCACAGCAACAATTGGCCCTCGCCAGCCATACGTCTGCGCGAGGGAGGCCAGCACGGGCAGGAACAGCAGCGACCCCGTCGCCGTACTCGCCGCAAGCAGCCCCATGACCATGCCGCGGCGTGCCACGAACCAGCGGTTAACAACTGTAGCGCCAAGCACCATTGCAACGGCCCCCGTGCCAAAACCGGTCAGCAGGCCCCAGGTGAGAAAAAATTGCCACGGTGCTGTCATGAACAGCGAAAGCCCGGACGCAGCACCGATCAGCAGGAGTGCCCCGATCAGCGTACGCCGGATGCCGATCGACTGCATCAGTGCCGCTGAGAACGGCCCCACAAAACCGTAGAGGAAAATACCGAATGCGGCGACCGACGAAACCGTGGCCCTGCTCCACCCCAGCTCCATTTGCAGGGGCATCATCAGAACACCGGGTGTTGAACGCACGCCAGCCGATGCCAGCAAGGAAAGAAAGGTGAGTGCCACGACCGCTGTAAAGACGGTACCCTTGCGGATATGAAGGTTTCTGCTCATATGACTGACCGGTAAGTTACAATGCGTGCAGCGTAGGTACCGGTCGGTAACATCGTCAAGCGGAAATATGTCATGAAGCGACCCATCACCGGCGTCAGCGCCGCCGAACGTATTCGGGCGTCAGCGCGCGAACTGTTCTACAGCAATGGAATACGCGGCGTTGGTGTTGAGGAAATCGTGCAGAACGCGGGCGTCACCAAGCCGTCGCTCTACCGCGCTTATGAGTCCAAGGACGGCTTGGCGGCGGTCTATCTTGATGAATTTTACCGAACCTGTCGCACACGCTTCGAGGACGCTGAGGCCGCATACCCTGACGATCCACGCGGCCAGATCCTCGCCTATTTCGACGGTCTGGCTGAGCGGGCCTCCCGTCCGGCCTATCGCGGCTGTGGGCTGACAAACGCAATTCTGGAGTTCCCCGATCACGACCACCCTGTTCGCAGGGAGGCCGCGCGCCTGAAACAGGCGATGGCTGACTGGATTGCCTCTCGCGTTGCACTTCTGGGCGCACGAGACCCTGAGTCACTGACCGCCGGTCTGGTATTGCTTATGGAAGGTGTCTTTGTCGCAGGACAGGCCTTTACCCCACCAGGCCCGGCGGCTCACGCTGGTATGGTAGCCCGCCTCCTCCTGGAGAACGTGTAAATGTTATGAAGCGCCTTTGGCAGAGAAAACAGCCATTTACGCCAAGAGGTCATGTCGGGTGATCTTTGCTGGCTAGCTCTGCAATGGATATTTTTTGCGAAGCAAGTGCCCGAGCTTAAATATCCAGAACCAGCAGCGGTGATCTCGAGCGTGAGCAGCAAATTGCTATCTGATTGCAGGCCTCACGTTCGGTAGCACTGAGTACAACGTCCTTATGGTCGGGCACACCCTCCAGAACGCGGGTAAGGCACGCACCACACATGCCCTGCTCGCACGACAGTTCGACGGGAATGCCATTTTCCAACAGGACATGGCCGATCGTATCCTCAGCTCCAACCGTGAAGCATTGACCAGACGAAGCAAGCTGCACAACAAACTCGCCCTTGGCCTTGTTGTTCAAACTGCCTACAGGAGACGCACGAAAGCGTTCACTGTACAACTGAGCTGGTGCCCACCCTGCTTCAGCCACACGTTTTTCCAAAAGCGTGAGAAAACCGTCAGGTCCGCAGGCAATGATTGCTGTGTCGGGATCAGGTCGCAGGAGACACTCTGGTACGATCTTTCGAAAACTGGCTCCTTCATCACTGAGATAAAGCGTGGTCACATTTTTTAAATTGCCTGAACTCACTTCTTCAAGAAAGGCAACAGAGGATCGGCGTCCTTCATAATGGTGCCATTCAACATAACTTTCATCGGTGACAAGGCAACGAGCCATTGTGATGATCGGCGTAATACCGATCCCTGCGGAAAAGAGAAGGTAGCGCCGGGCATTGGGAATTTCGAACAGGTTGCGTGGCTCCGAGACTGTTACCTTCGCACGTACCCGCAGGTCAGTATGAAGGGATAGAGACCCTCCTCGTGAACTTACATCCTTGCGCACACAAATCCGATACACGCGCCGATCCATGGGGGAACTGCAGAGCGAATATTGCCTGATTTGACCAGAGGGTGTCCGAACATCAATATGCGCTCCTGGAGTAAAAGGGGGCAGCTCATTGCCCTTTGGGCAAATCAGTTCAATATCGAGATTGTTGTCACCATTGATGCTAATGGCCGAGACGAGCAGTTCCATGGCAGGTATCAGGCGACGAAAAACTGGCTGAGACCCATCTCACGTAGGCCTCTGCGATAATTGATCGAGCTTCTATCCGCCGGAATATGGGCTTCCAAACGCGGGTCAAGCGGCAGGTTTTCCGGCTTTTGTTGTTCGACCATTGTCGCGTCTTCTTCAAAAACCTTGCGATTGAAGTCATAAACCTCCTGCACAGGACGATCCGTATCAAAGTTCCGGGCAATCGGAACAAACAGACGCGTTTTCCGCGCCGAAACAGGCGAGGCTACATTAAGGATGGAAAGGCGTCCCCCTTCGGGAAAATGAACGGTCAAATGGGCAGTAAAAGGCAGGTGTGCACGGAAATGCCTCAGCCACAGAAAATCCTCGGGCGTTTCATCCTGCTTGCCATGCGGATAATTCCCAACGGTGCTGTAATATTCGGCTTCAAAGCCAACTGCAGTCGGTCGGGTCTCATAAGACGGCACAAGGGCATTGTCTGGGTCTGCAAAGGTTTCTGTGTGAATGAAAGCAAAATGTGCAACATCAAGGAACCCTTCAACCTGCCGACCGGCAAAGCCCGCAATATCGAACGCCGGGCAGTTGATCTGCTGGAATCCCGCATCGTCCCAGTGAGGCATAAAGGGAACTTCGGCCATTGCTCCCTCCTCGCCTGGACGCAGGCAGGTCCAGACAAGTCCGTAACGCAGCACAACCGGATAGGATTTCAGGTGCAGCTTGCTCGGGATACCGTTGTCAGGATGCGCGGGTACCTTAATGCACTTGCCTCCCTTTCCGAACTGAAGCCCGTGATAGGGGCAGCGCACACCCTTGCAATCACGGTTCGAGCCCAGCGTCAGCGGAACACCGCGATGTGTGCATAGTTCGTTCGCTACGACGATTTCATCATCGACCTTATAAACAACCAGCCGTTCATCCAGCAGGGTCGCGCCAACAACGCCTTCTTTATCCACGTCCCGAATAAGGGCCACAGCGTACCACTGCCGAGCGAGAATACGCCAGTCGTCAGGGTCAAAGGTGCAGTTTCTGGGCAGATCAAGCGAAGGGGCAGAAGCTGTAAGGGTTGTCATATGCCGGATCATCCTATGCAGGGGCTACTGAGCGACTGGAAGCATGCGGATGGATCGTGTAAACTTCAAACATCATTTTTTTGATTTGTCATTGAGAAAAAGAGAACGCTTGAAGTGCAGCCTTTCTCCCGAATGCTGATCTATTTTGTCGAAGTCGCCCGACAGGGCTCCGTCCGCAAGGCATCAGAGCATCTGAATGTCTCAGCATCCGCCATCGACCGCCAGATTCTGGCCGCGGAAGAAGAGATAGGCGTTCCATTGTTCAACCGCCTGCCGAGCGGCATGCGCCTGACCTCGGCAGGCGAATTCCTCGTTCGCGGCGCGCTCGACTGGCGCAAGGATTTTGCAAGAATACGCGAGCAGATTGACGACCTGGACGGTTTGCGGCGCGGACTAGTGCGCATGGCCGTGATCGAGGCCTTGGCACACGGTTTTTTACCGCGTGTCATTTCGACTATGCGCACACACTACCCCGGCATCGCGCTCGAAATCTGCGTTCTGCCTAACGATAGCATTGCACAGAGCATCGCTCATGGAGACTACGACCTTGGGCTGCTTTTGAACCCTCAATCCTCCCGGGACATCACCGTACGCGCGTTTCGTGAAATTCCACTTGGCGTAGTCATGCCACGTGGGCACAGACTGCAGTCCGCCAAAACCCTCCGATTCAATCAGTTGTCGGGGGAGAATGTCATACGACCGATCGACCCGCTTGAGATTGCCGAGCAGTTCCGCATGCTCGAAGTCTCGACCGGACTAAAGGTCAATTCTGCTCTGTCATCGAACAATATCGCCGTAATCCGTTCTCTGGTTGCTCAGGGGAACGGTGTTTCCGTCCTCAGCCAACTAGATGTTGCTGAAGCAGGGGACGACGGCCGTTTAAGCTTCGTACCGCTATCAGACCCCGGCTTGCGTCCGACGACTCTCGCGCTCTGCCATGCCCGGCAAGGACTGATTTCCAACGCTGCTGCGCTATGTCTGCGCCTCATCGACGAACAAAAATCTTGGACGGCTTAGCGGCTTTTTTGCCAGCTGTGCGATCACATGCGCGTCGTGTGTATTAAGGGTGATTATGGACGCTTGGATATTACCGAAGTCCACGGGATCAAACATCGTCTGACGAAACTCAAGCATCCATTGACTAATGGTCAGGTTGCACGGATGAACCGGACGGTCAAAGAAGTAGCCGTCAGGCGCTTCCATTACGGCAGTCATACGCAGTTGCGGACACACCTACACGACTTCATGGCGACCTATAACTTTGGGCGAAGGTTCAAGACCCTGAGAGCCCCCCTTACGAAGATATCTGCAAAATATGGCTTCAGAACCTGAAAGATTCATCATCAATTCAACCCATCAAGCCCCAGAACAAAACAACTAGCCAGAGTTACTGTAATTTGTCCGTTATGGGGGGCAGAATGTCCAATATGAGTCATGGAAAAGTGGGAAACAGACATTCGCATGGCCGAAGAACGCTGGCCGCGCTGCTCCCCAAACTGGTATCATGGCCAATCAGGCTCCATACAGATGCTTCATCAACTGCGGCAGCACACTTCCACTTAGGAGCATAAATGAAAATCTTGATTGATGCCGATCTGCTCTGCGAGCAGGGCGTGATTTCGGCGGAGACGGCGGCTTTGCTGAAAAGCCATGCGCGTCGTGACATTGGCGGCAATGCTATCAATATCCTCGTCGCCTTCGGCTCTATTGCGGTGGCGGCCGGGCTTGTCGGCCTGATGGCATCTGCTGGATTTTCTCTTATGGCCAACATCGTGCTTGCGGCACTATTCGGAATGATCGCCATCGGCGTGGGCTGGCTGACCTTGAAATTTCATGAGGAGAATTGGGGGCTGTTGGGCCGCATCTGGATGGTGATTGGAGCTCTAGTGCTGGCCGCGTCTGGCGTCTGGCTTTGCAGCTGCCGCGCTCCGGAGAAAGAATGGCGCTGATTTTTGTGCTTATCAGGGCTTTGTTGCAGAAATACTGGCAAGGGATTCCCTGTTTGAAACCAGTTTGTTAGCTGTGAGTGATGAGCAAGCCGAAGCGCACACGCTACCGAACGACGAACTGGTCCT